>NZ_BCWH01000002.1:2091128-2204530 GCF_001653035.1 Rhodococcus sp. YH3-3 | reverse complement strand
ACGGCGTCCACGACGACGGCGACGCGGCTGATCGTCGTCCTCGTCCTCGGACTCGGCGCTCTCGCCCTCGGTTTGCGGTGCGGTCACAGCCGGCTCTTCGACGGCAGGAACTGCAACCGGCGCTGCCTCGGGAACGACGGTTTCGGCTTCCGCGGTTGTCTGCTTCTCTTCGACGACCGCCGGTGCAGCAGGCTCGCGGCGTGCGCGACGGCGACGCGGAGCTACCTCGGCGGCTTCGAGATCCGGCTGCAGGAACAGCGGGACCTGCGGCGCGGCGGGAGCCACCTCGGGCTGATGGGTCTGCGGCGCCTCGAAGGAAGTGAACAGATCGGACTGCTCGGCTTCCTTGCTCTGCAGCGCAGCTGCGGCGTCGAGTCCAGCGCTGATCTCGGCGACAGCCGGATCCACTGTTTCTTCTGCTGCAGGTTCTTCGACGACGACCTTTTTGCGAGTGCGACGAGCCCTGACAGGCTTCTCGGCCGGAGCCTCTGCAACAGGAGCAGCCTCCACGGGAGCTTCTGCAGCAGGCTCCTCGGCAACCGGCGCCTCGACAACCGGGTCGATGAGGGTGTCGAGCTCGGCGACGACGGGCTCGATGGCCTCGGCCGCGGAAGTCAACGAGGCATGAATCCGCTGAGCGACGTCACGGTGGAGACTCGACTGCGCGCTGCGCAATTCGGTACCGAGCGCTGCGGCTTCGGCAAGGACCTGCTTGCTGGTGACGCCGAGCAACTTCGCCAGCGCGTGTACGCGCATCTTGTCGGGAAATTCCGGGGTGGTGCTGGAATCTGATTCGGTTGGGGATTGATCGGCCACGTAAGTCTCCTCAGCCCCCGGGCGCGTCCAACCCAGAAGTCGAGTTGTCACGCGGCCACGCGGGAGCGTGCTGTGTGTACTCGCACTCAGAAGTGAGTACGAGATTGTAAGGTCTCGCTCCGCATGGTCCGCAATGCCCGTTATTCACTGCGAGCACATGAAGTGCCTGGCTGGATGGCCGTTGTCCTGTGCGCGAGCGCCTGATCATCCAGCGTGCAGAGGTCCAGGGATTTCCTGTTGACCTGGAGCAGCGATGAAAGGGCATCGAACCTAGGTGTCATCCGGTTGAACGTGCGTAAAACAAATTGCGGTTCAACTGAAAGCAGTATCCCACACCAACGCGCCTGCAACTGCAAAGGGCGCACCGATGTGGGATACGTGCCGAGAATTCGCTGTGGAGATGTGGGCCGAAGGCCCGTTCATGTGGGCCAGAGGCCCGATCGGAGATTCAGATGGACGACAGCGCGGGGAACCACAGAGCGATTTCACGCTCTGCCGACTCCACGGAGTCGCTGCCGTGAACGAGATTCTGCTGCGCTTCGAGTCCGAAGTCGCCGCGGATCGTACCCGGAAGAGCCTTGTCGACCGGGTCGGTTCCGCCGGCCAACTGACGGAAAGCAGCGATGGCTCGGGGGCCTTCGAGCACTGCGGCCACCAGCGGACCGGAGGTGATGAACTCCAACAAGCTCGGGTAGAACGGACGCTCGGCGTGTTCTGCGTAGTGGCTACCAGCCACCTCTTCGGAAGCTACGCGGAGGTCGAGTGCTGCAATTGTCAGGCCTTTGCGCTCGATACGGCTGAGGATTTCTCCTACGTATCCACGGGCAACGGCGTCGGGCTTGATCAGTACGAGGGTGCGCTCAGTCACAGCGGACAGCCTAAATGGTCAGTCCCGCTGACCGGGAAGCAGGCCCTTGTCCATCCGGCGCTTGATGTCTCTCTGCAGGTAGACGAGGTATCCCCAGACGATCCCGAAGGTGATCGCCACACCGGCGATCGACGGGTGGACGAAGAAACCGAACAGAAGGATCACCTGCAGCGCGACGTTGAACCCCATCGCCCACGGCTTGCCCTGGATGCCCGCACCCAGAATCATCAGTACCGCCAACCCGATGATGAATCCCGCGGAGGCCGCGGTGAGGCCTCCGCCGACGACCGCGACAACCGGCAAAGCCAGCAGCACGACGATCGCCTCGAGGATCAGGGTTCCGGCCATCACTCCGCGGAAGCTTTTCCACGGGTCCTTGGTCGGCGGCCCGAACTCGCCGGCAGTGTCTCCGGGCTCGTGGTCTCCGGACTCGGGATTGGCATCTGACGGGGTACTCACGCGGGGTCCTTTCCGAACAACGTGCGGGCGGCGCCTGCGGTCACGACGGATCCCGTCACCACCACACCCGCCCCTGATACGGCCTCACCGGGTTCGGCGACCTGCTCGGCGATTTCGATCGCGACTTCCAAGGCGTCGGCAAGCACCGGCGCAACGACGACGCGCTCGTCGCCGAACTTCGCGACGGCGATGTTCGCCAGTTCTTCGACGTCCATCGCCCGGGGTGACCCGTTGTGGGTGACGACGATCTCGTCGAAGACGGATTCGAATGCAGTCAGGATGGCGTCGACGTCCTTGTCCGCCATGACGCTGACCACTCCCACGAGCTTGCGGAAGTCGAACTCGGCGGCCAGTGCGGCCGCGAGAGCGCGGGCACCGTCTGGATTGTGGGCGGCGTCGAGAAAGACCGTCGGCGCACTCCGAACACGTTCGAGGCGACCAGGATTGACGATCGAGGCGAACCCGTTGCGGATTGCATCCTGATCCAGTTGTCGATCCGGACCGGCACCGAAGAACGCTTCTACGGCAGCGAGCGCGAGCGCGGCGTTGCGCGCCTGATGCTCACCGTGAAGGGGGAGGAAGATGTCGGTGTACACACCGCTCAAGCCTTGAAGTTCGAGCTGCTGTCCGCCCACCGCGATCTGGCGAGCAAGCACCTTGAACTCCGAGCCTTCACGAGCGACCGCGGCCTCCACCTCGACAGCACGCCGCAGCAATACCTCCATGACTTCGGGAGTCTGCTCGGCGATGATCGCGACGGTGTCCACCGGAACCAGGTCCTCGCGGCCCTTCTTGATGATCCCGGCCTTCTCCTCCGCGATCCCGGCCAGGTCGGTGCCCAGGTACTCGGCGTGATCGAGGCTGATCGGCGTGATCACCGCAACCTGCCCGTCGATCACGTTGGTGGCGTCCCAGCGTCCGCCGAGGCCGACCTCGACCACGGCGACGTCGACCGGCGCCTCCGCGAAGGCCGCATAGGCCATGGCGGTGAGCACTTCGAACTTGCTCATCGCCGGTCCCCCGGCTTCCTCCGACTGTGCGTCGATCATCTGCACGTACGGCTCGATCTCGCGGAACGTGTCCACGTAGAGCCGCGGCGAGATCGGATGACCGTCGATGCTGATCCGCTCGGTCGCGATCTGCAGATGAGGGCTGGTGGTTCGCCCGGTGCGACGATGCAGAGCCGTCATCAACGAATCGATCATGCGCGTCACCGACGTCTTACCGTTGGTTCCCGTGACGTGCACCGACGGATAGTTGTGCTGAGGCGAGCCCAGGACATCCATGAGCGCCTCGATACGAGTCAGTGACGGCTCGATCTTGGTCTCGGGCCAACGCTTGTCGAGTTCTGCTTCCACCAGCGCCAGTTCGGCGATGTCGACCGGAGTCGGAACCGAACTCTGAGCGTCGAATTGGGACGGTTCGTACGAACTCACTTGTCGGCCAACTCCTTCAGACGTCCCGTGATGCGCTCGATCTCTTCGACGGCGATCTGGCGACGTGTCTTGATCTTGTCGACGACGGCGTCGGGCGCCTTCGCCAGGAAGGCCTCGTTCGCCAGCTTGTTGTCAGCGGTGACGAGCTCCTTCTGCGCTGCCGCGAGGTCCTTTTCGAGCCGCTTCTTCTCCGCGCCGAGGTCGATGGTGCCCGAGGTGTCGATGTCGACAGTGACGGTGCCCTGGCTCAGGCGCACCTCGACGGAGATCGACGCGGTGAATCCCTCTTCGGGTTCGGTCAGCTTGGCCAGCGCCGCCACGTAGGCGAACTGGCCGTCCATGCCGGCCTCCGAGAGCCCGGACGCACGAGCCGGGACCTTCTGGGAAGGCTTGAGTCCCTGATCGTTTCGGAATCGTCGCACCTCGGTGATCAGCTTCTGCGTGTCTTCGATCCTGGTTGCGGCCTGGGCGTCGACTGCCTCACCGGACAACGTGGGCCATTCGGCGACGACGACGGACTCGCCGCCGGTGAGCACCTTCCACAGGGTTTCGGTCACGAACGGAATGACCGGGTGCAGGAGGCGGAGCAGTGCATCGAGAACGTTGCCGAGCACGGCGCGGGTGTTCGCGGCGACGGCCTCGTCGGCGGCGAACTGCACCTTGGCGAGTTCGAGGTACCAGTCACAGACCTCGTCCCACGCGAAGTGGAACAGGCCTTCGCACGCCTTGCTGAACTCGTAGCGATCGAATGCGGCGTCCGCCTCGGCCTGGACCGTGTCGAGACGGTCGAGGATCCAACGATCGGCGTCGGTCAGTTCGCTTCGAGCGGGCAGCGGCGCGGGAGCAGCGCCGTTCATCAGAGCGAACTTGGTCGCGTTGAACAACTTGGTCGCGAAGTTGCGCGAGGACTGCGCCGAATCCTCACCGACGGACAGGTCGCTGCCCGGGTTGGCGCCGCGTGCAAGTGTGAATCGCAGGGCGTCGGCGCCGAAACGATCGACCCAGTCGAGTGGGTCGATACCGTTGCCGCGAGACTTCGACATCTTCTTGCCGTACTGATCGCGGACCAGTCCGTGCAGGAACACGTCCTTGAACGGCATCTGCGCGCCGGACTTACCCGGACCGGCGGTGATCGACTCGTCCTCGGACACGTAGGTGCCGAACATCATCATGCGGGCGACCCAGAAGAACAGGATGTCGTAGCCGGTGACGAGAACGCTGGTGGGATAGAACTTTTCGAGTTCGGGCGTATTGTCCGGCCAGCCCATCGTCGAGAAGGGCCACAGTCCGGAGGAGAACCAGGTATCGAGGACGTCGGGATCCTGGACCCAGCCTTCCGGCGCCGTTTCGTCAGGACCGAAGCACGCAACTTCACCCTCGGGGCCGTACCAGACCGGAATGCGGTGACCCCACCAGAGTTGACGGGAAATGCACCAGTCATGCATGTTGTCGACCCAGTCGAACCAGCGTGGCTCCTGGCTCGCCGGGTGAATGATGGTGTCCCCGTTGCGAACCGCGTCACCCGCAGCCTTGGCGAGCGTCTCGACCTTGACCCACCACTGCAACGAGAGACGAGGCTCGATGGCCTCGCCACTGCGCTCGGAGTGCCCGACGCTGTGCAGGTACGGGCGCTTCTCGGCGACGACGCGTCCCTGCTCGGCGAGAGCTTCGCGAACCTTGACGCGAGCCTCGAAGCGGTCCATTCCGTCGAATTCGGTTCCGGTGTCGGCAATCTTGCCGGTCTTGTCCATGATTGTGGGCATCGGCAGGTTGTGCCGCAGGCCCATCTCGAAGTCGTTGGGATCGTGAGCCGGCGTGATCTTCACAGCGCCGGTTCCGAACTCGGGGTCGACGTAGTCGTCGGCGATGATCGGGATCTGACGCCCGGTGAACGGATGATCGAGAGTGGTGCCGATGAGGTGCTTGTAGCGCTCGTCCTCGGGATGGACCGCTACTGCGGTGTCACCGAGCATCGTCTCGACGCGAGTGGTCGCGACGATGACGTGCGGCTCGTTGTCGTCGAGCGAGCCGTAGCGCAGGGAAACCAGCTCACCCTCGACGTCCTCGAACTTCACCTCGATGTCGGAGATCGCGGTCTGCAGCACCGGCGACCAGTTCACGAGACGCTCGGCGCGGTAGATCAGGCCCTCGTCGAACATGCGCTTGAAGACGGTCTGGACGGCGCGGGAGAGGCCCTCGTCCATCGTGAAACGATCACGACTCCAGTCGACGCCGTCACCGATGCGCCGCATCTGGCCACCGATGGTTCCACCGGATTCGCGCTTCCAGTCCCAGACCTTGTCGATGAACAGCTCGCGGCCGAAATCTTCCTTGGTCTTTCCGTCGGCAGCGAGTTGCTTCTCGACGACGGACTGCGTGGCGATACCGGCGTGGTCCATGCCTGGCAGCCACAGCACCTCGTAGCCCTGCATCCGCTTGCGACGGCTGAGCACGTCCATGAGGGTGTGATCCAGGGCATGGCCCATGTGCAGGCTGCCGGTGACGTTCGGGGGCGGCAGCACGATGGAGTAGCCGGGCTTGTCGCTGGTCGCGTCGGCCTGGAAGTACCCGGCGTCTACCCAGCCTTGATACAGATCGGCCTCTACCGCGCTGGGGTCCCAGCTCTTGGGTAGGGCGTCGGCGGGGGTCTGGGGGTTCTCTGGAGCTGCACTGGTCACCACTTGATCCTAATGACTCCCCCGTCGTGAACGAATTCGCCCGTCGGCCGCCGCGGCGCACACGAACGACTGCCCCGCGGTCCGGGGTCAGCCGAACAAACGATATTCACCGATCCGCTCGGCTGACAGGATCGCTCTGAAGGACGACCGACCAACTACCCGTGGAGCAAATATGTTGAACAACTGGAGTTCTCGCCGTCCCGGCGTTCGAACCTTGGCGGCGGCCGCGACGATCGGAGCGGCGGTTGCCCTCGTGCTTCCGGCGACTGCGTCCGCTGCCCCCGGCATCGAAGAAAGTGTGCAAGGAAGCATCGACAGTGGCAGCGCCACGATCAACGGAAGCGTCGGCGATATCGGGAACGACATCGCAAACGGCATCGCCAGCGGCAGCGTGGGTGACATCGTCGGCGGGATCGCCACCGGGAACCTCAACGACGTCCTCGGCGGCCTGAACGCCGGCTCGACCAGCGCGACGGACATCGTCAACGGCCTGGCCAGTGGCAACGTCAGGGACATTCTCAGTGGCCTGGCCAGCGGCAGCGGCGGCGGCGGATCGTTTGCGCCCACGCAGCGCTGCGACGCCTCGACCGTCTCGGGCGGCGCAGGAATCACCAGCACCAAGCACGAACTCGGCCGCGGTGGCCCGACCTCGTTCGTGCTCGGCTACGAGACCGAAAACGTCCCGGACCTGATCGAGGTGTACTACGAAGGTCGGTTGATCCACAGCACCGGATACATCGGCGACAACATCAACGAGGGAACTGGTTCAGCTGTCGTCAACGTGCCCGCCGGTGGGGCGTCGTCCGTTCTGGTTCGCGTCACGGGCCCTGACCACACCGAGTGGTCGTACACCGTTCGTTGCCCCGGCGCCTGATTCCGGTCCGGATCCACGCGAAGACGCTCGTGCCTCGTTCGGTGTTTCATCCGAACGAGGCACGCGCGGGTTCAGCCCAGAATCTCCGGTAGCGCGACATCTTCGCCGAGAACGTGCTCGGAGAGGAACGCGGTGACCACCTCGTACCAGATCTTGGTGTGCTGCGGCTTGAGCACCCAATGATTCTCGTCGGGGAAGTAGAGGAAGCGATGGTCCGTTTTCCCGTCGTCGTCGGCGGGCAGACCTGACTCGGCAAGCAGTTCGTACCAGAGTCGCAAGCCCTCACCGATCGGAACCCGGTAGTCCTTGTCGCCATGGATGACCAGCATCGGAGTCGTGATGTCCGCGACGTACAGATGCGGCGAATTCTCGACGGCCATCTCAGGCGACATCTCGCGCTGCCAGTACCAGGCAGCGTCCGTCGTCGGGCCGAATTGATCGAGTGCCCACAGACTCGCGTGGGTGACGATGGCGTCGAAACGGTTGGTATGTCCGGCAATCCAGTTGGCCATGTAACCACCGAACGAACCACCCATCGCGCCGGTTCGCTTGGGGTCGATCTCGGGCTGGGCGACAGCAGCATCGGTGATCGCCATCAGATCGGTGAAGGGCGCCTTGCCCCACTGACCCCACCCCCGCTGGACGAAGTCCTGGCCGTATCCGGTCGAGAGCGCGGGATCTGGTAGCAGTACTGCATAGCCCTTGGCGACGAGCAGCCACGGATTCCACCGCCAGGACCAGGTGTTCCACGAACCGAGTGGGCCGCCGTGGACCCAGAGAAGCAATGGCACCGGTGCATGCGGCGCGGCGCCCGTCGGCAGCGCCAACCAGCTACGCACCGTCGAACCGTCCTCGGCACGCGCGGTGATCTCGGTCAGTGTTCCCGGCAGCTCCGGCAAAGTGTCGGGCCCACGAAGTGCGGTGATCTCACCTGATCGCAGATCGACCCGCACCACGTGCGGGGGCGCTTCGTACGAGGCTCGCAACGCGTAGATCGACTCACCGTCCGGCGCCACTCGAAGGTCGGTGTACGCCGCGTCGTCGGCTGTCAGGCGCACTGGTTGGCCCCACAGGTCGATGGTGAAGATCGGACCGCGGCCGCCGTCGTCAGCGGTGACGACCAGCCCGGATCCGTCGGGTAGCCAGGCAAGTGAGGTAGGCCAGCGATCCCAGCCGTCGGCGACGCCGGTCACGGCACCGGATCCGAAGTCGTAGAGCTGCAGAGTCATTCGTGGTGCGGACTCCGGTGTGGTGAGTGTCTCCCGGATGAACGCGAGCTTGGTTCCGTCCGGCGAGAGCACCGGGTTGTAGACGTCCGCGTCGGCCTCGTCGACAAGCGTGACTCGGTCACCGGTCACCGTGTCGATCCGAACCAACGTCGATCGGCGGGCGGCACTCGCATCGCCGACAGTCCACGTGGTCACGACGAAGAGACCGTCGTCGGAAATCGTGGTCGACGTCTCCCGCAGCGCTGCGCCTGCCGTCGGTGTGATGTCCCGCAACTCGACGGATTCCTTCGAATCCGTCTCGGCCACAACCAGATGCGGATGATCGGGGCCCAGGTCGTGGTCCCAGTGGCGCACCGGATAACCGGTGTGCAGCATCGCCGTGACTTTCTTGTCCTTGCGCGCCGATCGCACCTGATCGTCCTGGTCGAGGCTGATCGCCGAAGCCATGACCGACGTCTGGGCCACGAACGTCGGCGCCGCCTTCGCCGCTGATACCGACGAGACACCACCGGGACGCGAGATCAGCAGCTGAGCTTCTCCGCCCGCCGCTGGTAGGCGCCAGAGTGCTGGTTGCGGATCACTCTCGCCCGGCACGGCTCGCGTGGCAGTGAAGAGCACGTCGCCGTCGAACGCGAAGGCAGCACCGGACTCGCTGGTCGAACCCCAGGTCAACCGACGCGCAGGACGCCGGCCTTCCGGGTCGATCTCCCACAACGAGGACACGTATTCGGCGCTCTTGTCGTCGAGAACGGCGCGCGCGCAGATCAGCAGCGAGCCGTCAGGTGACAACACCAGGCCGGACAACCTGGCCAGAGCGATGTAGTCGTCGAGTTCGTCGAACGGTGTGCCTGCGTGGAGCTCGGGAATCTGGGTCACCACTAGTTCGTATCACGCGCCCCGCGGTTGACGCATCATTGCGTAGATCGTCGGCCCGCCGCCTGGCATGACGATGTCACGGGTCACTTCGAAACCGAAGCGGTTGTAGTACGGGATGTTCGATTCCTTGCTGCTCTCGAGGTAAGCGTCGACATGTTCACGGTCACAACGCTCCAACCGAGAGTTCAGCAGCGCTTTGCCGTATCCCCCACCGCGCGCCGCGCTGCCGGTCCCGACGGTCGCGAGATACCAGTGCGGCGAATTCGGGTGTGCTCCTTCGAGAACGGAGCTGACCTCGGCCGCGTGTCGTAGCCCCCTGCCGAAGACACGCACCATTGCGGGCAGGCTCACGAGCCCGGAAATCCACGACTGCTTCCACCGCCCCGGCGGATCCCACAGAGTTGCCCCGCCGATCAGGCCGTTGTCGTCGGTGGCCACCTCGACGCCGCCCCCGGCGAGGTGGTGGTAACGAGCTTCTGCGGCAAACAGTTTCGTCAGGCGATCAGCCCTGGTGGCCTCGTCCGGCAACATCCACGCCATCAAGGGATCATCTTCGAACGCCTCGGCCAACACTGCCGACAGTGCCGGAATATCGGATCGGACAGCCGGCCGTACGTGTACACCCATGAGGCGAGAGTACCGCCGACTGTCCGAATCACTGGACTTTGAACAGCGCTGTCCTTGAACCGATCAGACGAGCAAGCCCGCAATCCGCGGCGGAATCTGTTCGAGCGCGTACGGCAAGCTCAGTACGGTGCTCCACGTCATGGCTTCGGCAGCAGCGTCTTCCAGAATGATCGCGCGGCCGTCCTTCACGACGTCGAGTTCCTGGTAGATCGGGGTCTTGTCCAGCTCCGCGCGAAGCTTGTCGCCGTAGCCGCCACCGGCGTACCAGACGAGTACGTCGACGTCCGCGAGCGAGAGTTGCTCGGTGCTGATCTCGGCGAAGTTACCCGTGATCTGATCGGTGACAGGCGGATTCACGAATCCGAGTTCGGTGAAGAACCGCACCTTCGGGTCTTCCGGTCCGTAGACCCCGAACTGCCCCGGCCCCTTCAACGCGCCGACCAGAACGGTCTTGCCGGCAAACGCCGGATTGGCCGTCTTCACGTCGGCGAACTTCTGGTCGACGCCGGCGATCAGCTCGGCGGCCTTACCCTGCTGCCCCAACGCTTCGCCGATGATGGTCGTCTGGTTCTGCCAGGGGATTCCGTAATCCGCGAACTCCTTGGGCTGCGCCACCGTCGGTGCAATAGCACTGAGTTTGTCGTATTGCGCCTGAGTGAGCCCGGAGTAGGTGCCGACAATCAGGTCGGGTGTCGTGGCAGCGACCTTCTCCATCTGAATGGTGGTGCCCGCGGTTCCGATGATCTCGGGAGTCGCCCCGTTCAGCAGCGGCTGCGCCCAGGGCCACACGCCGTAGGGGTAATCGCCGTACCAGTCGAAGGTTCCGACCAAGGTCCCACCGAGCGCCAGGATCGCATCTTGATCGTTGTATCCGACACTGACGATCCGCTGCGGATCCTTGGGCAACTCCGTAGCCCCGAACTTGTGGGTGATCGATTCCGCAGAGTCACCGCTGGGAGGTGTGTCCTCGTCGTTCGAACTGGAGCAGGCTGCGGCGAATGCCAGCAACGCTCCCGACGTGCCGATCAGAAATCCGCGCCGGGTCAGCCGACCTGCGTCCGTTCGATCCATGTTCCTACCCCTTAAAGTCTGCTGGTTCGGTAGGTAAGGCTAGCCGATGAAAGCTTCATTCCGGCTAGTTCGACCGGCCCATTCGATGGCAGTACCGCGCCGATCGGGCCACTATGGAGACATGACGCGCCAGGGCCCCTCGAAGGACATCGACGAATCGGATCTCGAAGTCACGCACCCCAAGGACTACGCCGCCGGAGTTCCGGCCGTTCTGGTGTCGCTGCAACGAGGAATCGAGCAGATGGGAGCCTTGCGGACCGCCCGAACGCTCACCAGACTCAACCAACGCCACGGCTTCGACTGCCCGGGGTGTGCGTGGCCGGAGACTCCCGGACATCGCAAGCCCGCCGAATTCTGCGAGAACGGAGCGAAGGCTGTTGCCGAGGAAGCAACGCTTCGCACCGTCACACCCGAATTCTTCGCGGAGCACTCGATCGCCGATCTCGATGGCAAGACCGACTACTGGCTCGGACAGCAGGGGCGACTGACGCACCCGATGGTCCTGACGCCTGGAGCAACCCATTACCGGCCGATCGACTGGGACGGCGCGTACGCACTGATCGCCGAACATCTGAACGGCCTCGCATCGCCGGACGAAGCGGTGTTCTACACCTCCGGTCGCACGTCCAACGAAGCCGCGTTTCTCTACCAGTTGATGATTCGCAGCTACGGCACCAACAACATGCCCGACTGTTCCAACATGTGTCACGAGTCGTCCGGAAGCGCACTGACCGAATCCATCGGCATCGGCAAAGGCTCGGTGACGGTTCCCGACCTCGAGAACGCCGATCTCATCCTCATCGCCGGACAGAACCCCGGCACCAACCACCCTCGAATGCTCTCGACGCTGGAGAAGGCAAAGAGCAACGGCGCCAAGATCATTGCCATCAATCCTCTACCCGAGGCGGGATTGCGCAGGTTCAAGGATCCACAGAAGGTGTCCGGCGTGATCGGGCACGGAGTCGACATCGCGGACGAGTTCCTGCAGATCCGGCTGGGCGGCGACATGGCGCTGTTCCAAGGCCTGGGGAAGCTGCTGCTCGAGCAGGAAGATCGCGCTCCCGGGACGGTCGTCGACCGCGCTTTCGTCGACCGGTACTGCGCCGGTTGGGACGAATACGAGAAGCACATCCGCGCGGTCGATCTCGACACGGTACTCGAGGCAACGGGTCTGTCGATGGCACAGCTCGAGGAAACGGCTGCCGCACTTGCCCGATCCGAGCGAACCGTCACCTGCTGGGCCATGGGGATCACTCAGCACACACACGGAGTCGCCACCATCGAAGAAGCAGTCAACCTGCTGCTCATGCGTGGAATGATGGGCAAACCCGGTGCCGGCGTTTGTCCGGTGCGAGGACACTCCAATGTCCAGGGTGACCGCACGATGGGCATCTGGGAAAAGATGCCGGAAGAGTTCCTGGCCGCGCTCGATACCGAGTTCTCGATCTCGAGTCCCCGCAAGCACGGATGGGACACCGTCGACGCAATCCGCGCCATGAACGCAGGCAAGGCAAGCTTCTTCATGGCGATGGGCGGCAACTTCATCCAGGCAAGCCCGGACACCGCAGCGACCGAAACAGCGTTGCGTCAATGCGAACTCACCGTGCAGGTGTCCACCAAGCTGAACCGCAGTCACGTGGTCCACGGGCAGACCGCGATCATCCTCCCCACCCTCGGACGCACCGACCTCGACGTCCAAGCCGGCGGAAAGCAGCTTGTCTCCGTGGAGGATTCGATGTCCATGGTGCACCTGTCGCGCGGACGCCTCACACCGGTCAGCCCCTACCTGCGTAGCGAAGTCGCCATCATCTGCCAACTCGCCCGCGAACTACTCGGCAACGATCACTCCGTCCGCTGGTCGGCCTTCGAGGGCAACTACGACCTGATCCGCGATTCCATCTCACGGGTAGTGCCAGGCTGCGAAAACTACAACTCCCGCGTTCGAGAGCCAGACGGATTCCAACTCCCCCACCCGCCGCGTGACTCGCGTGAGTTCCGCACGCACACCGGCAAAGCCAACTTCGGCGTGAACGACCTGCACTGGATACCCACTCCGAGTGGGCGCCTGATTCTGCAGACGATGCGCAGCCACGACCAGTACAACACCACGATCTACGGCCTCGACGACAGATACCGCGGCATCAAGGGCGGACGCAAAGTCATCCTCGTCAACGCCGAAGACATCACCGCGCTCGGATTCCGTGACGGCGATCTCGTCGACATCGTGTCCGAGTGGACAACACCCGACGGCACACTCGAAGAGCGTCGGGTCACGGAATTCCGCATCGTCTCCTACGACACCCCGCGCGGCAATGCTGCGGCGTACTACCCGGAGACAAATCCGCTCGTTCCCCTCGAACACGTTGCGGCCAAGTCGAACACGCCGGTGTCGAAGGCCGTCACCGTTCGACTCGAAGCATCGGGCGCCTGAGATGGGACGAGTCACCGCACGAACACCGGTCGTTCGAATCTCGGGTGATCGGGTCGTCACGCGCCCCGACACGCTGGCCGTCGAGGAACCACTCGAAATGAGAGTGGGCGGTCAGGTGCTGGCAGTGACGATGCGGACCCCCGGCAACGACGTCGACCTCGTGCACGGATTCCTTCTCAGCGAAGGTGTCATCGCCACCCGCGACGACGTGAGCGTCGTCCGCTACTGCGACGGCGTCGACGAATCCGGTGCGAACACGTACAACGTCCTCGACATCGCTCTCGCTCCCGGAGTGCCGTTGCCCGACCACACCACCGATCGGAACACCGTCGTCAGTTCCGCGTGCGGCGTGTGCGGCAAGACCTCGCTCGACGCCGTCCGAACCACGACGCGACATCCGCTGGTCGGTGACACGACTTCCGTCACCTCGACCATCCTGTCGGCCATGCCGGTCACACTGCGGGAGAGCCAACGGATCTTCGAGCGCACCGGTGGCCTGCACGCGGCCGGATTGTTCACCGCCACCGGCGAACTCCTGGCACTGCGCGAGGATGTCGGCCGTCACAACGCCGTCGACAAGGTGATCGGTTGGGCCATCACCGACGGCCGAGTGCCCCTCTACGACACGATCTTGATCGTCAGCGGTCGGGCGTCGTTCGAACTCGTCCAGAAGGCCGTCATGGCCGGCATTCCGATCCTCGGTGCTGTCTCCGCGCCGTCGTCGCTGGCCGTGGAACTAGCGCAGGAGTCCGGGCTGACTCTCGCCGGTTTCATCCGCGGCGATTCGATGAATATCTACTCGCACCCGCACCGAGTCGAGGTCACGTCGAACTCGCGCGCAACTGAGCCGACAGTCGCACAGCGGAGTTAACTTCCCCGTAGCCCTCGTATCCACCCACCCGCTGCACGACCTCGAAGAACAGGTCTCCCCCGACGGTCGGGGTGAACAGGTGGAAGAACTCGCCGTGAGCGTCCGCGTCGTAAAGGATTCCGGCGCTGCGCATCCGGTCGAGCAGTTCTGAATTCAGACCGAAACGTGCGTCCAGATCGTCGTAGTAGTTCGGGGAAATGGGTAGCGGAGCAAAGCCCCAGTCCTGCATGGACGCAGCGGCACCGAAGATGTTCTCACACGCGAAAGCGACGTGGCTGACGCCGCCGCGGCGGACCGTCGGCAGCCCGCTTCGACTGCCCTCCACCATGTTCAGTGAGATCCGCAGGGTATGTCCGTCACCGTCCTGAACGAGCGTGAGTGCCTGGCTCCGCATGAGTCCGACCGAATCGGTGACGTCCTGCCCCTCGTGCGGTTGCATCTCGAACACGGACCGCAGGAGCAGCATGATGCCGTCCCAACTCTCCGCCGGAACTGCCAGTGCCACGTGGTCGATCCCGGTGAACACTGCGCCCTGTTCACGATTGCGCTCGGCGGGCAGCGGGTAGATCTCGAATGCCGATTCCCACGCTGCAGCGCTGCCAGGGCCACGAAGGTCGATCGATGTCGCATCGGTGACCTTCAAGCGTACGACGTCCGGTACCTCGGAGTTCTCGTCGCTCGACCCCGGCAACTGCACGCGCGTCGCCGGTACTTCGAGAGCCAGAGCGCGCTCTCCCCACACTTCGGGTTCGGTTGCCCTGATGCCGATCTGAGTGAGAACCGGCAGATCCGCGGGCAGCCCGGGCGCCGTCCACACCGTGCCCGCTGTCGCGTCGACGGCAACGGTGAGCGGTCCGTGCCGCCACAACTGCAAGTCGTGATCGTGGTGCCGTCCGACCAGATGAAAACCGACGCGAGAGAGCATCGAGTGCACCTGGTCCTGTTTAGCCGGACCCGCAGCGATTCGCAGAGACACGATCCCTTCGAGCGGGGTGCGCTCCGGGGCGGTGAACAGCGTGGGTCCACCGGCGGCAGGGTTCGCGGCGGCGACCTGTTCTTCCAGATGGAGGAGCGACCGATGAGCGTCGATTGCCGTCCGCTGGGTGTCCGCGCGTCGGAATACGTCGTTGAAGATCTCGAGCGACCACGGTCCGTCGTAACCGGTGGCGTAGACATGCTGAGCGAACGCACTGAGATCGAAGCTGCCCTGCCCCGGGAAGTTTCGGTGATGCCGGCTCCACTGGAGGATGTCCATCGCCAAGAACGGAGCGTCCGCCAACTGGAGGAAGAAGATCTTCTCGCCGGGAATCTCGCGAATTCCGGCGGGATCGTCACCGCGCGAGAGGATGTGAAAGCTGTCCAGACAGGTACCGAGCGAAGGATGGTCGACGCCCTCGACGATCTGCCACGCATGGCCGTACGTGTTGACGTGGGCACCCCACGCGAGCGCCTCGTATGCAACCTTCTTGCCGTGCTCGGACGCCAGTTCGGCGAGAGCTCCGAATTGCTCTGTCAACTGACCGTCATCGTGACTTGCGGTCGGCAGGGGCGAGGAGCACACCAGGAGCGTCTCGCACCCCAGTTGATCCATGAGCTCGAATTTGCGTTGCACTCGAACAAGATTCCGAGCAAATTGGGCCTCGTCCACCGTGTCGAAGTCACGGAACGGCTGATACAGATCGAGGGTCAAGCCCAGATCCGCAGCCCTCGTTCGTAATTCCTTCGGGGACCACGGCGAAGCAACAAAATCCGGCTCGAACACCTCGAAGCCGTCGAAGCCGGCAGCAGCGATGGCGTCGAGCTTCTCCTCGAGAGTGCCACTGAGCGATACCGTCGCGATCGACGTCCGGACCGGGGCACTCACAGCGCTGCCGCAGTCTGTTCGCCGTGTACAAGTTCCGTCATGTGCGTGAGCATCCGCTTACTGTCGGGCTCGATGCCCGTGAAGATCCGGAACGCGTCGACGGCCTGGAAGACAGTCATTCCGCCTCCGCTGAGCGTCGGGGCTCCGATCAACCTTGCCTGACGCAACAGTTCGGTTTCGAGTGGACGGTAGACGATTTCGGCCACCCACAGATCAGGGCGAAGCAGATCCGGCGAGAATGCCATTCCGGGATGAGCCGCCATTCCCATCGGCGTCGCGTGGATCAATCCGTTTGCCTTGCCGAGCACTTCGGCGAGGTCGCTCGTGTGCCGCGCCTCGACAACCTGCGCCGGAAACTGCTGCGCGAAGGTTTGTGCAAGTTCCTGCGCGCGAGGCAGGCTCGAATCGACCAACGTCAGTGTCCCGACGCCACGGGTGAGCGCGGCATAGGCAACCGCCGCACCGGCTCCGCCGGCACCGAGCTGCACGACACGATCGAGCTGTGCTCCGGGAAGTCCGTCGTCGAAATTTCGGCCGAAGCCCGACCAATCGGTGTTGTGTCCGATCGCCTTGCCGGAGTCGAAGAGGACCGTGTTCACCGCTCCGAGCCGGCTCGCATCCGGCGAGAGCTCGTCGAGGTGCTCGATCACCAACTGCTTGCACGGGTGAGTGATGTTGAGGCCGCGAAACCCGAAACGTCGTGCATAGGTGAGAAGTTCACCGATGTCCGACGGCGCCATCCCCATCGCATCGAGATCGAGGATGCGGTAGACGTACGGCAGGCCCTGTCTGCGCCCTTCCTCCTCGTGCATGATCGGAGTCAAGGAGGCTCCGATGCCGGTGCCGATCAGACCGCAGAGGATCGAATCACTCATCAGTTCTTCCCTTCTCGGACGCAGACGAATTCGACTGCGGCGCTGTAACCGTCGATTCCCAATCCGCAGATGACAGCGTCGGCGATCCCGGAGACATACGAGTGGTGACGGAATTCTTCGCGACTGTGGATGTTGCTGATGTGCACCTCCACGACGGGGGCATCGAGTGTGACCAGAGCGTCACGCAACGCAACGGAGGTATGCGAGTACCCACCGGGATTGATGACGATGCCCGCAACGTTTCCCCTGGCCTCGTGGATCCAATCGATCAGTTGGCCCTCGTGGTTCGACTGCCTTGCCTCGACCACCGCTCCGAACTTCGCGGCCGCCGCTTCACAGCGGGAAACTACGTCGTCCAGCGTGTCTCTCCCGTAGAACTCCGGTTGGCGCTGGCCCAACAAATTCAAGTTGGGCCCGTTGAGGACCAGAATCGGTAGAGATGAAGTCATCAGGGGCACCTCGGGGTTGACGCTCGAAACTAATGTACGAACTAGTGAGTTAGTTCACTGGACGTTACTCCCCCGACGCGGACTCGACAAGCAAAGTCGACAAACTGCTGACAGATAGAGTGAGCACATGGTTTCCGAGCAGTCAGTGAACTCCGTGGTGTCGAAGCCGGAGAAACGACGCCGAAACAGCGATCTGACCAGGGTGAACATCATCGCCGTCGCCACCGAGGAGTTTGCCGACAAAGGCTTTGCCGGCGCCCGAGTGGACGAGATCGCAACCAAGACTCACACCACCAAGCGCATGATCTACTACTACTTCACCGACAAGGAAGGGCTGTACAAGTCCGTCCTCGAACACGCGTACAGCGTCATTCGTGCGCAGGAACGTGAACTCGACCTCGAGGGATTGAAACCCACGGCAGCAGTCCGCGCCTTGGCCGAACTCACCTTCGACCACCACGAACAACACCCGAACTTCATTCGGCTGGTAGCCAACGAGAACATGCTCCGCGGTGAGCACATCGAGAAATCCGAGCTACTCAGCGGTCTCGGCGCCCCCGCCGCCGACCTGGTCTCGCAGATCCTCCACGACGGACAGCAGTCGGGAGCATTCCGCTCCGACGTAGATGCTCTCGATATTCACATGTTGATCAGCAGTTACTGCGTCTTTCGTATCGCCAATCGTTACACCTTCAAAGCGCTCTTCGACCGCGACCTGACCGACTCGACGCATCGTGAGCATCTTCGAACAATGCTCGGCGACATGGTTGTTGCGTTCTTGACCTCGAAGGCGCCGTCCTGACCCACCCCGAAGTCCGAAAAATCCCCCTACGGTGGTGAGTGGAACTCACAGCTGCCACCGGGAGGAATGACGTGACCGAGAATTACGTAGACGGGCTTTCACTCGAGGAGAAGGCGTCGTTGACGTCGGGCTCGGATTTCTGGCACAGCCAGTCCGTTCCCGGAATCGAATCGATACTCCTGACCGACGGTCCGCACGGAGTCCGGAAACAACCCGAGGGCGGCGACGCACTCGGACTCGGCCACAGCATTCCAGCGACATGTTTCCCACCGGCGGTCGGGTTGGGCTCGTCGTGGAACCTCGACCTCATCCGCCAGGTCGGTGAGGCTCTGGGCGACGAGGCCAAAGCCGAACAGGTCTCGGTCCTCCTCGGCCCAGGCATCAACATCAAACGATCACCCTTGTGTGGCAGGAATTTCGAATACGTCTCCGAGGACCCATTCCTCTCCGGCCGCGTCGCGGCAGCGCTGATCACCGGCATCCAGTCTCGCGACGTCGGAACCTCGCTCAAGCACTTCGCTGCCAACAACCAAGAACACGACCGGATGAGAGTCAGTGCCGACGTCGACGAACGGACGCTGCGCGAGATCTATCTGGCCGGCTTCGAATACGCCGTCAAGACCGCGGCCCCGACGACGGTCATGTGCTCGTACAACAAGATCAACGGTGTGTACTCGAGCCAGAACCATTGGCTGCTCACCGAGGTACTCCGCGAACAGTGGGGCTTCGACGGCCTCGTCGTTTCGGACTGGGGAGCGGTCAACGACCGCGTGGCGGCACTCGCCGCGGGCCTCGACCTGGAAATGCCGCCGACCGGAACCGATACCCAGATCGTCGACGCCGTGCGCGGCGGCGACCTGGACGAATCAGTGCTCACCACTGCCGCCGAGCGCCTGGCGACGCTGGTGGCACGCACCGCCGCCGCGCGCACCGAAGGCCACACGTACGACGTCGAGCGTCACCACGAACTGGCACGGACCGCTGCAGCGGAGTCCGCTGTCCTGCTGGCCAACGACGGAGAACTGCTGCCGCTGACCCCCGGCGGGCAAACCGTCGCGGTGATCGGCGAATTCGCGTGCAGCCCGCGGTACCAGGGAGCCGGCAGTTCACAGGTGGTCCCGACCAAGCTCGACAATGCCTTGGACGCGATCCTCGACCTCGAAGGCGCCGACCGCGTCACTTTCGCACCGGGCTTCACCTTCGACGGCACTCCGGACGACGACATGGTCACCGAGGCTGTCGACGCCGCACGCCGCGCCGACGTCGCGGTGCTGTTCCTCGGACTACCGTCCGCCACGGAATCCGAAGGATTCGACCGAACCGACATCGAACTGCCGGCTGACCAGATCGCCCTGCTGGAAGCGGTCCACGGCGCGAACCCGAACACGGTCGTCGTGCTCGCCAACGGCGGTGTGGTTGCGATCGAGCCTTGGAAGGATCATGCCGCCGCAATCCTCGAGGGCTGGCTACTCGGCCAGGCGGGCGGCTCGGCGATTGCCGATCTTCTGTTCGGCATCACGAATCCGTCCGGCCGCCTGACGGAGACCATTCCGCTTCGCCTCCAAGACAATCCGTCGTATCTGCATTTCCCGGGATCACAGCAGCACGTCCGCTACGGCGAAGGCCTGTACGTGGGATACCGCTACTACGACTCCGCACTGCGCGAAGTGGCGTACCCGTTCGGGTTCGGGCTGAGCTACACCACCTTCGACATCACCGATACCTCCGTCGAGGCCGGTGAGAACTCCGCCGAAGTGACCGTCACCGTGCGCAACAGCGGCGACCGATCGGGCAGCAGCGTCGTTCAGGTCTACGTCCACGACGCCTCGGCAAGCATCGATCGACCCGCGCAGGAATTGAAAGGCTTTGCCAAGGTCCACCTCGACCCCGACGAATCCGCGACTGTGACCATCACGCTCGACAGCAGGGCATTTGCCTATTAGTCTGTCACGGAAAAGGACTGGGCGATCGAACCTGGCGACTACGAGATCCGCGTCGGCTTCTCGTCTCGGGACATCGCAACCACCGACACGATCACCCTGGCCGGGAACGTCGGCGTCGGCACGCTCGACGCCATGTCGACCATCGGCGAATGGCTCGCCCATCCCGTCGGCAGCGCAGTTCTCGGCGCCGCCATGGCTGCCGCAGCGGGCGACGGTGCACAGGCGGTCAGCCCCGAGATGATGGCACTCGCAGGCTCGATGCCGCTCGGAAAACTCGCCACCTTCGGCCTCGGGATCACCGAGGAACAGGTGGAGCAGTTGGTGGCGGCCGCAGCACAGCCGGCCTCCTAACTCTCTGAACTGCGGTTTCGACGAGCAGCGTGACCGCCAGTAGATTTTTATGAACTATTTGGTTAATAATCTTGTGTAGTTGCTGTGGCGTCGGTTACATTCCTTGTATCGCTCTCCGCACAGACGTTCTTTATACGAACACAATCGGCGGATGTAGAGCCTCCACGACGCTTCCACCCAGGAGATGAGCATGTCAGCTAGCACGGTTACACCGTCCGGGCCCGAGGCGGGATCCTTGGCAAGGCCGGACACGACCAAGGTCAAGCGCGCCGCAACGTCGTCGTTTCTCGGCAGCATGCTCGAGTACTACGACTTCTACATCTACGCCTCCGCCGCTGCGCTCATCTTCCCCACGGTGTTCTTCCCGGACAGCGGGCATGCGGCTCTACTTTCGCTGGCCACCTTCGGTGTCGCGTACGTCGCGCGTCCCCTCGGCGCTGTAGTCCTCGGCCATTTCGGTGACCGCGTCGGCCGCAAGAAGATCATGCTGCTCACGCTCATTCTGATGGGCGCAGCCACCTTCCTCATCGGATGTATTCCCAGCGCCGATTCGATCGGAGTTCTTGCACCGATCCTTCTCGTCCTGATGAGAATCGCCCAGGGCATCTCCGCTGCCGGTGAACAGAGCGGTGCCAGCTCACTGACGCTCGAACACGCCCCCGAAGGCCGACGCGCGTTCTTCTGCAGTTGGACCCTCAACGGCACCCAGGCCGGCTTCATCCTCGCCAGCCTCGTATTCCTGCCCATCGCCGCGCTCCCCGACGACATCCTCTACACGTGGGGCTGGCGAATCCCGTTCTGGGGCAGCCTGATCGTTCTGGTCGCGGCATACATCATGCGTCTCAAGCTCGAAGAGCCCGAAGAGTTCACCGAGCAGCAGGAATCCAAGACCGTCGCCAAATTGCCTGTTGCCGATCTTCTTCGCACCCACAGCGCAAATCTGATTCGCGTGATCTGCTGCGCTTTCATCGCCGTCGTCTCGACCATCTTCTCCGTCTTCGGTCTCGCTTTCGCCACCACCGAAGAAGTGGGGATTCCGAAGTCGACCATGCTCTGGGTTGCCATCGCAGCCAACGCCGTAGCCCTGCTCAGTCAGCCCGCCTGGGCGATGCTCTCCGACCGGATCGGTCGCAGGCCGCTGTTCATCGGTGGCGCCCTCGGTAGCGCGGTGTTCATCTACGTGTACTTCGGCGCAATCGCCAGCGGCAACGTTCCCCTGATCTTCCTCGCCGCAATCGGATTGATGTCCGTCTTCTACGCTGCCCCGAATGCCATCTGGCCGTCGTTCTACTCCGAGATGTTCAACACCAAGGTCCGCTACTCGGGCATTGCGATCGGCACCCAGGTCGGCTTCGCCCTCGCAGGCTTTGCCCCCGCCATCGGCAACGCCCTCATGGGCGGCGACAAGACACACTGGATGCCCGTTGCCATTCTGACTTCGGTGGCCTGCGTCATCTGCGCGCTCTCGGCGTTCACCGCCAAGGAGACGTTCCGCACTCCCCTCAAGGAACTCGGCAACCCGATCTAGCCGAATACCCGACAGACATCCTGCACGAACCACTGTGTTGCACGAACCACTGTGTTGCACGAACCACTGTGTTGCACGAACCACTGTGTTGCACGAACCACTGTGGCCCGGCATCTCGCGAGAGATACCGGGCCACAGTCGTTTTGAAGTTCTACGCCGTCTTGTCGCGACGCTCGCCACGTTCCGGCTTACGCGGAACGATGGTCGGAAGTACGTTGTCGTTGACGGTCTCCGCGGTGACGACCACCTTTTCGACGTCGTCACGGCTGGGAATGTCGTACATCACGGGAAGAAGAACCTCTTCCATGATTGCGCGCAGGCCACGAGCGCCGGTTCCACGCAAGATCGCCTGATCGGCGATAGCGTCGAGCGCTTCTTCGGTGAACTCGAGCTCGACGCCGTCCATGTCGAACAGGCGACGGTACTGCTTGACGAGAGCGTTCTTGGGCTCCGACAAGATCTGAACGAGCGATTCCTTGTCGAGGTTGGTCACCGACGCGATCATCGGCAAACGGCCGATGAACTCGGGAATCAGACCGAACTTGATCAAATCCTCCGGCATGACCTCGGCGAAACGATCGACCGTATCCAGTTCGGCCTTCGACCGAACCTCGGCGCCGAAACCGATACCGCGCTTGCCGACACGATCGGAGACGATCCGCTCGAGACCTGCGAAAGCGCCCGCGACGATGAACAGCACGTTCGTGGTGTCGATCTGAATGAATTCCTGGTGCGGATGCTTACGGCCACCCTGCGGCGGGACGCTCGCCTGCGTACCTTCGAGGATCTTCAGCAACGCCTGCTGAACGCCTTCGCCGGAGACGTCACGCGTGATCGACGGGTTCTCGCTCTTACGGGCGATCTTGTCGACCTCGTCGATGTAGATGATTCCGGTCTCGGCGCGCTTGACGTCGTAGTCGGCAGCCTGAATCAGTTTGAGCAGAATGTTCTCGACGTCCTCACCGACGTAACCGGCCTCGGTCAACGCCGTCGCGTCAGCGATGGCGAACGGGACGTTGAGCATCTTCGCGAGAGTCTGAGCGAGATACGTCTTGCCACAGCCGGTGGGGCCGAGCATCAAGATGTTGGATTTCGCGAGCTCAACCGTCTCACCCCGCGCGTCACGGCCCTTGTCGCCGGCCTGAATGCGCTTGTAGTGGTTGTAGACGGCCACGGCCAACGTCCGCTTGGCGGAGTCCTGACCGATGACGTAGTTCTCGAGGAATTCTCGGATCTCCGCAGGCTTGGGAAGCTCGTCGAGCTTGACCTCGCTCGATTCGGCCAATTCCTCTTCGATGATCTCGTTGCAGAGGTCGATGCACTCGTCGCAGATGTACACCCCGGGTCCTGCAATGAGCTTTTTGACCTGCTTCTGACTCTTACCGCAGAAAGAGCACTTGAGCAGATCCCCGCCGTCGCCGATGCGTGCCATCTCGTGAGGTCCCTACTTTCCATCATGTACGTGCACTCGCCGCCACTCGATCGGTCGAGACGCTCCGCAGTACTTCGGTAGTTGTCAGATCAGACAAACTGATCGAACAAATCTGGTCGAACAATCGCAGAACGCCGGTCGAGAACCAGCCCGTGAAGTGACGGTACCCGCAGATCCCGAACGGGGTCGACCTGTTCTCGGCGTTTCGTCTGCGGATAAAAAAGAAAAGAGTCGAGATTTCAGCCTGGCAAGCGCTCCACCAGGCACTTCTCGACGTGTCCGCCTCGTGTCGGGAATCGGGTAACAGATCCTCGACACGAGGCGGAAATCGACTACTTCTGTGCGCTGAGCTTCCGGTAAGCCAGCACGTCGTCGATGATGCCGTACTCCTTGGCCTGCTCGGCCGTGAGGATCTTGTCGCGATCGGTGTCGACGCGGATGGTCTCCGGATCCTTACCCGTGTGCAGCGACAGCGTGCTCTCCATGAGCCGACGCATACGCTCGATCTCCGCAGCCTGGATCTCCAGATCGGAAACCTGACCCTGGATGCCGCCCGTAGCCGGCTGGTGGATCAGAATGCGCGAGTTGGGGAGCGCGAAGCGCTTGCCCGGCGTACCGCCGGCCAGAAGCACGGCAGCTGCCGAAGCAGCCTGACCGAGGCAGACGGTGGAAATGTCGGCACGGACGTACTGCATCGTGTCGTAGATCGCCATCAGCGCGGTGAAAGAACCACCGGGCGAGTTGATGTACATGGTGATGTCGCGGTCCGGATCCTGCGATTCGAGAACCAGCAACTGCGCCATGAGGTCGTTGGCGGAGACGTCGTCGACCTGCGAGCCGAGGAAGATGATGCGCTCCTCGAACAGCTTGTTGTACGGGTCGGACGTCTTGACGCCGTAGCTGGTCTGCTCCGTGAACTGGGGCAGGATGTAACGCGATTGGGGGCCCGACGGCGCCTGGCCGCCCAGCGAGTTAGCTCCGAAAAGATTGGTCATCAGTTCTCCAAAGTATGAATTGGGCAGCGAAAGGATGGGCGAACCGGCTCAGTTGCCGGTGCCGCCGGCCTGATTCGCACGGGAGACGACGTGGTCGACGAAGCCGTACTCGAGAGCTTCCTTCGCCGTGAACCAACGGTCACGGTCGGAGTCCGCGGTGATCTGCTCGACCGTCTGGCCGGTGTGCTGAGCAATCAGCTCGGCCATTTCGCGCTTGGTGTGCTTGAACTGCTCGGCCATGATCGCGATGTCACTGGCGGAACCACCGATGCCGGCGGACGGCTGGTGCATCATGATGCGGGCGTGAGGCAGTGCGTAGCGCTTGCCCTTGGTGCCTGCCGAGAGCAGGAACTGACCCATCGACGCCGCAAGGCCCATGCCGAAGGTGGCGATGTCGCACTCGGCGAACTGCATCGTGTCGAAGATCGCCATACCTGCGGTCACGGATCCACCGGGCGAGTTGATGTAGAGCGAGATGTCTCGCGTCGGGTCCTCGGCCGAGAGCAGCAGGATCTGTGCGCACAGCTTGTTGGCGATGTCGTCGTCGACCTGGGTACCGAGGAAAATGATGCGCTCTCGCAGCAAGCGCTCGTACACCGAGTCGCTGAGGTTCAACCCAGCGGTCGCTGAAGTCATGGCGGGACTCTGCAAAGTCTCCAGGTGATTGGAAGTCACGGTACCTGCCTTCTATGTGGATCTACTTGTGCGGTGGATCGTCTATGCGAAACACTTCTACTGACACAGACAGTAACGAAGTAGGGCGGCACCGGAGTCCCGGTGCCGCCCTACTTCGCTCAAAGCGGAAAACTCAGTGCAGTCGATCGTGGTGAAAACACCCGTCCGCCTGCGTTTTTACTTGTCTTCGCTCTCGGCGGAATCAGACTCGTCCGCTTCGGTTTCGGCCTCACTGCTGCCGAACAGCTCTGCGGTGTCGACAACTGCGCCGGAGGTGTCCTTGACACCGGCCGACTCGACGACGGACGCGAGAGCCTTGCCACGACGGACGTCTGCGAAGACGGCGCCGAGCTGGTTGGCCTGCTGGATCTGCTGGATGAACTGCTCAGGAGCCATACCGTAACGCTGCGCCTGGAACAGGATGCGCTCGGTGAGCTCGTCCTGACCGACGGTGACGTTGCCCGCATCGGCAATCGAGTCGAGCAAGAGCTGCGTCTTGACGGAGCGCTCAGCGGCTTCCTGTGCATCCTTGTCGAACTCTTCGCGGCTGCTGCCCTGCTCTTCGAGGAGCTTGTTCAGTGCCTCTTCGTCGTGATCGAGACCGTGAACGGCGTCGTGCAGTGCAGCGTCGACCTCAGCCTTGACGACAGCCTCCGGCAACGGAACCTCGACGGTCTCGAGCAGCTGCTCGAGAACCTTGTCGCGGATCTGACCGGCCTGCTCGACCTTGCGGACGCGTGCGACGCGCTCACGGAGGTCAGCCTTCAGTTCTTCCAGGGTGTCGAACTCGCTGGCGAGCTGAGCGAACTCGTCGTCCTCAGCCGGAAGCTCGCGCTCCTTGACCGTCTGCACGGTCACGGTGACAACAGCTTCCTTGCCTGCGTACTCGCCGGCGACCAGCGTCGACGTGAAGTCCTTGGACTCCCCCGCCTTGAGGCCGATGATGGCTTCGTCGAGGCCCTCGATGAGCTGGCCCGAACCGACCTCGTGCGACAGTCCGCTCGCGGTTGCCTCGGCAACGTTCTCGCCGTCGACGGTGGCCGACAGATCGATGGAGACGAAGTCGCCGTCCTCGACTGCGCGGTCGACGCCGGAGAGGGTGCCGAAACGCTGACGCAGCGAAAGCAGCTGCTCTTCGATGGCTTCGTCGGTGATCTCGATCGGATCGACCTCGACGTTGATGGAGCTGAAGTCAGGGAGCTCGATCTCCGGGCGCACGTCGACCTCGGCGGTGAACTCGAGGAGCTCGCCGTCTTCGATCTTGGTGACCTCGATCTCGGGCTGGCCGATGGCCTTCACGCCGGCGCTGGTGACAGCCTCGGAGTAACGCGACGGCAGAGCGTCGTTGACGACCTGCTCGAGCACAGCGCCGCGACCGACACGCGCTTCGAGGAGGCGGGCCGGAGCCTTGCCGGGACGGAAGCCGGGGAGACGAATCTGCTGCGCGAGGGCCTTGTAGGCCTTGTCGAAATCAGACTTGAGTTCCGCGAAGGGCACCTCAACGTTGATACGGACTCGCGTCGGGCTGAGCTGCTCGACGGTGCTCTTCACGAAACTTCGCTCCTTCGTCTGGTCTTGCTCACAACTTGTGTTGAATCGGTACTGCTGTGTGTTCGGTAGTGCTGTGTGTTCGGTACTGCTGTCTGGCGCGGCACTTCACTCCCGGACTTACTGGAGGTGAAGTGCCATGTACGTACTTGTCGGGATGACAGGATTTGAACCTGCGACCCTCCGCTCCCAAAGCGGATGCGCTACCAAGCTGCGCTACATCCCGTTTCCGATCACATGAAACACACGATACGGCCATCCGAGGCCACTAAGACAGCGGGCCACAAAGGCAGCCACCATCGGTGACCGCGCACAACCCTATCGCGCTCACTACTCTCTCACGAACCCGACCGCCATTTGTACACGGCCCGGCTGTCGACCCCGTCAGTATGTCATCCGACGGCAGCCACATACAGCCTTGCCTCAACTGCCATTCAGAGCCGGAATCAGAAGTCGCGCCTGCGGCCGAGACACCCCGACTCGCCGAGCAATTCGCCAATTCCCCAGGTGAACGACGGTCTCGAACTTCTCCGACCCCCCGATTATGAAATCCGGTGGGGCATTGGGTACAGTTCCGTATCGCAGACGACGAACACGGCGATCCCGAGTTGTCGTATGCACGGGGATGTAGCTCAATGGTAGAGCCTCAGTCTTCCAAACTGATCACGCGGGTTCGATTCCCGTCATCCCCTCCATCAAGAGGGAAACTCCACAAAGATCCGCACCGGCCCAGCCGGTGCGGATTTTTTGTATTCCGACTTTGTCCACTCAGACCACCCCCCTGCGGTCCGTATCCTGGAGTTGTCCGGATCGATTCTGCTCGGGAGGCCACTCGTGACCACGATTCTTCTCATACTCGTCGTTCTGGCCGTAGTCGTATTTCTGGTCATGAAAAGCCAGCAACGCGGTTCCGGCCACAGCGCAACACAACTCGACGATGCGAAAGCCGATGCCCGGCAGGCGATCGAACGCCTCGGCGGTCAGGTCTACAACCTGACCGGCAGTGACGACGCGTCGCGCCAAGCCCTCGCCGACGCGGCCGAACGGTACAACGCCGCAGGCTCGCAGATCGATCAGGCCGCAACGCCGGTCCAAGCACGTCTCGCGAAACAGACTGCACTGGAAGGGCTTTACTACATCCGCGCGGCACGGGTGGCGATGGGCATGGATCCGGGACCGGAAGTTCCTTCCATCGACGGACAGAAGGCTGCCGGTTCGGTCACCGAAGACCGTGAGGTCGAATTCGAGGGCCGCAAGGTCGCCGCATCACCCAATCCGTCGTCGCACACACCCAACTACTACCCCGGTGGCCGAGTCGCCGGACGCCCGGTCCCGGCCGGCTGGTACTCCGAACCCTGGTGGAAGCCTGCACTCGTCGCCGGCGCCTGGGGTCTGGGTTCGATGATGCTGTTTTCGACCATGTTCTCCGGCATGGCCGGGGTTCCTTACGGCGCAGAGGCTTTCGCACAGGGCGGCGATTCCGGCGCCGATACAGGCTCCGGTGACTCGGGAGATCAGGGTATGGACGCCGGTGATCCCGGCGCCGACCAAGGAAGTATCGACAACACCGATTTCACCGCAGACGGTGGAGGCAGCGACTACGGGGACTTCGGAGGCGGCGATTTCGGTGGCGGCGACTTCGGAGGCTTCGACTTCTAAGCCGACTGACACACCGGGCACCAGAACAGGTTTCGTGCCTTCATGACGGAATGCAGGATCGGTGTGCCGCACACGCGGCACGGCGATCCTGCTCTTCTGTAGACATAGGTACGCGGACGATCCTTCGCGTACGCCGGATCTCCGTTGTCGTGCTCGGCGCGAACGACGTGCATCTTCCCCCGTCTGACGCCGACTTTCATCAATTCGACTAGGTCTGCCCACATGGCGGTCCACTCGCCGTGAGAGACGAGATTCCCCGGTCGTTCAGGGTTGATTCCGTGACGAAAGAGAAGTTCGGCGCGATAGACGTTGCCGACACCCGCCAGGACCGCCTGGTCCATCAGCAGGGCGCCGATTGCCGTCTTGGACTTGGAGATTCGCAACCAGGTCTTCTCTGGATCCGCGTCGCGGCGCAGTGGGTCCGGCCCGAGTCTGGCCTCGATCGCGGCGACCTGAGGAGGTAGCAGGACTTCGCAGGCGGTGGGACCACGAAGGTCGGTGCCGAAGTCGGCACCGACCATTCGCATCCGGACCTGGCCTACCGGTTCTTCCATCGGCAGGGCGGCGTCGGTGAACTTTCCGTACAACCCGAGGTGTACGTGAACTGTCAGACCGTTGTCGTACGTGTGCCAGAGGTGCTTTCCCCAGGCATCCGAGGACGTGAGTACGTGTCCGTCCACCAGGCGCGCGTCCTCGGCGAATCTGCCTTGCGGACTGAGGACGCGGACCGGTGAACCGACGAACTTGCGGGCATGCAACCGTGCCAGCCGGTGCAGGGTATGACCTTCAGGCACGGAACAACTTTCGGATCAGGCTTGCGGCAGAGCCGGTGCGACGCCGGTCTTCTCGTACTCGGACAGGATGTCGATACGACGCTGGTGGCGCTCTTCACCCGACCATGCGGTGGCGAGGAAAGCGTCGACGATGGCAAGCGATTCCTCGAGGGAATGCATACGTCCGCCGATGCCGATCAGCTGAGCGTTGTTGTGCTCACGTGCCAGCTTCGCCGTTTCGACGCTCCAAGCGAGGGCGCACCGTGCGCCGGGAACCTTGTTCGCGGCGATCTGCTCGCCGTTGCCACTGCCACCCAGGACGATTCCCAGGCTGCCCTCGTCGGCGACGACGCGCTTTGCGGCTTCGATGCAGAAAGCCGGGTAGTCGTCCACGGCGTCGTACTCGTGAGCACCACAGTCGATGGCCTCGTGGCCGTTCGCTTTCAGGTGTTCGATGATCTCGTTCTTACGTTCGAATCCGGCATGGTCGGCACCCAGGTATACGCGCATGGCGACAATTCTCTCAGGCCCGACCAGCCGGGCGCACCCGGGTCGACGTCACACTTTCAGGAACAGGCATCGCCGCGCGAGCACACCTATCGTGGTGCCCATGTACCCCGTCAACGGCCAGGCCGCTGCACCCGCCGTTCGTGTGTCACCGGGCAGTGACGCCGTTCGCCACCCGTGGGAAATCCCGCTACTCGTGCTCGCGGTGCTGACGACGGTCGTCACTTATGTGGTGGCGATCGTTCTGATCGCTGCGGGTGATCTGTCGACGTGGATCCTCGTGGTGCTCGCGGCTCCGATCCTGCTGTTCCTCGCGCGAGGTCAGCTGTACGGATCGCAACAGGTCAACGGAATCAAGATGACGCCTTCACAGTTTCCGGAGGGGTATCAGCTGGTTGCCGAGGCTGCGGCACGGTTCGGCATGAAAACTCCGCCGGATGCCTACGTCGTGCTGGGGAACGGACGGATCAACGCGTTTGCGTCGGGGCACGGATTTCGCCGTTTCGTCGTCGTCTACAGCGACCTGTTCGAAGTCGGTGGGCAGGCACGCGAGCCCGATGCGCTCGCATTCATCATCGGCCACGAGGTCGGCCACATCGCTGCCGGGCATGCGTCGTACTGGCGCCAGTGGGGACAGTTCGCGTCGAACTACATTCCGGTGATCGGGTCTTCGCTGTCGCGTTCCATGGAGTACACGGCGGACAACTTCGGCTTTCACATGCGCCCTCAGGGTGCACCGGGCGCGATGGGCGTCCTCGGCGCGGGAAAGTATCTGGTGGGTCTGGTCGGGTTCGACGAACTGGCCGATCGGGCGACACTCGAATCCGGGTTCTTCCCGTGGTTCGTCAACATCTTGTCGTCGCATCCGGTGCTGACCTGGCGTGCGGCTGCGCTTCGCAACCGCACGCACTCAGGGCATCTGTTCTTCCGGCCGGGTCAGCTCTACCGAAATCCGGCGCTCACTGCCGCTCAGTCGAACTGAGGATCCTCGTTGCGGGTCCGCTTGAGCTCGAAGAAGTGGGGGTAGCCGGCCAGCGCGACTGCGCCGTCCCACACCTTGCCTGCGTCCTCGCCGCGCGGGATGCGTGAGAGCACGGGGCCGAAGAACGCCACACCGTTGACATGGATCGTCGGGGTTCCGACGTCGGGTCCGACGGCGTCCATGCCCTTGTGGTGGCTCTCGCGCAGAGCCTCGTCGTACTTGTCGGTGTCGGCGGCCTCGGCCAGTTCAGGTGGCAGGCCGACCTCGGCAAGGGACGACTTGATGACGTCGGCGAAGTCCTTGTTTCCCTCGTTGTGAATCTTCGTCCCCATCGCCGTGTACAGCGGCAGCAGGATCTCGTCACCCTTCAGCTGCGCTGCAGCGATGGCGACACGGACCGGGCCCCAGGCCTTGGTCATCATCTCCCGGTACTCGTCGGGAAGGTCACGGCCCTCGTTGAGAACCGCAAGGCTCATCACGTGGAACTTGGCCTCGATGTCGCGTACCTGCTGGGCCTCGAGAATCCAGCGTGAGGTGATCCAGCACCACGGGCAGAGCGGATCGAACCAGAAGTCAGCAGTGTCCGTGGTCTTGCTCGAGGTTGCGCTCACGAAGAAACTCCCTATCAGTTCATGTCGGTCAGGTCATATCAGTTCGGGGACATACTCCCGTTCTGCCAACAATCATGAACCCCCAATCCTTCCCGCGCTTTCCCCCGAACCACCTCCCGATCGCAGTAGTGTCGAAAAGAAACGAGTACGAAGGAGTGGTTCAGTAATGAGCACCAACCGGAGATTCGTGATCGTCGGCGGCGGGCTCGCGGGCGCAAAGATCGCAGAAGCCCTGCGTGACAGAGATTTCGACGGTGAGATCACCGTACTGAGTGAAGAAGACCACCTCCCGTACGAGCGTCCGCCGCTGTCGAAAGAGTTCTTCGCCGGCAAGAAGACGCTCCCCGAATTCACCGTCCACGACGGCGAGTGGTTCCGCGACCATCATGTCGATCTTCGCCCGGGAACGACGGCAACGGCCATCGACCCCGCTGCGCACACCGTGTCACTTCCGGACGGTTCCACGATCAGCTACGACAAGCTCGCCTTGGCCACCGGTTCGCGGTCGCGGCGCCTCGACATCCCGGGATCCGACGCCGAGGGCGTTCACTACGTGCGAACAGTCGATCAGGCCGCCGCGCTGCTGCGCACCCTGGCCGCCGACAAGAAGCTCGTCGTGGTCGGTGCCGGCTGGATCGGCCTCGAAATTGCCGCGTCGGCTCGCGGTTTCGACGTCGAGGTCACCGTGCTCGAACATGCCGGCCTTCCGCTCCAATCGACCCTCGGCCCGGAAATGGGTGAGGTCTTCGCCGCGCTGCACCGCCAGAACGGGGTGGACTTACGCACCGGCACGGACGTCACTGCAATCTCTGTCGACGGCGGTCACGCCTCGGGCGTCACTTTGAGCGATGGAACCGTGATTCCGGCCGACGCCGTGTTGATCGCTGTCGGCGCATTGCCGAACACCGAGTTGGCATCGGAGGCGGGTATCGACGTCGACAACGGGGTTCTCGTCGACGCCGGTCTGCAGAGCAGCGACCCCGACGTGGTCGCAGTGGGTGACATCGCGGCCGCACAGCATCCGATTCTGAATGCACGAATTCGGGTGGAGCACTGGGCAAACGCACTCAACCAACCCGAGACGGCCGCAGAGACCATGTTGGGACGGCCCGCCGAGTACGTCCGCATGCCGTATTTCTTCACCGATCAGTACGACCTCGGAATGGAATACGTAGGTCACGCACCGCACGGCGGCTACTCCCGTGTCGTCACTCGCGGCGACGTCGACAAGCGCGAGTTCCTGGCGTTCTGGCTCGATTCCGCGAACAAGGTGCTCGCCGGCATGAACGTGAACATCTGGGATGCCGGTGACGCCATCAAGGAATTGGTCGCGTCTTCGCGTCCCGTCGATCCGGAGCGGTTGGCCGATCCGGAGATTCCGCTGGCAGAAGTGTCCGCTTGAGTGAAGTCGTTCTCTTCGTGATGGGATGGACGTAATAGATCCGCACCATCTACGAGGAGATCTTTGTGGTCGCACCGAACCTGACACGCGAAACCGCAGCGCAACGGTCAGCAATCCTGACCGTCGAGAACTACCTGATCGAACTCGATCTCACCGACGGCAAAGACGCACCCGGCGAGGAGACGTTCTCCTCGAAGACCACCGTCACGTTCACCGCCACGGCCGGAGCAAGCAGCTTCATCGACATCGTCGCGGCCAGAGTCCATTCCGCGGTCCTCAACGGCACCGCGCTCGACGTCTCCGGCTACGACGAGTCGACGGGCATCAGCCTGCCTGATCTCGCTACCGACAACGAGTTGGTCATCGAGGCCGATTGCATCTACTCCCACACCGGCGAGGGACTGCACCGATTCGTCGACCCGACCGATGACTCCGTCTACCTCTATTCACAGTTCGAGACGGCCGACGCCAAGCGCATGTTCGCGTGCTTCGATCAGCCTGATCTCAAGGCCACGTTCGACGTCCGCGTCACCGCTCCCACGTCGTGGAAGGTCATCTCCAACTCCGCGGTCGTCGAGACCCTTGCCGCCGATCCCGGCAAGCACGTCTTCAGGACCACCCCGAAGATGAGCACGTACCTGGTGGCGCTCATCGCCGGTCCCTACGCGCAGTGGACCGACAACTACTCCGACGAGCACGGCGACATCCCGCTCGGAATCTTCTGCCGCGCTTCACTGGCCGAGTTCATGGACGAGGAGCGACTGTTCACCGAGACCAAGCAGGGATTCGACTTCTATCACCGCAACTTCGGTGTTCCCTATGCTTTCGGCAAGTACGACCAGCTCTTCGTCCCCGAATTCAATGCCGGCGCGATGGAGAATGCCGGCGCCGTGACATTCCTCGAGGACTACGTCTTCCGCTCCAAGGTGACCCGCTACTCGTACGAGCGTCGTGCCGAAACGGTCCTGCACGAAATGGCGCACATGTGGTTCGGCGACCTCGTCACGATGGCGTGGTGGGACGACCTGTGGCTCAACGAGTCGTTCGCGACCTTCGCTTCGGTCCTGTGCCAGACCGAGGCCACGGAGTACACGAACGCCTGGACGACGTTCGCCAACGTCGAGAAGTCGTGGGCGTACCGCCAGGACCAGTTGCCGTCGACGCACCCGATTGCCGCGGACATTCCGGACCTGGCCGCCGTCGAGGTGAACTTCGACGGCATCACCTACGCGAAGGGCGCCAGCGTCCTCAAGCAGTTGGTGGCATACGTCGGACTCGAGCCGTTCCTCGCCGGACTGCGTGAGTACTTCCGTGAGCACGCATTCGGAAACGCAACATTCGACGATCTGCTGGGCTCACTCGAAAAGTCCTCGGGCCGTGACCTTTCCGACTGGGGTCGGCAGTGGCTCAAGACTACCGGTTTGAACATCCTGCGCCCCGACTTCGATGTCGACGCAGACGGAAAGTTCACCCGCTTCGCCGTCCTGCAGGACGGTGCTGCACCAGGCGCCGGGGAGCGTCGAATCCACCGGATCGCCATCGGAATCTACGACGACGTCGACGGCAAGTTGGTGCGAAGCCATCGCGTCGAACTCGACCTCGATGCCGTGGAAAGCACGGATGTCCCCGAACTTGTCGGCGTCGCCCGCGGTGCACTCGTGTTGGTCAACGACGACGATCTCACCTACGGCTCCGTGCGACTCGATCCCGAATCGTTGGCGACGGCGATCGAGCGGGTCGGCGACATCACCGACTCACTCCCCCGCACCCTGGTCTGGTCGGCAGCGTGGGAAATGACCCGTCAAGCCGAACTGAAGGCACGCGACTTCGTCGCGCTGGTCGAGCGCGGCATCAGTTCGGAGACCGAAGTCGGTGTGGTGCAACGTCTCTTGCTCCAAGCCCAAACCGCCATCGGCTCCTACGCAGATCCGGCCTGGGCCGAGGCCGAAGGCGCGGCGAGCTTCGCCAATCGGTTGCTCGAACTCGCACGTGAGGCAGAGGCCGGGTCCGACCACCAGCTGGCATTCGTCAACGCACTCACCGGCGCAGCACTCTCCCCGTGGCACACCGAGGTACTGCGCGAATTGCTCGACGCCGATCCCTCCACCGTTGGGCTCGACGGCCTGATCGTCGACACGGACCTGCGCTGGCGCATCGTCGGGGCACTCGCGGCCGCCGGTGAGATCGACGCCGAAGGAACCGCAACTCCATTCATCGACGCCGAAGCTCAGCGTGACCCGACCGCTGCGGGCGCTCGTCAAGCCGCGGCGGTACCCGTCGTGGTCGATCTCGGACGAATCCGTAGCGGCAGCAGACCGGTTCCTCGAAGGCGACATCCCTCCCGCGTTGCGTCGCCTGGTCGTCGAAGGCCAGGCCGGCGTGGTTCGTTCACTCGCAGCACGAAAGTTCGACGCGAGCTGACATGCAAAAGGCCGGTGCCCGCGTCGATTCTCACGAATCGACGCGGGCACCGGCCTGTGTCTGACAAACAGTTACGGCGCTGAAATTGCGGCTGCCATAACGCGGATGGCACTGATCAGTCCGTCGATCAGGTTGCCTTCACTGAAGGATGCAACAGCTGCCGTTGCTCCGAGCTGGGTAACACGATCGGTGACCCGATCGGCGATTGCCCGACCGCTGCGAACCTCGACGGTGCGCTGGTTGGGCGAAACGGCGATCAGGACGGAACGCTCGGCTTCGGGCGTGGTCGGGAACAATGCGTCGGCACCCGCTGCCGGATCAGAACCGAGATCACCGACGTACGCGTTGAACCGCACCTTGGTGGCCCGCGTCGCTTCGGTCATCGCGACGTCGAGCGCGACCAGATCCATGGTCTCGAACGGAAGATCGTCGGTGAACGGCTCGCCGATGCGATGCACACCGGATACTCGTCCACTGGACGTGACGACGCTGCCGACGGGCAGGTCCTCGGGCGCTACTGCGAGCGCGGTCGAATGATCACCACTTGCCACTTGCGGACCCTCCGATCAGATCAGCCGAACCGGCTTCGATTGCGTGTGCACTGCCGTGATGGCCACCGCGAACGGTGACCTCGTCGACAGCACTCCACAGCACGGGAGCGTGATCCCACGACTCACCGAGATGGAACGCCGGCGGAACCGGTCCCGGCGTCTTCTTCCCGAGGAAGGACGCAGCCGCGAAGAACGCGGTGATCAAGGCCGGAATCCCAACGTATATCAGTACTACCTCGAGAATGCTCACACCAGATAACGTAGCCCAGAACGCCAGGAAGGAAAGCGTCAGGGCCACAAATTCTCGGGCAATTTCGTTTCGGTGACGCTAGAACTCAATTCAGGCTGCGCCCACGCCGACACATTGCTCAGGCTGCGCCCACGCCGACACATAGCTCAGGCTGCGCCCACGCCGAGATAAGGCATCCACGCCGGATGCAATTCCTTGGTCGCCGCGAGCAGACGCCAGTGAGGTCCGGACGGCGGGACCAATTCCGCACGGAGGGTCCATCCGAGTTCGCTGAGCATCTTGTCGGCCTTGCGGTGATTGCAGGGGGCACAGCACGCGACGCAGTTCTCCCACGAATGCCCGCCACCTCTGCTGCGAGGAACGACGTGGTCGATGGTTTCGGCTTTGGCTCCGCAGTACGCACATCGGAAGTGGTCACGATGCATCAGCGCGGCACGAGTCATGGGGATGCGGGCGCGATATGGAACGCGCACGTAGGTGCGCAATCGAATGACCGAGGGAACCTGCACCGACCAGTCCGCGGAATGGACTACCGGGCCCTGTTCGTCCTCGTGGACGGTATCGGCCTTGCCGCAGGCCATCAGTACGACCGCGCGCCTGGCAGGAAGGGCGGTCAGCGGTTCGTACGTGACGTTGAGCAGTAGCACCCGACGTTTCACCCACTCGGGGACTACGCGATCGGGAGGGAACATCTCGAGGTGAGAATGCTCGTCGGAAAAGAGTGGGTCGGCAGTGTGCGCGAACCCGTCAGGAACAACTTCCAGAACAGCCCCTAACGCGTGGTCGTTCCGCGCGCTAGTGGGCTGGAGTTGTCGGTGATTGCGTGCAGCATGTCGGTTCTTCATACGACCTCCGGGAGACTGCCCCCAAGTTGACCACGGATGATCGCGTTACGCACTCCCATTTCGAACAAAATTGCCAGGACGGCCGGTGAATTTCCGGTGAATGGGTACGCACTCCGACTCGATACAACCGTCGTCGACCCGGAAACCGACCACTACGGCCGTCAGGCACAATGGAACTTGCCATGAATGACGTACAGCACGACGTGCAGCAGACCTTCTACGACGCCGTCGGCGGAGCCGAGACGTTTCACAAGCTCACCGCGCGATTTTACGAAGAAGTCGCGAAGGACGAGGTTGTGCGCCCGCTCTACCCCGAGGCCGATCTCGGCCCGGCCGAGCGGCGGATGCGGATGTTCCTCGAGCAGTACTGGGGCGGACCGCACACGTACTCGGAGGAGCGTGGACACCCGCGTCTGCGGATGCGCCACAATCCATTCGTGATCGGCCCGATCGAGCGTGATGCGTGGCTGCGGTGCATGCACGTCGCCATCGCGTCCATCGACGAGAAGACTCTGAGCCCGGTGCACCGCAAGCAGTTGATCGACTACATGGAGATGGCTGCCGCGTCCATGGTGAACTCCGCTATCTGACCGTCTACCTAGCCTTCGGCCTGAACACGCGCGCGACCCGGCGGACTGCTCGTACCCCGAACGACACCGTGGGATGCAGGGGCGAACTCAAGATTGCATGCTTGCGCACGTACTCTTCGACCTCCCACTCCGACCAACTGCCCGCACGGAAGAGTGCGGCATCGCCGACACTCAGGGTTCGCTCGGCGATTCCGTCGGCCTGAACGGTGACCGACCCTTCGATGATGTGCACGATTTCGTCCGCGTGGAAGTACCAGCGGAAGCGCCCCTTCGTGCAATCCCAGACGTGTGTAGTCGTGGTCCCGTCTTTACTCGCCGACCATTGCGCCGACCGTGCAACCGGTGTGCCGAAGATTATCCAGTCGCGGTTGATCGGATCATCTTCGAGCAGTACATGATCCAAACTGACCGCTTCGATTGCCGACAAAGTCAAGGCCAAGCCCCCTTGGTTGAATTCCCGAATACTTATCCCCCGGCAGTAACACCAAAGTTGCCACATGGTGTCACCGCGTGAATGCAAAGTACACCAAGGCTAGGTAAAGAGTCACGCTTTTGCCGTGTCCAAGTCGTGAGAGTGCCAGACGTTTGGCACTATGAACTGCTGTGAGCACCCCCGCGGATTCGTCCTCTGTAAGCCGGCCCGAAGCCCCGTGGTGGAACGAGGCGGTCTTCTATCAGATCTATCCGCGTTCTTTTGCCGATTCGGGCAGCGACGGTATCGGCGACCTCGGCGGAGTCGAGGAGAAACTCGGCTACCTCGAACTGCTCGGCATCGATGCAATCTGGTTGAGCCCGGTGATGAAGTCACCGATGGCAGACCACGGCTACGACGTCTCGGATCCTCGCGACATCGATCCCCTGTTCGGCGATCTGGCGACGATGGATTCACTGATCACGTCAGCCCACGAACGCGGAATCAAGGTCACGATGGACCTGGTCCCGAACCACACGAGTGATCAGCACGAGTGGTTCAAGGCAGCCCTGGCGTCGGCGCCCGGTTCTGCGGAGCGATCCCGTTACATCTTCCGAGACGGCAAAGGTGAGAACGGCAACGAACCGCCGAACAACTGGCCGAGCATCTTCGGCGGCCCGGCGTGGACCCGCGTCACCGAAGCCGACGGAACACCCGGCCAGTGGTACCTGCACATCTTCGCCAAGGAACAGCCCGACCTGAACTGGGACAACCCCGAGGTCTTCGACGACCTCGCCAAGACTCTGCGGTTCTGGCTCGAGCGCGGAATCGACGGATTCCGCATCGACGTGGCCCACGGAATGGCCAAGCCCGACGGTTTGCCGGACCACGACTGGGAGCTCAACGAGCTCATGCGCAATTCCGACGACGACCCGCGGTTCAACAACCCGGCAGTTCACGAAATCCACCGCGGCATCCGCAAGGTCATGGACGAGTTCCCGGAGGCGATGACCGTCGGCGAGATCTGGGTGAAGGACAACCAGAAGTTCGGCGAATACATCCGGCCAGACGAACTGCATCTCGGATTCAACTTCCGACTTGCAGAAACCGAATTCTCCGCCGAGTCCGTCCGGGAGGCCGTGGAGAACTCTCTTGCGGCCGTCGCCGAGGTCGGGGGTGTGCCCACGTGGACGCTGTCGAATCACGACGTCGAACGTGAAGTCACGCGCTACGGCGGGGGTGAGATCGGAACCCAACGCGCACGGGCGATGATCCTCGTCGAACTGGCGCTTCCGGGCGCGAGCTTCATCTACAACGGGGCCGAACTCGGCCTGCCGAACGTCGACCTGCCCGACGAGGCACTACAGGACCCGGTCTGGGAACGATCCGGACATGCCGAGCGAGGACGCGACGGCTGCCGAGTGCCCCTTCCGTGGGAAGGAAGCGAACCCCCGTTCGGATTCACCACCGGTGCGAGCACCTGGTTGCCGATGCCACGCGAGTGGTCGACACTTACGGTGGAGGCGCAGATCGAGGACGTCGACTCGATGCTCTCGCTTTATCGCGCCGCCCTCGAACTTCGTAGCGCCAGGCCGGAGTTCTCCGGCGCCGACATCGATTGGTACGGCAGTCCCCCCGGCTGCCTCGCTTTCCGTCGACGCGGTGGTCTGATCTGTGCTCTCAACACCACGGAGGTGCCGATCGCACTGCCGAGCGGGCAGCTGCTGTTGAGCAGCGCACCACTCGTCGACGGTCAACTACCCGTCAACGCTGCGGCGTGGCTGATCTGAGAGAACACCGCACCCGCCACCTGAACTCCTATCGTGCGACCATCAGCGGTATCGAACCACCGCGGTGACGGTAGATCGAACCGAACCGTGCATCGAGCCGCACCCAGGATTTGCTCGCCCGCACCCGAACCAGTTCCGAGGCGTCGATCTGCTCGAGGTCGATGTCGGCGGTCATCGCCTCGGACCCGGCGTGCGGAACGAATCCCATTGCGGTCAAGGCAAAAATAACCCGCATCGAGATCCCGACCGTGCCGGACGGACCACTGACCTCGAGCACGTCCTGATCGAGCAACGACGCCGGCGGACCGTGACTACTTCCATGCTCGAGCGCCAAGGCGTTGCCCCGCTGCGCCAGTTCGATCAGCACCCGGGCGGGTACGTCGTCCAGGTGCTCGAAGCCGTCCATCGGCGGCAACGCCCCACGCCACGCCGAATCCATGGCGAACCCCGGATCGATCAGCTCACTTGTCGCCTGCTCCACCGCCGAGAGCAACTGATCGCCGGCAGCCGAGGTGTCGTCAGGGTTGATGGTGCCCGCCACGGTTCGCGTAGCGAGAGCGTCGAAACCCGTTGACGCCCAAACGCTCAGGTGAGCATCTCCGCGTCGACGCATCCGGATGACCGTGGACTCGTCCAAACGCAAGGCATGACCGATGAAGCCGGCCAAGTTCTTTCGCTCGGCCTCCTCGGGCACGGTCAGTACACGTTCATGCACGTTGCCAGCTCTCCAAGTACTCGCGCTCGGGCCCGCTGAGGCGACGCAAACGTTGAGTGTCGATATCGAAGGCCGCGATCTGAGTCGACGCCACGATGGACGGCGGGACACTGAGATCCGCACCGCGGGGGCGAACCTCGTACGCGATGGTGAAGTCCACCGCGCGCACCTTTTCCACCCACATGAAGACGTCGAGCGGCGAATCGTCGTGCCGCAGTTGGCCGCGGTACCGCACATGGAGATCGGCAATCACGGCCCCGTCACGCAGGGTGACCGTCGGGCGCGAGTCTTCGAACAACCAAGGAATCCGCGCCTCTTCGAGCAACGTCACCATCCGTGCGTGGTTGATGTGCTGGAAGGCATCCATGTCGGACCACCGAACCACAACTTCGGCGTGGAATCCTTCGCTCAACGTCCTACCTCCGATCGGGTGCCCATGCTGCGCACCATGCTACGAACCTGACGCGCCGCCACCGAGAGCGTCGCGAGGTCAAGCGTCCCAGACTCGAAGATCTCGACGAGAGCTGCCCTCGCCCGGCTCAGACGCGAGGCGTTGGTCGACTCCCATTCGTCGATCTTCTCCTGCGGCGACTCCCCCGGCTCGCCGCCGGCCAGAACCTCCATCGTCAGCTGCCGAAGCGAACTGTAGAGGTCGTCTCGCAACGCGAGCCTCGCGAGCGAGTGCCATCGATCGCCGCGCTCGAGTCCCGAGACCGCGCTCAGCAACCAGTCGATTCCCAGATGCGCGTCCAAGGCGTAGTACAGCTCCGCGACTTCGGTGATGTCGTGATCTGCGATGTCGGCGATATCCGCGATGTCGAGCAGGCAGTAGACGTCGAGCAGTCGGAACACGTCCAGCGCCAACGCTTCCGGAGCCCCGCGATCGATCACCGATTGAGCCCGCACCAGCAGATCGTCGAGTTGATGGCCCGCAAGCAGCCCCGGAACCAGAGGTGCCGTCGCCCGATACGCCGCCGAGTAACGCGCTACCTCGGCGCCGACGGCGATCGGCTGGGGCCGATTGGCCAGGAACCACCGCGACGCGCGGTCGAGCAAGCGGCACGACTCCACGATCAGCTCGTTTTCGATCTCTGCACTGACGCCCGCCGAGCGGATTCGCGACCACACCTCGTCGAGCGCAAACACCTCTCGCACAGCGGCGTAGGCACGGATCGAGTCGGTACTGCTCGCTCCGGTCTCCTCGGCCAAGCGGTAGGCGTACGTGATTCCGCCGTTGTCGATCACTTCGTTCACGAGCATCGTCGCGACGATCTGCCGCCGCAACGGGTGTGCCTTGATCTCCGTTTCGAACCGATCGCGAACAGCGGTCGGGAAGTACTGCGGGATCTGCTGGGCGAAGAAATCGTTGTCCGGCAACTCGGTTGCGAGCAGATCGTCCTTGAGTGAAAGCTTGACGTGCGCCGTCAGCGTCGCCAATTCCGGCGACGTCAGACCCACACCGGCCTCGAGTCGACGCTCGATCTCCTTGTCGGTCGGCAACGCCTCGAGCTTGCGGTCAAGGCCACGTGCCTTGGTCAGATCCGTCAACTGACGGCGGTGAACACCGAGCATCTGAGAAGCGGTCACGCGGGAGATTCCGAGCAGCGCGTTCTGAGCAATGTTGTCCGCCAACACCAGCGCCGCCACGTCGTCGGTCATCGACGCCAGCAACGGATTCCGTTCCTGCGTGGGCAGTAACTGCGAACGCACGAGCGAATCGAGAAGAATCTTGATGTTCACTTCGTGATCGGAGCAGTCGACGCCGGCCGAGTTGTCGATGGCGTCGGTGTTGATGTGACCGCCGCTGGCGCTGAACTCGATTCTTCCCAGAGCAGTGACGCCGAGGTTGCCGCCCTCCCCGATCACCTTGACCCGCAGATCTTGACCGTCGACACGCACGGCGTCGTTGCTCTTGTCGCCGACCTGCGCATTGGTCTCGGTCGACGCTTTGACGTATGTACCGATTCCGCCGTTCCACAGCAGATCCACCGGTGCCGACAGAATCGCCTGCATCAATTCCGGCGGCGAGAGCTTCGTGACCCCCTCGGCCAGACCCAGTGCGATCCGGACGCTTTCGGCGATCGGAACCGACTTGACCGTGCGGTCCCAGACGCCGCCACCTTCACTGATCAGGCTCTTGTCGTAGTCGGCCCATGACGACCGTGGCAACTCGAAAAGTCGTTGACGTTCGACGAACGAGCTCGCTGCATCCGGGTTCGGATCGAGGAAGATGTGTCGATGGTCGAACGCGCCCACCAGACGGATGTGCCGACTGAGGAGCATTCCGTTGCCGAACACGTCTCCGCTCATGTCGCCGACGCCTACCGTCGTGAAATCCTGCGTCTGCGTGTCGACCCCGAGTTCGCGGAAGTGCCGCTTGACGCTTTCCCAGGCGCCGCGAGCGGTGATACCCATGCCCTTGTGGTCGTATCCCACGGAGCCACCGGAGGCAAACGCGTCGCCGAGCCAGAAGTCGTACTTGGCGGCAACCGAATTGGCGAGATCCGAGAACGTCGCCGTGCCCTTGTCCGCGGCGACCACCAGGTAGCGATCCTGATCGTCCTTGCGCACCACTCGATCCGGCGTCACAACTTCGCCGGTAGCCGCGTGCACGTTGTCGGTGATGTCGAGCAATCCGGAGATGAACGTGGTGTAGCAGGCCTTGCCGGTTTCCAGCGTCGCCATTCGATCAACGGCCGGATCACCCGTCGGCAGAGGCGGATTCTTCACGACGAAGCCGCCCTTGGCGCCGACCGGCACGATCACCGCGTTCTTGACGGCCTGAGCCTTCACCAAGCCGAGCACCTCGGTGCGGAAATCCTCGCGCCGGTCGGACCAGCGGAGCCCGCCGCGCGCGACTGCGCCGAATCGCAGGTGGACGCCTTCGACCTCGGGTGAGTACACGTAGATCTCGAAAGCCGGCCGCGGCTTGGGCAACTCGCTGATCCGTGAGGGATCGAGCTTGACCGACAGGTAGTCGCGAGAGCGGCCATCGGCGTCGACGACGTAGAAATTGGTACGCAAGGTCGCCTTCACCAAGGAGAACATTCCACGCAGAATGCGATCGGCATCCAAGCTGAGTACCTCGTCGATGGACGCACGCAACTGCTCGTCCAATTCGGCGACGCGAATGTCGTCCTGCTTCTCGGGGTCGAACATCGCCTCGAACAACTGCACCAATGCAAACGCGGTCTGCGGGTGTGTAAGCGCGATTCCTTCGATGTGGAACTGACTGTATGGAAATGTGGCCTGGCGCAGATACTTTGCGTAAGCACGCAGCACCACGGCTTGCCGCCAGGACATTCCGGCCCGCAGCACCAACTCGTTGAATCGGTCAGCTTCGGCCCGGCCGAACCAGACTGCACCGAATGCAGCCGTGAATCGCTTCTGGACCTCGGTCAGCGGGGCGGTACTGGTCTCGAGCGGCACCTGCGCATCGAGGTCGATCTCGACCGACGCCCGAAGATCCGCCGGTACCGACAATCCGAAATCGTAGATCCAGCACTGAACGCCGTCGAGTCGCTGCACGACGTGCGGCCGCTCGTCGAGAACTTCGACGCCGAGTGACTGCAGCACCGGTAGCACCTGGCTCAACGAGATACCGTCGCCGCCGACGAAGAGCGTGAAGCGCCAGGCACCGGGCGCGGAGTCCACAGCACGATAGAGCAGTACGTCGATCGCGCCTGGCGCCAACGCCTCGAGTCGGGCGATGTCGGCCAACGCGCGTGACGGTTCGAAGTCCTCCTTGTATCCATCGGGAAGCACCCGCGAATACCGCTGCACCAGTTCCGGATCCACACCCGGACTTTCACGAACAAGGTCGTTGATGCGGTCGTCCCAGCTACGACTGACTTCGGTCAACAGAGCCTGAACTCGCTCGCGGTTGGCCTCGGAGACATCCAGATGAACCGGCTCACTGTCCGGATCGCGCCGGATCGTCACGTGCAACAGCGCAAGATCATTCTCGGTAACCCGGGCGGTGTAATCGACTGTGCCTGGTCCGAATTCGCGCCACAGCAGGTTTTGCATCGCCAGTCGCACCCGCGTCGTGTACCGGTCGCGGGGTAGGTACACCAAGCAGGACACGAAGCGTCCGAACGTGTCCTCGCGGACAAAGAGTCGCACCTGTCGACGCAGCCCGATGCTGTGCACGGCGTGGACGGTCTCGAACAAGGTCTCGGCGTCGCTCGAGAACAACTCGGTGCGTGGGAACGACTGGATGACCTCGAGCATCGCCTGACCGGAGTACGAATGCAGGTCGACACCGGCACGCGCGATGACTTCGCGAACGCGGCGCTCGATCAGAGGAATCGCGAGGACGTTCTCGTGGAGTGCGACCACGGTGAACACACCCAGGAATCTGTGCTCCCCCACGATGTTTCCCTCGTCGTCGAGGATCGAGACACCCACGAAGTACGGGTAGACAGCGCGGTGCACCGTGGCGGGGAACGATCCCTGCGTCAGGACCAGAAGCGGTCGATCCGGGAGATCTGCGACGGGAGGCAAACTCATCGGGCCTTCGGTGACCGCGTCGGAGCGCAGCACGCCGAGCCCGCTGCCGGCGACCGTGCGTGAACCGTCCTTCGTACCCTCGAATCGCCGGTATCCGAGCACGGCATAGTTTCCGTCCGCCATCCACCGCAGCAGCCGAGCGGTATCGGAGAATTCTTCGGGGGTGATCCTCCCGGAGGCAGTTTCTGCAGCACTCTCCAACTCGTCGGCAACGCGCAGTTGCAATGCCTTCATGTCCGGGGTGTCACCAACCACCTGGCGGACGTCCGCGAGCACCTTGCCGAGGTGTGCTTCGATCGCGTCGAGAGCGGAATCCTCGACTTCGGAGTCCAACTGGACGTGCATCCAGGATTCTTGGATACCGCTGTCGCCCAAGGACATCAGATTGCCCGAGTCATCGCGTTCAACCGTCAGGATCGGATGGGCGAATTGACTGATTCCCACACCTTGTCGGTTGAGCATCGCGGTAACGGACTCGACGAGCAACGACATGTCGTCGGTGACGATCTGGACGGCAGCGCCGAGACCCTCGGATCCTGACGGGCGGTACACACGCCATACGGCCGTGCCCGGGGTCCGCTGCCTCCCGAGCGCAAGATGCGCGAGCAGGACTCGATCCGATCGACCGTTGATGACGTCGTCGCTGTCACCCTCGTCGATATGCGTGAAAAAGGCCTCGCGAAGACGCGTCAACAACGTCGCTTCGTCGAGGCCTGTGCCCTGCTGCCGTACACGGTCTGTCATTCCTGGCTCACATCCTTGTGGGTTCTGATCGCCGCGACCAATCTCTGACTCGAGACTAGCCGCGGCAACCAGTACCTAGGGTGAACTGAGAAACGAAATCTACGATGTCGTCATCTGAACAAGCGATGCTTCGAGCACCGCGCGTTCGCTGTCCGCCAGCGGTCTGGACTTTTCGGACACCGTGTCGAATCCGACCATCAACGCGTCGCCGAAAGCGCATTCGACACCCGCGTTGTCACGGATGACGTGCCGAACCGTGAACGAGGAAGTCCCGACGTGAGTCGTGAAGATCTCCACATTCAAGGGACCGGACCGATCGGTGACCGGCTTGAGGAACTCGACGGTCATCTTTCGAACCACGAGGTATCCCGGCCGGCCGCCGAGCGGCGCCAGTTTCGCTTCCAGGAACTGGATGCGCGCTTCCTGCATGTACTCGACGTAACGCGTGTTGTTGACGTGACCCAACCGGTCGGAATCGCCCCACCGGACCTGGATCTGCGCCGTGTATACGTCGGACACCGGATCAGTCCCTGGTGAGCTTGCGGTGAGTCACGCGGTGCGGGCGTGCGGCGTCGGGGCCGAGTCGCTCGACCTTGTTCGCCTCGTAGCCCTCGAAGTTGCCCTCGTACCAGTACCAAGCTGCCTCGTTGTCGCCGAAGCCACCTTCCCACGCGAGGATGTGGGTACAGGTCCGGTCCAGGAACCAGCGATCGTGCGAGATCACGACGGCGCAGCCGGGGAACTCTTCGAGAGCGTTCTCCAGCGAGCCGAGGGTTTCGACGTCGAGGTCGTTGGTGGGCTCATCGAGCAGGATCAGGTTGCCGCCCTGCTTGAGCGTCATCGCCAGGTTCAGGCGGTTGCGCTCACCACCGGAGAGGACGCCGGCCGGCTTCTGCTGATCGTGGCCCTTGAAACCGAACGAGCTGATGTACGCGCGCGAGGGGAACTCGGTCTGGCCGACGACGATGAAATCGAGCCCGTCGGACACGGTCTCCCAGACCGTCTTCTTGGGGTCGATTCCGGAACGGTTCTGGTCGACGTAGCTCAGCTTGACCGTCTGACCGATCTTGACCTCACCGGCGTCAGGCTCCTCGAGACCGACGATGGTCTTGAACAGCGTCGTCTTACCGACGCCGTTGGGGCCGATGACGCCGACAATTCCGTTGCGCGGCAACGTGAACGAGAGATCCTTGATCAGAACGCGACCGTCGAAGCCCTTGTCGAGGTTCGAGACCTCCACGACCACGTCACCCAGGCGCGGCGGTGCCGGGATCTGGATCTCGTCGAAGTCGAGCTTGCGCGTCTTCTCTGCTTCGTTCGCCATTTCCTCGTAGCGATCGAGACGAGCCTTGTTCTTGGCCTGGCGGGCCTTGGCGCCGGAACGAACCCATGCGAGCTCGTCCTTGAGGCGCTTCTGCAGCTTCTGATCCTTCTTGCCGGCAACTTCGAGGCGTGCAGCCTTCTGCTCCAGGTAGGTGGAGTAGTTGCCCTCGTACGGGTACAGGCGTCCGCGGTCTACTTCACAGATCCACTGCGCGACGTGATCGAGGAAGTAACGATCGTGAGTCACGGCGAGGATTGCGCCGGGGTAAGCAGCGAGGTGCTGCTCGAGCCACAGGACAGATTCGGCGTCGAGGTGGTTGGTGGGCTCATCGAGGAGCAGGAGGTCGGGCTTGCTCAGCAGCAGCTTGCAGAGCGCAACGCGTCGCTTCTCACCACCGGAGAGGTGGGTGACCATCTCTTCCGGCGGGGGGCAGCGCAGGGCGTCCATAGCCTGCTCGAGCTGCGAGTCGATCTCCCACGCATCTGCGTGATCGAGCTTCTCCTGCAGCTCGCCCATCTCTTCCATGAGCTCGTCGGAGTAATCCGTAGCCATCAGCTCGGCGATCTCGTTGTACCGCTTGAGCTGGACCATCGTCTCTCCGAGACCGTCCTCGACGTTCTCGCGAACAGTCTTGGTCTCGTCGAGCTCCGGCTCCTGCATGAGGATGCCGACGGTCGCGCCCGGAGCCAGGAATGCCTCGCCGTTGCCCGGCTGGTCCAGTCCGGCCATGATCTTGAGGATGCTGGATTTACCAGCGCCGTTCGGTCCGACGACACCGATCTTCGCGCCGGGGTAAAAGCTCATCGTGACGTCATCGAGGATGACCTTGTCACCGTGCGCCTTGCGCACCTTCTTCATCGTGTAAATGAACTCAGCCATGACCGCCAGCCTATCGGTGTTTGTCCTATAACCCACATTGCGCGTTGGCGCTCACACCGATGCGGGTTCTGCGGACAGTCCGAGGTCATCGACCAGATTCGTCGACATGCTCATCGACCCCCACGAAAACCGCGATGGGGACACCTCCGGGTGTCCCCAGGACGGCTCAGATCATTGCCCTGTGGATGCCCTTCGGCTCGCCACCGAGCTGCGAGAGCGTCGACGCATGGAAAATGGAACCGGGTACATGGATCGCGTGCGCCAAACCGGCATGAGCATCACGCCAGAACCGCTGCATCGGCGTGCTCAACTGCAAAGCCCCACCACCGGAACGAGCAAAGATCTCGTCCACCGCACGCACCGCCCGCCACGCAGCAGCAGTCTGCGTACGCCGACCGATCGCACGAAGCTCGAACGAAACTTCCTGCCCCTTCTCCGTCATGTCCCAGAAACGATCCACCGTCTCCAAGATCGCAGCCCGAGAAGCAGCGATCTCGGCCGCCGCCTCACCGATCGCGAACAGCACGTACGGATCTTCCTTGATCGGAACACCACTGACCGTCACCCGCTCACGCTGCGCCGCCATGTTGCACGCCAACGCACCCTCGGCGATACCGATCAACGACGAAGTGATCCCCAACGGGAAAATGCACGAGAACGGGAACTTGTACAACGTCTCCGTACGACCCGCTTCCTTCCACGCCGTCCCGTCGAAAACCTTTCCGGCGTCGATCGTGCGGTAAGTCGGCAAGAACGCATCCTTGACGATCAGATCCTTCGACCCCGTACCGCGCAGACCCACGACATTCCAGCTGTCCTGGTCGATGTCGTAATCCGAACGCGGCAACAACACGTGCAGAATCTTCGGCGGCATCAACGGCTTACCGGACTCGTCACCGACCATCGCACCGATCATGATCCAGTCACAATGATCGGTACCGGACGAGAACGACCAACGACCGTTGAGGATGTACCCACCCTCGACCGGCCTCGCCACACCCATCGGCGCATACGGCGCCGCCATCCACGTATCGGGATCGGTTCCCCACACCTCTTCCTGAGCCGTGCGGTCGAAGAACGCAAGCTCCCACGGATGCACACCGACGATGCCGCTGACCCAGCCCGTGGCACCGTCCATCGCACCGATAGCCATTGCCGTCTCGGCGAATTCACGCGGATGCGCCTCGAGGCCTCCGAACTCCTTCGGCCGCAACATCCGGATGACGCCGGCGTCGCGCAAACGCTTCGCGCTGCCGTCCGTCAAGCGCATCAGCTTGTCGCCCTCGACCCCGTCGGCGCGGATCTCGTCGGCGAACTGTGAGATGTTGTCCAGAACCTGACCCATGATCTTCCGCCTCCATTGATAGCCCGCCAACCTTCAATAAAGTAGAACACGTTCTAGAAAAATGCGGAAGTAGAACGGCCAGTTCGTTCAGCGCCGATCAATACGGATGCGACAAGGCCAGTGGCGTTCAGGTCGACACGTGCCCCAGTCCCGCGGTCAGAATGCGAATACACCTCATCGCAACTTCCGCAGGCGAGCCGTCGCCATACGCCGGGGAGTCCCCGTCAACCCACGCGACAACGGCCATCCGCTGGGCCGTGTTCGCTGCAATTGCAAGCAAACGCACTTCCAGTGGGTCTGCGCCGGGTCCCATCAAATCACGCAGTACGAGCACCAATGCAGTCTCGGTGTCGTTGACCAAGCTCACCACGCGTTCCGAAGCGCCGGATCGCCAGGAACAATCCTTTGAAGTCGGCGAATCAACGCAATCGCATCGGGTGTTGCAGCAGGTGAATTCAGTGCGACGCGGGCGGCGGATGCCAGCACCTGAACAACAGGCGTACCCGGCGAACTGGACGCGATATACCCGAGCCATTCGTCGATCCCGTTGGCGAGTATCGGCCTCACCGCATCTTCCTTCGTCCGAAGTATCGATAGAACGTGCGAAGTCCGATTCCAGTTGCGCGTGCAATGCCCTCGGCAGTCACCGGATTCTCGCCGCGAAGGACAAAAAGCTCTGCAGCACAACGTGATATCTCCAACTTTGCCTGCTCCTTCCGCCGTTGGGTGAGCGACGGGGAGTTAGACACTGAACCATGCTCATGCCAGTATCGCAGGGTGCGCCACCGTGCTTCGGAGTTGAACAGGAAGAACCCTGGCATCGGCTGCGGAAGCCATGAACCGTCCACTTCGCCTTCGATCAGTTCCGCCACCGACTGGACATCGAGACGCCAGGCCAGCCTCGTCTCACCCCCATCGCCATTTGACGCGATTCGAGGCGGCAGCGCAGGACCAAGTCTACGGATCATCGACGTTCACGAACGCATACGCCTGGGTCCCGCCGACGGCAACGCTCGCAGTTCACGCATGGTGCGTTGAACATCGAAATGTGTCGCAGTTTGGCCAACCGCCCCCCAAATCGATGACGCTACAAGGCGGACAGGTACCGCACTTCGGTAGTCGAGTTTGAGCATCGCGGACGGACCGGAAACAGCAACGGCAGCAATCGCGTTTCCTTGCGGCCCAACCGGTGCAGCAACGCAATTGAGGCCGGGACTCAACAGCCCCGCGCCGTACGCTACGCCGGTATCACGTATTCGACTGAGTTCCTGCCTTAGAGTCATCGGCGCTTCAGCGCCCACAGGGGAGCCTCCGAACGCAAGGAGCGCACGTCCAAGAGCCGACCTGTCGGCCGAAGAACGTTCGCCGACACGAGTAGGAACTACACCGGACAGCATTCCGCCGATCTTGTCGAGGTAAACGACATCCGGCGCGTCCAGCACTCCGAACTGCACTACCAGTCCGGTCACTCGATGCAACTCGCGGAGGAAGGGCAAAGCGACCGAATACAATCGATCCTGTTGTATTGCAAGGCTTCCCAGCTCCATCAATCTGATTCCAAGGCAGTAATCAGTGCCATCCCGCCGGAGCCACTTCTTGGCGACGAGCTGCTCGAGCATGCGATGCACCGACGAACGAGGCAAGCCGGTAATTCGCGAAACTTGACTGAGAGTGAGCTGTCCGGACACTTCGAAAGCATCCATGACCGACGCCAGTCGATCCAGGAACCCCGCCGGGGTCGTAGCGTCTGCACGAGCGGAAGCTTGCATGCGAATTCCTTGAAGTCATTCCCACAATTTATGGTGCATGTGGGGCACGTGGAGCCGAAAAGCGCTACCGTCGGCAACGGTGTTGTCGCCGTGGCCGTTGTTGCCGACATCGGGCTTACTGGTTACGGCCCGCTGCAACAGCACCGCGACACCAGGCCGTCCGTCACCGTCGGATGTTCGAACGATCTCAGTGTGACAAATTGTGCCATGTTGACATCGGGTGTGAAGAGAAAAACCTCAGGAGCATTCACAGAAGGATCACGGTGGACGTTAACGCCGCAACATGAACAGAGAAGGACGAAATACGTTGCCCCGGAGGCATATTCCACTAGACCAGAAAGTCGCACGGAAGATTTCCGTCAAATCCGTTGGGCCATTCGCCACGCTTGTGCCGCAAGCCTGTCCGCCTGGGCGCCGAACGATTCCGCCGACCGCTCGATTTCGCCCATCGCGCCACGTAGCGTGCGGCTGTACACACCCTCGACAATGCATGCGATCTTCCACCAGTTGAACGCAATGTAGAAGTCGATATTGAAGTCCGCATCTTGTTGGGCCGCAGAGATATAGACGTCCAACAGCTCATCGCGCGACGGGAACCCTTCGATTCGAGTCGGAGCATTCTCCAATGCACAAACATCGTCATCGGGTTCGGCCCAATAGACCAACAGTTGGCCCAGGTCTGCCAAGGGGTCACCCACCGTGGCCAGTTCCCAATCCAGTATTCCGGCGATCACGCCGTCGGCGCCGACAATGCAGTTGTCAAGGCGAAAGTCACCGTGCACGACGCTGCTACTGCACTGAGGGGGAATATTTCGAGACAACTTGGCATGTGTGCGTTCGAGGTCGAGGCTATCTCGCACACGATCACCCTTCCAGTTCCGCAACCACCGATTCAACTGACGATCGATGTAGTCCGTCCGATCGGCCAGAGCATTCCATCCGATCTCACGAGGGTCGACCGAGTGCAGGGCGGCAAGATTGCGAACCAGTTCCGCGGCCAATCCGGCTCGCGTTTCGTACGGGATTTTCGCGCGTACTACCTCCGGATCACGCAGGACTGCGCCGTCGATGAAGTCCATGACAAAGAACGGAGCACCAGTCACAGATTCGTCAATGCACTTGCCTACAACGATCGGTGACGGAACCGGCACGTTCTGCAGTCGCTCGAGAATGTCAGCTTCGCGAATTACATCATGGGCGGATGCATGCCTGATTCCGAGCGGGGGTCGACGTAGCACCCATCGAGAACCTGCCTCGTCGCTCACCGAGTAAGTCAGGTTCGAGCGTCCACCGGCGATCCGTTCGAATTCGAGCAATCCTTGCGTGGCATCGGGCAGATACTCACGGAACCACGCCGCCACCAGGGGCTCACACAAACCGTTGTCGCCCTGCGGTGCCGGGTTCACGACCTCACACCCTCTCGCGCGGGACCACTTCCGACAGATGCTGATTTCAGCGGCGCATCGATGCCGTCGAGAAACACCGAAACGACGGCATCGGCGAGCTCTGAAAGACCGAACTCCTCTGTGGGGCTGAACCATCGGAGCGACAACCACACAGCGTCGCGAATCAGTCCGTAGAGAATCTCCGCCGGCAGGTCCGATCGAAACTCGCCTGCGCTCATTCCGGATTCGATAACAGCGATCCAGGCGTCCTTGGTGCTACGGGCGGCCTCACGGATGTCGTGATAGGAGTCAAGTTTCCGGAGATAGGTGCTGTTGTTCTGATAGATCTCGGAGGCGTGTGGGTGCGCCTGACTGACCTGAAACGAAGCTCGAACCAGCGAACCGAGGCGAGTACGTGGGTCACCGGCAGATTCCAGGATCGACCCGTATGCGCTCGTGAGCGCCTGAAGATATTGTGTGACAATCGTATTCGCGATTGCATCCTTCGATGGGAAGTAGTGATAAAGGCTTCCGGACAGAATTCCCACCGCATCAGCGATATCGCGAACTTTGGTGCCCGCGATCCCCTTGGTGGCAAACAGTTCTGCAGCCTGTTCGAGTATCAAGTCGTGACGATCCGACCATTCCATTCAAGTCCTCCTGACGAGTCTTCACGTGTCACCTCTGACGAGGTTGCAATTTTGACTCTATACCGCGAATCAAACGTTTGCTACAGTCGCTCCGTACCGCGTAGCAAACGTTTGATACGAGACTTTGAGCGCTCGTGAAATACCAGGAGAGGACGGACGCGTGTCGGACAAGACAATGTCGGAAGCAGATGTCGTAAGTCGACTGAGATCCGGAATGACAATCGGAATCGGCGGGTGGGGTTCGCGCCGGAAGCCGATGTCACTCATCCGAGAGATCCTCAAGTCAGAACTGACCGATCTGACCGTTGTGTCGTACGGCGGAGCTGATGTGGGGTTGTTGTGCGCAGCCGAAAAGGTTCGAAAGGTTGTGTTCGGTTTCGTCTCGCTGGACTCGATCCCCCTGGACCCTCACTTCAGAGCAGCCCGACAGGCTGGTCGTATCGAGGTCAGCGAATACGACGAGGGCATGCTCCAATGGGGCCTGTACGCGGCCGGGATCCGTATGCCCTACCTGCCGACTCGCGCGGGACTCGGTTCCGACGTCCTCCGGGTGAATCCGGAACTGCAGACGATCGTCGATCCTTATGCGGGCGAATCATTGGTTGCGATGCCGGCGCTCCCCCTCGATGCCGCGCTGGTACATATGAACCGCGCGGACATGCATGGCAATGCCCAATACCTCGGGCCGGACCTGTACTTCGACGACCTGTTCTGCCTGGCTGCCGAATCGGTCTATGTCTCTTGCGAACAAGTGGTTCCCACTGCGGAGTTGACCGCGGATGCACATCCGTCGACGATTCGAATTCCCCGGTTGCTTGTATCGGGAGTCGTTCACGCTCCAGGTGGTGCGCATTTCACATCCTGCGTACCCGACTACGATCGTGACGAGGCTTTCCAACTCGAATATGCCACTGCAGCAAAAGATCCAGAAGCTTGGCAACGCTTCGTGGACCGATATCTGTCCGGCTCCGAGGCCGACTACCAGAGACTCGTCGCTGCGGAATTCGAAGGAGTGCCGGCATGAGTGACGCCACTCGGGCAGAGGTCTGCGCGATCGCGTGCGCCGAGGCGTACCGAGGCAACGGTGAAGTGATCGCGAGCGCATTCGGCGTGATACCTGCAATCGGTGTGCGATTGGCGCGTCACACTTTCGAACCCGATCTCGTGTTGTCCGACGGAGAAGCGTCAGCCGTGCGCGGCACGTGGGCCGTCGACCGAACTCCGGCAGGCGAGGTCGAATCGTGGTTGCCCTTCAACCAGATCTTCAATCTCGTCTGGAATGGCAAACGGCACATCATGATGATTCCCACGCAGCTCGATTCCTATGGGAACTGCAACATCTCCGCGATAGGTGATCATTCGCGGCCGACAGTGCAACTCTTGGGAGTCCGCGGAGCGCCGAGCAATACCGTGCATCACCCGACAAGTTACTGGGTGCCGAAACACAGTGCACGCGTTCTCACTTCACAGGTCGACATGGTTTCCGGTGTCGGAAACGACAATGCACGCAAGGCCGGACCGTCGGCCAGCCGATACCACGAGTTACGACGAGTTGTCACAAATCTCGCAGTTCTGGACTTCGAGCCGGATAGCGGACAGTTGCGTCTGGTGTCGACTCACCCCGGCGTAACCGTCGACGAAGTAGTAGCCGCAACCGGGTTCGAACTCCACCTGCCCAAAGCCGTACCCACTACTCGAACCCCCACAAGCGAGGAACTCGACCTGATTCGCAACGTCATCGATCCACGGAACCTACGTGACAAGGAAGTACCGGCATGACCGTGCTGGACTCAGGTACCGGGCCACTGCACACCCGTATCTGCGAACTCTTCGGTGTGAAGTATCCGATTGTGCAGACCGGCATGGGGTACGTCTCGGACGCCCGACTTACGGCGGCCACAACCAAAGCCGGCGGTTTGGGAATCATCGCCGGGGCGATGCTGACCTACGACGAACTCGTCAGCGCCATCGATTACGTCAAAGACCGCACCGACCAACCATTCGGCGTGAACTTGCGAGCCAACCAGGACGACATCGATCGCAGAATCAAACTTCTCATTCGATCGGGGGTCAAGATCGCCTCCTTTGCGCTCGCACCGAACCAGGCGCTGATCGGCCGACTCAAAGATGCAGGCCTTGTTGTCGTGCCGTCGATCGGAGCTCGCAGACATGCCGAGAAAGTTGCAGCGTGGGGAGTTGACGCAGTTGTCGTTCAAGGCGGCGAGGGCGGCGGACACACAGGCGCAGTCCCCACGAGTTTGCTTCTGCCACAGGTAGTCGACGCAGTCGACATCCCCGTTATCGCGGCAGGCGGATATTTCGACGGCCGAGGTCTCGTCTCAGCACTCGCCTACGGTGCGGACGGAATCGCGATGGGGACTCGCTTCATGCTCACCAGCGATTCACCGGTGTCTCAGGCAGTCAAAGATGTCTATCTCTCGAAGTCGGTCAACGACACCGTGGTCACACTCGAGATCGACGGGGTTCCTCAGCGTGTGCTGCGCGCAGGAACGATCGATCAACTCGAATCAAGCCACGGACCGACGCGCATGTTACGTGCTGCCCGCAATGCTGTTGCTTTCCAACGTCTCTCGGGAACACCCTGGTCGAAGTTGATACGTGAAGGCCTGGAAATGCGGAAGAGCCACGAACTCGGCTGGCGGCAAGTTGTGATGGCCGCCAACGCACCGATGCTGTACCGATCCGCACTCCTCGACGGCCGCACGGATATCGGAGTCATGGCGACCGGGCAGGTCGTCGGACTGATCGACGACATCCCCAGTAGCGCAGAACTCGTCGAACGCATCATGCAGGACGCGGAGGCCGTCCTTGCTCGACTCACACCCGCACCCGAATTGGACAGTCGAGTCTTGTCAACTGAAAACGTGAAAGGAACAACGAACTGAAATGAATCAGCTGAAAGATCGAGTAATCATAGTAACCGGCGCCGGTCGTGGTTTGGGCCGGGAGCACGCCCTGCTACTTGCGGCCGAAGGCGCAAAAGTGGTTGTCGACGACACCGGCGCCGGACCGGACGGGCACGGAAACGACATCAGTATTGCGGCATCGGTCGTCGACGAAATCGTCGCGGCCGGAGGAATCGCAGTTGCCAGTGTCGCGGACGTCACGACGATCGACGGCGCGAGCGAACTCCTGGACCTGGCCCTCGAGGCATTCGGCTCGGTCGACGGCCTGGTCAACAATGCCGGCATCCTGCGTGATCGAATGTTTCTGAACATGCCCGAGGCCGATTGGGACGACGTGATCTCGGGACAACTACGCGCTACATTCGCGCCCTGCACTGTATTCGGCAACTACTGGCGCGAGCGTTCGAAGTCGGGCGAAACCGTCGCGGCGTCGATCGTGAACGTATCGAGCACCTCCGGGCTGCTCGGTGCCGTCGGTCAGAGCAACTACGGCGCCGCGAAGGCCGGGATCGCAGCGTTGACAACGATCCTCGCACAGGAGGTCGCCCGATACGGTGTGCGAGTCAACGCAATTACGCCTGTGGCCAGGACACGGATGACCGAGAATGTTCCCGGTATCAAGGAACTTGTTGCAGCACCTGACGATCCGAGTACATTCGACACCTATCATCCAGGCAACGTCTCGCCAGTTGTGGCCTATCTGCTCACCGAGAAGTGCCCCGCCACTGGTCAGGTGTTTTACGCCAAAGGCGGCGAAGTCCGCCAGTTTCTCGGGTGGCAGTACGGAAAGACCATCGCCAGAGACTCGCGATGGACGGTGGAAGAGTTGACAGAGGCGATGAGTGAAATTGTCTGAGACGACTGCGCCGATCCCTGGTCCGGGACACGGCCTTGCTGAAGGCAAATCCGTTCTGGTGACAGCAGCAGCGGGAACTGGAATCGGATTCGCAGCGGCACAACGCTTTGCTGCCGAAGGTGCCCGACTGGCGATCAGTGACCGGCATGAGCGCAGATTGATCGCGGCCGCCGACCGCGTCGAGTCCGAGTTCGGCACCCGCCCACTCACTGTTCCTTGCGATGTCACGGACAATCAGCAGATCGACGCAATGGTCGATCGGGTGGTTGCCGAGTATGGATCCATCGACGTCCTCATCAACAACGCAGGCCTCGGCGGGACGGCGAGCATTCAAAGTATGACCGACGAGCAGTGGTGTTCGGTACTCGATGTGACCCTGACGAGCACTTTCCGCACCACACGATCAGTGTTGAGAGTCATGATTCCACGAGGGTCGGGGGTGATCGTCAACAACGCGTCGGTCATCGGCTGGCGTGCGCAGGAAGGGCAGTCGCACTACGCCGCAGCGAAAGCCGGCGTCATGGCGCTCACACGATGCTCTGCCCTCGACGTGGCACCGCACGGAATCCGGGTCAACGCGGTTGCACCGAGCATCGCGATGCATCCTCACCTTGCCAAGGTGACCAGCGACGAACTGCTCGAACAGCTCAGCAAGAGTGAGGCTTTCGGTCGTGCGGCACAGCCGTGGGAGGTCGCAAACGTCATGGTCTTTCTTGCAAGCGACTACTCGTCGTACATGACGGGCGAAGTCGTTTCGGTAAGTAGCCAACATGCATAGCCACCCATGGGGTCTGAAGGAGAAGCTGTGGTCGACAAAGAGTCACTAGGTATCACGGGCACCCCGTTCCGTATGGACATCGAGCGCGGCAAGATTCGTGAGTTCGCCGTTGCCACGTATTCGAGCAATCGGAACTATGTCGAAGACGAGTTCCCGGTAGTGCCCCCGACGTTTCTCACCACGACCCTCCTCTGGCAGACAGAGGGCTCGGATCCGTGGCGGAAGGTAGAGCTCGACGGCAAACGCGGACTCCATGCCGAACAGAAGTACGAGTTCTTCGGTCCACCTCCCCGCGCAGGTACTCGTCTGAACTGCACTTCGCGGATCGTCGACATCTACACGAAGCAGGGACGGAAGGGCGGCGAGATGACTTTTGCCGTGATGACAACGGATTTCGAAGACGAACAGGGAAATCTCATTGCTCGGGCAACTATGACCGGAGTGGAAACTGCTCGACCGACTGTGGAGGAATCTTGATCAACACAGTGTCAGTCCCGACCCCGTGGGTTGTCGGTCCGGTATCCCGCACCGATTTCGTCAGGTACCAAGGTGCGTCGGGAGACATGAATCCGATTCATCACGACCAGGTTTTCGCCGAGGCGGCGGGGTACCCGAGTCCGTTTTCGGTCGGGATGTTCCAAGCTGGGCTCCTGGCCACCTTCGCCACCGATTGGCTGGGTGCAGAGAACATCCGAGCGATACGAGTTCGGTTCCTCGAACAGGTTTGGCCCGATGACACTCTGACATGCTCAGCGCTTGTCGAACGAACCTATGCGGACGACGAAGGTGACAAGATCGACGTCGAACTCGCCTGCACGCGGCAGACCGGCGGATTGGCGGTCAAGGCGTGGGCAACCTTCGTGCGGACGCCCCTCGTACCGTCGGAGCGGCCGTGAAGGCGCACGTATGTACCCAGCTGGGGTTGCCGAATCAACTGCAGTTCAAAGAAATTGACGATCCCACGCCGACACCGAACCAAGTTCTCGTCTCGGTCAAGGCGGCGGGTGTCAATTTTCCCGACGGGTTGATCGTCGCCGGAACGTATCAAACTAAACCCCCACTCCCCTTCATTCCAGGGTCGGAAGTCGCGGGTGTAGTGCACAGTGTCGGCTCGGACGTCCAAGGGGTCACCCCGGGGGTGCGAGTCATGGCCTTCTGCGGCATGGGCGGATACGCGGAACTCGTGGCGGTCACCAGTGACAAGGTCTTTGTCATCCCTGATTCCATGAGTTTCTCCGACGCTGCCGGATTCGTGGTTACCTACGGAACGTCCTACCACGCACTCGTCGACCGAGCTGCGATCCGACCAGGAGAGACATTGCTCGTCCTGGGTGCCTCCGGGGGCGTCGGGCTCACCGCAATCGAGATCGGCAAAGCATTGGGTGCACGCGTGGTGGCGGCGGCGTCCTCCGAAGCGAAACTCGAGGTCTGTAAGCAACATGGAGCAGACGAGTTGATCAACTACACAACGGGCAACCTTCGCGAACGAGTCGCACAGGTCGCACCGTCCGGTGTAGACGTGGTGTACGACCCGGTCGGTGGAGATCACGCCGCTACAGCGGTGCGCGCATTATCCACCGCAGGAAGATATTTGACGGTTGGCTACGCTTCGGGGCAGATTCCGAAGATCGGCATGAATCGCCTCCTCGTCGTTGGCGGGGCGCTACATGGAGTTCTCTGGGGCGCATGGGCGAAGCGTAATCCGGAGTGCAACGCGGACAACATGCGAGCGCTCTTCGACATGTACGACGGTGGCGCTCTGTCTCCTCATGTGAACAGCATCCACCCGCTGATCAATGCTCCTACCGCACTCGAGGAAGTCATGAGTCGACGAGCGCTGGGCAAAGTCATCCTCTCAACCAACCCCGAATGACAATTCACGACAAAAGGTGCCGTCAATGGACTTAGCTCCGAGCCCCGCTGCGCGCGAAATCATCGCGCGTCTAGAAGCATTCATGGACGAACACGTCTACCCAGCTGAGTCGGTTTACTCCGAACAACTCGAGGCCGCAGGACCTCGCAGTCACGTCTTGCCACCCGTAGTCGAGTCGCTGAAGTTGGAAGCGAGACGCCAGGGCATGTGGAATCTGTTCATGCCGGCGCTCTCACGACTGTCTCACCTCGACTACGCCCACATCGCCGAGGTGACGGGACGCTCGCCCTACATTGCCCCCGAAGCCCTCAACTGCGCGGCGCCCGATACCGGAAACATGGAGATCCTGCACTTGGTGGGAACCCGCGAGCAGAAGGAGCGATGGCTTCAACCACTGCTCGACGGCACAATGCGTTCGGGCTTCTCCATGACTGAACCCGATGTTGCGTCCTCCGATGCCCGAAACATCATGACGTCGATTGTTCGGGACGGCGACGAATACATCGTGAACGGTCGAAAATGGTGGACGACCGGTGCAGCAGACCCACGGTGCGAAATTCTGGTAGTCATGGGGAAGACGAATGCCGAGGCAGAGCCCCACAAGCAGCAATCGATGATCTTGGTGCCCGTCGCCACCGCTGGAGTCGAAATCGTGCGCAGTTTACCGATATTCGGATACCACGACCAACACGGCCACTGTGAAATTCGGTTCGATAACGTTCGAGTACCGGCAACAAATATGCTTGCGTCCGAAGGAGACGGGTTCGCCATCGCACAGGCGCGCCTGGGTCCGGGCAGAATTCACCACGCCATGCGCTGTATCGGCATGGCGGAGCGCGGATTGGACTTGATGGTTCGACGTGCCCAGTCTCGTAACGCTTTTGGCGGGCCGATCTCGGATCAGGGAGTTGTCCGGACCTGGATCGCCGAATCGCGAATGGAAATCGAGCAGGCCCGCCTTCTGGTGCTGAAGACAGCATGGATCATCGACCAGGTCGGAGCCAAGGGCGCTCAGATCGAGATCGCGGCAGTCAAAGTCATCGGTCCTCGTGTGGCGCGCAACGTCCTGAATCGATCGATCCAGTGCCACGGGGGTGGCGGTGTCACCGACGACTTCCCGATCGCGAGAATGTGGGCGAGTGCCCGGATCCTCGGTATCGCCGATGGACCAGACGAAGTGCATATCAGGAGCGTCGCACGCCACGAGTTGCGCAAGCACCGCTGACGGCGATCGGTGTTCGAGGCCCGCGAAAGCCGTTGTATTGCTGAATCATCAGCCTTCGTCCACTCGAGCGCATGGTTGACCTCGGTCAACCGCTTCGGGCTGCGGCCCGTGAAGAGAAAACCTCAACCAATTGAATAGGAGAGGCAAATGCCTCGCGCGTCAAAATCAAGGGAAGTGTCCTTCGATCACGAAGTGGACTTCCTCGTAGTCGGCAGCGGTGCCGGTGGGTTGACCGCGGCGTTGGCAGCCGCCGCCAATGGTCTGAACACCCTCGTCATCGAAAAAGCAGACGTTTATGGCGGCACCACCGCGCTGTCGGGCGGCAACATCTGGGTGCCCAACAATCCAACTCTCATCCGCGAAGGGCTCTCGGACAGCCGTGACGACGTCCGGGCGTACATGCGAGCTGTCGTTGGTGATGGAGTTCCCGAGGACAACATCGACGCATTCGTCGACGAAGGTCCACGCGTGTTCGAGTTCCTCGAGAAGACCAGCCCGCTCATGCGATTCCAATGGTGTACGGGCTATTCGGACTATCACCCGGAGAAGCCGGGCGGTCGCCCACGTGGACGTACCATCGAACCGCTTCCTTTCGACCTGAAAATGCTCGGCACCGACGAGTCCGGTCTGCGCCCCGGCGCACTTCCGACTCCCGCCGGTCTGTACATCACATCCAAAGAGTTCGTGAAACTGAACATGGTCATGCGTACCTGGGCAGGGCGACGTGCCGCGCTGGCAACCGGGTGGCGTGCAGCGAAGAGTGTTCTGACCAGAAGGCACATGGAGACACTCGGGCAGGCCCTGGTCGGCCGTCTGCGCCTGGCGATCAAACAAGCCGGCGTTCCGCTTTGGCTGAACACTGCGATGGAATCGCTGATCACCGACGACGATGATTGCGTGGTGGGTGTGGTGGCCGAGCGCAGCGGCCGCACTGTCAGAATCCGAGCTTCCAAAGGCGTACTGCTCGCCTGCGGCGGTTTCGAACAGAGCGACGAGATGCGTCGGCAATATCTCCCGGAAAACGCCAGCGCCAACTACAGCCTCGGTTCAGTCGACAACACTGGAGACGGCATCCGCGCGGGACAACAAATCGGTGCCTCAGTTGACCTGATGGATGACGCGTGGTGGATGCCCTCGTTCAAGAGACCTGACGGGATCATGCACGGATTGGTCTCCGAACGGTCGGTTCCCCGATCGATCATCGTGAACCAGAACGGAGTTCGGTTCACCAATGAATCCGCTCCCTACGTGACATTCGTCCACAACCAGATTGCCGGGGGTCACGACCCAGCGTGGTTCATCTTCGACGCGAAGGCCAAAAGTCGCTATCAGATCGGAGCGATCATGCCGGGGCAGAAGTTCCCGAAATCCTGGTTCGACAACGAACTCCTCTACACCGGCGACACGCTCGACGAGTTGGCCGGCCGCCTCGGACTTCCGAAGAAACAATTAGCTCTCACTGTGCATCGATACAACAGGTTTGCGCACAACGGTGTAGACGAAGACTTCGAGCGTGGAAAAAGTGCGTACGACAACTACTACGGGGACCCGACATTGCCAGTCCCCTCGATGGACATGATCGACGAAGGTCCGTACTACGCGATTCGACTACGAACCGGCGATCTGGGAACGAAAGGCGGGCTCGTCTACAACAAACATGCACAGGTCATGCACAGTTCCGGTGAACCGATTGCAGGTCTCTACGCGACGGGCAACACCTCGTCCGCGGTCATGGGCAACGACTACGCCGGGGCAGGCGCGACCATCGGGCCGGCGATGGTTTTCGGATACATCGCGGCGCGCCACGCAGCTGACCGCCGACAGGACCCGCGATAGATCGGAATCGTTCCCGTTCCCGTCGGCACGACGTACAACCACGCGGAGGTGGCCTGGACGAACATCCATGCCACCTCTGGTCGGTGCTCGGTGACTCGCCAACGCGATGGATGCACTGTCACACAGTCTGCAATTCCGCAGGCAGTTCGACCGCGTCGCTACCCGAAGCCGCAAGCAGCTGCGCGTACCGCCCGCCTTGCTTCACCAGTTCGTCGTGGGTGCCCTTTTCCACAACCACGCCCTGGTCGAGGACCGCGATGAGATCCGCATCTCGAACCGTGGAGAGTCGGTGCGCCACAACAAGAGTGGTGCGTCCGACCATCAGCTCGTCGAGCGCGTCCTGCAACGCACGTTCAGTGCGATTGTCCAAGGCGCTCGTCGCCTCGTCGAGGACGAGGATCGGCGGATTCCGCAGGACTGTGCGCGCGATCGCTATGCGCTGTTTCTCACCGCCGGAGAATCGGTAGCCGCGCTCGCCGACCATGGTGTCGTACCCGTCGTCGAGACCGGAAATGAACTCGTGGATCTGCGCGATGCGCGCTGCCTGCTCGATCTCGGCGTCCGTGGCGTCGGGTTTCGCGAACCGAAGGTTCTCACGAATCGTCGTGTGGAAGAGATACGTCTCCTGCGACACCACACCTACCAGGTCGGAGACCGTCGCCAGATCGAGGTCCCGCAGATCGACGTCGTCGATTCTCACCGATCCCGCAGTCGGGTCGTACAGACGTGCGGCCAAGTATCCGAGAGTGGTCTTGCCCGAACCCGTGGAGCCGACAAGCGCCAAGGTTCCGCCGGCCGGGACCGTGAGGTCGATGTTGTCGAGGGTCTTGCTGTCGGTTCCTGGATACGAGAAGTCGACGTGGTCGAACCGAAGTTCGCCGGACATCTTGGTGCGGTCGAAGCTCTTCGACTCTTCCGGATCCGCGATGTCGATCGGCAGATCCAGGTACTCGAACACGCGACTGAACAGTGCCATCGAGCTCTGCACCTCGACGCCCGTGTTGAGCAGCATCATGGTGGGGCGGAACAATTGTGTTTGCAACGTGGTGAATGCGACGAGGGTGCCGACGGTGATGGTGTTGCCGTGATCGAGAGTGAAACCGGCAAACCAGTAGACCAGTGCAGGCATGGCTGCGAAGGTGATCGACATGGTCGCCATGCGCCACTTGCCGGCCATCATGGCTCGGAGTTCGACGTCTGCGACTTCCGCTGAACGCTCGGTGAATCGATCCGTCAGAGCCGACTTCGCGCCGGTCGTCTTGCCGAGGAGAATGCCACTGACGGAGAGAGATTCCTCCACCTGGACCGACAGATCACTGAGTAGCTTCTGCCGCTTACCAGAGATCTTGCGGCGCTCGTCACCGATCTTGCGTGCGATACGGATGAACACCGGCAAGATCGCCAGCGAGAAGATGGCAAGCCGCCAATCCAGAAGGAACAGAGCAACAATGGTGGCTGCCACGGTCGTTGCATTCTGCGCGATGGATGTTGCCGTGTTGGTGACCACCGACTGCATACCGCCGATGTCGTTGGCAATACGCGACTGAACTTCTCCGGTTCGGGTTCGAGCGAAGAATCCGAGCGACTGATTCTGCAGATGCGAGTAGACCCGCACGCGCAGTTGGTGCATCAGTTTCTGGCCGATGCTGTTGGACATCCAGGTCTGCGCCACGCCGAGACAGCTCGTGATCACGGCAATAGCGATCATGCCGATGGCCAGAACGCTCACGAGTCCGAGGTTCTTGTCCGGGATCGCCTTGTCGAGCATTTCGCGTAGGAGCAGCGGGCTGCCCAGCGCCACGATCGCGCTGAGTGTGATGACCGCGGTGACGATGGCGATCTGAGTTCGATACGGCGCGAACAGTCCGAGTACGCGTTTTGCCGGTACGGATTCCGCCGGAGTGATCTCGACAGCGGATCGTTCGATGTTTCGCATGCGATCTGGTTTCACGTTCTACCTCCTGGAGGCTTTCTCACCCTAGTTTCATATTGATGAGGTTACCTCACTATGAGGCTGACACCAACAACGCTAGACTGACGCCATGCATTCCCGAGAGCGCGAACTCACCGACGTCGTGATGTCCGTGGCACGGCTCATCCGCCGACGTCAGGTGGCAGCGCTGGAACCATTCGGTCTCTCGCCGTCGCAAAGCCGAGCGCTGCGAGTACTGACCCGAGTGGGCGAGCCGGTTCGACTCGGGTTTCTTGCCGAGCGACTGCGCATCGTTCCGCGGTCGGCGACCGACGTCGTGGATTCCCTCGAAGAGGCCGGATGGGTGCGCCGCACTCCCGATCCGAACGATCGGCGAGCCGTGTTACTCGAGCTCACCGACGCCGGCGCTACCCTCGCTGCCGACGTCGCAAAAGCTCAACGACGCGAATCTTCGGATGTGTTCGACGACCTCGACGAATCGGAGCGAGCAACTCTCACCGAACTTCTCGAGCGAGTGGACGCGGGGCACGACTCGCGGCCCCGCGACTGCCCGAAACCTTCGGTCTGAGTCCTCACGCAGCGACGGTGTCGATTGCGTCCTCGACATTCTCCGCCGACGTCGGCTTGCTCTGACGCTCGATCTTCGAGATGCAACGAGCAAGGTCCGCGCCTACCGCAGTCGCCCGTAGCTCGAGATCGGAACGAGGCACACCCTCTTTGGTTGTGTACTCGTTGGTGCGCAACTCCCCCGCCACCATGACCGGATCACCCTTCATGATGGATGCGCCGACGCCGGTGACCAACCGCCGCCAGCAGCTGACCGTGAGATAGAGGGTCGCTCCGTCCGTCCACTCTCCGGTCACCGTGTCTTTGCGACGCGTGTTGCTCGCCATCCGAAAGCTCAGCACCTCTTCGCCATTGGTGGTCTGCCGCTTCACCGGATTGGTGATGACGGTTCCGACAACCGTTGCATGCGTTTCGTACATGTCCGATCCCCCTTCGAACTCCAGAACCCGCCAACTGCCGCGGGGCCGATCATTGCGTCGGCAGTTTCGATTGTGGAACGACAAACGCGTGGCTCGGGATCTTCGATTTCCACCTGTGCATCGGTGGAACAGCTGTGGAGAAACAGCACTGCCCGAGCCAAACGGCCCGGGCAGTGTCGGAGCTAAGTGCTAGTGGAGGATTCGTCGGATTTCTTCTCGCTGGGTGTCTCGTCCGCAGAGTCCTCGCTTGCAGTCTCCGCGTCAGCAGCCTCACGGGGTTTCCACCCTTCGCGGTCTCGCCTGGCCAATTCGGCGAACATCGCGTTGTGCGCGGCGAGGTCGGCGTCGTGGTCGCGCTCGGCCGCACGGTCGGTTCGCCGCGCTGTCCTGCCATCGCTGCGCGACCACTGAACCAGTAGCGCGAGCATGACCACCATGAGCGGGATCTCGCCGGTCGCCCACGCGATGCTGCCGCCCAGCTGCTGATCGCCGATCAGGTCGTTGTTCCAGCCGAGGCCGAGCGAACGGAAGTACGCGCCGCCCATGACGGCGGTGGTGCTCATCAATGCCACGCCGAAGAAGGCGTGGAACGGAAGCGAGCCGAAGACCATTGCCAGCTTGGTCACCGGCTGCAATTGGCGTGGTGACGGGTCGATTCCGATCGCCACCCAGTAGAAGAGATAGCCGCTGAGGATGAAGTGCAGGTTCATCAGCAGGTGAGCGCTGTGCGAGTCGACCGTCGCACCGTAGATTCCGCCGAGATACAGCGCGTAGAAACCGCCGACGAAGAGAACTGCCGCCACGATCGGGTGAGTGATGAATCGCGAGAACGGGCTGTGCAGCGCGGTCAGAATCCACTCGCGAATGCCGGGCACGCCGTCCTTGCCTGCCGGATCCAGGGCCCGCAGAGCCAAAGTGATCGGCGCACCCAGAACCAGCAGGACTGGTCCCAACATCGACAGCGCCATGTGCGCACCCATGTGAACGCTGAAGACTGCCGGTGCGTATTTGCCGACGCCCGACGACGTGGCGATCAGGAGCACCGCACAACCGCTCATCCAGGCGATGGTTCGGCCGACAGGCCAGGAATCCCCACGCTTGGCCAGCTTGCGAAGGCCGATGCCGTACAGAATCGCCGCAGCAACGGCGGCGGTGCCGAACATGAGGTCGAATCGCCAGTCCGTCACGAAGGCCATGAACGACGGCGGGTCCGGAAGGTTGTAACCGAGTTCGACCTCGGGGATCGAGGGAATCGACAGCGGCGGGGGCGGCGGGGTACGACCGAGGCCGATCGCGAGGCCGATGGTTGCCGCCATCACGATGCCTTCAGCGCCGGCAAATCGAATCAGGGCAGAGCGACTCTTCGGATTCTCCGCCAGCGCCGGTAGCGCCCGACTCCGCTGAGCCCAACCGAAGAACCCGAGGATGATCAGTGCAACTGTTTTCGCGACGATCAATCGTCCATATGTCGTGGTGAATACGTCGTCGAGAGGCAGACGGACAATCGCGTTGATGACGCCGCTGAATCCCATGACGACGAAGCAGATGGATGCGACCGTCGAAAAGCGTCGGGCTGCTACGTCGGTGTAATCGCCGCCGCGGCGCGCGTGTGCCAGTAGCGCGAACAACCCGCCGGCCCAGAGCGAAGCCGCCACGAGGTGCAGGATCAGACTATTGGTAGCGATGTCATGCGAGCCGCCCGAAGACGAGTGACCGGTGAGAGCAAGCGGCATCAGTCCGAGGAGACCGACCAGCAGCAGGAGCGGAGTCCACCACCAGCGCAGTGTCAGTCGGGCCAGGATCGCCAGAACAACCGCGATGATCGCCGTCCAACGCCAAGCGCCGGCGATCTCGACCTGATCGAGTCCCGACCACAGGTTCGCCGGTTTGATCGCTTCGGCAAACGGCTGACCCGACGTGTCAGAGAGCGTCAGAGGCACCATCATGAACGAACAGATCGCCCACACGATCGCGGCGTGCGATGCAGTTCGGACTGCCCGATAGCCGTCGACGTCGAGGACGCCCGACTTCTGCGGCGGCACGAAGAACGCGGCCAGCAGCAGTGACCCGATCGCAATAACCGCGGCGATCTCCCCCAGTGCCCGCATCGCGGGCAGGCCGTACGTGGTGATCGGGCCTGGATCCGGGATACCTAGAAGAGTCAGTGCCTGCGACGCGGAGAATCCCACCACGATGGCTGCGGTGAGCCCTGCGATGAGTCCACTGACCACGAATATCGCGGTCGAAGAAGCGGGTGCACCGCTGTGCTGTGTGGACTCCGGTGGGGAATCTGTCGGCGCGAGGTCGGGTGTAGCCATACCTCAAGGGTAGGACCTTCGCGAACCGACTACGACAACGCGTCGGAGTTGGGCGGCGCGCGTCACATCCCGAACCCTCGAGTATGATGTTCCACGCGCCTCCGTAGCTCAGGGGATAGAGCAAGAGCCTTCTAATCTCTTGGTCGCAGGTTCGAATCCTGCCGGGGGCACCACAAGATTTGATTCACGGATAGTCACACTGCGTGGACGAGCGGCCACTGGGCAGAACAGTCTGATTCGGATCGAAACCTAGCCCACAAATTGCGTGCCGTCCGCAGTAATCTGCCTCGCATGAAGAAGGCACTTCCGAAGACCCTGAAGTCACTCGCCCGGACCGTTGGAATCCTGGCACTCGCGATCGTCGTTGTATCCGTCGTCGAGCGGTTCACCGGCGCACACCAACCGACTACCGGTCCCGCCTCGTTGACCGGGCCCGACCAATCGTTGTAGCCCTTCCCTGCGACAAGGTCGTCTCACGAAGTTCTACGACGACGAGTCGGTAGGCAAGAGTCCACCAATGGCGGCTGAGTCGCATGCAACACGCTACGCGGAGCGGCCGCGACTGTCACAGAATCTCTGCGCTCCGGATCCCAAGGCGTCACAGCAGCCGGGGCAGTCAAACCTTGCGGGCAGCCGTGGGTGTAGCGCCATTGACACAAGCTGCGTCAGAATGGTTGCGCGAGAACTCGATTCGAAGGTCCGATTTCGCGAAGTGTCCAGAGAGCTGCGAAAAGTACCGGCTGAGGGACCTCGCGGCCACTCGGTGCGGTTGCTCGGATGTGGCGACTGCACGCCGATCGAACCGGTCGCATCCACCGTCAGCAACTACGCAACGACCGTCACCATTTGACTCCGGGCATCGAAAGCGCTTGAAAAGTAAGCCAGTTCATCGTGCCGAGGCGCGCGAGAACGACCTGAACTTGCGAGGTCTCGAGATCTTCGAAGAAGCCTCCGACGTGGCATTTTCCGAGATCCACACACATCCCAGACAGTGCCTCATCCGTGCGCACAAGAGCGCCGCCCAAAGTCGCTGCGGCGCGTGATCAGCTGGACTGACGTAAGCGTACCGAAGGCCTTCTACGAAAAGCTAGGCGATTCTTCGTCTCGAAATGCCATGTCGGCCCCCGAAGCATTATCGACAGTTAACTGAGGCCGGAATCCAATCTGCTAAGAAAAACGAATCTAATGTGACCCCTATCTCTGGATCATTTCAGAACAGGGGTTTCGATGACCCGCGACTGAATTCACCCCCTAATTCACCCTCCTCCTACACACAGAAAAATGATTTGCATTTATATCGAGCGTGTGTGCACAGATAATTCGCTCCACACCTTGTCGTTCCGACAGCAAACAAGGGGCAGTGAACTGCATAAAGGCTCATTCGGTACAGCAGCGCCGACTCGGCTCGGCCGCTCACCGATTGTCGGCAAGGGCAAAGGCAGGCATGCAAACGATGGTCGAGATCGAATTGTGATGAACCAGCCAGTTAACTTGAAAGAAATCAACGGAAGATAGATATACCCAGGTAAGCGCAGTTTTTCTTGCATGGACGCACGTCCATGGCGTGTCCAGCTATGCGATTTGCTCGTGTTAGATTCCTGATTGCGCATCGCCCGGTTTGCGCCTTCTGCGTTGTTTGCGCGGAATTTGCATCTTCTCGCGAACGGCCCCGCGCACATTTCTTTACGTTGTGCCAAAGAAAGGAATTTCATGAAAACCGTCACGGCAGCGAAGCACGTAGCACGAAGACTCCCCCCCTCGGAGCCATCGCACTGTTGCTTTTGCTATCCGGGATGGTGCTCATGCTCGAACTGCAATGAATCGCGCAGGAAAGATCCTCGGCCGCAGCCTTTAGTACCTCGTAGGTCGTCGCGTTAGGTAATACCGGCGGTCGATTTTTCTTGGAATTTCCTGGCCTACCCAGAGCCGGCCGTCGGTCTGCGCTGGCGCCAACCAGGTCCGATTACCAACTGTTCGGCTCCGCAATAGGTCGCCTGAGAATCACCAACGCTCGCAACCAGGCTCCAGAGCGGCTCAAAGGTCCCGTTTCCCTATTCGACGGCCCCGGAAACGGGGCCTAAATCATGTGTTCTGAACGAAAGGTGTTCGTCATGCGTAACCGTGTCTTCCCACGCCGTGCCGGGGAGGGGGTGGTGTCTCGGTGGGCAGCTTTGGGGATGATCGTTGCGGTCCTGGCGCTGGTCGTATCGTCGTTCTCTTTCGTCCAGGTTGCCTCGGCCGATGACGTCGGGACCTCGACCACCATAGTTCCGACCACAATAGTTCCGACCACACCGAAGCCGCCCGCGACTACGACGGAGGCGCCACTGAAGACGACGGCACCGCCTCCTTCCACGTCGGAGTCACCCACTTCTGCGAAACCGCCGATCACGACGGCGTCCTCGTCGACGACTCCTGTGGCGGCGCAGCGACTGGCCGCACGCGGAGTCAATCCCGGCATCGATGTGAAAATCACCGACGTCCAGGTCGAAGGGAAGAACGACCAGCAGATCACGGTCGGGGACTCCGTCACGGTGAAGGGCATTTGGGACGCGTCAAGCGCGAGTCCGCAGCCGGGCGACCAGTTCACCATTGAATTCCCTGGCGAGCTGAAGCTTCAGTCCAACCCGACGATCGCGCTGGAGGGCGACGATGGGACGGTTTGGGGCACATGCGATCTGGCTGCTTCCACCAATCTCATGACCTGCGTGCTCTCCGACGCTGTGGCGGATCGGCCGGACGAGGTGAAGGGCGATTTCTTCGTCTACACGAAGGCAGTCGAGTACACCACGTCAGAGACTGTGGATTTCACGATCAACAACAAGGTCACGCAGGTCGACCTGCCCGGCACGGGCGGCATCACCGACGGCCGCGTAATCGGCGAGTCGACGAAGTCCGGCAAACTCCAGGACAACAAGCAGTCAGTGCGGTGGACCATCGACATCCCCGGCGCAGATCTGGCCAAGTTGGACACAGGCAACACCGGTTCGGTGACCCTGAGCGACGAGCTCTCCGACAACATGAAGGTGTGTGCGGGCAGCCTGCTCAACGCGAAGCTGTGGTCCGGTCGCCCGGGCGATCTCAAAGAGACCCCTGGCGGCGTCACCGTCACCCAACCCGACGCGGGTGATCAGGTCACGATCAACATCAACAACGGCGGGCCCTTCGAGGGCAGCAAGCTCTACCGCATCGAGTACACCTCATGCACGACCAGCGGCGTTGTGGATCTCAAGGGGACTCAGTACACCAACTCCGTGACGATCGGTGACAACACGGTGGCTTCGGATGGCGTGGGACAGGACTACGCGCCGCAGACCGAGCCCTGGAAGGGCGGCTACCTCGACGGCGGTAAGCGCAATATGGAAGCCGTCTGGACGATTGTGGTTCCGGGCACCGACATTGCCGCCAACAACCACAAGATCGACATCACCGACACCTTCGGCGGCCCCCATGCGGTCTGTGCCTCGGGCGTGCAGGTAGTCATCGAGAAGTCTGACTACCTCCCAGGGCGGGAGAACGAACCCAACTACCGCACTCCTGCCGCAGGATTCACCATTGCTCCCATCGGCGCAGTAGCCGGCGCGAGTACCTTCACCGCGGCGATCACTGTGGATAACCCGGACACATTCAACGAAGAACAGTATTACTACTTCACGTACCGGACCTGCCTGACCACCACCGAGGTGCCGGACTCCGAGGACCATCTCACCAACTCGGCGGTCGTCAACAAGACGTCGATCACGGGAAAGACTGAGGGACCTGGGTTCACGAGCGGCAAGAACGGCGCGATCAACACCACGTCGCAGACGATCGGCGGTGTGGAGCAGCCGGCAGGCACCACCCTCAATTGGACCGTGGAAATCTCCGGACACGATCTCGAGGGCCTTACGGAACCGGCGGTCATCAACGACAGGTTCTCACCGAACATGACGGTGTGTGAAATCGGCGGCGATCTCAAGAGCAACCTCAATCTCAAGGTCGTCGCGCAAGACTTCTTCGACGGCAACAAGAAACGCGATATAACCGACGCCACCTCGGTGGCGCGCGCCGACGGCGGTTTCGATCTCACCCTCCCTCGGGACGCGGACGGTTACAGCCGTCAGACGAAGTACCTCGTCAGCTACACCCTGTGCACCAGCAGCGGCGGACTGGACCAGCGCGACACGGAATACTCCAACACCCTCACCTATGCCGGCAAGCAGACGCTGTCGAAGAGCGTCAAGCAGGAATGGGGCGGCGGCGGCACCGGCCAAGGTGTGTCGCGGGGCTCGTTCTCGCTTCTGAAGGAGATCGCTCCCTTCTCCGAGAAATTCCCGGAAGACACCGAGTTCACTGTGAAAGTCGAGGAGTTCGCCCCCCGGGCAAGATCCAGCGACCGACGCCCCGGTGAGCTCCTACGAGATCAAGGTGAAGGCTGACGGGACACCCGTCAGTGGGATCAACCCCCGCGGAACCGGCTGGCAGATCCGCCTGTCCGAGATCAACCTCCCGACCGTTGACGGTGTGTACTTCGAGAGAGGGACGTTCCGCCCGTCGGAGGGTGTGACGCTCAACGGGGACCGCACCGAGGCGCTGGTGACCATCACGCCGAAGAGCAATGTCGGTGTCACACTGCTCAACAAAGCGAGCCTGGGATCGGCGAGGATCACCAAATCCGTCATCGGTGACGGAGCGCGCACGGGGCTCGAGGCTTTCGTCGTCAACGCAGAGATCGCCTTCGGTGACGACGCCGCCGGCAACGAGCTGCGTCAATTCACCCTGAAGGACGGTCAGCACTACGACCTGGGCAAATTGCCCATCGGAGCGAAAGTCACCTTCACCGAGGTCCAACCGACGAACACCGACCTCGTGACGTGGTCGCTGCCGGTGATCAGCCCGAAGACGCTCACCATCGGCACCGACGCGTCGGCGAACACGGTCTCCGTCACCAACGAGGCCACGATCACGCAAGGCACCTTCGAAGTGAGCAAAAAGCTCACGGGCCCGAAGGCGTCCGACAAGGCCGTACCGGCGAGCTTCGACGTGATTGCCACCTGGCTCGATACGGACGACAACCCGCAGAGCAAGACGCTGTCTCTTCCGTCCGACGGCACCGCGGTTCCGTTCGGCGAGAACCTGCCGGGCGGCACCGAAGTCACACTGACAGAGCTGGTTCCGGCAAACGGTGACGGTCTCGCCTATGGCGTGCCCGCATACTCCGGGAATGTCAGGATCAGTCCGGACAACGCAGCCGTGGTGACCATCGGCAAGGATCTGCGCAAGATCGAGGTGTCGAACTTCGTCGACGTCAACGACGGCACTCTGCGCATCGCAAAGCAGGTCGGCGGTGAGGCCGCCGAGGCCGTCGGCGACGACGTGGAGTTCACGGTCGAGGCGCGTTGGCGCGACGGTGTGGAGTACCGCACCCAGGTGCTGAGCGTCAAGCAGGGACAGACCACACCGCTCGGCGTCGACCTCCCTGTCGGCACCGAGGTGACCTTCACTGAGACCGGCCGTCCCGATGTCGACGGAGTCGAGTGGGGCACGATCTCCTGGGGCACCAGCCCGGAAGGCGAATCGTGGCTGCATTCGAACCTCGACGGCACCGCGACGGGCATAGTCTCCGACGACCCGACCGACGGTCGACTGATCACGCTGTCGAACGAGGCGCTGTGGAAATTCGGATCGGTCGAATTCACGAAGTTCATCCTCGACGCTGACGGCAACCCCGTCCGCGCACCCGAGGCCGACCTGCCTGACAGCGCGACGTTCGAGGTCCGTATCGACGGGATCGATCCGGCACTCCCCGCTGGAACTGATTTCCCGGCAGTGGGCCAGACCATCACCCTCGATGCCGCAAACGACTGGAGCTGGACGTCCGACGAGGTTGTGCCGCGGAACACCGTGATCACCTTCTCCGAGGTCGACCCCAAGCCACTGGCCGGTATCGACTGGGCGCGGCCGTACTACTACGTCTCCGCGGATGCCGGTGACGCCGATTACCGCGACACCGTCAAGGCGGTGGCGGGTGAGAAGGCTGTGGTGGAGATCCACAACCGCCCGATCCCGACCACCGAGGTGGATATCGACAAGATCGTGACCGGCCCCAAGGGCAGCCAGGTAGCCAAAGACGGATCCACGATCTTCCAGGTCACGGCTACGTGGACGGACATCGACAATGAGGCGCGGTCTTGTGTTCTCGATGTCAAGCCGGGCGCTTCGGTCACTCCGACCGCCCAGTGCGACGCAGCCGTCATCGACGGCCGGGTCCAGTTCCCGCTGAACACCGACATCACTTTCACAGAAACCGGTGCTCACACCGACGTCACCAACGTCAAGTGGGGTGAAGTGATCTGGGGCGTCAAGGAAGGCAAGGCGGATGTCTCGAAGATCGACGGCGAACCGACCGCAACTTCCGTCAAGCTCACCGGCGAAGCAAACAAGTCGGTGGTCCTGGGACTCGAGAACAAAACCAGCAGCAATGGGCTGATCATCATCCCGATCCCGATCCCGCTGCCGCCGTGGGAAATCCCGACATGGCCGGGCTCTGAAGTACCCGGAGGACCAGGCACTGACGTGTCGACTCCCGGCAACAACACTCCCGGCAACAACGGTGGTGGACACAACGGTGCTCCGGGCACACCTGCTCCGGGAAATCCTGCTCAGGCCAAACCGGACCAGTCCTCGTCCCTGCCGGTAACCGGCGCGAACGTCATCTGGCTCGCCGGTCTGGCGCTGGCACTGATCGGCGGTGGCGCATGGCTCACCCTGCGTAACCGCAAGCGCGCACCCGGCCAGGAGTAACTCCCAACCAGAAATACCGAAACAGGGCGGGTGCAACATACACCTGGTCGCACCCGCCCTGTTTCACCGTCACGACGCATCTATCTCGCGGCCGCCGCCGCGGCCCACCCCTCGAAGGAGAAACACCATGTCATTCCTCCCGTTCCCGATCGTCATCGAAGGCATCGAGACCACTGGTTCTGCCGCGATCGACGGCCTCGGTCGCCTGTCCGTACTCCTTTACGATCTCCTCGGCGGTACCGGGAGCGCCACGATCGACGCGGGCAGCTAGTTCGATACGGCACCAATTCGACACATCAGCTATCTCGGTAGATCTGTGGAGAGGAGACCCCGGTCCGTGAGCGATACCGAAGTTTCAGGGCGTCGTCGGCCGGGCGCAGGCCAGGTGATCGGCGAACTGCTCCTCACGGCCGGGGTCGTCATCCTGCTGTTCGTCATCTATGAGGCGTTCTGGACCAATATCGTCTCGGGGCGGCTGCAGGACGAGCTCAACAACAGTCTGGAGGAATCCTGGGCCGAAGTCCCCGAAGCCTCAGGAGTGATCGATGGTCAGCCGGTGTCCCCGCTGATCCCTGTGCTCGGCGAGGGATTCGCGCGCGTGCATTTCCCCACACTCGGCGCCGCGTACGCAATCGTCGAGGGCACACGCAACGAGGACCTGCGGGCCGGCCCCGGCCACTACCCGGACTCGCAGATGCCCGGCGAAGCCGGAAACTTCGCGCTCGCCGGGCACCGCAATGGTTCCGGCGCAGTCTTCCAGCACCTGGATCGACTCGATGCATGCGATGCCGTCGTCGTGGAGACCGAGTTCCAATGGATGACGTACCGGTTGCTCCCACTCGACCAGGCCTCGCCCGAACGTCGCGCTGCGGCGAAAGCCTGCTTGAATCCCGAGCAAGCCGATCGTGTTTCCGAAGGCGACTACGTCCATCTCCTCGGGCGGCGCATCACCGTGCCCGGGGATGTTGCGGTCGTCAACCCGCTGCCCGGAAGCCCTTGGGCCGAGCCCGACGCCACGCTGGAAAGTATGTTGACACTGACCACGTGCCATCCGCTCTACTCGAACAGCGAACGCTTGATCGTCCACGCGGTTCTCGTCGAAACAATCTCGAAGACTTCGGGCACCATTCCCGCGGCATTCCAGGAGCAATGAATGTACGGATACCTCTGGGGAGCGCTCCCCGGCCCCCGACCAGTGAAGGCCCTGCTGGCGATCGTTCTCGTGGTCGCGGTGGTGCTGCTACTCATGGAATTCGTATTTCCTTGGGTGTCAGAGCATATGCCCTACTCCGACGTCACCGTATAGAGCGCCCGTGCAGGTCGGCCGACACCTGCACAACGCCCGGCTGGAGCCCGAAGGTGCTGTCCTACATCGGACTCGACGGATCTACGATGATTCTGGCGTGTCGATGCAAACCAGTTTCCGCGTGTGTCGGAACGGGTCGCCTCGTTGACGCTCGGGGCTCTCCGGAATGTTTGTTCGACGCCTTAGCGAGCACTGAAACCTGCCTCCGCCGCTACAGAACCTTCGTGAAGATCTGCGCCGGCGCTGCCGTCTCGAGCTTGTCCAGCGCCTCAACCAACCTGACGAAGTGCTCGGTATGGGTGTGGGCGTCGAGGTGCTCCTGAGATTCCCATTCTTCCGCCAACACGAGCTCGCAGGGATTTTCGGTGCGCTGCAGTAACTCGTAGTTGATGCAGCCGACCTCTTTTCGGGTCTCGGTGACAAGTTCGTCGTACAACCGAAGCACTTCCGCGAGATCGCCCTGCTCCACCGTTGTTGGCACCAACACCCTGATCACAAAGACTCTCCGATTCGACTGTCCTGCAATAGCCCGTCGGCTCGAAGTCTGCCGTAGACCTCCGACAGATCGACATTTCCGTTGTGACTCGAAGTTTGCGGACAGGCGCAATATCTACGAAACACCCCCGATACCGGAGGTTCGTAGGGTTTGCCGAAGTCGGGCTCGCAATCAGCAGCGCAGCCCTGGGCCCGGGCGAGGGGTAAGCACATGAGTGGAAATGCAGTTCGCTTGCAAGCGATCAAGGACGTCGAGGCCTACACACCTCCGGTGGTCAGTTTCACGACCGACGAGACACCCGGAGAGGTGTTCGGAGCCAACGTCTTCAACAAGGTGGTCATGCAGAAGCGACTGCCCAAGCTTGTCTACAAATCGGTGATGGCGACGATCGAGCAAGGCAAACCGCTCGATCCCATGGTCGCCGACGCGGTCGCATCCGCGATGAAGGACTGGGCGTTGGAGAAAGGCGCAACCCACTACGCCCACGTCTTCTATCCGCTTACCGGGTTGACCGCCGAGAAGCACGACAGCTTCCTCGAGCCGGTCGGCGACGGCAGTGCACTGGCGGAGTTCGCCGGCAAGACCTTGATCCAAGGTGAACCCGACGCTTCGAGTTTCCCGAACGGCGGGCTGCGCAACACGTTCGAGGCTCGCGGATACACCGGCTGGGATGTCACGAGCCCGGCCTACGTTCTCGAAAACCCCAACGGCAACACACTGTGTATCCCGACCGTGTTCGTTTCGATGACCGGCGAAGCGCTCGACCACAAGACTCCCCTGCTGCGTTCACAACAGGCAATGGGTTTCCACGCCGAACGAATCCTTAAGTTGTTCGGTCATACCGATCCCGAGCACATCGTGTCGTTCTGCGGACCCGAGCAGGAGTACTTCCTGATCGATCGACACTTCTTCCTCGCCCGCCCCGACCTCCTCAACGCCGGCCGAACACTCTTCGGCGCAAAGCCGCCCAAGGGCCAGGAGTTCGACGACCACTACTTCGGGGCGATCCCGGAACGTGTGCTCGGATTCATGATGGACACCGAGCGGGAACTTTTCAAACTCGGTATCCCCGCCAAGACGCGGCACAACGAGGTTGCGCCCGGCCAGTTCGAAATCGCCCCGATGTTCGAGCGAGGCAACATCGCCGCGGACCACCAGCAGTTGCTGATGACCACTTTCAAGACAATCGCCAAGAAGCACGGCATGGAATGTCTGTTCCACGAGAAGCCGTTCGACGGTGTCAACGGCTCCGGCAAGCACGTCAACTTCTCGCTGGGCAACTCCGAACTCGGCAGTTTGCTTGTCCCCGGCGACAATCCGCATGACAATGCCCAGTTCCTCGTATTCTGCGCCGCAGTCATCCGGGCCGTCCACAAATACGCGGGCCTCCTGCGCGCGTCGGTCGCATCGGCAACCAACGATCACCGCCTCGGTGCCAACGAGGCTCCCCCGGCCATCATTTCGATCTTCCTCGGCGATCAACTGGCCGACGTCTTCGAGCAGATCGCCAAGGGCGCCGCGACATCGTCGAAGGACAAGGGCACCATGATGATCGGCGCCGATACCCTTCCCGTCCTACCGACCGACCCGGGCGATCGCAACCGTACGAGCCCATTTGCCTTCACCGGCAACCGTTTCGAGTTCCGCGCGCCAGGATCGCTGCAAACAGTCAACGGCCCGATGGTCACCATCAACACGATCATGGCCGAGGCCTTGGACTACATGGCCACCGAACTTGAGGCCGCGGTCGCCGACGGCGCCGATTTCGACACCGCCGTCCAGAATCTGCTCACCGAGATCATCACCAACCACGGTGCGGTTGTCTTCAACGGCGACGGTTACTCGGAGAACTGGCAGATCGAGGCCGAGTCTCGCGGCCTGCCGAACCTTCGCACCACGCTGGACGCCCTTCCTGAACTGATCACCGAATCCTCGATGGAACTCTTCGAGAAGTACAAGGTCTTCAACCACCGGGAGATGCACAGCCGCTACGAGGTCGGACTCGAACAGTACGCACTGAGCATCGGCGTCGAGGCACGCCTGGCCGCCGAAATCGGTACGACGCTGATTCTTCCGGCCGCAGTGCGCCACCAGACGGAAGTTGCGCAGAACTTCGTCGCACTGAAGTCTGCCGGCCTCGAACCGGATTCAGCACCGCTCGAAGAAGTGTCGGCGCCCGTTGCGGCTCTGCGCACAGCGCTCGCGGCCCTGCGCGCAGCAATCGACACCGACGCCGGCGAGTCGCCATTCGATCAGGCCAAGCACGCACAGGACGCACTCCTGCCCGCCATGGCAGAGGTACGTGCAGCGGCCGACTTCCTCGAAACCATCGTCGCCGACGATCACTGGCCACTCCCGACGTATCAGGAAATGCTCTTCATTCTCTGAGTATCACCCGAATATCACTACCCACAGAACTATGGCCTGCAACTCGATCGAGTTGCAGGCCATAGTTGTCGAATCTTGCTCGGCTAGCGGTCTTCCGGCATCGTGACTTCGAGTACGCGAGCCTCACCGGTGGTCGCGGGGTCAGGACGATCGCGCGAATCCGACGACGCCATCTGGAGTCCGTTCAAATCGGTCCGCATGTAGATGACGTTGTAACGGTCCCACGTGGTGGCGACGAATTCGAGGAACTGTCCGCTCGCCCACGGGTGCATGAATCCGCCGTACAACGCGGGCAACGTGATTCCACTCAACAGGGTCTGCGTACCACTCCACGGGCCTTGCGGTTGGTCGGCCTGACGGATCACCAGGTTGCCCTCGGCACTGGTGTACATGGCAACGTACTTGTTCAGGTAGTCGTTCCACTGCACTGCGAGTTCACTGACCGGTGCCTTGATGACCTGAACGGCATCGGTATCTCGCGGACTCCAACCGGAGCCGTCCCAGTATTCGTAGGCGCCGAGATTTCTGATGTCGGCGCCGGCCACTCGCGCCAGGATCGCCTTACCGAAACGACCTGAGGGAGTTCCGTATTCGTAAATGTAGCCGTCCCGACCGTCGAGGAAGGCGCTCTGCTGGAAGTTGGAATTGATCGGCGATACTGCCGGAATCCCCGGAATGCCAAGTCCTTCGGTATTGGCGCGAACTGTCGCCGGATCGAGTTCCCAGTTCTCACCGTTGTCCGTGGAGAAGGCCAGAGCCGAGTAGTTGGTGGTCCAGGCTCCAGGTTCGTCCCACGACCGAACGGACATGAATCTGATGTACTGCACACCACCGTAAGAGATTCCAGCGGTCGGGATGGTGGTGAACTCACCCGGAATGCCGAATCCCGGAATGATCTCCTTGGAATGATTGGGGCCGTCCAAAGGAGAACTGTCGATCTTCATCCCGTCGGCAATGGCGGTGTCGTTGCTGCGGAACAATACGTTGCTGCGCCAGTCGTCACCCGGGGTGTCGCAGTCGCCCACCGTGTCGCCGAATGCCATCAGCACGTCGTGATCCGGCCCCGAAAGACCGTTGTCCCACATGATTCCGAGGTCGGTACCCGACACGTTGAACCGCTCGATGGTGTTGTTGGGACTGCCTGGGCCAGTGACCATTTCGATCGCCTTGGTCCGGCCGGTCAGCACCGGCAGAGCACCGTTGGGGGCGCCGGTGATCCAAGGCAGCGCGTTGGCGAGGGAGCCGGTACCGGCGGATCCACTGCCGAGCGATCCGGTCAGCGAGCCGAGCGAACCCGTCATCGATCCGGCGGAACCACTTCCTCCCGAACCGCACGGTCCACCGATCGCCGACGCAGACGGTGCTGCGGCAATCGTCGCGGCAATCGTGACGACGCCTATCGACAACATCGCCGACATGGAGTGTTTATTACGCACGTGCAGCCCCTCTGATCATTTCGACTCGTTCGGACCACAGGCACAGTGATCCCCGACCGCAGAAGCAAACCATTTGGAATGTGTTAAGAGAGTGAAAGCTGAGCAAATTGTTATAAATCGCCCGTTCAACTGACACAAGTGACAGCTGTGTCCGATTTCACCTTCACAGGACAGTTGTCCGATACAGCAATAAAGGCGCCTAGTATGTAACGGAAATGTAAAAGAGTTCTCACAACGAGGTAGGTGAGCGGTGTCCGTACGTGACCGCGTAGCGCAGATTTACGATCAGGTTTTGGTTCGCAATGCAGGAGAGCCCGAGTTCCATCAGGCCGCCGCAGAGGTCTTCGAGTCTCTTCACGTAGTGCTCGAACGCCACCCCCGCTACGCCGACGCCGGACTCATCGAGCGGCTCTGCGAGCCGGAACGCCAGATCATCTTCCGCGTGCCGTGGACCGACGACCAGGGCAACGTTCACGTCAACCGTGGCTTCCGCGTGCAGTACAACAGTGCACTCGGCCCCTACAAGGGCGGCCTGCGCTTCCACCCCAGCGTCAACCTGGGCATCGTGAAGTTCCTCGGCTTCGAGCAGATCTTCAAGAACTCACTCACCGGCCTGCCCATCGGCGGCGGCAAGGGTGGCTCGGACTTCGATCCCAAGGGCCGCTCCGACGCAGAGGTCATGCGCTTCTGTCAGTCCTTCATGACCGAACTGCAGCGTCACATCGGTGAATACACCGACGTTCCGGCCGGCGACATCGGCGTCGGCGGTCGCGAGATCGGCTACCTGTTCGGTCAGTACAAGCGGCTGACCAACACGTACGAGTCGGGCGTCCTCACCGGCAAGGGCATCACCTGGGGCGGATCGCAGGTTCGCACCGAGGCCACCGGCTACGGCGTCGCGTACTTCGTCGCCGAAATGCTCAAGGCGAAGGGTGAAGGCCTCGAAGGCAAGAACGTCGTGATCTCCGGATCCGGCAATGTCGCCATCTACGCAATCCAGAAGATCCACCAGCTCGGCGGCGTCGCGATCGCCTGCTCGGATTCCTCGGGATACATCGTGGACAAGAAGGGCATCGATCTCGACCTCCTCAAGGAGATCAAGGAAGTTCGCCGCGGCCGCATCAGCGAGTACGCCGACGCAGTTCCGCATGCCGAGTTCATCGCCGACGGTTCCATCTGGGACGTGCCGTGCGACGTCGCACTCCCCTGCGCGACTCAGAACGAGCTCGACGAAGATGCCGCAAAGACCTTGATCGCCAACGGCGTTCAGGCCGTTGCCGAAGGCGCGAACATGCCCACCACCCCCGGTGGCATCCAGCTCTTCCGTGACGCGAACGTAGCCTTCGCACCCGGCAAGGCGGCCAACGCCGGTGGCGTTGCAACCTCCGCTCTCGAAATGCAGCAGAATGCTTCGCGTGATTCCTGGAGCTTCGAGTACACCGACGAGCGTCTCGCCGGAATCATGCGCGGCATCCACAAGCGCACCATCAACACCGCTGCCGAGTACGGAAAGCCCGGCGACTACGTGCACGGCGCGAACATTGCCGGCTTCGTGAAGGTGGCCGACGCCATGATTTCACTGGGCGTCATCTAGAGATTTCCGCACCACAGACAGCAGTACAAAAAGGGTGATTTCACCCTGGACCGGTTCCCGTACATCGGACTGGTCGAATCAATACCTAGGCCTCGAGGGCCCTGGGTCCGCGAGGACCCAGGGCCCTCGAGCTTGCTCCGAGCAAATCGCCCGCGACGAGCACCGTAGGCGCGGCAATGATCCCAGACGGAACTCGTGGTGTCCTCCGAAACCGTTTTCCGCTCTGACGTCGAAAAACACCGTAAGTGGACGATTGTTTAGGTCCGCAGCGCGTGGGGCATATGGACTTATCTTCACATTTGTCCATTTCACAGTTGGACGATCGTTCATGTGGTAGAAATCACAACGCCTGGCGCAATTCGATCCGCAAATTTCAGCGGCGAGTATGCCCCCGAACAAGGCCTCAGCGTGTACCCCGCTTCGTAACGCGCCGAGCCTCCGGGTGCCTGTGCCAGGCGACGCACCTGTCTAGAGGAGGCCACCCATGTCCCCAGCGCTGCTGAACAACCCGGGACCGCTCATGTTGGGAGGCAAGCCCGCCTCCACAGCGGTCAACGACGTCATCCCACTGGCAAGCGATCTCGTAGATCACCTGTCCCGTGCCAACCCGACGTTGACTTCCCTCCAAACGGAGGCAGTACGTCGGGAACTGATTGCGGTGATCGTGCAGGGGCTCCAAGTGGGGATCCAGCTATTGGATCACCGCAAACTTCCCACCGACCAAGAGTTGGACGGCATTCACACGATGACCGTCCAACAAGCATTGAAAGGCGTGCCACTCAGCGCGATCCTCAACTTGACCAACGAGGGCATCAGCACTTTTCGCACCCTCATCCTCAGCCGGGCCGACGCCGAGGACTCCGCCAATCTCGGGGATCTCAACGAGTTCTTGTTCGCACTTGCGCAGCGGCTTCACTCGTTCATCTCGATCAGCTATCTCTCGGCTCTTCCAGCCGGTTCCCAACTCGGGGAATACTCCGCCGGCGCCCTCGTGAAGGCCATGCTGGACGGCGACGATCCCACCCAGCTTGCGTTGCAGATGGGCGTTGAACTCGCACCCCGCTATCTCGTCCTGCGGCTCCTGGTGAACCTGCCGCCCATCCGCCCGGGAGCACGCAACGGCAACCACCAGCGCATACAGGCCTACCGTGACCTCTCCGTCGCTCAATCGAAAATCGCGGCCCACTTCGGGTCGGCACTGCTCGAAGCTCCTGCACCGCAACGTGGTCTGGTGCTGATCGAGGGCACGCCCGACTGGGGAACAGTGTGCGAGGTCATCCAACGCGCACGCGCGACGGTCGGGGTGGAGATCACAGCAATCGCCGAGAACGCCGCGGTACGAGATATCGCCGCCGCCCAAGCAACCACTCACGAATTGGCGCAACTCGTGCGGCGCCTGAGACTGCCGGCGCGGTCCTACCGAATGGAAGACCTCGCGCTCGAGTATCAACTCACTCGGGGTGGCGCAGGCCGCGACAGCTTGATCAATCTTCTCAAGCCACTCGACGGCAATCCGGAACTGCTGCAGACATTGTCCATACATCTCGCCAACGGCCAGCATCGTCAGCGCACCGCGTCGGCGCTCGGCCTGCACACCAACACCGTCGACAATCGAATCAAGCGCATCGCAACCCTGACCGGATTGGATCCGGCCCTGCCCTCTGAACTGCTCAAACTGCGCGCTGCCATGATCTCGCTGACCTTCGCAAGCACTGATGTGGACAATCGTCCAGCGAAAATGTGAACACTCACATCCTCGCTATTAGCTGTCCACGTGTGGCGCCTGGACCCCACTTTTCCGCTCCGAACCGGGCTATAAAAGTGTGGTGCGAATCACCGCGCAAACCAGTAACAATTAAGGGGAAACACATGATCAACGGCCAGGATAACGCTCTCCTCGGTGCCTTCTTCGACACCATCCTGCAGCTCTTCAACGCGGGCAGCACCGGCACGGGCTCGACGGATGGCGGCGGCGTCTCCTAGGACGAATCTCGGGCCCTGTGCGAGAGAATCTCTCGCACGGGCCCCGCTCCAAGCCGCCTGACACTGTGATGGCGGTGACCACGGTGACCACCACGTCGCCACCGCTGAAACCAGGAGCAAGCACATGATCGCCGCACCAACCACAGGCGCTTTGGCCGTCGTTTTGAACACCGTCCTACAGATGTTCAACGCCGGCAGCAGTTTCCTCTACACCGACAACTCTCCGATTGGCGGCGGCGGCGAAACTCCCACGACGCCTGCTCCCTGATCGACTTACCCGCTCGCATCACACAGTCGCGGCACAGACAGGAACCACCGTGATAAACCAGCACACCCTGGGCAGCCTGGTCATCGACTTCGGCTCACTCTCCCGAGCACTCGGCTTCGGCAACGGCTCCATCGTGTCGCTCGGCAGCACCGGAAGTGGCTGAAACAGCCCGCCTGACCACGTCGACGATCCCGTCGCCGCTCACCTTCTCACCACATCTCGAAACAGAAAGCAGGTCCCCCTGTGCCTACAATTCCGCTCACCGGCGACCCCATCGTCATCAACATCATCGTCCAGCTACTGAGCGCGGGCAGCAGCAATGCACTCGCACTGGGCGGAGTCGGTAGCAGCGGTCTCGGTAGCACCGGGCTCGGCAGCTTCGACTCGGCGAGCCTCGGCAGCGCTGCTTAGGACCTCACTTGTGATCGGCGTTCGATCCGCGTCTTCGGCCGCCGAGGCAGTCCACGAAACCCGCGTTGCCCTCCGTCATCTGTGACGGAGGGCAACGTGGTCGTTCAGGCGAGACGGCTCGCGGTTGCGCGATCAGGCCGTCCGCCGCGGTGAATCAACGCCAGTCTTCAGGTGGATCGCTGTCGTCGTGCTCGATGGTCACGGACTCCGAACGATCGTCAGCTGCAGCCTTTTTCGCTGCTTCACGCATCTCGATTCCGTCGGACACCCAGTCGCCGATCTCGCGCGTCACGTCTCGAACGGCCCCGGCGATGATCATCGCGATCGAGCCCACGTGGTTGGCTGCACTTTCGGTCAGTTCCTGGACCGTGTCCTTGCGGCGTTCGAATTTCCCGACCATCAGTGTGTGCCTCTCAGGCTGCAGTTCGCTGGCGCTCGACGATAACACCGGGAGGGGTCGTCGACTTGACCAAACCGGGCGGAAGAGCGAGCTTGAAGATCTTGCCCCATACCGAACCGATCTGCTTGAAGAACCCACCAGTGTTGTACGGCAAACCGTACTTCCCACACAATTCTTTCACCTGGGGAGCGAGTTCCGGATAACGATGCGCAGGCAGGTCCGGGAACAGGTGGTGCTCGATCTGGTGCGAGAGGTTGCCGGACATGATGTGGAAGAGCGGGCTTCCCTCGATGTTGGCGCTGCCGAGCATCTGACGCACGTACCACTGCCCGCGAGTCTCGTCGGCCGTCTCGTCCTCGGTGAAACTCTGGACACCGGTGGGGAAATGGCCACAGAAGATGATCGAGTACGTCCACACGTTCCGGACCAGGTTGGCGGTGACATTCCCCGCGAGAGTGGTCACGAACAGCGGCCCCGTGAGAACCGGGAAGATGACGTAGTCCTTGAGGACCTGCTTGCCCGCCTTGTTCCACCAGCCCTTCAGGAGCGGCTTGACGTCGTGCCACTTGCGTTTGCCCTGGATGACGTTCTCGATCTCGAGATCGTGCATCATCACGCCCCACTCGAAGAGCACCATCAAGGCGAAGGCCCAGACCGGATTACCGAGGTAATAGGGGTTCCACTTCTGCGCGTCGTCGATACGCAGGATGCCGTATCCGATGTCACGGTCTTTGCCGAGAATATTGGTGTACGTGTGATGCATGTAGTTGTGCGAGTGACGCCACTGGTCGGCCGGGCACACCGTATCCCATTCGAAGACTTCGGAATTGAGCCCTGGTTCACGCATCCAGTCGTACTGACCGTGCATGACGTTGTGGCCGATCTCCATGTTGTCGAGGATCTTGGACACGCTCAATGCACCGACTGCCGCGAGCCACACCGGAGGCAGGAAGCCGAGGTACATCAAGCCGCGACCTGCGACCTCGAACCCGCGCTGAGCCTTGATGATCTTGTAGATGTACTCCCGATCCTCCGCCCCGAGCGAGGCGACGGTGCGATCGCGCAATGCGTCCAACTCGCGGCCGATCTCCTCGACCTGCTCGTACGTCAGGACGACGGGAGCGTCGTCCTTCGCATCGGAACCGTTGCCGAGGAACGGGAGGGTGGGAAGTGAAAGTCCAAACATGTCGGTCTCCAGACAGTCGTGTGGAAAATGGGACTTCAGATGTCGACGGTGACGTCGCCGACGGGAGCACTGACGCACAGCTGGATCTTCTTGTCCGGCTCGTCGTCTGTCTCACCGGTGCGCACGTTTCGGGTACGGCCCGCCTTCTTGACGGAGGTGCAGGAGAAGCAGATTCCCATCCGGCATCCGTACTCGGGATTGAGGCCCGCAGCTTCTGCTTGTTCGAGAAGTGTTTCGCCGGAGTTCTCGGCCGCCACCCCACTTTTGGTGAATGACACCTCGCCGCCGGCCTCCCCCGGCTCGGCCACCGCCGGCGCGAACTCCTCGGTGTTGAGCAAGTGCTCGACGTCGACCTCACGGAACACCTCACGCACTCCCCGCATCAGTCCGGGAGGTCCGCAGAGATAAGCCTGAGCGTCGATCGTGTCCGGATCGGCGATCCAAGGAGCCACCGCGTCGAGGTGCCCGCGATCGAAGAAACCTTCGAGGTCACCTCCACCGCTTTCGGTGTACACGAGTACCAGTTTCACGTTCGGGTTCTGCTCGGCGATGGTCTTCAGCGCGCGCGTGTACGCCACGTCGGCATCGGTGTTCGCGTAATGCACGAACACGATCTCGCCCGAGTGCTGCTCCTCCACCAGCGTCCGAAGCATCGACATGACCGGGGTGATTCCACTGCCGCCACTGATCAACAACACCCGACGCGGGCGGTCGACGGGAAGGGAGAACACCCCGTCTGCCTGCGAGAGGCTGACAACGAGCCCGGGCGCTGCGTTGGCGTACAGATACTGCGACACCAAGCCACCCGGATGCGCTTTGACGGTGAGCTCGATCAGCCCGCTGCGCGTAGACGCGCCCCCGGCCGGCGAGTAGCAGCGAGTGTGACGAACACCGTCGATCACCACGCCCAACTGCACGAACTGGCCCGCCTGAAAACCGCGCCACTGGCGAGTCGGGCGCAGCGTGAGAGTGACGGAGTCAGCCGTCGGATGGTCGACGGCGACAACCTGCGCGCGGATGTCACGAACGGTCGCCATCGGGTTGACCAACTCGAGGTACCGATCGATCTGATGTGGAGCGGCCATGGCTTCGATCAGTCCCACCAAGGACAGCCCGCGCCGAGGTGTGGACTTCGGTGTCGTGTTCTCAGGAGCAGATGCGATTGTCATGACCCTCCTCGTACTTCGATTGCCGGGTGTATCGATTGCTGGGCTAGCTTCCCCCGACTGCGTGAATTCAGTGTACAAATGTTCACCGAAGATAGTGTGACAGGTGCACACAAGTACATGTCAACAAGAATGTGATCCGAGTTACACGAGTTGCCGAAAGGAGCCGGAATGCCTGTACCTACACTCGACGTCGTGACGAAGGCCGGACCGGTGAACCCAGAGCGCAGGGAACCCGACAACAGGGAGCCGGAAAGTCGTGCCGCAAAGAAGGAACGCACACGCCAAGCACTCCTGGACACTGCCATGGACCTCTCGGCCGATCGCGGCTTCGCCGGAATCAGCCTGCGAGAGGTAGCCAGGGAAGCCGGGATCGTTCCGACGGCGTTCTACCGCCACTTCGCTTCACTGGAGGACGTCGGTGTCGTCCTCGTCGAAGAGAGCATGCGCATGTTGCGCCAGATGCTGCGCGACGCAAGGCGTAATCCCAGCACCAAGGACGCCGCTACGTCACTGGGCATCCTTGTGCGACAAGTGCATACACACGAGCGACAGTTTCGCTTCCTCTGCCGCGAACGCTACAGCGGCGTCAGTGAGGTACGACGTGCGATAGCCACCGAAATGCGGTTGTTCGTCAGCGAACTGACCATCGACCTCTCCAGAATTGCCGGACTGGAAAGCTGGTCGTCGGACGATCTGGAAATGGCTGCCGACCTGATCGTCTCGACGATGTTCAGCGCTGTCGTCGAACTGCTGGACGCCGGGACGGCCGGGTATCGCGACGAAGCCGCCGTCATCACACGAGCCGAGAAGCAACTGCGAGTCATCATGCTCGGAATGGCCACCTGGAATCCACCTCGAAACTGACCTCGGGTTCACCTTTTCGACGTACGGTAAGAGTCATGTCTTCCACGAGTACATACGAAATCCCCGTTGGCGACCTCACCTTCGACGTACTGATCTCGGGCCCGGACGACGGCATTCCGCTGGTAGCGCTGCACGGCTTCCCGGAGAGCGCCGCATCCTGGGGCAAGGTCACACCACTGCTCACCGCAGCGGGCTACCGCGTTATCGCACCGAATCAGCGCGGTTACTCCGCCGGCGCGCGCCCCGAAGGGGTGGATGCCTACAAGATCGAGCATCTGGTAGCCGACGTCGTCGGATTGCTCGACGCACTCGGCCTGTCCGACGCGCATCTGGTCGGCCACGACTGGGGTTCGGCGGTCGCCTGGCAGGTCGCCGGTCGCCATCCGAACCGGATCCGCAGTCTGACCGCGATCTCGGTCCCCCACCCCACCGCCTTCGGCTGGGCACTCCGCGAGGACGAGGACCAGAAACAACGCTCGTCCTACATCGGACTTCTCCGACAGGAGGGAAAAGCCGAGGAAGTGTTGTCGGAGGACAACTTTCGCCGGCTGCGTGCCATGTTCGACGGCCAGATCGATCCTGAATTCGCCGACGAGCACATTCGTGTCCTGAGCGGGGAGGGCGCGCTGACCGGCGCCTTGAACTGGTACCGCGCGATGACCCGCGACTTCGGCGACATCGATCGCACCACTGTGCCGACTACGTACGTCTGGAGCACCGGCGACACAGCGCTCGGCCGCGCAGGCGCAGAACGCTGTGGCGAATTCGTGGACGCCCCCTACGAGTTCGTCGTGCTCGACGGCGGAAGTCACTGGATTCCGGAAGAGCGAGCCGAAGAGTTGGCCGAGGCGATCCTCGCACGTGCAGGATCCTGATCGCCGCGACGAATTCGGCTCTATGTATGTTGTCATACATAGAGCCGAATTGATTCCATCACCAGGAGTTCTGCGATGACCGAGACCGTTGCACCACCCCATCCTTTCGACGCTGCTGTCGGATTGACGCCACTCACCGCCGGCTTGTCGACCGGCGAGACCAATCCGGCGTACAACAACATGGTCGGGCCGTTCGGCGGCGTCACCGCTGCCACGTTGCTCGAATCTGTACTGAAGCACCCCGAACGCCTCGGCGATCCGCTGTCGTTGACCGTCAACTTTGCCGGTCCGATCACCGAGGGCGCCTTCGAGACCTCCGCCCGGCCGGTGCGCACCAACCGCTCGACGCAACACTGGTCCATCGAACTTTCTCAGGACGGAACCGTCGCCACTACCGCGACGGCAGTGTTCGGTACCAGGCGTGAAACCTGGTCGTCGACCGAAATCACGATGCCGGAGGTTCCGTCGGCCGAAGACGTTGCGCTGCTGCCGTTCCCCGAGTTCATCGCCTGGGCACAGAACTACGAGATGCGCTTTGTCGAAGGTGCAATCCCCGACCTGGAGTCGGGCGAGCATCCCGACTCGACTACGACGCTCTGGGTGCGCGATCGGCCGGCTCGCGCTCTCGACTTCACGTCGCTGACTGCACTGTGCGATGTCTTCTTCCCACGAGTTTTCTTGCGCCGAGGCAAGATGGCACCGGCTGGGACGGTCTCCATGACCATCTACTTCCACGCCGACGCTCAGACGCTGACCGAACAGGCAGACAATTCCGTGCTGGGAACCGCGCGGACCCAACGGTTCGGCAACGGGTACTTCGATCAGTCGGCCGAAATTTGGGGCAGTGACGGCGCATTGCTCGCTACGACACACCAGTTGGTCTACTTCAAGGATTGACGGGAAGCGCACTGTCCCCTTCCGGCGCCTTCACCATCGACAATGCGGCAAGACCGACGCCGAGAACCACCAGCAGTCCGATGATGCCGGCACGGTCTGCACCGAAGAGCCAAGCGAACAGGCCGAACAGTGTCGGCGCCAGAAACGACACTGCTCGGCCTGTGGTCGCATACAGGCCGAACATCTGACCTTCACGCCCAGGCGGGGTGATGCGCGCCAAGAAGGTTCGTGCCGACGACTGAGCGGGCCCGACGAAGAGGCAGAGCGCGAGACCGAAGATCCAGAACATCACCGGCCCTGACACCGCGATCAGGATCGCGCCGACCACGATCATCGACGCCAGCGAGACGGTGATGACCTGTTTCGGTCCGATCCGATCGTCGAAGCGTCCGGCCACCAATGCACCGATTGCGGAAATCACGTTGGCCGCGACACCGAACAGTAGGACGTCGGCAGCGCTGATTCCGTAGACGTTGACAGCCAGCACGGCCCCGAAGGTGAACACGCCCGCCAGACCGTCACGAAAGAGTGCGCTCGCGATCAGGTACCAGATCGTGCGCCTGTCGACGTTCCAGAGTTCGCGCAGATCGCGCCACAACACCCGATAGGAGTCGAGGAACCCGGCCTTGGACGCTCCCGGATCGACCGCGGGGCTGGGCAACTCGGGAACCTTGAAGAACACCGGAATCGCGAAGACCGCGAACCACACTGCAGCCAGCAGTGCCACCATCCGGATGTTCATGCCGCCGTCGGTGGTCAATCCGAGGAATCCCCGAGTGTCACCGTCGCCGACGATGAACCCGAAGTAGCACAGCAACAGCAGCACGATTCCGCCGAAATATCCCATGGCCCAGCCGAAGCCGGAGACTCGTCCCAGATTCTCCGGTGTCGACACCTGCCGCATCATGGCGTTGTAGGGAACGCCGGCAAGCTCGAAGATCACCGAACCGATTGCGAGCAGAACCAATCCGAGCCACAGATAGCGGTAGTTGTCCTCGACGAAGTAGAGGCCCGCCATCGAGAGCACGGTGATGCCGGTCAGTATCGCGAGCGAGAGTTTACGTTTACCCGACGCATCGAAACGTTGTCCGGTGATCGGAGCGAGAATCGCGATGAAGAAGCCGGCGATTCCGAGTGCCCAGCTGAGCCACGTAGTTGCCGAAATCGTGCCGGGAAGGTCGTCACCGACCGCGTCGGTGAGATAGACCGAGAAGACGAACGTGAGGATCACTGCGTTGAATGCGGCCGATCCCCAATCCCACAGCCCCCATGCGAACACTTGACTCTTCGTGGCCGCACCGCCGATGCCTGCGGGTGGCTCTGCCTGCGTGCTCGTGGACTCGGCGCTCATACGGCGAAGCCTAACTGCGCGCGGGCGACTCGGCGCCTCTCTCCGAAGTCGACATACAAGACGCTCTATGCACCCGAGTTAGTACGCACTTAGTTGCATACGCACCTGAGTGCATAGATACTTTTTCCATGGCACTCGAACATGCGTTGCTCGTCTCCCTTTCCGAACAGGATGCGTCGGGATACGACCTCACACGCCGGTTCGACAAGTCGATCGGCTTCTTCCACAGCGCGACGCACCAGCAGATCTACCGAGTCCTCAAGCGAATGGACGAGGCAGGCTGGGTGGAGGTGGAGGCCATCGCGCAGGACGGCCGACCGGACAAGAAGATGTACCGCGTCAGCGATGCCGGCCGCGCCGAACTGACCCGATGGATCGCAGAGCCGTCCGAACCGAACCACCTGCGCAACGAGTTGGCCATCAAGATCAGGGCCGCTGCGCACGCCGATCTCCCCGCTCTACGACGCGAAGTCGCTCGCCACCGCGACGGCCACGCCGCCCGCCTCGACGTCTACCGACTCATCGAAAAGCGTGACTTCCCCAATCCAGCAGCGCTTTCCGGCTCTTCACTGCACCAGTACCTCGTACTTCGCGGCGGCATCCGCGTCGAAGAAGGATTCACCGACTGGTGCCAGGAAGTTCTGGACGCATTGCCCACTGGCGAGTACGCCACCGAAGACACTGGCGAGCCCGCCACCGAAGACACCGGCGAGTACGCCACGGAAGGACATCTTCAGTCATGACGGATACACAGTTTCCCCGCCTGCTCGAACCGCTCGACCTCGGATTCACGACGCTGAAGAACCGCGTCGTCATGGGATCGATCCACACCGGCCTCGAAGATCGCGCGAAGGACACCGACCGCTTGGCCGAGTACTTCGCCGAACGTGCCCGTGGCGGAGCCGGCTTGATCATCACCGGCGGCTACGCGCCCAACCGCACCGGTTGGCTCTTGCCCTTCGGTGCCAAGCTGACCAACCGCATCGAAGCGCGCCGTCACCGCCGGATCACCAAGGCGGTTCACGACGCGGGTGGAAAGATCGCCATGCAGATCCTGCACGCCGGCCGCTACAGCTACCAGCCGTTCAGTGTCTCCGCGTCGTCGATCAAGGCGCCTATCAATCCGTTCCGTCCGCGCAAGCTGACCGGCCGTGGGGTGCGTTGGCAGATCCGGAACTATGTTCGCTGCGCGCGTCTGGCCAAGTCCGCGGGTTACGACGGCGTCGAAATCATGGGCGGTGAGGGCTACTTCATCAACCAGTTCCTCTGCGAGCGCACGAACAAGCGCACCGACCAGTGGGGCGGCAGTTCCGAGAACCGTCGACGCATGGCAGTCGAAATCGTGCGACGCACACGCAAGGCCGTCGGCCCGAACTTCATCATCGTGTTCCGGTTGTCGATGGCAGACCTGGTCGAGGGCGGTCAGACCTGGGATGAAATCGTCTCGTTGGCAAAGGAAGTCGAAGCTGCCGGCGCCACGATCATCAACACCGACATCGGATGGCACGAGTCACGGGTGCCCACCATCGTCACCTCGGTTCCCCGAGCAGCCTTCGTGGACATCACGAGCAAGCTCGAGAAGCACGTCGACATTCCGGTAGCCGCCTCGAATCGGATCAACATGCCCGAGACTGCCGAAGAGATCCTCAACCGCGGTGACGCGCAGTTGATTTCGATGGCCAGGCCGATGCTCGCCGATCCCGACTGGGTGAACAAGGCAGAACGCGGAGCGTCCGACGAGATCAACACGTGCATTGCCTGTAACCAAGCCTGCCTCGACCACGCCTTCGTTCACAAGCAGGTCTCCTGCCTGCTCAATCCGCGCGCGGGCCGTGAGACCACGTTGATCCTCTCCCCCACCCGGCGGACCAAGAACCTCGCCGTCGTCGGTGCCGGCCCCGCCGGACTTTCCGCAGCACTCAACCTTGCTCAGCGTGGTCATTCGGTCACGTTGTTCGAGGCCTCGGACAAGATCGGCGGGCAATTCGGGATCGCACAGCTCATTCCGGGTAAGGAAGAGTTCGCCGAAACCATTCGCTACTACACCCGCATGCTGGACGTGGCCGGAGTGACAGTCAAGCTCGAAACCCGCGTCGCACCGGCAGATCTCATCGGCTCCTTCGACGAAGTCGTGGTTGCCACCGGCGTGACGCCGCGGGTTCCCAAGATCCCCGGCATCGAGAACCCGAAGGTGCTGACCTACGCCGAGGTCGTCCGAGAGGGCAAGCCCGTCGGCAAGTCCGTCGCCGTCATCGGCGCCGGCGGCATCGGCGTCGATGTGAGCGAATTCCTCACGCACCCCACTTCCCCCACTCTTCATCTCAAGGAGTGGAAGCAGGAATGGGGCGTCACCGAACCCGAAATGGCCCCGGGCGCTCTCACCACTCCGGTACCAGAACTCTCCGAGCGGGAGGTCTACCTCCTCCAACGCAAGCCAGGACGCATCGGCGCCGGCCTCGCGAAGACCACCGGCTGGGTCCACCGGGCGGCCCTCAAGAACAAGGGCGTCCACGAGCTCTCGGGCGTCAACTACGAGCGCATCGACGACGCCGGCCTGCATATCACCTTCGGTGAGAAGCACGAGAAGCCCCGACTTCTCGAGGTCGACACCATCGTCATCTGCGCCGGGCAGGAGTCGGTTCGCGATCTCGTGGACGAATTGACCGTCGCGGGTGTGGTGACCCACATCATCGGCGGCGCGGATGTCGCTGGCGAACTCGACGCCAAGCGTGCCATCGAACAGGGCACACGACTGGCCGCGAAGATCTGACCGGCTACGCTGACTGATCGTGAGCCTGCCGACACCCACAACCACAGCCCGCGCCGTAGTGACCGGCGCCTCCTCCGGCATCGGAGAGGCACTGGCCGCTGATCTGGCATCACGCGGACACTCCCTGATCCTCGTTGCCCGTCGTGGCGAGGTCATGGAGGCCCTCGCCGAGAAGCTTCGCGCCGCGCACGGCGTCGAGGTGGAGGTCCGTGCATCGGACCTCTCCGACAGCGCGGCGCGTGCCGTTCTGGTCGAGGAACTCGGTGGCCGCGACATCAGCATCCTGTGCAACAACGCCGGTATCGCCACCTTCGGGCCGATCGCCGAGCTGGACCCGGCCTACGAGCGCGACCAGGTCGAGCTCAACGCCGTTGCAGTGCACGATCTCACGCTGGCCGTGCTGCCCGGCATGCTCGCGCGCAAGTCCGGAGCCATCCTGATGGTCGGGTCCGCGGCCGGCAACATGCCGATCCCCAACAACGCGACGTACGCCGCCACCAAGGCGTTCGTGAACACCTTTGCGGAATCGTTGCGAGGTGAACTCAAGGGCACCGGAGTGAACGTCACCCTGCTCGCCCCAGGCCCCGTACGCACCGAAACCCCGGACCCGGCCGAAGCGTCGATCGTCGACAAGCTCGTCCCGGACTTCTTCTGGATCTCGAGCGAGTACACCGCCAAGGTCTCGCTCGACGGCCTGGCCGAGAACAAGATGCGCGTCGTACCGGGCATCTTGAGCAAGGCGATGTCCGTCGCGGGCGGTTACAGCCCGCGTGCCGTCGTTGCGCCGATCGTGGGCACGTTCTACAAGAAGCTCGGCGGCTGATTCACTCAAACTTCTCAGAGCAGGCCATAGCAGACCGTATAGTCGGTTAATGGTGATGCGAAGAACACTGGCAGTCGGGGCAATCCTTCTTTTGAACGGAGGGTTGCCCTTACTGCTGCCCACGGCAGCGAATGCATGTTCGTGCGCATCATCGGCTACCCCGGAAGAAGCCGTGAGCGTCTCCAGCACCGTTTTCCTCGGGACTCCGACGGAGAAAACTTCGGACGGGTTCGAGGACACCTACCTGTTCGACGTCAGCCGGGTCTACAAAGGCGATCTGGCATCGGTGACGTCGGTGGGGACACTCGCGAACGGGAACGGTTGTGGCACAAGCTACGTGCTCGGCACCGAGCAGCTGATGTTCGTTTCTGCGCCGTACGACGTCGACGCCGAGCACGAGGGGCACAGCTGCGGGCCGGCTACCGAAACCGGGTTCGACATCCAAGCGGCGGTCGAGTCCGTGTACGGCGCCGGTTACGCCCCGAGTGCCGGCGGAACTCCGTCCGTTGGTGTGTCCGCCGACCGATCGACGGTCATCGGCGGAGGCGCCGCGGTGGCATTGCTCGCGGTGCTCGGTTGGTTCGGATGGAGGCGGCGGCGAGCACAGTGAGTCGACAGGCACAGTAAGCCGAGGCCGTCAGAGCCGCGTCAACCTCGTTCGGCGGCGCGTCAAGTAAGCGTCAAGATCCGCTCCACCGGTGATCTTCGGGAGTAGATCTGAAAGTAGCCCGCAACACGGCGGGTCACCTTCAGGAGATCGACGTGACGCTACTCGAAATCTTCCCCTCCCTACGCGGCGCAATGACACCGCGTATGGATCCTGCGTTGTGGCCCATCAGTACTCGCCACGACCACAGCGGGCGTGTCTGCATCGGCGACGTCTCCCTCGAAGAGATCGCGGACCAGTACGGCACACCGACGTACGTCGTCGACGAGGCGGACGTGCGGCACCGCTGCCGCACGTATCGAGAGATCTTCCCCGACTCGGAGATCGTGTACGCCGGCAAGGCACTGATGATTCGAGCGATGGCTACCTGGGTCTCCGACGAGGGACTCGGGGTGGATGTCTGTTCCGCCGGTGAACTCGCCGTCGCGCTTGCCGCGGGCGTGGACCCCCACCGAATCATCCTGCACGGCAATGCCAAATCGGTTTCCGAACTGAGGGCGGCGGTCAACGCGGGTGTCGGCCGGATCGTCCTCGACTCCCCCAGCGAAGCGGTACGGCTCGCGTCGGTGTGCACCCACCGACAGAAGGTGTTGGTCAGAGTCACACCCGGCATCGACATACACGGACACAAGGCAGTGTCCACGGGCATCGTGGACCAAAAGTTCGGCCTACCAGCGTTTTCCGAAGAACTGGAACATACGGTATCCGTCGTCGCCAACGCGACGCACCTGCAGCTCATCGGCCTGCATTGCCATCTCGGCTCCCAGATCACCGATCCCGAACTCTTCCGCCCCGCGATCGAGACGATGATCGCACAGATGGACGACATACGACGCTCGCATCGAATCATCCTCACCGAACTCGATCTCGGCGGTGGCCATGGGATCGCCTACGTGCCGGGAGATGCCCAATTGGATCTGACCCGCCTCGCTCACGTCATCGACGAAACTCTCGACGACGCGTGCACCCGAAACCGCTTCCCTCGCCCCGAAATCGTGCTCGAGCCTGGCCGAGCGATCGCTGCGCGGGCCGGAGTCACGCTCTATCGCGTACAGAACATCAAGTCGATCAGCGGGGGACGAACCTTCGTCTCCGTCGACGGCGGGATGAGCGACAACCCTCGGGTGTCGTTGTACGACAGCCACTACGACGTCGAACTGGTGAACCGACATTCGCGCGCACCGCTCCAGGAAGTCACCGTCGCCGGGCGCCACTGCGAATCGGGCGACGAAATTGCCGTCGGAGCAAGGCTTCCCGCCGACCTACATGAAGGTGACCTGTTGGCAGTGCCGTGTACGGGCGCATACCACCACAGCATGGCCTCCACCTACAACAGCGTCGGCCGGCCGCCGGTCGTCGCCGTGCTGGGCGGGATTGCGCGGCCGTTGATCAGGCGCGAATCGATCAACGACCTGCTGGCCCGCGAGGTCGGCATCTGACCTCGCGGGCGCCTGAGCCTCAGCGCCTGCGGCGACTACCGGTGCCGAAGATGTTTCGCGAAATCTCGCGTCCCGCAGCCGAAGCCGCCGAGCGCAGGAAACTCTTGACAGCCGAGTTGCCCAAGATCTGCTCGGCGATGTTGGGGCCCTCCGGCTCGGCCGGCGGCGGTGGCGGCAGATCGGGCAGCGACGGAAGATCCAGGGACTGATCCGCTGTCGGAGCACCGGCCACCTTGGCCGTCAGCTTCTCGTACGCCGACTCGCGGTCGATGGTCTGGCCGTACTTCTGATTCAGCGGACTCGACGACGCGGCCGCCTTGATCGCGTCGTTGCCGATGGTGTCCATCAGCGACCTCGGAGGACGAATCTTGGTCCAGGCCACCGGCGTCGGCGCACCCTTTTCCGAGAGTACGGTCACGATGGCTTCACCGATGCCGAGTGAAGTCAGTGCCTTTTCCAGGTCGTAGTGCTCGGTTTTCGGGTACGTGCGGACGGTCTTGTTGAGGGCTTTCTGATCGTCGGGCGTGAAGGCACGCAGGGCGTGCTGAACCCGCGCACCCAACTGTGACAGCACCGAATTCGGAATGTCGGTCGGAAGTTGTGTGCAGAAGAACACGCCGACGCCCTTGGAACGAATGAGCTTGACCGTCTGTTCCACCTGCTGAAGGAAGGCCTTCGACGCGTCCGCGAACAGAAGGTGCGCCTCGTCGAAGATGAACACGAGCTTCGGCTTGTCCAGATCTCCCTCTTCGGGCAGCGTCTGGAACAGGTCCGCGAGCACCCACATCAGGAAGGTGGAGAACATTGCCGGGCGCGCCGCCTGGGCACCGAGTTCGAACAGCGTGATCACACCGGCACCGCCGACGACACGCAGCAGATCCTCGGTTTCGAGTTCCGGTTCGCCGAAGAAGGTGTCACCGCCATCTGCTTCGAGGTTGACCAACGCGCGCAGAATCACTCCCGCCGTCGCCGAGGAAACTCCGCCGATACCCTTCAGATCGGCCTTGCCCTCAGCGCTCGTCAGGTGCGCGATGACCGAACGCAGATCCTTGAGGTCCAGCAGGGCCAGGCCCTGAGTGTCGGCCCAGTGGAAGATCAGCCCTAGAGTCGACTCCTGGGTCTCGTTGAGGCCCAACACTTTACTGAGCAGGATCGGCCCGAAACTGGTGATGGTCGCGCGCACCGGGATACCGATTCCGTCCGTTCCCAACGACAAGAACTCGACTGGCATCCCAGCGGGAGTCCACGAATCGTCGCCCGTCTCGACTGCGCGAGACTTCATCTTCTCGCTCGGATCCCCCGCCTTCGACAGACCCGAGAGATCGCCCTTGACGTCGGCCATCACAACCGGCACACCCGCGGCGGACAGCTGCTCGGCGATCCCCTGCAACGTCTTGGTCTTGCCGGTACCCGTCGCACCGGCGATCAGACCGTGACGGTTGATCGTCGCCAACGGAATCCGCACCCGCGCGGTGGGATCTGCCACACCGTCGATCACCACCGAGCCGAGCTCGAGTCCCCGCCCCTCGGATGAATAGCCCGCCGCGATTTCAGCGGCAGCACCCGAGGGCGCCTGAGCAGCGGGGGTGGCTCCGGCCGATGCTTCGGCCTCAGCGGCAGCCGCTTCCTTCTCGGCTTCCTCAGCTGCTGCAGCGGCTTCAGCTGCAATCCGAGCGGCTTCGGCAGCGGCAGCCTTGGCAGCTTTCGCCTTCTCCGCCGGCGTCAGCGGCGCTGCTCCGTCCTTCGGATCCACGGTCATCGAAAAGCCCTCCTCGTTGCAATGCGGCGAAGTTCTTGTCATCACCCGAACGCCGTCTCACACACGTCGAGTTTCCACCGCAGACCTTATCCCGCGCCCGCGCGCACTACTGTGTTCCTGGTGCAGGACAAATTGGTATGGATCGATTGTGAAATGACCGGGCTGCGACTCGAGTCGGACAAACTCATCGAGATTGCGGCTCTGGTGACCGACAGCGACTTGAACATCTTGGGCGAAGGTGTGGACATCGTCATCCACGCCGACGACGACGCGTTGGCTGCAATGCCCGACGTCGTGAAGAAGATGCACGCGAAGTCGGGACTGACCGAAGAGGTTCGTAAGTCGACGGTCACCCTCGCCGAGGCGGAGAAAGAGGTGCTCGCGTACATCCGCAAGCATGTTCCCGTCGCCGGTACGGCTCCCTTGGCAGGCAATTCAATCGCCACCGACCGCGGATTCATCTCACGGGACATGACGGCACTGGACACATACCTGCACTACCGGATGATCGACGTCAGCTCCATCAAAGAACTCTCCCGCCGCTGGTACCCGCGAATCTACTTCGGCCAGCCCGAAAAAGGTCTCGCCCACCGGGCACTCGCCGACATCAAGGAATCCATCCGCGAACTCAAGTACTACCGCGGCACTGCATTCGTCGCGGCGCCCGGACCGTCGAGCGCGGAGATTGCAGCCGTCGTAGAGGGCTTGGGTCCCGCCTGACCTGCCGATTGGCTTCCTGACCGACTTTCGCGCTAGTATCTCTTTCGTCAAAGCAGCCGGGTCAAACCGGTGGCCGAGGCAATGGTGGGCGTAGTTCAGTTGGTAGAGCACCAGGTTGTGATCCTGGCTGTCGCGGGTTCGAGTCCCGTCGCTCACCCAAGCGGAACCCCCGAAGATGTCGAAAGACATTTTCGGGGGTTCTTTTGGTTTGTGCGCCAGCCCCAATCTCCCCTTCCACAGCCGGGTGAACGTATCGCTCCCCTTCTCTGACGGGGGCAGCGATACGTTCACCCGAAGTGGGTGGGGTGGCGACCGCGACAAATCGCGCGCTCCCGAGCAACCCGTGCCCGAGCTGAGCGAACGTACCTCTGGTCGCCTCAGATAGACCGAAAGCCACTTTCGCTCACATCGGGGCGGCCGGAATGGCCGCAAATCACCCACCCGAGATCACTCGGGCGACGGTTGCGGCTCCCAGACGCCTGCGACGGTCCCCTCGCGAACGTGTCGCTCGTATGCCGAAACCTTGTCGTGGATGACGGTCAGGTTGTCCTGCAGCGCAGAGATCCTGGATCGAATCAACTCCTCATGCGACTGTAAAAGTGAAAGCCGCTCCTTCTCGTTTCCTGGACCTGACCTGACCAGAGCGGCGAATTCGCGGATCGTGGCGATCGGCATACCCGAGTCTCGGAAGCGATTACACAGCTTCAACCAAGCGACATCGCTTTCGGAGTACACCCGACGCCCACCTGCCGAGCGCGCAACCTCGTGAACGAGCAATTCCTCACGTTCGAAGTATCGAAGGGAATCGATACTGATTCCGGTCTGGACAGCGACGTCACCGATTGACAGTTCGCGCATTGCCTGGCGACCTTTCCTTGACCTGGAGTGCACTCCAGATTTTACGGTCGCAGCCATGAATTCCATCCAGCGCAAAATCAACACCGGATACTCCCGAGTCTCCACTGCCGACGACGTACTTGCCGGACAAGATTTAACAGGCACTACGGTTTTGGTCACCGGCGGGTACTCCGGACTGGGATATGAGGTTTCGCAGTCACTTTCTTCGGTCGGCGCGCGAGTTGTAGTTCTTGCCCGCCGACCAGAACAGGCACGGAGCGCGGTGGCCGACCTTCCGGGTATCGAAGTGCGAGCGTGCGACCTGTCGGACCCGAGCAGTGTCAGATCGTGTGCGCGAGAAATTCTCGAATCCCGGATCACTCCGGACATCATCATCTGCAATGCGGGGGTCATGGCCTGCCCGGAACTCCGTGTCGGCTCCGGATGGGAATCACAATTCGCGATCAATCACCTCGGGCACTTTGTACTGGTGAACCTGCTTGTGCCAGCCATGCCCGCAAACGGCTCTCGCGTCGTAGCGGTCTCGTCGGCGGGACATTTTCTGTCGGGAGTGCGTTGGAATGACATACATTTCCGCAACGGTTACGACCGCTGGCTTGCGTACGGTCAAGCCAAGACTGCCAATGCTCTATTCGCTGTACAGCTGGCGAGCTCCGGTGCTTCACGCGGTATCAGTGCGTTCTCCGTCCATCCCGGGAGCATCCTCACTCCCCTTCAACGTCACTTCTCTGCATCAGAGAAACACGATCTCGGATGGACGACGTCGAATGGCGACGCCGTGCCGGGGTTCAAGACTCCCTCCCAGGGCGCCGCTACAACGGTGTGGGCAGCGACGGCACCGAAACTCGCCGATCACTCCGGCGCGTACCTCCAGGACTGCAACATCGCGGACGTCGCGCAGACTGATGACATGAGCGTCGGCGGAGTGAAACCTTGGGCTACCGATCCCGCCGACGCACGCAGATTGTGGACACTGTCCGCTGAGATGACCGGAGTGGACGCGTTCGGTCGACGCTGACACCGAGCGAACGTACCTCCCGTCGCCTCAGATAGACCGAGAGGCACTTTCGCTCACAAAAGGTGTGCAGATGCAGAAATGCCCCCAACCGGACGGTCGGGGGCATTCTGGCGTTCAGCGCTTCAGGAACGCACTCAGACGTCCGCGTTGCCGGTCTTCCAGACGCTCCAGGGGATGTTCCAGTCACCGAGGCCGTCGGTGCCGGAGAGAGTGCCGCCGACGGTGTTCTTGACGACGACGATGTCCCCACGCTTGGTGTTGTCGTAGACCCACTTGGCGTTGGACGGGCTCAGGTTGAGGCAGCCGTGACTGGTGTTGGAGTAGCCCTGCTGCCCGACCGACCACGGCGCCGAGTGGAAGAAGATGCCGCTGTAGGACATTCGGGTCGCCCAGTCGACGGGGGTCTTGTAACCCTGCGCCGAGGTGACCGGGACGCCGTACGTGGACGAGTCCATGATCATGTTCGCGAAGCGGTCACCGATGATGTAGACGCCGTTGTCGGTGGGAGTGCTGTCCTTGCCCATGGAGGTGGGCATGGTCATGACGGTCTCACCGTTGACCTGGAAAGTGACCTGCTTGGTGTTGTCGTCCGCCGTGGCGATGACGGCATCACCGATGGTGAAGGAACTCTTCGCGTCTTCCTGCCCGAAGACTCCCTTGCCGAGATTGCGCCCGTACACGTTGACGCTCACGTCGACCTTGGTGCCCGGTGCCCAGTAGTTCTCCGGACGCCAACGGACCTCACGATTGTTGACCCAGTAGAACGCACCTTCGACGGCCGGAGTCGTGGTGACGGTGATCGCAGCTTCGGCAGCCTTGCGATCGGGGATGTTCTCGTCGAACTGCACCGCGATGGGCTGACCGATGCCGACCACGTCACCCTCGTTGGGCAAGACATACGGCTTGGTGACGTTGCCGGGCGCGCTGGTGGTGAAGGACGTGACCGTCGTACTGGCGCCACCCAATCCGAATGCGCGGGCCTCGATTTTGTACTTGCGGTTGTAGCCGAGCGGTTCGGTGGTCGTCCACGACGCACCGTCGGCAGCAATCGCGCCGGCAACTGCCTTGCCGTCCTGATTGACCATCGTCACGTCGGACAGAGCGCCGTCAGCGACGTTGATCTTGACCGGGTCGCCCGGCGAAAAGCCGACAGCGCCGTCGGCAGCGGTCGAGGTGAGCTTCGGCTTGATGAGTTCGGTGAGCGGATTGGAATCGATCGGCGCCGACCCTTCAGTGCTGACGTCCTTGCCGCCCGACGTACACGCGGTCATCAGAACGAGAGCACCGAGAGACGCCGCGATCATCGCCGCGCCCTTCGACGCTCGACCGTTCCCCCCGCGCACGGACAGACCCCACCTTTGACGACTCATCGTTCGACTCCGCTTCACAATTTCTCCGACTAACTTCCGCGTCACATGCGAATCCCACTTACCGGAAGGCAAGTGGGACTTGCGGTATGACTGCGCTGCACCAATGATGCCAGGCGCGCTCGTTACCAACGGTCATGAAAGCCCACGCCGTCAGTAACGTTCAAGTATCAATCGCTCCGAACCGTCCGTTTTGTTACCGCTTTCAGCGGATTTCCTCCGATCGGACTACAGCGGTGACGCCTCCACCTGGCGATTTGCTCCCGAACCGGCGATTCGGCTAATGTTCTGTCTCGCAAGAGCGAGCGCCTATAGCTCAGTTGGTAGAGCAAGTGACTCTTAATCACTGGGTCCGGGGTTCGAGTCCCTGTGGGCGCACTTGCAAAGGTCCCCACCTTCTTCGGAAGGTGGGGATTTTTCTTTGTGTCGTGGTGGACAGGTTGTGGTGAATAGACTTCACAGTTATCGGAACCACGGCCTGGAGGATTGATGACCGAGCGCGAAACCACACCGGGCAGCGAGCTGGCATTTGCCGGGGTTGCGGGTCAGGCCGCTCTGATCCGGTCCGGAGAATTATCGGCCCGCGAGCTCACCGAGAACACACTTCGCCGTATCGAACGCCTCGATTCGACGCTCAATGCTTTTGTGCGGGTTCTCGCAGACGAAGCGCTCGACGAAGCGACACGTCTCGATCAGCGCCAGGCCGACGGCCACAGCCTGGGCCCACTGCACGGAGTCCCGATCGCGATCAAAGACGAGAACGACGTCGCCGGAACGCCGACGACGTACGGCGGTGCGGCAGCAACTCGCATCGCATCGGCCGATTCAGAGGTCGTCCGGCGGTTGCGCGAGGCCGGCGCGGTGATCGTCGGCAAGACGACGATGCCCGAGTTCGGCATCTGGCCCTTCACGGAGACTGCTGCAAACGGCTACACCAGAAACCCTTGGGACACCGGCGTATCAACGGGCGGATCGAGCGGAGGATCTGCGTCGGCCGTCGCGTCGGGCATGGTCGCAGCGGCAATCGGCGGCGACGGCGGCGGTTCCATCCGACTGCCTTCGGCGTTCTGCGGGTTGTTCGGACTCAAACCGCAGCGCGGTCGGGTGAGCACCGCGCCGAACCGCAACCTCTGGCGCGGACTCGGCACGCTAGGCCCTCTCACTCGTTCCGTCGAGGACAGCGCGCTCGTGTACGACGTGATAACCGGTATCACCGGGATCGACGACTACACAGCCGAAACGCTCCGCACCAGCTTTGCCGAGTCAGCCGCGTCGGCGCCCGGGCCGCTTCGCATTGCAGTGTCCACCCGGAGTCCGGTCCGGGGCGTCCGCCCGTCCCCGGAGGTCGTTGCCGCGGTGCATTCGATCGCAGAGATGTTGAGCGCGTTGGGACATCACGTCGAAGAGCACGATCCCGAGTACCCGGACGCAACTGCAGCATTTCTCCCCCAGGTGCTCGGCGGCGTCCGCGACGAAGCACTGCGCGTCGATCATCCAGCGTTACTCGAGAAGCGCACACGAGCACTCGCGTCGATCGGCCGGATAGCCGCTCCCGCGCGCGTCGGGAAATTCGCTTACCGCAAAGGTGAGCGAATCGCGGCGACGGTCAACCAGGTCTTCGACACCTTCGACCTGGTCCTGATGCCGACCACGCCCGCGCTGCCACGCCCGATCGGACAACTCGAAGGAACCGGCCTTCTGTCAGCAGTCCGCAAGGCGTTGCCGATCGCCGCCTACTGTTCGATCTGGAATGTCTGCGGCAACCCGGCGGCCGCTGTGCCCGCCGGGTTCTCCGAACGCGGACTCCCCCTGAGCGTCCAACTGGTCGGGCGCAGCGGTGGTGAACCGACCATTCTCGCCGTCGCACAGCAGTTGGAAAGCACCGTCCGCTGGCCGGATTCGCACCCTCCACACTCGTGAATTCCGGAAGCGATGTAACCATCGTCACCACGATGAACACGCGTTTTGCAAACTCCTGAGCCTGTCGGCTAATGTTCTGTCTCGCAAGAGCGAGCGCCTATAGCTCAGTTGGTAGAGCAAGTGACTCTTAATCACTGGGTCCGGGGTTCGAGTCCCTGTGGGCGCACTTGCAAGAAGGCCCCCACCTCACCAGGTGGGGGCCTTCTTCATGTTCTGTCTTCGACAACTCGGGTCAGCGAATGATCTTCCGGACCACGAGTATTCCCACCACTGAACCGACTGCGATCAGCGCGTACTTCACTGCCGGCTCGTTGAGCTTGGCGAGCACCGTCTTCTTGGTGTTCTCGACCAGCCGCTTCGGGTTGGTGCGGACCGTCAGTTCGTCGAGTGTGCTCGCGAGCTGGTTACGCGCCTTCTCGATCTCGCGTTCGATGCTCTCGGTGTCCCTGGGCACGTGTCCTCCAACTTGTCTGTGTTCTGCTGCTCTGTGTGCGGGTCTGCTGTGCGGACGCAGCGCGCCGACACTTCGCTCTACCGTAGAGGAGCAGAATGCCCTCGCGCCCACCTGCCGCGCAATTTCTCGACTAACCTCGATTCCCGTGACCGAGAACAGTAGATTGTCCGCCGGCGACGTCGCGCCGGATTTCACGCTCCCAGACGCCGATGGCAACGAGGTTTCCCTTCACGATTACCGCGGCCGCAAGGTCATCGTGTACTTCTACCCGGCGGCCAGCACCCCGGGGTGCACCAAGCAGGCCTGCGACTTCCGTGACAGCCTCGCCGAGCTGAACGGCGCCGGCCTCGAAGTCATCGGAATCTCGCCGGACAAGCCCGCAAAACTCGCGAAGTTCCGCGATACCGAAGAGTTGACCTTCCCGCTGCTCTCCGATCCCGAGAAGGCGACGCTCGAAGCCTGGGGCGCGTTCGGTGAGAAGAAGATGTACGGCAAGACCGTCCAGGGCGTCATCCGCTCGACGTTCCTCGTCGACGAGGAAGGCAAGATCGAGGTGGCCCAGTACAACGTCCGGGCCACCGGCCACGTCGCCAAGCTACGACGCGATCTGTCGGTCTAACTCCCGTACCGGCTCAAGAACAGAGCCTCCGCGAAAGCGAGATTCTCGATCTCCGACGGGTCGACGCTTTCGTCGGGCGCATGAATGCGGCATTGCGGTTCCTCGACGCCGATCAACGCGATCTCCGCGTCGGGGAACTGCTCGGCCAGTGCACTGCACAGCGGTATCGATCCCCCTTGGCCGGCAAATCCGACTTCGCGGCCGTAGGCATCGGTGAGCGCGGACTTCAGCTGCGCGAAACCTGCACCCTCCGTCGAGGACGAGAACGGCGATCCCGTCGATTCCGGAACGACCTCGATGTGGACGCCCCACGGCGCCGCCGCGCGGAGGTGGTCCGTCAACAACTTCTGTGCCTGCGCCAGATCCGTGCCAGGCGGGACACGAAGATTCAGGCGCGCCGACGCGCGGGGCGTGATCGCCGCCGCCGAACCCACGACCGGCGGGCAGTCGATACCCAGGATGGTCAGCGCCGGACGAGCCCACACCTGCTCGGCGACCGAACCGGAACCAGTCAGCTGCACCCCTTCGAGCACCCCGGCGTCGGAGCGGAACTGATCGCCGTCATAACTGACACCCGCCCACTCCTGGTCGTTGGTCAAGCCTTCGACAGTGGTGTTTCCGGCGCTGTCGTGCAGCGTCGAGAGTATGTGCACCAGCGCGGTGATCGCATCGGGCGCCGGTCCACCGAAGACACCGGAGTGAATCTCACCCTCGAGCGTCGACACGTGGACCACAACGTTCGCGATCCCGCGCAATGACGTCGTGATCGTCGGCTCCCCGACTTCGGTGTTGCCGGTATCGGCGATCAGGATCATGTCGGCTGCAAAAAGTTCGGGCCGCTCTCGCACCAGATCCTCGAGACCGCCAGTGCCCATCTCCTCGGATCCTTCGGCGACGAGCGTCAGGTGGACGCTCGGATCCACACCGGCTGCGGCGAGCGCTCGCAGAGCTGTCAGATGCATGACGACGTTGCCCTTGCAGTCGGAAGCGCCCCGTCCGTACCACCGTCCGTCGCGCTCGGTGAGCGTGAAAGGCGGGGAGCCCCAGAGCTCTTCGTTTCCGGGCGGCTGAACGTCGTAGTGGCAGTACAGCAGAACGGTCGGAGCACCGCCCGGGCCTGGTCGACGCCCGACAACCGCGGCCGAACCGTCGGAGGTCTCGATCGCCTCGATATCGGCGAAACCCTGAGCCCGGAATGCCTCCAGGACCCAATGCGCAGCGGCCGCGCATTCTTCCGGCGGGTACTGCCGTGCATCGGCAACGGACTTCATCGCCACAAGTGCACTCAGATCCTCACGGGCACGCGGCATGAGTTCACCTACCGCGGTTCGCAGTTCTTCCGTCATCGTCTCCCTCTCCTCGGCATCGAATCTCGGTGTGCCCGAAGAATCTCAGTCTGCCCGAATCGGACGTAGGCAGGCGCCAGGATCGCCGTTGCGCCACACCGCGCAGCAACCTCTTCGGCTACTGGACAGTTGGTCACCTAGTATCGAGGTGTGGCAACAGCATCGGGACTCGTGTGCGCGCACCTGCGCGGTGCGTTTCGACCGATCACGACCGCCGAAGTAGGTGGCCGATGACACCGGATAATGCACAAGTCCCAAATTCGACAGAAAACACCGATAGCCTGGAAGACGTGCAGCCCACGACTCGTCACCGCGCGCGGCGACGAGTCGACCCAGCACTGGAGAATCCCCAGAGCCTCGAAGAACCGCAGGAACTGCTGCCGCGCAAGCGTCCGACGCAAGAGCGCAGCCAGCGTAAATTCGACGCACTCCTGGCTGCGTCACGGGAACTCCTCACCGATGTCGGTTTCGAATCGTTCACCTGTGAAGAAGTCGCGGCACGTGCTGACGTCCCGATTGGGACGCTTTACCAGTTCTTCGCGAACAAGTACGTCATCGTGTGCGAATTGAACCGCCAGGACCTCGTCGGGGTCCAGCACGAGCTTGCTCAGTTCGGCGGCGAAGTACCCTCGCTCGACTGGTTGCGGTTCCTGAACAGTTTCGTCGATCACATGGCCGGGCTGTGGACGTCTGATCCGTCGCGCCGCGAGGTCTGGCTGGCGATGCAGTCGACGCCGTCCACGCGGGCAACCGGAGTCATTCACGAAAAGCAGTTCGCCGAGACCGTAGCGAAAATGCTCGGCCCGTTGACGCCTCGTACGCGGCGAGATCGTCGCCTGATGATGGCGGAAGTTCTTGTCCACGTGGTGTATTCGATGCTCAATTTCTCGGTTCAGGACGGTCAGTCGCATGCCGACGCCGTCGCCGAACTGAAAAGGTTGATGATCGCGTATCTCCTCGTCGCCGAGAAGGAATCCCGCACGAAGGACTAGTCGAGCGACAAAGAGCCGGTCTCCCCTTGGGAGACCGGCTCTTTCGTGTCCGGCAGTGCTACTCCGGGTCGGATTCGATGACCGCGAAAGCGCCCGCCATGTCCCCGTCGTGGGTGAGCGAGATATGAATCTTCACTCCGGTCAGGTGTTTGGCCACGTCACCGCGAAGCCGGATGCCGGGGCGCCCCCAGGCGTCCGAGACGACCTCGATCTGATTGTGGATCATTTCCCCCAGCACCGGTGGGCCGGCGAAGAGAGCAGTTGACCATGCCTTGATCACTGCTTCCTTCGCAGCCCACCGGGCGGCGAAATGTCGTGCCGGTTCGGTGCTCCGGGTAACGGCGTCTCGACGCTCGCCCGGTGTGAAGTTGTCGAGCATTGCCGTTCCCGGCCTGTTCAATTGCTCGGCGAACTCCGACACCGTCACGAGGTCGAAACCGATACCCAGAACTCCCATACCGTGACTACTACTTGCAGCCGGGCAGATTCGAGCGGTACACCTGGTCTGCGCCGAGTCGTGCGTCCTCGCTCAGCAGCATGTCCGCTTCGAGCTGACGCGACGCCTTGGCCGGCGTTCCGTCGGCACCGAGGCGACGATCCGCCGGGCGCTCGTAGAGGCTGTCGCCACCGCACATCGCCTTCGCGAGGCGACGCTGACCGTCGATCGTCCGCTGCTGGGCCGCAGCAACATAGGCGTCACGCTTGTCGGCCGGAACCGACTCGACGAATGCCTGCGGGTGCACGACTGCGATCAGTCCGGAGACGTGACCGAAGCCGAGGCTGGTCAGCAGGCCGGCACGCAGCGGAAGATGCTCACCGAACTTGAGCGGCTGACGTGCCCACACGAGGTGCTCGAACTCGGCCATCTTGTCGTCGACGCAGTCGAGGCTGCGGTTCGGCGGGACGATGCCCTGGCTCAGTACCTGGCAGAGCCCGATCAGCTGGAAGGCTGCGGCACCACCCTTGGCGTGACCGGTCAGGCTCTTCTGCGAGACCACGAACATCGGCGCGCCTTCACTGCGTCCCAATCCCCCGGCGAGGCGCTCGTGCAGCTCCGCCTCGTTGGGATCGTTGGCGGCAGTGGAGGTGTCGTGCTTGGAGATCACGGCGATGTCGTCGGCGCTCACGCCGAGAGCGTTGAGCGAGAGTGCAAGCTGCGAATCCGCTCCCCCACGTCCGGCGCCCAGTGCTCCGAGTCCCGGTGCCGGGATCGAGGTGTGGACACCGTCGGCGAACGATCCGGCCCAGGCGACCACACCGAGGACGGGAAGACCCATCTCGAGTGCCAGGTCACCGCGAGCGAGGAGAATCGTTCCGCCACCGGCCGACTCGACGAATCCGCCGCGGCGACGATCGTTGGCCCGCGAGAAGCGGCGATCCTCGATGCCCTTGGCATGCATGTCCTCGGTCTTGGCAGTGGCCGACATGTCGCCGAAGCCGATGATGCCTTCCGTGCTCAGATCGTCGAACCCGCCGGCAACAACCAACTGCGCCTTGCCGAGTCGGATCTTGTCGACGCCTTCTTCGACGGATACCGCTGCCGTGGCGCAGGCGGCGACGGGGTGAACCATCGCGCCGTAACCGCCGACGTACGACTGAACGACGTGCGCTGCAATGACGTTCGGCAGCGCTTCCTGCAGGATGTCGTTCGGACGGTTCTCGCCGAGCAGCGTGTCGATGTACAGGCTCCTCATGGAGGTCATGCCGCCCATGCCGGTGCCCTGCGTGTTGGCGACCAGGCTCGGGTGTACCCAGCGGAGCAGTTCGCTCGGAGTGAAGCCGCCGGTGAGGAAGGCGTCCACCGTTGCGACGATGTTCCAGAGGCCGACGCGGTCGACCGAATCTGCCATGTCGGCGGGGATGCCCCACTTGGTGACGTCGAAGTTGGTCGGAATCTGACCGCCCACACTACGAGTCAGCTTCATCTTGCGCGGGACGCGGATCTCGGTGCCTGCGCGGCGGGTGACCGTCCAGTCTCCGGACTCGGCGGAAACCGTCGCCGTCGTGTTCTCCGGATCGGATTCGACGAAGGCCTGAGCCTCTGCCTCACTGCCGACCACGAAGCTCAGATCCTTGTCCAGGAACACGGAGGTGAGCAGCGGAGCGGTGTTGTCGATCATCGCGCCCTCGTCGACGTAGCGACGGATGCCGCAACGCTCGACGACTGCGTCGTGGTACTTGTCGGCGATTTCCGCCTCGGGTACCAGGTCACCGGATTCGACGTCGTACCAGCCCGGCTTGGGGTCGTTCTCCCAGACGATGAGTCCGGTGTTCCACGCCAATTCGAGAACGCCTGCGGCAGAGAGCTGCTCGTCGACCTCCATCTCGAAGCGGGTACGCGAGGAACCGTAGGGTCCGAGCTCTCCGGCACCCACGATGACCACGAGGTCCGCGGGGGTGACGTCCAGTTCGGGCCAGCTCGGAGCCTTGACCGAGTCGTCGATGCGAGCCGGCGCGGGCAGCGCCAGGATGCTGGACTCGTCCACTGCTTCGTCGACAGCTTCGGCGATCTCGGCAACCTCGGCAGCTTCCTTGGCCAAAGCACCCAGATCCAGGTTGGCCTCGGACAGTCCGCCGGTCAGGTCGACCTCGAGCGGGGCCTCTGCTGCAGCGCGCCGCGACTCGCGGGTTGCCGTCTTCAGCAGTTGGGTCGCCATCTCCTGGGTGGACCAGGTGCGGACGCCCGCTGCTTCGACCGCGTCGACGATCGGATCGTTGTGACCCATGAGTCCGGTTCCGCGAACCCAACCGATGACCGCGTGTGCCAACGTGACCCGCTCGGCCCAGTTGCGCTCGGCCTTCCAGCGGTTGACCACGGCGATCAGCGAAGCCTTGGCCTCACCGTATGCACCGTCGCCGCCGAACGTTCCGCGGTTCGGCGAACCGGGCAGCACCACGTGCAGGTGCGTGTCGACATCGCTGTCGTAACCGATCTTCGACAGACCGCCGATGAGGCGCTCCACCGACCAGAGCAGCACGCGCATTTCCATTTCGGCGCGAGCGCCGGCGTCGGAGAGTTCGCCGCCGACACGGGGAGCTGCGAACGGGAAGAGCATCGTCGGCGTCATGGCCGGCTTGATGAGCTTCTTTGCGCCGCCTGCGTTCTCGGTGGCCTCGTTGCCGATCCAGTCGATCAGCGCGTCGACGTCGGTGTACGACGCCATGTTCGCGGGAACCACCCAGAGGGCGGCACCGGCGCGAGCATTCTCGCGGTACAGGTCGCGGTAGAAGCCGAGACGCTGACCGTCGAGTCGCGAGGTGGTCACGAATACCGTTGCGCCACCGGCAAGGAGCTTGCCCGTGACCGCTGCCGCGATGGAACCCTTGCTGGCGCCCGTCACTACTGCGACCTCGCCTGCCCACTCGGGTGCGTCGGATTCTGCCGCAGCAGCCGCATCAGCGATGCGGGTGTAGACCTCGGCGAGTGCGGTGCGGCCTTCGTCGGTTGCACGGGTGGCCCACCACTTTGCCTGTGCGGCGACGGTGGAGCCGGCACCGATGAAGTTCTCGACCGACAACGCGGTGTCACCGAGCCAAATGCGAGCGAGATCCTCACGCGCACTTGCCCAGCGGTCGTCGAGCAGAACGGCCTTCTGCGCGTCGAATGCCGGAGCAACCAGACGCGGCCAGTCGGAGCCGAGTTCAGCCGAGACCAGGTCGACCAGTTCGGTGTCCTCGACCGTCGCGACTGCCGTTTCTTCGTTCAGTCCGAGCTGCTCGAGTACCAGGCGTGCGGCCGAGGCCAGAACGCCGTTGCGACCGGTGATGTTCTCGGTGAACTCACCCAGAGCGGCTGCGTCGACGGTTCCGCCGCTTCCGCCGCCGGTAGCCGGCAACGAGACGCTGACTCCGCGAGCAGACCCGACCGAGGCAACTGCGCTGTCGATGACTGCGTCCACTGCTGCAGCGTCGGCCAGTGCGCCGGAGCTCAGGCCACCGAGGTCGCCGCCGCGGATGCTGGCGCCGTCACGGGTACCGAGAGCCACTGCTGCGGTGACGTGGTGTGCCCAGCCGTCGCCCAGTTCCCAGACCTTCTTGACGCGGTCGGCGATGTAGCCGGGACGCTTGCCCGAGGGGCCGAAGACCTTACGCAGGTGATCGTTGATCGAATCGGAGAGCACCGGTCCGAACGGCTTGTACGTACGGGCGAGCTTGTCGACGGTTGCCCCCAGGGAGCCCATGTCGGCGTCTGCGGCCCCGTCGATGGCACCGAGGGAGAGCTCGGAGCCGAGGTCGACCAGAAGCTGGTTGCGACGCGAGGAAACGCCGTCGCACAGTGCCTCGATCGTGTCCGCGGGGCCGACCTGATCGGGACGGAGCTTGGTCCACAGGCTGATCAGGACCTTCGTGGCGTCGGGCGCCTTGAAGGTGAGGTCGTCCGGACGCGGTCCACCCGGCGGCCGGAGCAGCCTGCGCGGCAGGCGCTTCGATCTCGTCGTCGTCATCGACAGCGGGGTCGACGTCGGTGCCGTAGACGATCGCGGCTTCGCGCTCGACGTTGAGAACCTCGACCGGGTAGCCGAAGCGGCCCGGCAGCTTGAGGGTCTGCGACGCGAGGTTTGCAACGGTCGGGGCAGCGCCGAGACCGATCTCGACGAAGCGTTCGACCCCGAGTCCACCTTCGGACTCGTCACCGAAGAGCAGGTCCTGCGTCTCGATCCAACGGACCGGGCTGGCGAACTGCCAAGCCAGCAGCTCGATCAGGATGATGCGGGACAACTCGTGAGTGCGCGTTGCGTAGCTGTCGAAGTCTGCGAGGACTTCCTGCAGCGGCTCGGACGGCACCAGGTCGGCGATTTCCTGAACGAAGTCACGACGCAGCGAGAACGGCTTCGGAACCAGGTTCGGGATGTAGCGGCCGATCAGGATGTCCGGATCGATGTCGTGCGGGAGCAAGTCCTGCAGGCACACGCGGAAGTCCGCCACGCCACCGCGAAGGACGGTGGAGTGGAACGGCACGTCGATGCCGGGAACCTGGATGTATGCCCGCTTGCCACCGAATTCTGCTCGGCGACGATCGATTTCGACCTCGAGTGCGTCGAGACCGGCTACCGAACCGGCAATGGCGTACTGGCTGCCGCGCAGGTTCAGGTTGACGATTTCGAGGAACTCACCGGAGGTCTCGGCGACACCGGCGACGAAGCCCTGCACGTCGTCGTCGGAAACACCGATCTGCGACGGGCGAATAGCGGCCATGCGGTAGTCGGAGCGTCCGGCTTCGTCACGGGGAACGAGCTGGTGCATGGCGGAGCCACGCTGGAAGACGACCTCGAGAAGTGCTTCGAGCGGGAAAACCTCGGCGACAGCAGCGAGTGCGTTGTACTCACCGACCGAGTGACCGGCCAGAAGGGAATCCTCGATGAAGGTTCCGGATTCGCGCAGCTCGGCAACCTGGGCAACACCGAGAACGGCCATGGCCACCTGGGTGAACTGAGTCAGGTGCAGGACACCGTCGGGATGCCTGTGCTCCACACCACGGGCCTTGACGGTCACCGGGTTGTCTCGCACGACAGCGAGAATCGAGAATCCGAGCGCCTTACGAGTGTGCTTGTCCGCGCGCTCCCAGACGTCGCGGGCGGCCTTGGAGCGTGCGCGAGCGTCGAGGCCCATGCCCGGGCGCTGAATGCCCTGGCCGGGGAAGGCGTAGACGGTCTTCGGTGCGGCAGTGCGGCCGGTGGCGACCATGACCAGTTCGCC
>NZ_BCWH01000002.1:2080238-2090804 GCF_001653035.1 Rhodococcus sp. YH3-3 | reverse complement strand
AGGCGGCGCGGCGGGACGCGGGTCTCGGCCGGGTCGACTGCGGTGACTACCTGCTGCGCTGCGGCGGAGAGCCACATGCCGTGCACGATCGGGGTTCCGAGGCCGGCCAGCAGAGCGGCGTTGTCGGAGGTGTGAATCGGGTTGTGGTCACCGGAAACCTGAGCGAAGGCGCCCATGCTGACCGGAGCGAGGATCTTCGCGTCACGGCGACGACGACGCGAGGTGTCGACAGCCGCATCGCTGATCGATCCACCGGCGCGAGCCGGGTCGGCGAGTTCGCCTGCACCGGTGCGTCCGCGGATCGCGAAACGCTCGGTCATGGTGACGACTGCGGGGGCGTCGAGGCCCTCGCCGAGCATGGCACCGACCTCGACCTTGACCTCGACGACACGACCGAGGTCGGTGTCGAGAACCGAGGCGACCTCGGCATTGACCACGAGAATGCTTGTCTCGGAGGGAAGCTCACCGACGAAGTCGACGGTGTGGTCGAGGTGGACCAGGTCGAGCATGCCTTCGATAACGGAAAGACTATCGAGCTTGGCTGCGCCGAGGACTGCGAACACTGCAGGCCAGCATGCTCCGACGACGACGTCCGGAACAGCCTTGCCGCTGACACTGAGCGTGGCGGGCAGACCGGAACCGGTGACACCGGCGTGATCGGCGATGCGATCGGGAACCCACGCGACGTTGAGGCGAGCCTTGCCGTTCTTGACTGTCGGAAGTTCCTGTCCGGCAGCAACTGCCAGGAGCGCGGACATCGCACCTTCGGCATCGGCTTCGGTGACAACCGGAGCGCCGCCGTCGACGACGGACTCGGGGATCGTGATCGTGATGTCGACGGACTTGCCTGCCACCAACGGAACCGAAAGCAGCACGTGCGAGGAATCGACGACGGTCAGACTGGAACCGGTGGTGCCGTGAACTGCCTTGTCGGCAGCCTCTGCACTCCACTCGTCGAGGTCGCCGAGACGACGGACGGGGTTCTGGGTCAGGCGGCCGGCCCACTGGAGGTCAGGAGCCGAGAGAACGGCGTCGAGAAGTCCGGGTGCGGAATCCTGGTGGCGACGGCTCGCGAGTGCCACCGGAGTGGTTCCGGCAGCAACCAATTCGTCGTAGGTCGCCTTCTCGAAGCGATCGAGCAGGTCACCGACCGGCTCGTCGACACGGGTGATGCCGGCGACGGCAACGGTGCCGGGGATGACGCAAACCTGATCGGCGGTGTAGCGGGGGTCGTGTGCCTGCCACAGGGAGTCGCTGCGCCACCAACGACGCACGTCACCGTCGACGACGGGAACGAAGTTGACCGGCTTGCCCGGCGTCTTGCACAACGAGATGAAGAACGAGACGTCTGCGGGATGCAGAACGGTGGTCGAGTAGTCCGGGTACGACGCCTGCAGTGCGCAGATCGCAGCCTCGGGGCGCTCGAGGGTCTCGGCGTCAGCGAACAGCGTGGGGATCGGGCCGCGGTCGACCGGGTGCAGACGCGCCTCGGTGCGCTGGAGCATCTCGCCGAAGCGAGCACGCCAGGTGATGTCGAGCCACGGGCTCGACGTCGCCTCGACGATGGCGTCCTGAAGATCGGCGCCGCAGTCGAATTCCTTCGCCGCGTCGATGCCGACGGTCAGCTCGAGGTAGCGGCGCAGCCACTGTGCGTACGTCATGGTCTCGACGTCGCCGAAGTACGGCTTGGCGGTGACGTCGAGGGCGGCGATGATCTCGTCGCGGCGCTCGGCCACTGCCTCGGAATCGCCGGCAACCTCGTCGAGGAGGCGACCGGTACGCGAAGCCGCGTTGTCGATCTCGTGGATGTCGGCACCGAGCTGGCTACGGCCGGAGGCCATTCCGCCTTCAGCGGTACCTGCACCGACCCAGTCCGGCGTACCGGGTGTGTCGACGAGGAGCTGCTTGACCTCGGGAGAGGTGGTGGCCTCGAGAGTCGCCATGGCTGCGGTGCCGACCAGGATGCCGTCGACGGGCATGGCCGGGAAACCGGCTGCGGCAGACCAGCGACCGGTCAGGTAATCGGCTGCGCGCTCGGGTGTTCCGATGCCGCCACCGACGCAGATGACCAGGTTCGGGCGTGTACGCAGCTCGGCGTACGTGTCGAGGAGCAGGTCGTCGAGGTCTTCCCACGAGTGGTGTCCGCCGGCGCGGCCGCCTTCGATGTGGACGATGACCGGGAAATTCGGAACCTCGTTGGCGATGCGGATCACGGAGCGGATCTGCGCCACGGTGCCGGGCTTGAATGCAATGTTGGTGATGCCGATCTCGGACAACTCGTCGATGAGAGCAACAGCCTCTTCGAGTTCCGGGATACCGGCGGTGACGATGACGCCGTCGATGGGAGCACCGGCGGTACGGGCACGCTGCACGAGGCGCTTGCCACCGAGTTGCAGCTTCCACAGGTACGGGTCGAGGAACAGGGAGTTGAACTGGACCGCGCGGCCCGGCTCGAGCAGCATCTTCAGCTCTGCGACACGGTCTTCGAAGATTTCTTCGGTGACCTGCCCGCCACCGGCAAGCTCGGCCCAGTGACCGGCATTGGCTGCCGCGGCAACGATCTTGGCGTCGACCGTCGTCGGCGTCATACCTGCGAGCAGGATGGGTGAACGACCGGTCAGCTTCGTGAACGCGGTCTCGACGCCGATACGGCCGCCGGGAAGCGCAACGGGCTTCGGCGCGAACTCGGACCACGAACGTGAGACCTCAGGTGCTGCACCGGGTGTGAGCAGATTGCGGTGTCCGCCGCGGGTGGCTGCGGCAATGATGCCGATGCCCTGTCCACGCAGCGAAGAGGACGTCATACGGGTCAGCTGATCGCTGGGTCCGAGATCGAGAATCCACTTGGCGCCGGCGGAGATTGCGCCGTCGACAGCCTCGACCCAGTCGACCGGATCGACGAGGACACCCTGCGCAAGTTCGCGCGCACGGTCCGCGTCGAGACCGCAACGGGTCGCCCAGCTGCCGACGAGTTCGACGGCCTCGGTCAATGCGGGGTGATGGAAGCCGATTTCGGTGTCGAGCGGATCGAAGGACGGCGCGAAGACGGAACCGCCACGCTTCTTACCCTCACGCTCGCGGGCTTCCTCGGCTTCGATCTGTTCACAACGCTCTTGCACGCGTGCCAGCTGAGCGGGCGGCCCGGCGAGAACGACGCGGCGACGGCCGTTGCGGATGGCGAGGACACGGCCGACCAAGCTGGCAGCAGCACCGACGAGCTGTGCGACGGCGAGGAGTTCACCGTCGTCGTTGCCCTGCGCGGCTACGGCAGCCGTGGCCAGAAGGCCCTGCGAGTGGCCGATGACGGCAGCCGGCGGGTTACCGGCTACATCCAGACCCTGAGCGGAGAGTGCACGCAACGCCGCAAGCTGCGTGAGGAAGACGCCGGGGAGTGACACCGGAGCTGCGGTGAGCGCGGCAGCGGAAGGCCCGGCCGACTTCTCACCTTCTTCTTCGTCGACGATCTCGGCTTCGAGCATCCACGCGATCGGATCGAATCCGACCGGGCGAACCACGAGGAGATCCTGTGCGACGGGCGCGAGGCGTGCGGCTGCGTCATTGACCAGATCGGTCAGAACGGGCTCCAGGCCGTTGTCACGGCTGAGCTCCTCGAGCGAGGTGAGCCAGGGAGCGCCCTGTCCACCGAAAGCGATTGCGTAGGAAACGCCGTTGTTCAGCGAATCGACGAGGGCACCTTTGCTGGTCGTGCGGGACTGTCCCCCATCGACGCCGAAACGGCGTCCACCCTTCGAGTCGCGTCCGTTTCCTGTAGGTGTCGTGTCATCGATCGTCACGCGTACGTCCTCTCCTGGTCACCTCTGCGGCGAGGTGGGATTTGCGGTGTGCTGCCCGGCTGAAGTGCTCGCGAATTCGTCGAGAGAATCGACGGAGTCAGGGCGTTCGTGCAAGACAAGGTTTACACAGAATCATGAGGATTTCCTCACGTTTGTCGGCACCCTGGAAATCTGGACTTTCGGGGCCGTGATCTTCCTCACGAGACTTCGAGAAAGTGACTCGCGAGTAGGTCGCGAACGCCCTGCCTGGGACTGTTACCGGGATTTTCAGAAACCTGAGGAACCCCTCATATTTATTGTTACCAATTCGTGACCTCCTTGACGGACGGTCGATCCCGTGCGTTCCGGGCCACAATCTGTCGGACTCCCTCGCTACGTTCAGCGCGTCCACACCGGACAACTTCTCGGGGGGAGAAATCATGAAAGACACAGACGTAGTCAGAGCGGCCGAATTCATCGGCGCCGAGCTTCCGCGCGAGGCGTGGCCGCATTGGAATCAGGGATGGCCGCGCGAGTCCGAAGCCGCCCTTCTCGATGCGATCTTCTCGTCGCGCGCCGCCTATGGAACACCGAAGACCGGAGTCCGCGCCGTCGTCGACCGTTGGCGCACACACCGCTCGGTAGCCGCCGACGATCGCCTCGACAGCTTGCCCGCTCTCGCCGCCTTCACCGACCGTGGCGACGAGCTCGCAACGATTCTCGGCAATCGCCAGCGCGTGCCGGGCAACTACTTCACCAAAGCCGAGGGTGCGGCTCGCGCGACCAAGGCGCTCGTCGAATCCGGTTGCAGGTCCAGTGCCGACGTCGAGGACACCGAAAGCCTCCGTTCGGCAGTTGTCTCCGTTCCGGGGCTCGGCCCCAGGACCTTCGAGACGCTGGTGTTCCTGTCCGGGAAGTTGACGGTAACTTCGATAGATCTACTTGCACGGTTCGCCACCGAAGCAAGCAGTGGTGAGGAATTGTTGTCGAGCACCGACGCAGCCGAGTTGCTCGTTGCGGTTGCCGAACATCTCGATGTCGATGTTCAAACGCTCACCCACGCTGCGTGGCGGTATCAACGCACGGCCGAGCAACCTCGCCGGTCGAAGGAATCCACCATGCCGCCCGCAGCGGATCCACTCGCCGAAACGGCCTGAGAGCGGGCGGGCGCATCCCGACCAGGGTGGTGTGCCCGCGAGCGATTCCACTCGCGTATCCTTTGAATTCCGCGCGCGAGTGGCGGAATTGGCAGACGCGCTGGATTTAGGTTCCAGTGTCTCAGGACGTGGGGGTTCAAGTCCCCCCTCGCGCACAACGAAGAGCCCCGCCGGATCTGATCCGGCGGGGCTTTTTCGGTTCTCGTGAGCAAGGTCAGCGCTTTCGATCCTTGACCGGTGGAGTCATGTACGTCGTCCGACTCGGTGTCAGCCCCAGACGGACCGAGCTCTCCAACCAGGTGATCGCCGAGGCCGTCGGATCCACAACCGGAACGTGAATCCCTTTGCCATGCAGCCTGTCTCGGACCGCACTGGTCACACCGAGCATCCCGGTGCAACCGAGAACGACGGTGTCGGCCTCGCCGTTCTCCACTGCCGCAGACGCCTGAGCGGCCAGTCGATCGATCAGTTCCTCCCGATCGGTAAGGCCCAGCACCGGCATGTCCACGACTCGAATACTGCCCAGCCGATTGTCCAGCCCATACCGCCGAGTGAGCGATCGGAGCATCGGCACGACATTCGGCAGGATGGTCACGACACCGACGCGATCGCCCAGACTCATCGCTGTCAGAAATGACGGCTCGAAGCCGCCGACCACCGGAGCGTCGATGACCTCTCGGGCGGCATGCACTCCGGGATCGGCGAAACACGTGATGAACACACCGTCCACGCCGTCGGCAGCCGCTTCCTCGACCCTCTGCACTATCCCGGGGCCGGCAAGTGCCTCGTCGTACTCGGACTCGATGCTCGCCGTACCGGTAGGCAGCGAAACGACGTCGACCGTCGTGCCGGGCGCCGCCCAGTGCTCCACCTCGGCTGTCACCGCCGGAGTCAGTGTGGTGTCGATGACCGGGCGAATCACTCTGATGTGCATGAAACACTCCCCTGCTTTCGGATACGCGCCGAGGTTATCGATGCAGCACAGCCGGGAGAATGTGTTCAGTGCCCTGGCGTTGCGGGTGAGGATGGGCATAGCGCACAGGTGCTGTGGAGCGGCCTCTACGACACGCCGTGGCACGGCCTCTACGACACGCCGTGGCACGGCTTCTACGACACGCCGTGGCACGGCTTCTACGACACCGTGTCGGAGATCGCAGGGCGAGGCACTATAGCTCTCAGGTACCGTCTTAGTGTGTCCAAGAACGCTACTAAACGCCGACCTGCGCTGATTCTGCTGGTCATCGTGTCAGCTGCCGGCTGCCTCGCGCTCGGCTGGTGGCAGTGGGAGCGCTTCGAAGCCGTCGGAGGCTCGGGACAGAATCTCGGGTACGCGTTCCAGTGGCCGCTGTTCGCGGCGTTTGTCGTGTACGCGTATCGCAAGTTCGTTCAGCTCGAAGACGTGGACCCCGAAGAGGCCGAAGCCGAGGAAGCCGCCGCGGAGCCGCGTGAGATTCCCGCCGACCTCTTGCCGCAACGCCCGCGGGCCGAGTTCGACGATGTGAACCTCGACGTCGACGACCCTGAAGCCCGCCAAATGCTGGAATACAACGACTACCTTGCGCAGCTCGCCGCTCGCGAGTCCGATAGGAGCACGACGTGAGTACCGGTTCGGAAGCGAGCATCGCTACCCCCGCAGTCAACGCAGAAAAGCAGAAGAAGGTTGCGTCGGCGCTGGTCCGATACCGCGTTCTCGCCTGGATCACCGGCCTCTGGCTGCTGTTCCTGACCGGTGAGATGGTCTACAAGTACCTGATTCTCGACAATTCGGCGGACGCACCGTCGTGGTTGTTCTACATCGGCCAGATCCACGGCCTGTTCTACATGCTCTACCTCGTGTTCACGATCGACTTGGCGATCAAGGCCCGGTGGAAGCCCGGTACGACGGTTGCCACCGCGCTCGCCGGCACGATCCCGTTCCTGTCGTTCGTGTTCGAGCACAAGCGAACTGCCCAGGTGAAGCAGGCTTACCAGCTCTGAGTTTCAAAAAGTGGAGCCCTGAACGCAGACGCGTTCAGGGCTCCACTTTTCGGATTCGGTTCAGTCGGCCAGCGCCGCCAGAGCCGGAACGAGCTGTACGAGCGCGCGCCCTCGATGTGACGCCGCATCCTTCTCGGCCGGGGTGAGTTCTGCGGCCGAGCGGGTGTCGCCGTCCGGACGGAAGATGGGGTCGTATCCGAAGCCGCCGTCGCCGGCTGGTTCGCGGCCGATCACCCCGCGCCATTCGCCGCGCACGACGGTCTCGTCGCCGCCGGGGATCACCAGTGCACAGGCGGAGACGAATGCCGCGCCTCGACGCTCGTCCGGCACGTCTCCCAGCTGAGCCAGGACCAGAGCCGTGTTGGCGCCGTCGTTTCCGTGAGTGCCCGACCATCGCGCGGACAGCACACCGGGCATACCGTTGAGTGCGTCGATCTCGACACCGGAATCGTCTGCGATGCAAGGCATTCCGGTTGCAGCTGCTCCGTCACGCGCTTTGGCGAGCGCATTCTCCTCGAACGTCGCTCCGGTCTCGGGGGCTTCGGGGAACGGCGGGACCTCGTCGAGCCCGACCAGTTCGATTCCGTTCACTCCAGCGGCGTCGAGCACCCGGTGAAGTTCCTTCAGCTTCTTGGCATTTCGGCTGGCAACCAGTACTCGTACGCTCACAGCTCAGGCACCGAACTTCTTCTTGGGTTCCGGATTCTTCGGTTCGGGTAGCACCCCGGGATACGGCTCGGCCAGCGCTTGACGCTGGATCTCGAAAAGTTGCTCACAACCAGCCAGAGCGGAGTCGAGCAGCTTGTCCAGCGTCGAGCGTGGGAACGTGGCGCCCTCACCGGTTCCCTGGATTTCCACCAGCGTGCCGGTATCGGTGGCCACGACATTCATGTCGACCTCGGCGCGCGAATCCTCTTCGTACGGAAGATCGAGGCGCACTCGTCCGTCCACGACGCCGACGCTGACGGCCGCTATGCCACACGAGATGGGCTGCGGGTCGGAGAGCAGGTCGGCTGCGCGCAGGTACGTCACGGCGTCGACCAGGGCTACGTATGCCCCCGTCACTGCCGCGGTGCGGGTGCCGCCGTCGGCTTGGAGGACATCACAGTCGAGGGCGATGGTGTTCTCACCGATTGCCGCGAGATCGATGCACGCTCGAAGTGATCGGCCGATGAGTCGACTGATCTCCTGCGTGCGGCCGCCGACCTTGCCCTTGACCGATTCGCGGCCACTGCGTGTGTGCGTGGCGGCGGGAAGCATCGCGTATTCGGCTGTCAGCCAACCCAAGCCGGAGCCCTTGCGCCAGCGGGGTACACCCTCTTCGACGCTGGCCGTGCACATGACGCGAGTGTTCCCGAACTCGACCAGAACGGATCCGGCCGGGTGACTGGTGAACCCGCGGGTGATCTTGACCGTGCGGAGCTCGTCGTCCGCCCTACCGTCTTCTCGTGTAGTCACCTTCGTGAGCCTAGCGGTCGCCCGGTGAGCGCTGCACCGAATGTGAGGGGAATCAGATGTCGTAGACACTTCCGGCGGAGACGGCATGCACTGGTCCGGAGAATTCGGATTTCGCTTCGGCGATCACGTCTTCACGCGATGTCCACGGCGGGATGTGCGTTAGGAGAAGTTCCTTGACGCCGGCGAGCGCAGCCACACGGCCGGCTTCCTTACCGGAGAGGTGAACTCCCTCGGGGCGATCCGGACTGTCGGTCCACGACGCTTCGGAGAGCAACACGTCTGCACCACGCGCGAGTTCGACGACGTTGTCGCACATTCCGGTGTCGCCTGTATAGACGAGGACGCGGCCGTCGGCGCCGGTGATCCGGAAACCGTAAGCCTCGGGTGGATGATTCATCCGGCGGGCGACGACGCTCAGTTCACCGAACGTCACCGGCTCGTTCTCGGCCCAGAGCCGGACGTCGATGGTGTCGGAGATGTCGTCCATCTCGCCGGCGCACTCGGCGGAGGACACTCCGATGCGGCACGCGGTGTCGGTGGGGCCGTAAACCAGAGCACGGCCGACCGGCGGGTTGGGGTGATAGCGACGCCAGACGAGCAGGCCGGGCATGTCGAGACAGTGGTCCGCATGAAGGTGCGAAAGCAGGATCGTCACCTCGCCCGGATCGGCGTATCGCTGCAACGCCCCAAGAACTCCCGGGCCGAAGTCGATCACGAGCGGCGGAGTTCCCGGTGCCGTGAGCAGGTATCCCGAAGCCGGTGAATCCGGACCCGTGACGCTGCCGGAACACCCCAGGACGGTCATGCGCATACCGGTCATGCTGCCACGTCTACCCGTCTGGGAAAAAGCTCTTGGTGGTTTTGGCGCGTCGAAGTCACACCGCAGTGAGGGTGTGACCCACGTCCGTTCAGAAACTCGGTGGTCGAACGGCCGGCGCCGACCCGGCGCGCTTGGCCCTCTCCCCCGACGTCAACGCCCAGGCGGCAACCACGCCGCCGATCGCTCCGAACAGATGCCCTTGCCAGGAAACCCGTGGATCGCTCGGCAGAACGCCCCACAGCACTCCGCCGTACACGACGAAGACGGCAACGCCGATCAGGATCTGTGTGAAACTCCGCGTGAAGAACCCGCGCACCAGCAGGTAGGTGACCCAGCCGAAGATCAGCACGGACGCACCGACGTGATTCGAGTTCGAGCCGGCGAACAACCAGGTCCCGACGCCGCCGATCACCCAGATGATGCCGGTCGCCGCGAGTCCCCGCGCAATTCCCGACACCAGCACGAGGTATCCGAGGATCAGCACCGGAATGGTGTTGGCGATCAGATGACCCCAGTCGTCGTGCAGCACCGGGGCGAACAGGATTCCCCACAGGCCGTCGAGCGTGCGCGGGGTGACGCCGGCGTTCTGGACATTCTGACCGGAGATGACATCCACGATCTCGATCACGTAGAGCAGGATCGCGAAGCCGCCCACCAACACGGCCGACTGCTTCCACACCGAGGGCGGACCGGATTTCGGTGCCGGCGTCCGGGTGCCGAAGTCCGGACTGTTGAAATCCATCGTCATCGTGTGCGTCCTCCACCGTCGATCCGGTCTTCTGATCCGGTCACTCGCGACCAGGCTCAATTCGAGATTACCGCCGATTCCAGGAGTGCTGCCTAGAGAAATGCGGACGGGAAGAGTTCGCGGTAGCTCGGGATTCCGGCTACCGACGTGGCGTCGAGAATCGCTGTGACGATCGCACGTTCGACCACCTGGGCCGAAGCCGCGCACACCGCGTCGAGTATCGGCAGATCGTTCGGGAAAGCGTCCGGAACCGTGATCTCCGAATTCGGAGTGTGATCACCGGTGGCGAGCGCAAAGATCGTGTCGCCGTCGAGCGGCGAATGTGCGGGCCGAATCGCTCGGGCCAGGCCGTCATGACCTGCGACGGCGACGCGTCGGCACCCGGCTTTCGTCAAGGCGGCGTCAGTGGCGACCACACCGATCGTGGTGTTGAGGACAGTTCCCTTGGCTGCAACGGCATTGGCCGCCGCGAGTTCGGACGCGTCGGGGAGCCTGAGGCCGAACGACTCCGCGCCGTCCGAGCCGACGCCCCACGGCAGGCCTGTTCTGGGGTCGAAGACCGAACCCACCGGATTCGCCACGATCAAGGCGGAGACCGTAGTCCCCTCGGCGGGGCCGGCGGCGGCCGCGACG
>NZ_BCWH01000002.1:2054770-2080178 GCF_001653035.1 Rhodococcus sp. YH3-3 | reverse complement strand
GTCGGACGAACGGTCCAGTCCCCCACCGGCAGATCGAAGATCACGGCGCCGGGCACGATCGGTACCACCTGGCCGGGAGCGCCCATCGCGATCCCGTGATCGTGTTCCTCGAGCCAGCGCATCACTCCGTCGGCCGCGGCAAGTCCGTAGGCACTACCGCCGGTCAACAGCACGGCATTGACCTGCTGGACCGAATGGCTCGGGTCGAGCAGATCGGTCTCGCGGGTACCCGGACCGCCGCCCCGGACGTCGACTCCGGCGACCACACCGGCCGACGCGAGCACGACCGTGCAGCCGGTGGCTGCGCCGCTTCCGAGAGTGGCTCCCTCGTCGAGCTTGTGGTGATGACCGACGGCGAGGCCGGCGACATCTGTCAGTGAATCAGTGGGCCCGGTCCGCGTTGTGGTCATGGCATGAGCGCCTGGACGAGGGAGTCCTGCATCCACGTCAACCAGTGATAGACGTCGAGATGTGGGGCTCGCGGGTCGTCGGGTTCGAGGCTCTCCGGTGTGTCGGCGTCGATGCCGAGATTGGTTCCGAGCGCGAGACGGACGTCGTTGAGCGAGGACAGCCAGGCGTCGGCCTGTTCCTGCGTGAGAACGACCTTGCCGCCGGCCTCCGGAAGCGAAGCCAACAACGTGCGAGCGGACTCACGCTTGGCGTCGATGATCTCGGGTTCGTGCAAACTGCGCAGCGCGCCGTTGACATTGGCGCCGGCGTCGTCGAGATCGTCACTGTCCGGAGCGACCTTGTCCGGATCGGTGCGCTGGAAGTCGGGAAGCAAACGCGCCAAGACCGGATTGTCGGGCGTCTCCGAATTTCCGGTACGAAGACCCGTCAGCGCGGCGAGCTCGTCTTGCGGCGCCGAAGACGAGCGCTCGTCGAGAAGCCCGGTCACCGACTCCACGAGCGAGCGCAGAACCGCCGCCTCGTGGCCGTCCATCTCGGACTTGAACTTCACTCCGCCGAGTGAACTCTTCCTACTCCACGTCCGCACGCGTCGGACTCCCGTCTACGAGTTAGGCGAACAAATCGGTCGAAAAAGTGCTTTTCTCAGGTGTCGTCGCGTTGCATCGTGGCCCAGAGACCGGCAGCGTGGAGGCGACGAACATCGGCCTCCATCTTGTCGCGCGAACCGCTCGAGACCACGGCCTTGCCCTCCGAATGGACCTGCATCATCAAGTCGGTGGCCTTGGCTTTGCTGTAGCCGAACAACTTCTGGAACACGTAAGTCACGTAATGCATGAGATTGACCGGGTCGTCCCAGACGATGGTCACCCAGGGCCGATCTGCGGCTTCGATGGTCGAAACAGCCTCCGACTGCTCGGGCGTGGCTTGAGGAGAGGAAGCCGTAGCGCCTCTCATCGTTACGTTCGCCGAGTAAGTGCCGGACACGGTCGCGCCGCCGAAAACCATGTATCCAGGGTACGGCGCGACGAGAGGCGACAACACCCACCCACGTCGTCTCGCGCATAGAGTTGTGTGCGTGCCTACGCAAATTTCCGACATCCGCGACGCCGGTGCCAGCACCGCACTGCTCACCGATCAGTACGAACTGACCATGCTCTCGGCGGCTCTCGCCGACGGATCTGCCTTCCGCAACTGCAGTTTCGAGGTATTTGCACGGCGGCTGCCAGACGGTCGTCGCTACGGCGTCGTCGCCGGTACCGAGCGCCTTCTCGACGCACTCGAGCAGTTCCGGTTCGGTGAACCGGAACTGGCGATCGTTGCAAAATTTCTCGACGACACGACCGTCGAGTGGCTGCGCAACTATCGATTCTCCGGTGACATCGACGGCTACCGCGAGGGCGATTTCTACTTCCCCGGATCACCGATCCTTTCGGTCCGCGGAACTTTCGCCGAGTGCGTCATCCTCGAAACCTTGATTCTCTCGATCCTCAACCACGACAGCGCGATCGCTTCGGCCGCAGCCCGCATGGTGAGCGCAGCGGGCGGTCGACGGATGATCGAGATGGGCTCGCGTCGTACACACGAACAGGCCGCCGTCGCCGCTTCACGTGCCGCGTATCTCGCCGGCTTCGACGCCACCTCCAACCTCGAAGCCGCGCGGCGTCACGACGTACCCAGTGCAGGTACCAGCGCGCACGCCTTCACTCTCCTGCACACCACCGAAGACGGTCCGGACGAGGCAGCGGCATTCCGCGGTCAGGTCGCGGCACTCGGCGTATCCACCACGTTGCTCGTCGATACCTATGACATCACCGAGGGTGTGAAAACGGCTGTCGCCGTTGCCGGTCCCGAGCTGGGCGGGGTTCGCATCGACTCCGGCGATCTCGGCGTTCTTGCTCGTCAGGTACGCCAACAACTCGACGATCTCGGTGCTACCAAAACACGCATCGTCGTCTCCGGCGACCTGGACGAGTACGCGATCGCGGCTCTGCGCGCCGAACCCGTCGACTCGTACGGCGTCGGCACTTCCCTGGTCACCGGATCAGGCGCCCCCACCGCCGGCATGGTCTACAAACTTGTCGAGGTCGACGGAATCGCGGTCGAGAAGAGAAGCACCAACAAGGCATCTCGCGGCGGCGCAAAGAAGGCACTGCGCGTAGTGCGTCCGACCGGCACGATCGTCGAAGAAGTCATCTACCCCGCCGGATCACCGTCACCTGTCTCCGAGGCGGACGGAGCGACCGAACTGCTGATCCCGCTGGTTCGCGAAGGCAAGGTCGTCGACAGCGCGCCGACGCTCGAAGAGAGCAGAGCGGTTCTGAAGGCAGGGCTCGTGAGCCTGCCGTGGGAAGGCCTCAAGCTCTCGCGCGGAGACTCGGCTGTGCCCGTTCGATTCACCGGAGGTGAGCACCAGTGAGTGCAAAAGCACTGATAATTGTCGACGTTCAGAACGATTTCTGTGAAGGTGGAGCTCTTGCAGTCGACGGCGGTGCTGCGGTTGCGGGAGCCGTCAACGATTTCGTCAACTCCCACGAGTACGACGCCGTAGTCGCGACTCGCGATTTCCACATCGACCCTGGGGCGCACTTCTCCGAGAATCCCGACTTCATCGACAGCTGGCCGGTTCACTGCGTCGTCGGGACAGCCGGCGCCGAGTTCCATCCGGCGTTCGACGCTTCCGTCGCCGGGTCGGCGATCTTCTCCAAGGGCGCCTACAGCGCGGCCTACTCCGGTTTCGAAGGAGCAGCCGAGGACGGCACGACGCTCGAGGACTGGCTCCGCGCCCACGAGATCACCGACGTCGACGTGATCGGAATTGCCACGGATCACTGTGTCAAGGCCACGGCCGTCGATGCCGCGCGCGCGGGGTTCGCCACGACAGTCCTTCTCCCCTTCACCGCTGGTGTGTCGACCGCCACGATCGAGTCGGCATTGGTGCAGATGCGGGAGGCGGGAGTGCAGCTGATCGGGCGAGACGAGGCCTCGTCGCAAGAAGACTCGAATGCCGGGGAACCACCCCGGGAATCATCCGTGGACGTTTCTGACGTAGGGATCCATTAACCTTCGTGGGTGGCCGATCAACTCCCGAACGTTCCCGAACTGCTCCAGACAGCGGTGCGGTCGCTCGGCGGTGCCGAACGAACCAGTCAGCTGACGATGGCGTCCGCCGTGGCGCACTCGATCGACACCGGCGAGCATCTGGCCGTCCAGGCCGGCACCGGTACCGGTAAGTCGCTCGCCTACCTCGTTCCGAGCCTGCGCCACGCGGTCGAATCGGGACGCACCGTGGTCGTGTCCACCGCCACCATCGCGCTGCAGCGTCAGCTCGTCGACCGAGATCTGCCTCGACTCGCCGATGCCCTGAAGAAGCCACTCGGCCGACGCGCAGAGTTCGCAATCCTCAAGGGCCGCAACAACTACCTGTGCATGAACAAGATCCATACCGGCGCGTCCGAGCAGCCACCCGAGGACGAGTTGTTCGATCCGTTCACGGTCTCGCGTCTCGGCCGGGAGGTCGTCCGCCTCACCGAATGGTCCTCCGACACCGAAACCGGTGATCGGGACGAATTGGTGCCGGGCGTATCCGATCAGGCGTGGCGGCAGGTCAGTGTCACCTCCCGCGAATGCATCGGTAAGAACCAGTGCCCGGTCGGTGAGGACTGCTTCGCCGAGCGCGCCCGAGTCGAGGCGTCGAAGGCCGACGTAGTGGTCACCAACCACGCACTGCTCGCGATCGACGCCATCACCGGCATCCAGATCCTGCCTGACCACGACGTCGTGGTGATCGACGAGGCCCACGAATTGGTCGACCGCGTCACCGGCGTCGCCACGGCCGATCTCACTGCCGCCTCGATCAGTGCCGCGGCCCGGCGTTGCGGCAAGATCGCCGAAGAGCAGGATGCCGATCGCCTCGAAGCTGCCGGCGAGGGGTGGGCTGGACTCCTCGAGGAATTGCGCCCAGGTCGCTGGGAAGGCCTCCCGGACGGGGCGGCACCCGCACTGGCTGCGATCCGCGACGCGGCCTGGTCGCTGCGCACCGCTATCGGTCCGGCCAAACCGGGTATGGCTGCTGCAGATCCCGAAGCCGCTGCGGCCCGCAACGCCGCACTCTCGTCCGTCGACGACGTCCATGACAGCGCCGTTCGTATTCTCACCGCTTTCGACGAACCCGACCCGGCAAAGCGCAAGGACGTCGTCTGGCTGTCCTCGGACGAGTTCCGCGGATCGGTGCGGCGCTCCGTCCGGATGGCTCCGCTCTCCGTCGGCGGATTGCTGCGCTCGCGACTGTTCGCCGAATCCACCGTCGTTCTCACTTCCGCGACACTGACCGTCGGCGGATCGTTCGACGGTCTCGCCGTCAACTGGGGTCTTCCTGCGGAATCGTCCGCGCGCCCCGACTCGGGTACCGCCATCGGCACCGAAGCACCTTCTGACGCTTCGGCTTTCCGCTGGAACTCACTCGACGTCGGGTCGCCCTTCGACCATGCAAAGGCCGGCATCATCTACATTGCCCGCCACCTCCCTACGCCCGGCCGCGACGGCCTCTCCCCGGTCTATCTCGACGAGATCGCCGAACTCGTCGAGGCTGCGGGCGGACGCGCCCTCGGCCTGTTCTCGTCGATGCGCGCCGCCAAAGCCGCCTCGGAGGCGATGCGTGAACGCCTCGATACCCCCATCCTGTGCCAGGGCGACGACGCCACCGGCACCCTCGTCAAGGCCTTCGCCAAGGACGAACCCACGTCACTGTTCGGCACGTTGTCCCTGTGGCAGGGCGTCGATGTTCCGGGTCCGTCACTGAGCCTCGTCATCTTGGACCGGATTCCGTTCCCGCGCCCGGACGACCCGCTGTTGATGGCTCGCCAGCAGGCTATCGAATCCCATGGCGGTAACGGCTTTCTCAGCGTCTCGGCCAATCACGCGGCGCTGCTCCTGGCACAGGGCGTCGGCCGTCTGCTTCGTAGCACCGACGACAAGGGCGTGGTGGCCGTGCTCGATCCGCGTCTGGCCACAGCGAGATACGCGGGTTACCTTCGCGCATCGCTGCCTCCGTTCTGGGAGACGACCAACCCCGAAGTCGTCCGCAAGGCGCTCACCCGCATCCGCGACTCACGTCCCTGAGCCGGTTCTCACGCGGGCACAATTCTGCCCCGGTGCCGACCGAACGGACCGGGGCAGAATGTATTACGTCAGACGCTCGGAGTGGTCACCAACCCGAGTTCGGACGCATCGACCAACAACCGGTGATGCGGCAACACCCGCACGGTGTAACCCACGGAGCCGGAGACCGGAAGCGCAACCTCGGCTTCGAAGATCTCGGCTCCGTCCTCCGTTCCGAAATGTGTCATCGGGAACGTCACCACGTCGGTGAGTTCCTCGCCTGGGCTGACGCGTCCCAGGACTGCCTGAACCTCCACATCCGAGACCGACAAGCCGCCGAGGCGGACCTTGGCTTTCAAAGAGATGGTCGCACCGATCTCCGGAGTGTCCGGCAGGCCGGAACCGTCCACCTGCTCGACGGCGACCGACGGCCACTGCGACTCGATACGGCGACGGAACTCGGCCACCTCACGCGCGCCGGCAAAATCATCCGCCACTACCGCTCGAGCTGATTCCGCCGAAGGGGCGTAGTAGTCGACGGCGTAGTCACGAACCATGCGTGATGCCAACACCTTCGGGCCCAGATTCTCGAGGGTGTGGCGAACCCTCTCGACCCAGCGCGTCGGCAGATCGGCTGCATCACGGTCGTAGAACGTCGGCAGTACCGCGTGCTCGAGAAGTTCGTAGAGGGCGCTGGCTTCCAGATCGTCACGCCGCACGTCGTCGAGAACACCGTCGGCCGTCGGAATGGCCCACCCGTTCTCGCCGTCGTACATCTCGTCCCACCATCCGTCGCGAATGGAGAGGTTGAGGCCGCCGTTGAGCGCGGATTTCATGCCGGAAGTACCGCACGCCTCGAGTGGGCGAAGCGGATTGTTGAGCCACACGTCGCAGCCCCAGTACAAGTAGCGGGCCATCGACATGTCGTAATCAGGCAGGAAGACGATGCGGTGACGCACATCCGCTTCGTCGGCGAACCGCACGACCTGCTGGATGAGTGCCTTACCGCCGTCGTCGGCGGGGTGCGACTTGCCGGCCACAACCAACTGCACCGGACGTTTCTCGTCGAGCAACATCGCACGCAGACGCTCGGGATCACGCAGCATCAGCGTCAACCGCTTGTACGTCGGAACGCGCCTCGCGAACCCGACTGTCAAGACGTTGGGATCGAATACTCCAGTGGTCCAGCCGAGTTCGGCCTCGGTCGCGCCGCGTTCGAGCCAGGACGCTCGGACGCGACGACGAACTTCGTCGACCAACTTGCCGCGCAACGCATTACGTGTTTCCCACAGTTCGGTTGCCGACAACTCGTGCAGGCGCTCCCACCCGCGTGCTTCTTCGAGTTGCTCCTGACCGACGATCCGCCTGGCCACGTCCATCCACTCCGGCGCCGCCCACGTCGGCGCGTGAACACCGTTGGTGACCGAACCGATCGGCACCTCGTCGGCGTCGAAGCCCGGCCAGAGACCGTTGAACATGTCGCGGCTGACGATGCCGTGCAACTTCGAGACGCCGTTGGCTCGCTGGCCCAGGCGAAGACCCATGTGCGCCATGTTGAAGATCGACGGATCGGCTTCACGCCCCATCCCGACGATGCGGTCGACGGTCAGGCCGGGAAGCAAACTCGATTCGTTCTCGCCGTTCGCTCCGCCGAAGTAGTGACGGACCAGATCCGCCGGGAAGCGGTCGATTCCGGCGGGAACCGGAGTGTGCGTCGTGAAGACCGTTCCGGCACGGACCGCGGCCAGAGCCGAATCGAAGTCCAGACCGCTGGTGGTGACAAGTTCCCGAATCCGTTCGATGCCGAGGAATCCGGCATGCCCCTCGTTCATGTGGAACACCTCGGGATCGGGCAATCCGTACGCCGCGGTGTAGGCGCGCACCGCGCGGACGCCGCCGATACCCGCGAGGATCTCCTGCTTGATGCGGTGATCCTGGTCCCCGCCGTAGAGACGGTCCGTGACGCCGCGCAGATCCGCGTCGTTCTCGGCGATGTCGGAATCGAGCAGCAGCAACGGCACTCGTCCGACCTGAGCGATCCACACTCGCGCACGCAGCACCCGGCCACCGGGCATTGCGACGTGAATGACGACCGGCGATCCGTCTTCGGAAGCCGGGCCTGCGTCCGTCAGCAAACGAAGAGGCAACCCTTGAGGGTCGTGCGGCGGGTAGTGCTCGGCCTGCCAACCGTCGGCGGTCAGCGACTGGCGAAAGTAGCCGGATCGGTAGAGCAGTCCGACGCCGATGAGCGGCAGCCCGAGGTCGGACGCGGCCTTGAGGTGATCGCCCGCCAGGATGCCCAATCCACCGGAGTAGTTGGGCAGAACTTCGCTGACTCCGAACTCCATGGAGAAGTACGCAATTCCGCCGGCTAACGATGTGCCCTTGGCCTGCTGGGATTGGTACCAGCGCGGGGTGCTCAGATAAGCATCGAGATCGGCTGCTGCAGTGTCGAGGTCACCGAGAAATGCCTCGTCACTGCTGAGTTCGTCGAGACGGGTGGGGTCGACTTCCCCGAGCATGCGGACCGGATCGAACTGGACTGCTTGCCAGAGTTCGGGGTCGAGTCGCGAGAACAGATCCTGTGTCTCGGGATGCCACGACCACCGAAGGTTGGTGGACAGGGGGCCGAGCGCGGCGAGGCGCTCCGGAAGGTGGGCTCGGACAGTGAACCGACGCAAGGCTTTCACCCCGCGAACCCTAGTCGAGTTCCTTGCACTCTGTCCGGTGGAACCGAACGCCCGAGCCGACCTGACCACCGACAGACCCGAATTCGTCGTTATCAGCACTCCAGCGCCGCACCCACTACGGTTGAACCCGGCGAAAGAAAGTTTTACCGCGATCCATCACCAGAAATGGAGCTTCCCGTGTCAGGACGCCTCGGTATCGACGACGTGGTACCCGAGATCTCGGGTAACTATCCGGCAAAGGCCGTGGTCGGTGAAGTATTCCCAGTGCACGCAACCGTGTGGCGAGAAGGCCACGACGCCATTTCCGCCACTCTTGTCGTGCGTGGTCCGCGCGGTACCAAGCCGCTGCGCATTCCGATGGATCCCGGGACCGAACCGGACACCGTCGACGCGGTGTTCACGCCGTCCGCCGAAGGCATGTGGTCGTTCCGGATCGAGGCGTGGAGCGATCCCATCGCCACCTGGAAGCACGCCGTGGAAGCAAAGCTCGCCGTCGGGCAAGGGGCGGCCGAGTTGGCCAACGACCTGGAAATCGGTGCGCGCCTGTTCGAACAGGCCGCGCACGAGGTACCGCGGGGCAACAGGTCCAGGCTCGAGGCCGTCACGGCGTCGCTGCGCAGCGATCAGGCGCTGACGGCTCGCGTCGCGCCGGCCTTCGCCTCCGACGTCGCCGAACTGCTCCGCGCCACTCCGCTCCGTGAACTGGTCACCAAGGGCGAGTCCCACCCCGTCGTCGTCGATCGCAACCGTGCACTGTTCGGATCGTGGTACGAGTTCTTCCCCCGCTCGACGGGCGGTTGGGACGAGAACGGGGTGCCGCAACACGGTACTTTCCGAACCTCGGCCGAAGACCTACCCCGCATCGCCGCAATGGGTTTCGACGTCGTCTACCTTCCGCCGATCCATCCCATCGGCGAGATCAACCGCAAGGGACGCAACAACACTCTCACTCCCGAACCCGGTGACGTCGGCTCGCCGTGGGCCATCGGCTCGGTCGACGGCGGGCACGACGCTGTTCACCCGCAACTCGGCACGCTCAAGGACTTCAAGGCCTTCGTCGCTGCGGCCCGCAGGCTCGATCTCGAAGTGGCACTGGATCTCGCGCTGCAGTGCGCCCCGGATCATCCATGGGCCAAGAAGCATCCGGAGTGGTTCAACGTCCTTCCCGACGGCACCATCGCCTACGCCGAGAACCCGCCCAAGAAGTATCAGGACATCTACCCGATCAACTTCGACACCGATCCTCGCGGTCTGGACAAGGAAATCTTGCGAGTCGTCCGACACTGGATCAGTGCCGGCGTCAAGATCTTCCGGGTCGACAACCCGCACACCAAGCCGCCGAACTTCTGGGAGACGCTCATCTCGGAGGTCAAGAAGACCGACCCCGACGTCCTGTTCCTCGCCGAGGCATTCACTCGTCCGGCGCGCATGTACGGCCTTGCCCGGCGCGGGTTCACGCAGTCGTACACGTACTTCACCTGGCGAGTTGCGAAGTGGGAACTCACCGAATTCGGTAACGAGCTGGCGGCGAAGGCCGACGAAGCCCGACCGAACCTCTTCGTGAACACGCCGGACATCCTGCACGAGTCCCTCCAGCACGGTGGGCCCGGAATGTTCGCTCTACGAGCAGCTCTCGCCGCCACCCTGGCGCCGACGTGGGGCGTCTACTCCGGTTACGAACTCTACGAACACCAAGCCGTTCGCCCCGGCAGCGAGGAATACCTCGACTCCGAGAAGTACGAACTTCGGCCGCGCCGTTTCGCCGAAGCAGCAGCGCGAGGCGAATCTCTCGAGCCGTGGATCACCGCACTCAATCGCATCCGGCGTGCACACCCGGCCCTGCAGCAGTTGCGGAACCTGCACTTTCACCACATCGACAACGACGCGTTGATCGCCTACTCGAAGTTCGACGCCTCGACCGGTGACGCCGTCCTGACGGTGATCAACCTCAACCCGTTCGCTGCAGAAGAGGGCACCGTCTGGTTGGACATGCCGGCGCTCGGACGCGAATGGCACGACCACATGACCGTGCTCGACGAGGTAACCGGTGAGCAGTTCAATTGGGGCCAAGCCAATTTCGTCCGCCTCGAGCCCTGGCGTTCGGTGGCGCACATCCTCGCGCTCCCACCCGTTCCGTATCCGGCCCGGATCTCTCTGGCCTACCAAGCACGCAATGCGCACCGCGCAGGTGGAGGCAAGTGATGTCAACCGAGAAGTTCCCTTCGGGTATCGCACCGGACAATCACGATCTGGAGCTGTTGGCGCGCGGTGAACATCACGATCCGCACAGTGTCCTCGGCGCCCATCCCCACGCCGACGGCACCGTTCTGCGAGCGTTGCGTCCCAACGCCGAGTCCGTCAGTGCCGTCATCGGCGGCAAAAACTTTCCTCTCGAACATGTTTCGAACGGAATCTTCGCGGCTCTGGTCCCCTACCCCGACCTGATCGACTATCGCTATTCCGTGACGTACCCGGGTGGACACACGGTTCTCGCAGCCGACCCTTACCGGTTCCTGCCTACTCTCGGTGAACTCGACCTACACCTGTTCGGCGAAGGTCGGCACGAACGACTGTGGGACATCCTCGGTGCACATCCGCGTTCTTACGAGACACCGGACGGCCCCGTCGACGGCACCTCGTTCGCCGTCTGGGCTCCGGCCGCCCGCGGCGTGACCGTCGTCGGCGACTTCGACGGGTGGAGTGGGCAATTCGCCCCCATGCGAGTCCTCGGATCCACTGGGGTCTGGGAACTCTTCCTGCCCGACATCGCAGTCGGTTCGCTGTACAAGTTCCGGGTCCACGGCCACGACGGCTCCGTTCGCGACAAGGCCGATCCCATGGCATTCGGTACCGAGGTCCCGCCGGCGACTGCATCGCGAGTGACCACCAGTTCGCATGAGTGGAACGACGCGGCCTGGCTCGAAACCCGCGCCAGTGTCGATCCTTCGCAGTCCCCGATGAGCGTGTACGAGGTGCACCTCGGATCGTGGCGTCCGGGACTCGACTACCGGCAGATGGCCGAGCAACTCGCCGTCTACGTCACCGAAACCGGATTCACCCACGTCGAACTGCTGCCCGTCTCCGAGCATCCGTTCGGTGGATCGTGGGGATACCAGGTCACCTCGTACTACGCACCGACCTCCCGCTTCGGCACCCCGGACGACTTCCGCTGGTTCGTCGACCACCTGCACGCCGCAGGGATAGGTGTCATCGTCGATTGGGTGCCTGCACACTTCCCCAAAGACGAGTGGGCCCTGGCTCGTTTCGACGGAACTCCCCTGTACGAGCACGCCGATCCGCGTCGCGGCGAGCAGTTGGACTGGGGCACATACGTATTCGACTTCGGTCGCCGCGAGGTGCGGAACTTCCTCGTCGCCAATGCACTCTTCTGGCTCGAGGAGTTCCACATCGACGGACTTCGCGTCGACGCTGTCGCATCGATGCTGTACCTGGATTACTCACGCCCGGAAGGTGGATGGACTCCCAACATTCACGGCGGCCGCGAGAATCTCGAAGCCGTTGCGTTCCTGCAGGAGATGAACGCCACCGTCCACAAGAACCATCGAGGAGTCGTCACCGTCGCCGAGGAGTCGACGGCGTGGCCCGGAGTCACTCGGGCGACCAATGTCGGCGGCCTCGGATTCAACATGAAGTGGAACATGGGGTGGATGCACGACACCCTCGGGTTCCTCGGTCACGACCCGGTACACCGGACCTACCACCATCACGAGATCACGTTCTCACTGATGTACGCGTGGAGTGAGAACTACCTGCTACCGATCAGCCATGACGAAGTGGTGCACGGCAAAGGAACTCTGTGGACCCGGATGCCCGGGAACGACTTCGCCAAGGCGTCCGGCCTGCGCTCACTGCTTGCATACATGTGGGCGCATCCAGGCAAGCAACTGCTGTTCATGGGACAGGAATTCGGTCAGAGTGCGGAATGGTCGGAAGAACGCGGCCTCGACTGGTGGCAGCTCGACGATCAGTACACCGGCACTCTCCATCGCGGCGTCCAGCGACTGGTCGGCGATCTCAACTCCGCGTACCGACGTCATCCGGCCATGTGGACCCTCGACACCTCGCCCGGTGGATACTCCTGGATCGACGCCAACGACACCGAGAACAACGTCCTCAGTTTTCTGCGTTACGGTACTGACGGTTCGATTGTCGCCTGCCTGTTCAACTTCTCGGGCAGTGAGCACTCGAGCTACCGCGTCGGGCTACCAGAGCCCGGCCGATGGGTGGAAATTCTCAACACCGATGCCGAGGTGTACGGCGGCTCCGGAGTCGGGAACCTCGGAGCGGTCACAGCAACGTCGCATTCGTGGCACGGTCGGCCAGCCTCCGCACAGGTGGCGCTGCCAGCTGCTGGAGCGATTTGGATAAGTCTGGAGCGTTGATGGTCGGCCGGCGAGTAGTCATTGTCACGTCGTCACTGTTGGCAGTGGCAGCACTGCTCGCCGGTTGTGCCCAGGGAACGAGTGGCCACGCCGTCTCGATTTATCACGATCCCTTCCGCGTCGCCGGACTCGACGCAACGGCAGGACCAAGTGGGTTGCGTCCGGGAGCCCCCAACGCCGACCGAGCAATCACCGGCACCGACGGCGGGGACATCGACGCGCTGGCAGCCAACGCCATCACAGACATCGAAACCTACTGGGCCGCCGAGTACCCGGCTCTGTTCGACAAGCCCTTCGAACCGGTCGACGAGCTGATCTCGTGGGACCCCACCGAATCGAACGGCCCGGACTTCTGTGAGGAGACCACCGAAGAACTCATCAACGCCGGGTACTGCAGCATCGATCACACCATCGGTTGGGATCGTGAATTGCTGCTGCCCGAGGTGCGGGAGAAGTTCGGTGAAGTGGCCGTCGCGTTCATCTTTGCGCACGAGTACGGCCATGCCGTTCAACGCAAGGCCGGGATCGTCGGCGGTAAACGAGACGCAGCCCTGGTGCGCGAACAGCAAGCCGACTGTTTCGGTGGCGCCTTCTTGCGGCACGTCGCCGAGGACAAGGCCGCGCACTTCACGATGAACACCTCCGACGGACTCAACAAGGTGTTGGCGTCGGCGGTCGCCATCCGCGACGAAGACCCTAATGATCCTGAGAGCCACCATGGTTCGGCGTTCGAGCGCGTCACCGCCACTCAGATCGGCTTCACCGACGGCGCCGGTGCGTGCGCGAAGATGGACGCCGACGAAATCGAGTCACGACGTGCAGACCTCCCGCAGCAATTCGCCGAGGGCAACGATTCCGGAGAACTGCCCGTCACCGAGGCAACTCTCGACGAGTTCGTGAAGACCTTCCAAGCGATCTTCGATCTACCGCAGCCACCGAAGGTCGTGTTCACCGGCGCAGACACCGGGTGCAGCGATGCCGTTGCGACCGAACCCGTATCGTACTGCCCGTCGACGAACACCATCGGAATCAGCGTCGACGACCTTGCCGAGCGCGGCACGCCGGGTCGCGTCGGGCGACGCGAGTTGATCCAGACCAACATCACCGGTGACTACAACGCCTATGTCCTGCTCGCGTCGAGGTACACCCTCGCGATGCAGAAGGAGAACGGCCAATCGCTCGACACTCCGCAGACTGCCCTGCGCGCCGCCTGCCTGTCCGGCGTCATCACCGCAGCACTCAGTCCCACCAACGCCGCGGCGTCCGGAGCACAGGTCACACTCTCCCCCGGCGACCTCGACGAAGCCGTATCGGGGCTGCTGACCGACGGCCTGGCTGCCAGTGACGTCAACGGTGAGACGGTCCCGAGCGGGTTCGCACGGGTCGACGCGTTCCGGACCGGCGTTCTCGGTGGCCGGGAAGTGTGCGACAGCCGCTACACGGAGTAGCGACTGCCGGTCCACACGTCAGTAGAGAGCGGAAGCCAACTTACGACGGGCCGCGATGACGATCGGTTCTGCCGGGTCGAACAGTTCGAACAGTTCGAGCAGGCGCGTCCGAGCGGCAGCCTTGTCGTCGCCGGCAGTTCGCGAGACCACCGAGATCAAGCGGGCGAACGACGCCTCGGGTTGCTGGGCGAACATTTCCAGGTCGGCCGCAGCGAACTGCAGTTCGAGATCGGACGGATCAGCATCCGCGGCCGCAATCGACTCGGGATCGACACCCTGAACCCGAGCCATGAACTTCACCTGGCGGACAGCGCTCTTGGCCTCCGCATTGTTGGGTTCGGCGTCGAGAATTTCCTGGTACGCAGCGATGGCGGCGTCGAGATCGCCCTCGTCCAGCGCGGTTTCAGCGGCCACGAAGCGAGGATCCTCGACCTCCTCCACCGGTTCGTCCGCGTCGGAGACCGGCCCACTCAACTTGCCCTCGACAGCTTGGAGGACTGCGTCGAACCACTGGCTGAGCTGCGCCTCTGGCTGAGCGCCCTGAAAATCGGCCAACGGCTGACCAGCCGCGACAGCAACAACCGTCGGAACCGACTGGACGCCGAATGCCTGCGCGATACGAGGGCTCACGTCGACGTCGACGTTGGCAAGAATCCACTTGCCACCGGCTCGCGCTGCAAATGATTCGAGAACTTCGGTGAACACGACCGAGGGCTCGTATGCGCGGCCACCGATGTTGACGATCACCGGCACCTGGCTCGACTTCAGCAGGACTTCGCTTTCGAAGTTCTCCTCGGTCACCTCGATCACTGCCCCGGAGACAGCAGAAACGGCCCCGTCGCCGCTGGTGTTACGCGGCGGTGGTGGGGCCGTGGCCCGCTCTTTGAAGGCGGACAAGTCGACTGCGCCGCTCATGGCGGCAGCAACTGCGGACGAACGCGCGGGGGGCCTGGAACCTGGTCGAGTCACGGCTCCCAGTTTGTCACGAGTTGCGAGAAGCTACGTAGAGGGATGCAGCAGTCAGACGAGCGCCGCGTTGCCCTTGGACGCATCGAACTCCGTGGACAGCTCACCGAGCTTGCCGTTTCGCACTGCCCAGCGTTCGAAGATGACGGTGCCGAAGGGCGGAACGCTCGAGATCAGCGCAAGGATCGTGGTCTTGACGTCCCACTTGAGCGACCACGCGGTCAGGAGTGCAACAACGATGAACACCAGGAAGCCGGCGGTTCCGTGGACCATTCCGGGGATGCGAATCGCTTCTTCGTGTCCGAGGACCCACTTGAAGAACATGGCAACCAGCAAGGCCGCCCAGGTCACAGCTTCCCACCACGCCACCAGACGGAAGCGTTTCGCGGGAGTGGATACGTCAAAGATGTTCGCCATGAGGCCATTGTGCCCGAACAACTACGACGCCCCGTAGTTGTGTGAGCAAAACCACGGGGCGTCGCAGAGCGAGAGCGCTCGTTCAGGTGTATTTAGACACTCAGGCCTTGGGGACGCGGACGATGAGTGCGTCGCCTTGTCCGCCGCCGCCGCAGAGTGCGGCTGCGCCGATGCCGCCGCCGCGGCGTTGCAGTTCGAGGGCGAGGCCCGGGCGGGTTGGGACTGGAGGGTGGAGTCGGGTCCGGCGACGACGCCGTGGGCGCCGATTTCCGCGATCCAGGTCAGGCCGAGTTCTTCGGCTTTGGTTTTGCTCATCACCACGACGGCGGCGGCGCCGTCGGAGATCGGGGAGGCGGAGCCGGCGGTGATGGTGCCGTCCTTGCTGAACGCGGGACGCAGTTTGCCGAGGGATTCGGTGGTGGTGTCGGCGCGGATGCCTTCGTCCTGGGCGAAGACGATGGGCTCGCCCTTGCGTTGGGGGATGGAGACGGGGACGACTTCGTTGTCGAAGAGGCCGTCTTTCCAGGCGCGGGCCGCGTTCTGGTGTGAGGCGGCGGCGAAGGCGTCCTGCTCGGCGCGGGTGATGTGGGCGGTTTCTTGTTGGTTGACTTGTTCGGTGAGCAGGCCCATGGCCTGGTCGGTGAAGATGTCGTGGAGGCCGTCGTAGGCCATGTGGTCGCGGAGGGTGACGTCGCCGTATTTGAAGCCTTCGCGGCTTTTTTCGAGCATGTGGGGTGCGCGGGACATCGATTCCTGCCCGCCGGCGACGACGATGTCGAATTCGCCGGCGCGGATGAGTTGGTCGGCGAGGGCGATGGCGTCGATGCCGGAGAGGCACACTTTGTTGATGCTCAGGGCGGGGACGTTCATGGGGATGCCGGCGGCGACGGCGGCTTGGCGGGCGGGCATCTGGCCGGCGCCGGCGGTGAGGACCTGTCCCATGATGACGTAGTCGACCTGTTCGGGTGCGACTGAGGACTTGTCGAGGGCGCCTTTGATGGCGATGCCGCCGAGGTCGGACCCGGAGAGGTCTTTCAACGATCCGAGGAGTCGACCCATCGGGGTACGAGCTCCCGCAACAATCACAGAACTGGTCACGATTTCCTCCGGCTGCAAAAGAGAGATAGTCGTCGGTTCCGTGCGGCCTAAGAGCCAAGTCACATCCCGACGTGTACTCCTCAAACGGTAGCGCTACCGTGAAAGGTATGACACAGACCTCCCCCAGTTCTGCACTCGCACCTTTGTCGTCCCACCTCGTCGTCGCGATCGATCACGTCGGAATCGCGGTGCCCGATCTCGACGTGGCAATCGAGTGGTACACGCAGCACCTGGGCATGGTGTCGACCCACGAGGAAATCAACGAATCGCAGGGCGTGCGTGAGGCCATGCTCTCCGTCGTCGGCTCCCCCGCCGGATCCACTGCCGTTCAGCTGCTCGCGCCTCTGGACGAGAACTCGACCATCGCCAAGTTCATCGACCGAAGCGGCCCCGGCCTCCAGCAGCTCGCCTACCGGGTCACCGACATCGACGCCATCTCCGCCGAGCTTCGCGACCGCGGGGTTCGGTTGCTGTACGACGCTCCCCGACGCGGTACGGCCAACTCGCGCATCAACTTCATCCACCCGAAGGACGCCGGCGGCGTCCTGGTGGAACTGGTCGAACCCGACGCGAGCCACTAGCAGACCCGACTCCAGCTCGTATGCCAGGTAGATTGTCGCCATGGCATACGAGCAGGACCGCGGTTCGATCCAACTTCCGTTCCAGATCGCACGGAAGGGATACGACCGCGACGAGGTACGCAACTACTTCGAGCGATTCGACGCGGAGCTGCGAGTTACCGCGGCTGATCGTGATGCTGCCGCTGCGCAGGCCCGTGACCTCGCCAAGCAGCTCGACGATGCACGCGACGACATCGACGACCTCCGCAAGGACGTCGACCGCCTCTCGGTACCGCCCACCACTGCGGAGGGCATGAGCGATCGCATCAGCCGCATGCTGCGCCTTGCCTCCGACGAGGCCTCGGAGGTGCGCGCGAAGGCCGAAGCCGACGCAGCCGAGATGACCTCCATCGCCGAACAGGACGGCGCTCGCCTACGTGGGCACTACGAGTCGCTGATCGCCGAACTCGAGGACCGTCGCAACGCGATGGAAACCATGCACGAGCAGACCATGGCGCAGGCCCGTACCGAAGCCGCCCGGATCGTCGAAGCCGCGCAGGCCGAGCGGGATCGACTGGCTGCCGAGTCCGAGGCCAAGCGCACTCAGATCCGCGAAGACTTCGACATCTCGATGTCGGAGCGCCGCGCCAAGGTCGTCGCCGCCGTCAACGAGTTGGAGTCGTCGAGCAAAGCAGAGGCCGAGCGTCGACTCGCCGATGCGTCGCACGAGGCTCAGCGCAGGCTGCAGGCCGCCACTGATCAGTCCGAGCGCAAGATCGCTCACGCGAAGGAACTCACCGAAGAACTGCGCGTTCTCCGTGGCCGAATCCTGGCTCAGCTCTTGGGTATTCGCGGACAACTCGATTCGGTTCCGGCTATGCTCGCATCGGTCAACCGGGAGAGCGAACTCCTCGATGCACCGCCCGCTCCGGTCATCGTCGAGGCCGAGGAAGATCTCGAGATCGAAGACAAGAAGGCCGACGCAGATAAGGTCGACGCAGAACCGGTCAAATCAGAACCGAGTATCGACGAAGACGACGTTCTCGAGGACTCGGACGAGACGAACACCGCCGAGATCGACACCCGCGCCGTCGAGCAGCGAGCCCAGTCCAGGAACTGATCGACGCTCAGGACCACCGTCTGGTCAGGCTGCGCGTACCGCGGCCTGACCAGCATCCGGTATGCCAGTGTCGACGCTCGTTCGCGCCGCCCGGTTCCGAAGGCCACGTCACCACGTGAGCGACGCCGGGTCTGATGTCGTGATCACAACCGGGGCATCGATAGAACTTCGTCGCGTTGGAGCCGGGTATCGGCCTCACCATGTACATTTCACCGCCCGGCCCGGGTTCCTCCCGGACCAGCGCCCCGCCGAACAACACACCACTGGGTGACTGCGATTCCGCGCTCGAATCCCGAGCACGCCGAGTATCCGTTCGACGGGTTTGCTTCGGCGAAGGTTTGCGGCGCGGCATGGTTCGAGTCTAAACAGCGTCAGAAGAGACGGAACTCGGTGCTTTCGGTGCCCCGCAAGGCCTCGTAGTCAAGGACCAGGCAACGGATCCCACGGTCGTTGGCCAAAGTCTTTGCCTGCGGCTTGATCTGTTGCGCTGCAAAAACTCCCGTGACCGGCGCGAGCAGCGGATCGCGGTTGAGCAACTCCAGGTAGCGCGTCAACTGCTCGACACCGTCGATCTCGCCGCGCCGCTTGATCTCCACCGCCACCGAGGCGCCGTCCGCGTCACGGACCAGAAGGTCGACCGGCCCGATGGCCGTCATGTACTCGCGTCGCACCAAGGTGTATCCGGGGCCGAGCGTCTCGACATGCTCCGCCAAAAGTTCTTGAAGGTGTGCCTCGACACCGTCCTTGATCAAACCCGGATCGAGACCGAGTTCATACGACGAATCGTGCTCGACCTCTTCGAGAGTGATCCGGAGTTCCTCGCCTGCCTTGTTGGTGACGACCCACAGGACGTCGTCGCCGTCTCCGGTGGTCTCGACCAACCAGCACGGCGGACTCATCCAGTTGAGCGGCTTGTACGCCCGATCGTCGGCATGAATGCTGACCGAGCCGTCGGCCTTGACCAACAGCAGTCGTCTTGCGGTAGGGAGGTGGGAGGTCAGGCGTCCCACATAGTCGACACGGCAACGAGCAATAACTAGGCGCACCGGACCACCCTAAGCGATCTTTACGACTACTCTCGACACACTATGCAGCGAAGCCGTGTCCCGAGTGCGCCCCTGGGGTCGTGGCTGCTCGGATCCACCGACGAAAGCCCCAGGCGCCGCCGAATCCGCGTCCAGGCACTACTCACCGCCCCCCTCCTGGTCACAAACCTGATCGGAGCGGTACTGGCGATCGTGCTCATCGGATTCGTGGTTCCCGGACCCGCGATCATCCACCCCGAATTCGCATGGATCAACTTCATTGCCGTGCCCGTCTTCATCGGGTGTGTCTTTCTCATCGGACTGCTGTGGGGCACCAAACGGCTGATGCGGGATCTTCGATGGGCCACCGAAGATCACCCACCGACAGAGCAGAATCAACGCGCGGCGCTGCGCGGGCCGTGGCGACTGACCCGAGTGCAAGCCGTCCTGTGGACGGCCGCGCTCATCACCTTCACGACCATGTACGGAATCGTCGACCCCGATACCATTCCGAAAGTTCTGTTCACCGTAGCTTTCAGCGGTATCACCACGTGCGCTTTCTGCTACCTGCTCAGCGAGTTCGCACTCCGCCCGATTGCTGCGCGTGCACTCGAATCCGGAGCACCCCGCAAGGCTGCCGTTCTCGGACTGACCGGCCGGACAATCCTCGTCTGGCTGCTCGGAAGCGGAGTCCCCGTCACCGGCTTGATGCTCGTGGCGGTCTTCAGCTTCATCCGGCCTGCAGCGTGGCAAGCCCTCGCGATCGCCATCCTCGTCATTGGCGGAATCACCCTGTGCGTCGGACTCGGGCTGACATACATCAACATTCGGTCCGCCGCGGCCCCCATTCGGTCCGTGCGACGAGGAATGGAACAAGTCACCCGTGGCGACCTCACCGCGTCCGTCGTCGTGTACGACGGAACGGAACTGGGACTACTGCAGGCCGGCTTCAATCGCATGGCCGAGGGTCTGCGCGAGCGAGAGCGAATACGCGACCTCTTCGGGCGCCACGTCGGACACGAGGTTGCCGCAAACGCGGTTCGCCGAAACCCGGAACTCGGCGGTGAAGAACGTGACGTTGCCGTTCTCTTCGTCGACGTCATCGGATCGACCACGATCGCGGCCACCAACTCCCCTACGGCTGTGGTCGCTCTACTCAACCGTTTCTTCGACGTCATCGTCGACGAGGTCGACGCACACGGCGGATTCGTCAACAAGTTCGAGGGCGACGCAGCGCTGGCGATCTTCGGAGCGCCGACGACACTCGACGATCACGCCGGCAGCGCACTCGCCGCTGCCCGCAAGATTCAGCAGCGCCTGCGTGCCGAGGTTCCGGAAGTGAGCGCGGGAATCGGCGTCGCCGCAGGTGTTGCCGTAGCCGGGAACGTCGGTGCGCGAGAGAGATTCGAGTACACCGTCATCGGTGATCCCGTCAACGAAGCGGCGCGACTGTCCGAGGTCGCCAAGACGGTTCCGGGTAACGTCGCCGCATCCGGTCGGGCTGTGGCTGCCGCTGACAGCGCCGAGGCTGCACAGTGGTCGATCACCGAGAACATCACCCTTCGCGGCCGCCTCGAACAGACCGAGCTCGCGATTCCGTGCGACGCTCTGGAGTCCGAGACCAGCCCGTCAGACTCCGTGCCCGTGCAGCCCTGACCCCACCTCCCCCCTGAGCGAACGGCACGTTCGGTCGATCCAAGGCGATCAACGCCACGTTCGCTCGATGACTTTCCCGCTTCTCGACGGTCTATATCGGCACAGCAAAAATCCGACGACGCCTGGGAGATGGGTACGACTATGAAACTGACGACCTTTACCATCGTCACTCTCGACGGGGTGATGCAAGGACTCGGTGGGCCGGACGAAGATCGCCGTGGCGGATTCGAGCGGGGCGGCTGGTCCGCGCCATTGGTGGACACCGAAGCCATGGACTATCTCGTCCAGGTCTACCAGCGAGCTGACGCGTTCCTGTTCGGGCGACACACGTACGAGATCTTCGCCGGCTATTGGGGCGCGTTCGAGAATCCCGACGTCAACCCCATTGCAAGCGCACTGAATTCGCGGCCCAAGTACCTTGCGTCGACGACGCTCACCGATCCGGAATGGAAGAACACGACAGCCCTTTCAGGTGACACCGCCATCGCTCTCGGCGAACTGACAGCCAGACCCGGCGGTGAGCTTCAGGTGCACGGCAGTGGCGCCCTGTGCCGCTGGCTTTTCGCGAACGATCTTGTCGACGAGATGATCCTGCTGACCGTTCCGGTGGTGGTAGGCCAGGGCACGCGACTGTTTCCCGACACCGGACCGGACATCGCACTCCAGCTGGCCGAATCGCGAGCCACATCAAAGGGCGTGACGATTCAGAGGTATCTGCCGGCTGGCCGGCCGAAGTATGCGACTGCCACCGCCGACGGCATCGACTGATCCGGGCAAAGCGCCTGTCGTCCTCAGTCGTGTTCCCGCCCCTGATGGTGTGAACGTACCGTTCATCTCGTTGAAGAGGGTGAGAGTGTCGTTCACTCGATGCGGGGGTGCCGGCGGGGGTGCTCCCGCCCCTTGATGGTGCGAACGGTGCGTTCGGTCGATCTGAGGCGACGACAGTGCCGTTCGCTCGAAGTCGGGGGTGCCGGCGGGGGTGCTTTCGGGTGTTGGCGGGGTGGGGTATTTTGGGTACGAGAAAGCCCCCCAACCAGTACTGGTTGGGGGGCTTCTCTAATGTGTGTTCGGCGGTGTCCTACTCTCCCACACCCTGTCGAGTGCAGTACCATCGGCGCTGAAGGGCTTAGCTTCCGGGTTCGGAATGGGACCGGGCGTTTCCCCTTCGCTATGACCGCCGTAACTCTATGAAACTGTCACAGTAACCTTCTTCTGATCACCTGGTTTCACCACCCGTCAACACCAGTTTCTGGTGTTGGGGGATGGAGAAAACAGGGTTTCTCATCAGTATCTGTGTGTTGTTTCAGATACCGCACAGTGGACGCGTAGCTTCTTTGTGGTAAGTCCTCGGCCTATTAGTACCAGTCACCTGCATGCATTACTGCACTTCCAGTTCTGGCCTATCAACCCGGTGGTCTGCCGGGGGCCTTACCCCCTCGAGGGGGTGAGAAACCTCATCTTGGAACAGGCTTCCCGCTTAGATGCTTTCAGCGGTTATCCCTTCCGAACGTAGCTAACCAGCGGTGCTCCTGGCGGAACAACTGGCACACCAGAGGTTCGTCCGTCCCGGTCCTCTCGTACTAGGGACAGCCTTCCTCAAGTTTCTAACGCGCGCGGCGGATAGAGACCGAACTGTCTCACGACGTTCTAAACCCAGCTCGCGTGCCGCTTTAATGGGCGAACAGCCCAACCCTTGGGACCTACTCCAGCCCCAGGATGCGACGAGCCGACATCGAGGTGCCAAACCATCCCGTCGATATGGACTCTTGGGGAAGATCAGCCTGTTATCCCCGGGGTACCTTTTATCCGTTGAGCGACACCGCTTCCACTTGCCGGTGCCGGATCACTAGTCCCGACTTTCGTCCCTGCTCGACCTGTCAGTCTCACAGTCAAGCTCCCTTGTGCACTTGCACTCGACACCTGATTGCCAACCAGGCTGAGGGAACCTTTGGGCGCCTCCGTTACATTTTGGGAGGCAACCGCCCCAGTTAAACTACCCACCAGGCACTGTCCCTGAACCAGATCATGGTCCGAGGTTAGAGGTCCAATTCGATCAGAGTGGTATTTCAACAACGACTCCACGATAACTGGCGTCACCGTTTCACAGTCTCCCACCTATCCTACACAAACCGAACCGAACACCAATACCAAGCTGTAGTGAAGGTCCCGGGGTCTTTTCGTCCTGCCGCGCGTAACGAGCATCTTTACTCGTAATGCAATTTCGCCGAGTCTACGGTTGAGACAGCTGAGAAGTCGTTACGCCATTCGTGCAGGTCGGAACTTACCCGACAAGGAATTTCGCTACCTTAGGATGGTTATAGTTACCACCGCCGTTTACTGGGGCTTAAATTCTCAGCTTCGCTCCCGAAGGAACTAACCGGTCCTCTTAACCTTCCAGCACCGGGCAGGCGTCAGTCCGTATACATCGTCTTACGACTTCGCACGGACCTGTGTTTTTAGTAAACAGTCGCTTCTCACTGGTCTCTGCGGCCCCACCCAGCTCAGACAGTAAATGTCGTCACCAGACAGGGCCCCCCTTCTCCCGAAGTTACGGGGGCATTTTGCCGAGTTCCTTAACCATAGTTATCTCGATCGCCTTAGTATTCTCTACCTGACCACCTGTGTCGGTTTGGGGTACGGGCCGTGTGAAAGCTCGCTAGAGGCTTTTCTCGGCAGCATAGGATCACTGAATTCGCCTCAATCGGCTACGCATCACGTCTCAGGCTATGTGCGACCCGGATTTGCCTAGGTCACGCCCTACACGCTTACACCAGTATTACCACTGACTGGCTCAGCTACCTTCCTGCGTCACCCCATCGCTTGGCTACTACCAGATCAGGTCCCATGCATCCACCAACTCGAGACCCGAAGGTCTTCTCGTGGCTTCAGGATGGTTAGTATCACTGATTCACCATGGGCGCGTTCACACGGGTACGGGAATATCAACCCGTTGTCCATCGGCTACGCCTGTCGGCCTCGTCTTAGGTCCCGACTCACCCTGGGCGGATTAACCTGGCCCAGGAACCCTTGGTCATTCGGCGGACGAGTTTCTCACTCGTCTTTCGCTACTCATGCCTGCATTCTCACTCGTGTGGCCTCCACGGCTAGGTCACCCTGCCGCTTCCATGGCCACACGACGCTCCCCTACCCATCCACACACCTGCCAGAAAATCCTTGGATCAACTGGGGGCTATTGCGTGAATGCCGCAGCTTCGGTGGTGTACTTGAGCCCCGCTACATTGTCGGCGCAGGATCACTTGACCAGTGAGCTATTACGCACTCTTTCAAGGGTGGCTGCTTCTAAGCCAACCTCCTGGTTGTCTTCGCGACCCCACATCCTTTTCCACTTAGTACACGCTTAGGGACCTTAGCTGGCGATCTGGGCTGTTTCCCTCTCGACTACGAACCTTATCGCCCGCAGTCTCACTGCCGCGCTCTCACTCACCGGCATTCGGAGTTTGGCTGATTTCGGTAAGCTTGTGGGCCCCCTAGACCATCCAGTAGCTCTACCTCCGGTGAGAAACACGCGACGCTGCACCTAAATGCATTTCGGGGAGAACCAGCTATCACGGAGTTTGATTGGCCTTTCACCCCTACCCACAACTCATCCCCTCAGTTTTCAACCTAAGTGGGTTCGGTCCTCCACGACGTCTTACCGTCGCTTCAACCTGGCCATGGGTAGATCACTCCGCTTCGGGTCTAGAGCATGCCACTGACTCGCCCTATTCGGACTCGCTTTCGCTACGGCTACCCCACACGGGTTAACCTCGCGACATGCCACTAACTCGCAGGCTCATTCTTCAAAAGGCACGCCATCACCCCCAGCAGTAAACTGCTCGAAGGCTCTGACGGATTGTAAGCGCACGGTTTCAGGTACTATTTCACTCCCCTCCCGGGGTACTTTTCACCTTTCCCTCACGGTACTAGTCCGCTATCGGTCACCAGGGAGTATTCAGGCTTATCGGGTGGTCCCGACAGATTCACACCAGATTTCACGGGCCCGGTGCTACTTGGGTTTCCATTACAACAGTCACAAAGTTTTCGTGTACGGGATTCTCACCCTCTACGACAGGCCGTTCCAGACCACTTCCACTAACCCTGTGATTTCTTACTGTTGGCCAACACGGCAGTATTGACAAAATGAACCCCACAACCCCACGAATGCAACACCTGCCGGCTATCACACACCCATGGTTTAGCCTCTTCCGCTTTCGCTCGCCACTACTCACGGAATCACGGTTGTTTTCTCTTCCTGTGGGTACTGAGATGTTTCACTTCCCCACGTTCCCTCCACACGCCCTATATATTCAGGCGCGGGTAACACGACATCACTCGTGCTGGGTTTCCCCATTCGGACATCCTCGGATCACAGCTCGGTTGACAGCTCCCCGAGGCTTATCGCAGCCTCCTACGTCCTTCATCGGCTCCTGGTGCCAAGGCATCCACCGTACGCTCTTCATTACTTACAACAAAGATGCTCGCGTCCACTGTGCAGTTCTCAAACAACACACAACCCC
>NZ_BCWH01000002.1:2034770-2052270 GCF_001653035.1 Rhodococcus sp. YH3-3 | reverse complement strand
GGTACCCACGGTCGATGTGGAAGATGTCGTGAACTTCGGTGGTTCCGTCCGCAACCAACCCCGCAAGCACGAGCCCGGCGCCGGCCCGAATATCCGAAGACCACACCGGTGCACTCGACAACACCGGAACTCCGCGGATCACCGCATGGTGACCGTCAGTTCGGGCGTCGGCGCCGAGTCGGATCATTTCCTCGACAAATCGGAAACGCGATTCGAATACGTTCTCGGTGATCATCGACGTGCCTACGGCAACCGCCGCCAAACCGATTGCCATCGGCTGCAGGTCGGTCGGGAATCCGGGGTACGGCAATGTTGCGAAATTGACCGCTTTAGGCCGTTCACGCTGAATGACGCGGAAACCGTCAACCTCGGGAGTCACCTCCGCGCCGGCCGTCCGAAGCTTGTCGAGGACCAGTCCGAGATGCTTGTGGTTCACCCCGCGAACGCGGACGTCACCCCTGGTCATGGAGGCAGCGACACCCCATGTTGCGGCAACGATCCGGTCACCGATGACGCGGTGAATAGTCGGTTCCAACTTGCGGACGCCTTGAATGGTGAGCGTCGAACTTCCGCCGCCAGATACCTTGGCGCCCATCTCGTTGAGCATGTTGCACAGATCCACGATCTCGGGCTCACGTGCAGCGTTGTCGATCACTGTCTCACCACGGGCGAGGACCGCTGCCATCAAGATGTTCTCGGTTGCACCCACAGACGGGAAGACCAGGCGGATGTTCGCTCCATGCAGGTCGTCTGCCTCGGCAACTACACATCCGTGTTCGATCTCGCTGCGCGCACCCAACAGGCGGAGCCCGGATTGGTGCATGTCGAGGGGCCGAGAACCGATGGCGTCACCTCCAGGCAAGGCAACAACAGCGCGTCGACAACGCGCGACCAGCGGACCGAGAACACACACTGACGCTCGGAACTGTTTCACCGCATCGAAGTCAGCGTGATACTTCGGCTCGGCCGGCGTAGTGATCCGCACTTCGGAATCTTCGAGTTCGACTTCGCAGCCCAGACCTCGCAGAACGTCCGCCATCAGCGGTACGTCGAGAATGTCCGGGCAGTTGGTCACGACAGTGGTGCCTTCGGCCAACAGCGCCGCGGCCATCAGCTTCAGCACACTGTTCTTGGCCCCTCCCACCAGTACTTCACCTTCGAGGCGGTTACCCCCGGTCACAAGAAAGTGCTCACTCACGGTTCACAGCCTAGAGCCACAACCTCGTCGGCACCGCGCCGGTACCGTAGCCCTATGTCTGTTCACCTGACGAAGATCTACACCCGGACCGGCGACGACGGGACCACGGGCCTCAGCGATTTTTCCCGCGTGTCCAAGAACGATCCGCGTCTGATCGCCTACGCGGATTGCGACGAGACCAATGCAGCGATCGGTGTGGCCGTTGCCCTCGGCACTCCCCCGGAGAATCTCCTTGCAATGCTGCGCCAGATCCAGAACGACCTTTTCGACGCAGGGGCCGACTTGTCCACCCCCGTGGTCGAGAACCCGAAGTACCCGCCGCTACGAGTGACTCAGTCCTACATCGATCGACTCGAAGGATGGTGCGATGAGCTCAATGAGCAACTGGCACCGTTGAATTCGTTCATTCTGCCGGGCGGTACCGCCTTGGGAGCCCTGCTTCACGTAGCAAGAACCGTCTCGCGGCGTGCGGAGCGTGCGGCTTGGTCCGCCATCGATGCGAACCCGGAGGACACGAGCGTGCTCCCCGCGAAATACCTCAACAGATTGTCGGATCTGCTCTTCATCATGGGAAGAGTGGCAAATCCTGAAGGCGATGTGCTCTGGAAGCCCGGCGCCGGAGCTTGAGCGGAACCGGTCAGGCGGTGCGTCGCCTACGGGCGCGCCCGTCCGGCCGCGATTCCACCCAGGACAGGAACGCTGTCAATGCTCCACTGTCCAAAGCGATTTCGTAGGCCGACGAGCCGTCGTTGACCTTGACCACGACGATGTCGTCGCTCATGATGTCGAATTCGGTACCCGAGGGAGAGCGACGGCTCTCGACCTCGATTCCTTGACGATCAATCCTGGAGTCCGGGCCCGGCCGCAGACTCGACAGTTTGAAAAAGACGAAGGTGCTTTCGCCGTAGCGAATGATTCCGTGACGCCACCCGCTGTCCCCCGGGGATGGCAGAACACGAAGCAGTGCAGCGGTACCGCCGCGACGCAGAACCAGCAGACGATACAGAAAAGCCGCGACGAGAACCGCGAGCAGCACAACCAGAATGATCAACACAGTCATTCCGAATGTCACTGTTCGTCGGCTCCCGTCGCGGCTTTACTCGAGTAACTTACGCGCGCTCGACGGCCCGGAGCTGACCCTTGGCGACCGCAATCGCTTCGAGGTCGCCCGAGTTCTCGGCCAAGACAGCCTTGGCTGCCTCGACGTCGATGTCCTGTGCCATGTCCGCGGACTCGGCAAGGATCGTCACCGTCGTCGCAGTGACGGAGAGAAATCCTCCGTGTACCGCAGCAACGATACGCTCGCCGTCGACCGAGGTGATCGACACGGTTCCGCCCTCGATCAGCTGGCCGAGGACCGGCTCATGCCCAGGCATGATTCCGATTTCACCCTCGGTGGTCTGAGCGCTGACCAGCGTCGCCGAACCAGACCACAAGCGCTGCTCGACGGCAACGAGTTCTACGGTCATCTCAGCCATCGTGGACTACTTCCCGGCCATCTTCTTGGCTGCAGCCTCGACGTCGTCGAGTCCACCGCAGCTGTTGAATGCCTGCTCGGGCAGGTGATCGAACTCGCCCTTGCAGACGCGGTCGAAGGCTTCGATCGTGTCGCGGAGCGGCACGACGGAGCCGGGCTCACCGGTGAACTTCTCGGCAACGATGAAGTTCTGGCCGAGGAACTTCTGGATACGACGGGCGCGGCCGACGAGGACCTTGTCCTCTTCCTGAAGCTCGTCCATACCGAGGATGGCGATGATGTCCTGCAGTTCCTTGTACTTCTGCAGGATGCGCTTGACCTCGTTGGCAACGCGGAAGTGCTCGGCACCGACGATGCCGGGCTCCAGGATGCGGGAGGTCGAGCTCAGCGGATCCACAGCGGGGTAGATACCCATCTGCGAAATCGGGCGCGAAAGCTCGGTGGTGGCATCGAGGTGCGCGAACGTCGTAGCCGGCGCGGGGTCGGTGTAGTCGTCGGCGGGCACGTAAATAGCCTGCAGCGAGGTGATCGAGCGACCACGGGTCGAGGTGATGCGCTCCTGGAGCTCACCCATCTCGTCCGCCAGCGTGGGCTGGTAGCCCACTGCCGAAGGCATACGGCCGAGGAGGGTGGAAACCTCGGAGCCTGCCTGCGTGAAGCGGAAGATGTTGTCGATGAACAGCAGAACGTCCTGGCCCTGAACGTCGCGGAAGTACTCCGCCATCGTCAGTGCGGACAGGGCGACGCGCATACGCGTTCCGGGCGGCTCGTCCATCTGGCCGAAGACAAGGGCGGTGTCCTGGAGGACGCCCATCTCTTCCATTTCCAGGTGGAGGTCGGTGCCCTCACGGGTACGCTCACCGACGCCTGCGAACACCGAGGTGCCCGAGAACTCGCGAGCGATACGCGTGATCATTTCCTGGATCAGAACGGTCTTGCCGACGCCGGCGCCACCGAACAGGCCGATCTTTCCACCCTTGACGTACGGGGTGAGGAGGTCGATGACCTTGATGCCGGTCTCGAGGATCTCGGTCTTACCTTCGAGCTGATCGAAGGCTGGTGGCTTGCGGTGGATTCCCCACTGCTCGCCGTCGCGGCCGAGGCCCGGGGTGTCGAGGCAATCGCCCAGTGCGTTGAACACGTGGCCCTTGACGACGTCACCGACGGGAACCGAGATCGGCTTGCCCGAGTCGGTCACTGCAGTGCCGCGGACGAGTCCGTCGGTGGGCTGCATGGAGACGGTGCGGACCAGGTTGTCACCGAGGTGCTGTGCAACCTCCAGCGTCAGCGTCTTGGCGACCGAGGGAAGCGTGATCTCGGCGTTCAGGGCGTTGAACAGTTCAGGAACAGCGCCACGCGGGAATTCAACGTCCACGACGGGACCGATGACCCGCACGACGCGGCCGGCTACGGCCGAAGCCGAACCTGCCCCGTTGTTTTCGGTTACTGCTGCGGTCATGTGCTAGTCACTTCCTGCGCTCGAGGCGAGCGCGTTGGCGCCGCCGACGATCTCGCTGATTTCCTGGGTGATCTGGGCCTGGCGAGCCTGGTTGGCCTGACGGCTCAACGTGTTCACCAGTTCGTTTGCGTTGTCCGTCGCGGCCTTCATGGCAGTACGACGGGCTGCCGACTCCGATGCCGCAGCATCGAGAAGCGACGAGAAGATACGAGTGCTGACGTACTTCGGGAGAAGAGCGCCGAGAAGCTTCTCGGGCTCGGGCTCGAAGCTGAAGTCCGCGACGGGGCCATTGTCATGGTCGTCGTCGTGGCCGTTGGTCAGCATGTCGTCACCGAGTTCGATGCGCTCTTCCGACACGAAGACCTCGAGAGGAGCCATACGGCGAACCTCGGGAGTCTGCGTCAGCATCGACACGAAGCGGGTGTAGACGATATGGAGTTCGTCGACGCCCTCGATCGTGCCTTCACCGTTCGGAGCGGCAACCTGGTTACCCGAACCAGCCATGAACAGCTCCACCAGGTGGCGGCTGGCCTTCGCGGCATCCGAGTAACCCGGATCCTGCGAGAAGCCCGTCCACGCAGCACCGATGTCGCGGCCGCGGAACGTGTAGTAGCCGAGCCCCTTGGAACCGAGCACGTACACGACCGGCTCCTTGCCCTCGCTGCGGAGGAGAGCCATGAGCTCTTCTGCCTGCTTGAGGACGTTGGAGTTGTAGCCACCACACATGCCGCGGTCACTGGTGACAACGAGGACCGCTGCCCGCTTGGGCTCCGGACGCTCGTTGAGCAACGGGTGATCGAGCGAAGCAGACGCACTCGCCAATTCGGTGAGTACCTTCGTGATCTCCTCGGCATACGGCTTGGACGCGGCGACGCGAATCTGAGCCTTGGTGATACGCGAAGTCGCGATCAGTTCCTGTGCCTTGGTGATCTTCTTGGTCGAGTTGACCGACTTGATACGAGACCGCAATTCGAGAATGCTCGCCATCGATCAATCACTCTCCCTTCGGAATTCGCAGTGTCATGGGCGCGTACGTCACTTGCTGACGGTCTTGCGCTTGACGTTGATCTGCTCGTTCGCGACCTCGTCGGCGCCCAAAGCGTCAGCCTCGGCTTCGTTCACGACCCGGCTTCCGTCGGATGCGATGAAGCCTTCCTTGAACTTGTTCGTCGCGGCGATCAGCTCAGCAGCGTTGTCGGCATCGAGTGCCTTACCGCCGTTGATGCTGGAGTAGACGCCAGCAGCCGAGTGCTTGAGGTCTTCGAGCAGTTCCTTCTCGAAGCGACGGACGTCGCCGATCGGAACGCTGTCGAAGATGCCTTCGCCGGCCAGGTAGATCGAGACGATCTGGTCCTCGACGGGGATCGGGCTGTACTGATCCTGCTTGAGCAGCTCGACCAGACGGGCGCCGCGCTCGAGCTGAGCCTTGGAGGCAGCGTCGAGGTCGGAAGCGAAGGCGGAGAACGCTTCGAGCTCACGGAACTGAGCCAGTTCCAGACGCAGCGAACCGGAAACCTTCTTCATGCCCTTGGTCTGTGCAGCGCCACCGACGCGGGAGACCGAGATACCGACGTTGATCGCGGGGCGAACGCCCTTGTTGAACAGGTCGGACTCGAGGAACACCTGACCGTCGGTGATGGAGATGACGTTGGTCGGGATGTAAGCCGAGACGTCGTTCGCCTTGGTCTCGATAATCGGCAGAGCCGTCAGCGAGCCACCGCCGAGTGCGTCGGACAGCTTCGCCGAACGCTCCAGCAGACGGGAGTGCAAGTAGAAGACGTCACCGGGGTAAGCCTCGCGTCCCGGCGGGCGACGCAGCAGCAGCGAGATGGCGCGGTACGCCTCTGCCTGCTTGGTCAGGTCGTCGAACACGACCAGAACGTGCTTGCCCTGGTACATCCAGTGCTGGCCGATGGCCGAGCCGGTGTACGGTGCGAGCCACTTGAAGCCTGCGGAATCAGATGCCGGAGCAGCAACGATGGTGGTGTATTCCATCGCGCCCTTCTCCTCGAGGGCAGCCTTGACGCCCGCGATGGTGGAACCCTTCTGACCGATGGCAACGTAGATGCAGCGCACCTGCTTGTTGACATCGCCGGAATCCCAGTTGGCCTTCTGGTTCAGGATGGCGTCGATGCAGACCGCGGTCTTGCCGGTCTTGCGGTCGCCGATGATGAGCTGGCGCTGGCCGCGGCCGATCGGGGTCATGGCGTCGATAGCCTTGATACCGGTCTGGAGCGGCTCCTCGACCGGCTGGCGCTCGAGCACCGAAGCGGCCTGGAGCTCGAGTGCACGGTTCTCGGTGCTCTCGATCTCGCCGAGGCCGTCGATGGGCGCACCCAGCGGGTCGATGACGCGGCCGAGGAAAGCATCGCCGACGGGAACCGACAGAACGTCGCCCGTGCGCTTTACTTCCTGGCCTTCTTGAATGTTCTGGTAATCGCCAAGGATGACGGCACCGATTTCGGTGGCATCCAGGTTGAGCGCGACGCCGACGATTCCACCGGGGAACTCCAACAGCTCGTTGGACATAGCCGAAGGCAGGCCAGAGACGTGCGCAATGCCGTCACTGGTGTCGGTCACTGTGCCGACCTCCTCACGGGAGGCCTCCGGGGAGTAGCTCGCGGTGTAGTTGTCGATCGCGCTACGGATCTCGTCGGAGGAGATCGTCAGCTCCGCCATGTTTTTCCTGCTCTCGGTGTCTGGTCTTCGAAAAGATCTGGAGTATGTGTTCGGCTGAAGGACTACTTGAGGTTCTTCCGCAGTGCTGCGAGTCGACCCGCTGCGCTGCCGTCGATAACCTCGTCGCCCACCCGGACGACCAAGCCGCTGAGGAGTTCTGGATCGACCTCGACGTGCACTGCTACCGGCTTCCCGTAGGTGCGGGTAAGAGTGCTCGCCAAGCGATCCGACTGCTCCGAGCTCAACGCCGAGGCGCTGCGAACGTGAGCAACGGTGGTATCGCGCTGCGCTGCGGCAAGATTCGACAGCTGATCGAAAGTGTCTGCGGGTGCAGACTTCAACCGGCCGACAGCCTGTCCGGCGAGTGCCTCGGTGACCGCGGTGACCTTGCCGTAGAGCAAGCGGGAGAGGAACTCACGCTTGCGGGCTGCGGGAACCGACAGATCCGAGAGCGTCTGCTCCAGGCTGGGATCCCCTGCCACGATGCGACCGAGACGGAAGAGCTCGTCCTCAACGGTGTCCAACTGGCTCTGATCGGCTGCGGCGCGGAGCAGAGCTTCGCGTCCGAGCAGTTCGAGCGAGTTGACCAAGTCGCGGGCCGCAGACCAGTCCTGGCCTGCAGCTGCCTTCACGGTGGCGAGCGCCTCGGCGCCGACCTTTCCGGAGAACAACTGCTCTGCCAAAGCCTGGCGACCAGCGGCCGGTGCCGAAGCGTCAGCCAGCGCGCTGCGAAGAGCGCGCTGGCCGTCGAGTACCTCGACCACCGAGAAGAGCTCGGACCCAGCCTGAGCAGAAGCAGCAGTTGCGGCTCCTGCAGAGACGGCGCCCAGGGCACTGCTCAGCGCAGAACGAGTCTGCGCCAAGGCTTCACGGCTCGCTGCGTACATGTTGCTCACTTCCTGGCTGAATCAGCGCTGACGGTGTCGAGCTCGTTGAGGAAACGATCAACCGTTCCGGCGCGCTTCACGTCGTCGGCGAGGGACTCCCCGATGACCTTCTCGGCCAGGTCTACAGCGGTCTTGCCGAGATCCGAGCGGAGCTCAGCGACGATCTGCTGACGCTGGGCGACGAGCTGGCTGTGGCCTGCGGCCACGATGCGGTCGCTCTCGTCCTGCGCCTGAACCTTCATGTCAGCGATGATCTGCTGACCCTGGGTACGCGCTTCCTCACGGATCTGCGCTGCCTCGGTACGAGCTTCGGCGAGCTGCGCGCGGTACTGCTCGAGCGCTGCTGCTGCCTCCGCCTGTGCGTCTTCGGCTTTCTTGATGCCGCCCTCGATCTGCTCGGTGCGTTCGGCCAAGACCTTCTGGAACTTCGGAAGAACGAGCTTCCAGAAGACGAAACCAACTACTACGAGCGCGACCGCGGACCACACGATGTCGTATGTCTCGGGGATGAGGGGATTGTGTTCAGTCGTCCCCTCCGCCGCGAGAATTGCGATGGTGGCTGCCATGTCGGTCTTAGAAGATGAAGCCGGCGACGAGGCCGATCAGCGCGAGGGCCTCGGTGAATGCAATACCGAGGAACATGGTGGTACGAACCTGGCCGGCCATCTCGGGCTGGCGGACCATGCCTTCGATTGCCTTGCCCACAACGATGCCCACGCCGATGCCGGGGCCGATTGCTGCGAGGCCGTAGCCGATGGCTCCGTAGCCGCGCGACTTGGTCTCGACAACTTCCTGAGCGAGGTAAGCGATGCTCATGGTGTTCCATTCCCTTTCTGTTGACCTCCGCCGGATTCGGCAAGAGGCTCAGTTCTTGGTGTAGCTGGTGAGGAGGTAAAAGGTCAGTGCTCGTCGGCGTGGAGCGCCAGATCGATGTACACCGCGGTCAGCAGCGCGAACACGTAAGCCTGCAGGAAGATGACCAGCAGCTCGAAGAACGTGAATGCGATACCGGCAATGATCGACGGAACACCGAAGATCGCCTGGAATCCGCCGGACACGAAGAAGAAGTAGTTCGTCGCGCTGAAGAACAGCACCAGCAGGATGTGGCCGGCCAACATGTTGGCCATGAGACGAACCATCAGCGTGAACGGGCGCAGGATGAAGGTCGAGATGAACTCGATGGGCACCAACAGGAAGTGCAGGGGCAGCGGGACGCCGGGAACGACGATGCTGCTCTTGACGTACTTGAAGAAGCCGTACTTCTTGATTCCCACGTAGTTGAACACGATGTAGGCGAGCGCTGCGAGTACCAGCGGCATACCGATTCGTGCGTTCGGCGAGATGTTCAGGAAGGGAATGACGCTGGCCAGGTTGCTGGCGACCACGATGAAGAAGATCGTCGTGATGACCGGCAGGAAGCGCTTGCCCTGTTCCTTGCCCAGGATCTCCTCGGCGATGTTGATACGAACGAAGTCGAGCGCGAGCTCAGCTGCGTTCTGCAGTCCACGGGGAACCAGTCGAGGGCTGCGCATTGCGATCACGAAGAAGGCTGCGACCAGCACCGACATCAGCAGACGAATCAGCATCAGACGGTCGAGCTCGAAGGGGCCCGCGTGAATCAACACGGAGGGCGGGAAAAAATCGTCTAGTGACGGCGCATGGAATTCATCCGCGGCCAGGGTGGTGACGCTCAGCGTTCTCTCCCGTAGTCGGTCCGCAGCCATCATTGACTGCGGTTCGATCGGACATTGACGATCTACAAGTCGACAAGTTCGACTCGCGCATTCGTCAGCAGCTGGAGAACCCTAGAGGGGCCTGGCGTCTGTCGGTGTCGGCGACTCTCGTCGACTCAGTGGTCAGAATTTCGACCACCTGCGAGCACATGGCATCGTCGGCTGAGTGTTACTCGGCCCACCATTGCTCTCGCTTGAACCGAACCTTATCAAGTCATCTACGACATTGTGTAGATGGGGTACCTGGAAGTCCGATTAGTTACCTCTTGTAGTACTACTCGTCGTCGTCGACGTTGCTGCTGGGAGTGGGATCGACGTACGTAGTTTTGGTTCCCAGGACGCCGTAAGTCTCCGCACCGAGCACCACGACCAGCGACATGATGATGACCAGGACGAGGGCGGTCTTGTTGTAGAAATCCATGTCCGAGAGGACAAAGAGAACCACCATCGCGAGAATCATCTTCAGCAGCCAGGTACCGAGTAGAACGGCACCGGCCGTGAGCGCAGGCAGCTTCGCTGTGAGCAGCACGCCCAACGCCGTGAACAGGATGAACCCGCCGCCGACGGCTGCGCCGATCAAAGCGCCGTAGACGCCTTCCTTACCGGCGAAGAGCCCGCCCAGGAGCGCGCCGACCACGGCCAGCGCGATCAGCCCCATCACACCCCACTTCACGGCCGACTTCATGGCGGCGGTCGAATCAGGGATGGGTTGCGAGGCAGGTACAGGCTGCGGCGTGTTCGTCACGATACCCAAGGGTAATGGATCGGAAAACTTGGCTAGCGACGCTGCTGCTTGCGATCGATAAGGGAAGGCACCGCAGTGAAGAACAACGCAAGAACCAAACCGGCCGCGACGAGTACAACAACCAGCTGACGATTGAGCAGCGAGGATCCGACGGCACCGAACGCCAGGACGCTGACCCACAGGTAGATGACCAGCACAACTCGTCGGTGCGTGTGTCCGATCTGCAAGAGGCGATGATGCAGGTGCATCTTGTCCGGACTGAACGGACTGACGCCCGCTTTCGTCCGGCGGATCACGGCCAGGAGCATGTCCAGCATCGGGATGAACATCACAGCCCCGACCAGCAACAACGGCGCGAGGAGGCCGACGAGGTCGCGGGTTCCGTAAGCAGCGAGCGGAATACGACCGGATGCACTGGTGGAGATCGCGGCCAGCATGAGACCGATCAACATCGACCCGGAATCGCCCATGAAAATGCGCGCTGGATTGAAGTTGTGTGGAAGAAAACCGAGACAAGCGCCTGCCAAGGCCGCCGCGATCATCGCCGGCGGGTAGACACTCGCGTCGCCGCCCTGATCGTGGAGAAGACCGATCGAGAAGATGAGGATGGCGAGCGCCGCGATCAGCCCCAACCCGGCGGCCAATCCGTCGAGACCGTCGACAAAATTCATGGCGTTGATGGTCGCGACGGCAACAGCAACGGTGAACAGTCCGGATTGAATCTGATCGAGGATGATGGTGGACCCACCGTCACCGCCGAACGGGTTGTAGATGATGAACCAGCTGACGCCCATCACCACGAGAACGCCGGCAGCAGTCACCTGACCGACAAATTTGGTGAGGGCGTCGAGGCCCCACCTGTCGTCGATCACACCCACGAGGACGATGACGGCGCCAGCTACGAGCGCAGCGTGTACGTCAGGACTGCCGAAGCCGAAACCTCTTGTGAGCGCGGGTAATTGCTGCGCAAACAGCAGACCGACAGCCATGCCGACATACATTCCGACGCCACCGAGGCGCGGAATCGGCTCGACGTGAACGTCCCGATCACGAGGAATCGCGACAGCGCCGAACCTCAGCGCCAACAACCGGACTGCGCCAGTCGCCAGGTAGGTCACCACCGCCGCCGTACACAGCACGAGCAAAAGTTCACGGATGGGAACACCCGCTCCCCCGCCACCCTGTGCCAGATACGTGGTCGCCTCGTAGGAAGTGATCACTGCTCGAGATCACCCGTCTGGCGGGCATAGGCAGGCTTTGCCCGGACCAGTTCGCGAACGCCGTCGGCAACTGCTGCCAACTCGGCCTCTCCTGACGTGGTGGCGGGGTCCGCGACAACTGCGCGCGCGATCAACTCCCCCACCACGCTCATGTCGGAGCGGTTGAAACCCTGGGTCGTCACGGCCGCGGACCCGACGCGGATTCCGGACGTGACGGCAGGCGACTGCGGATCGAACGGAATCGCGTTCTTGTTGAGCGTGATCGAAGCCAGTCCGCACCTACGCTCGACGTCGACGCCGGTGACACCGCTTGCGCGCAGGTCGAGAAGCGCCAGATGTGTGTCGGTTCCACCGGACACGGTGCGCAGACCGCGAGCTTCCAACGACAGCGCGAGCGCCGATGCGTTGGCAACCACTTCCTGTGCATACCAACGATATTCCGGCGTCGACGCCTCTTTGAACGCAACCGCTTTCCCGGCGATCGCATGCATCATCGGGCCGCCTTGAATGAAGGGGAACACCGCGCGATCTACAGCCGAGGCATGCTCGCTGCGGCACAGGATCATTCCGCCGCGCGGGCCTCTGAGGACTTTGTGCGTCGTCGCGGAGACGACGTCGGCGTACGGAACGCACGAAGGTATCGCCCGGCCTGCCACGAGTCCGATGAAGTGGGCGGCGTCGACCCACAGGATCGCACCGACCTCGTCTGCGATCGAGCGGAAGGCTGCGAAGTCGATGGTGCGGGAGTACGCGGTCGCGCCGGCGACGATGATTTTCGGCTTGTGCGCCAGAGCCAGGGTGCGAACCTCGTCGTAGTCGATCAATTCGGTGGCCGAATCGACGTGATAGGGAACGGTGGTGAACCACTGCCCCGAAAAGCTGACGCGAGACCCGTGAGTCAGATGCCCACCGTGCGGCAGACTCATCGCCAATACGGTGTCGCCGGGCTTGGCGAATGCAGCGTACACCGCGAGATTCGCAGTGGCCCCCGAATGCGGTTGGACGTTGACGTGCTCGGCGCCGAACAGCGCCTTTGCCCGATCGATCGCCAGATTCTCGGCTACGTCGACGTACTCGCACCCGCCGTAATAACGCCGACCCGGATAGCCCTCGGCGTACTTGTTGCTCAGAGTCGAACCCAAGGCAGCCAGTACGGCAGGGCTGGTGAAGTTCTCGCTCGCGATGAGTTGAAGTCCGTCGCGCTGACGCTCGAGTTCGGCCAGCGCAACAGCCGCGATCTCGGGGTCTGCCGTGGCAAGCTCACCGAAATCCGGTCCCCAATACGTGGATTCCCCCGCGCGCTCGCCGCCGGCGCCGACCATCGTTACGAAACTCCCTCTACGAGACTTTCCGGACTGGTGCCCAATACCTCGGCGATGGATTCTGCCGAGACGGCACCCACTCGCAAGATACGCGGTGAATTGCCGGTCAGGTCGACGATCGTCGAAGCAACGGCATGTTCGGCCTTGCCCCCGTCGAGATACACGCTGGCAGATCCGCCGAGCTGATCTCGGGCTTCCTCGACGGTAGTTGCCGGCGGACGCCCCGAAATGTTGGCGCTCGAGACGGCAAGCGGTCCGACATCGCGCAACAATTCGAGGGCAACCGGATGCAAAGGCATGCGGAGCATGACGGTTCCGCGGGTATCACCGAGGTCCCAGGCAAGTGAAGGCGCCTGCTCGACGACCAGGCTCAGTCCGCCGGGCCAGAACGCGCGGATCAGATCCCGTGCCTGCGGGCGCACGCTGTAGACGAGCCCGTCGATGGTGTTCCACGATCCGACCAGTACCGGGACGGGCATGTCTCGCCCGCGTCCCTTGGCGCGCAACAGACTCGTGACAGCTTCGCTGTCGAACGCGTCGGCGGCGAGTCCGTAAAGGGTGTCGGTAGGGAGAACTACGAGTCGGCCGGCCTTGAGCGCGTTCTTCGCGGCGGCCAAGCCTGCGGTTCGGGAATCTGTCTGACTGCAGTCGTACACGGTGCTCACTCAGCCATCCTTTCACTCTGCGCTTCGGGCGTTCGATTCCGCTGTGCTTCGACGTCGGTGGCGACACGTCTGGCGACGACGAATCGCGGACGACCGGCAAGATCTGGATGCTGCGCGACCTCGCCGAATACCCGGCGTGCCGAGAACAGCGCAGCGACGCCGTCCCCGTTGGTGTCGTCGTGCTCGATGCCTGCCGCGCCGCCGATTCGAAGCCACCGTGCGATGTTGCTGATCATGGGTTTGATGACGGACAGACCGTCGGTACCGCCGAACAGTGCGGTGTGTGGGTCGTAATCCATGACCTCAGGCTGCAATTGCGCGCCTTCGGGGATGTACGGCGGATTGGACACGACCAGATCGACGCCGCCCTCGAGCCCTGGCAACAGGTTCCGATCGGTGACATCACCCTGATGCAGATGGATCGGTGTATCACCGGCGGCCTCGCGGTCGGCAGCATTACGACGCGCCCACGCCAGGGCGGCGGGCTCCTTCTCCACGGCGTGAACGACGGCGTCCGGACGGGCCTCGGCGATGGACAGCGCGAGTACACCCGATCCCGTGCACAGGTCCAGAACTACCGGCGGCTTGCTTCCGCAACCTTCGAGGAACGAGAGTGCCCAACCCATGAGCAGTTCGGTTTCCGGCCGCGGAATGAAGACACCCGGCCCGACAGCGACGTCGATGTTGCCCATCGACGCGACTCCGATGATGTGCTGCAACGGAATCCGCTTCACCCGTTGCGCAACCAACTCGTCGAACGCCGCGATGACCTCGGGATCGACCAACGGAATCAGCCCGAGACGCGTGCGTTCGACCCCGAGCAGGTGGGATGCCAACAACTCGGCGTCGGTGCGTGGGCTGGGCACACCTGCGGCGTCGAGCTGTTTTGCAGCTTCGATCAGCGCCAAACGAAGTGGAAGTCGACTCACGGGTACAGCCTGCCACGCTCGACCGACACGCGGTTCACCGAGTTCCCGGCGGGATGGAGGTCAGTCATGGTCTGCATCTACTCGGCCGCGAGACGCGCCTCTCGGTCCGCCTTGCCCAATGCATCGAGAAGTGCGTCGAGCTCACCGTCGAGCACCGCGTCGAGGTTGTGCGACTTGAATCCGATGCGGTGATCGGTGATGCGGTTCTCGGGGAAGTTGTAGGTGCGGATGCGCTCCGAACGGTCCACCGTCCGAACCTGACTCTGGCGACCTGCCGACGCTTCAGCGTCCGCGGCTTCCTCGGCGACTACCTGCAAACGGGCTGCAAGGACCTGCATGGCGCGCGCCTTGTTCTGGAGCTGCGAACGCTCGTTCTGGCAGGTGACGACGATGCCGGTCGGAAGGTGCGTGATTCGGACAGCAGAGTCGGTCGTGTTGACGCCCTGACCGCCCTTGCCGGACGAACGGTAGACGTCGATACGCAGGTCACTTTCGTCGATCTGGACCTGCTCGACCTCTTCGGGCTCCGGGTAGACCAGAACGCCGGCAGCCGAAGTGTGAACGCGTCCCTGGGATTCGGTGACAGGCACTCGTTGGACGCGGTGAACGCCGCCCTCGAACTTCAGCCGCGCCCACACTCCGTCCGGGGTGTCCGACTTGCTCTTGATCGACAGCGTGGCTTCCTTGTATCCGCCGAGATCGGAGACCGTCGCGTCGAGAATCTCGACGCGCCAGCCATGCCGTTCCGCGTAGCGGACGTACATGCGGGCCAGGTCCGAGGCGAAGAGCGCGGATTCTTCGCCGCCCTCACCGGACTTCACTTCGAGGACGATGTCGTCGCCGTCATGCGGATCACGCGGCGCCAACTGATCGGTAAGCGTCTGCTCGAGCTGCGCGACCTCGGCTTCGAGATCGGGGATCTCGGCGGCGAAGCTGGAATCGTCGGCGGCTAGTTCGCGCGCGGCTTCCAGATCGTCCTGCGCAGCGGTGAGCTTGTTGTACGTCGACATGATCGGCGAGAGCTCGGAGAACCGTTTACCGACGCGCCTGGCAGCGGCAGGGTCGTTGTGCAGCGCCGGATCGGACATCTGTGCTTCGAGACCGGCGTGCTCCGCCAAGATGTCGTCGATGGCCGAGGGCTGGGTTGCGCCTGCCATGGTTCGCTCCGCTCTGAGTTTCGATTCCTACGGTGCGCGCTTGAAGGTATTTCGACGCCGGGACCCGGGAAACGCGCAAACCGAGTGCAGGCACAAAAAAGCCGACGCCCGATCTGCGCATGGCAGATCGGGCGTCGGCGGAACAGCTAGGACTCGGTGGCCGGGACCTTGCTGTCTGCGCGCTTACCGTAGCGAGCCTCGAAGCGAGCGACGCGTCCACCGGTGTCGAGAATCTTCTGCTTGCCCGTGTAGAACGGGTGGCACTGCGAGCAAACCTCGACGTTGATGCGTCCGGACTCCTTGGTGCTGTGGGTCTCGAACGTGTTACCGCAACCGCAGACGACGGTGGTCGCTACGTAGGTTGGGTGGATTCCTGCCTTCATGGTGTCCCTTTCAATGGTCGCCGGGTCGACGTCGCCAATCGACATCGTGAACCGGAACCGGACTCGGCCGTTCAGTATGCCAGATGCGGTACCTCACCGGATAATCCGCGTCTCGCACGCCTCGGGGTGGCTGTACGAAGTTGTCAACGCACTGCCCCTCGGTTTTGTTCCGCCCACGCAAAAGGCCCACAACCAGCTGGTTGTGGGCCTTTGACGTCGAGTCGATCAGTCGTCGATCGCACCCGGTGCGGTCTTGGAGACCTGCATCAGGAACTCGAGGTTGTTCTTGCTCTTCTTCAGTCGATCGATCAGCAGATCGATGGCCTGATGCGAGTCCAGACCGGACAGGACGCGGCGGAGCTTGTGCAGCACCGCAGCTTCGTCCGGGCTCAGGAGCAACTCGTCCTTACGCGTGCTGGACGGGTTGACGTCCACGGCCGGGAACACGCGGCGTTCGGCGATCTTGCGATCGAGCTTGAGCTCGGCGTTGCCGGTGCCCTTGAACTCTTCGAAGATCACGGTGTCGCCGGTGGATCCGGTCTCGACCATTGCGGTAGCGATGATGGTGAGCGATCCACCGTTCTCGATGTTGCGGGCAGCACCGAGGAAACGCTTCGGCGGGTAGAGCGCCGTCGAGTCGACACCACCGGAGAGGATGCGTCCCGACGCCGGCGAGGAGTTGTTGTACGCACGACCCAGACGCGTGATGGAGTCGAGCAGTACGACGACGTCCTTACCCATCTCGACCAGGCGCTTCGCACGCTCGATTGCCAGCTCGGCAACTGCGGTGTGATCTCCCGGCGGGCGGTCGAAGGTGGAGGAAATGACCTCACCCTTCACGCTGCGCTGCATGTCGGTCACTTCCTCGGGGCGCTCGTCCACGAGGATGACCATCAGATAGCACTCAGGATTGTTGGTGGCGACCGCATTCGCGATCGCCTGCAACACGCTGGTCTTACCGGCCTTGGGCGGGCTGACGATGAGGGCACGCTGGCCCTTACCGATGGGCATCACCAGGTCGATGACACGCGTCGTGAGAATGTGCTGCTCGGTCTCGAGGCGCAGACGCTGGTTCGGGTACAGCGGCGTGAGCTTGTTGAACTCGGGGCGCTTCTTCGCGGCCTCGACGTCGCCGCCGTTGACCGTGTCGATGCGAACCAGCGGGTTGAACTTCTGGCGCTGGCTGCCCTGCTCACCGTCACGCGAGACGCGGACGGCACCGGTGATGGCGTCGCCACGGCGAAGGCCGTTCTTGCGGATCAGGTTCATGGAGACGTAGACGTCGTTGGGACCGGCGAGGTACCCGGACGTACGCACGAAGGCGTAATTGTCGAGGACGTCGAGGATGCCGGCGACCGGCTGAAGGACGTCGTCCTCACGAATCTCGGTCTCGCGTGAATCGTTGGGTGCGCCACCCTCACCGCGATCGCGACCACGGCCACGGCGCTCGCGGAAACGGCGTCCGCGGCGTCCGCGTCCACCCTCTTCGTCGTCGTCCGGTCCGTTGTTGCGGTTGTCCGTGCGAGGACCGGCGTTGTTCTGATTGCCGCGGTCCTGGCGGTCCTGGCGATCCTGGTTGCCCCGGTTGCCCTGGTTCTCACGCTGGCCCTGGTTGTCCCGCTGGCCCTGGTTGTCGCGCTGGCCCT
>NZ_BCWH01000002.1:1883674-2034576 GCF_001653035.1 Rhodococcus sp. YH3-3 | reverse complement strand
CGGCGGATTCGGTACGCGCAGGCGCGGCCTCGGCAGGAGCCGACTCGGCTGCCGGAGCTGTTTCGGCTGCGGGGGTTTCGGTGCGTGCGGCGCGAGTGCTCTTGGCACGAGTGCGCGCAACGGGTGCGTCGTCGAGAGTGAGTTCACTCTGTGCGGGTGCAGCCTTTGCGCTGCCGCCCTGGCGCTCCTTGATGGCTGCGATCAGGTCACCCTTGCGCATGCCGGAAGTGCCTTTGATGCCCAGTTCACCCGCAAGAGTGCGGAGTTCGGTGAGCACCATGCCGGAGAGTCCGGCACCACGGCGCGTTTCGGCACGCTTCGTGGAGGTCGCCACCGCACCGTTCGATGCTGAAGATGACGCCTGAGAATTGTCGCCTGATTCCGACCCGGCGGGTGCAGAAGTGGCGATGAGGTCCGTATCGGTCACGGAGGTCCTTTCCTTCCCTCACTCGCACTGCGCAAAGTCGAGGGTTCGTCCCGCAGTTCGATTGAATACCGAACTCGGTGGTGCCGTACGTGGTTGCTGTCCAGAACTGCCGGCTTGTCCGCCGTCACATGATTGTCGGAAACTCTCGCCTCAAACTTTTCATGCGCTCGCAAACCTGCCCAACGCGCCTTCGTCGACGATTCACTCCCCCGTGTGTTGAACCCCAGAGTGATGGAACCTCTGAGTGTTCGATCCGCGGAGGATTCAAACCTTCGGAGAAGGTACAAGCGTGAGGATCATGCCTGCGAGAATCATGCCAAGGACTGTGGACCCCGATTGGGAAGGAGTTTTGCCCCCTGGTGATGCACCGGCGACTGACGCGCACGATGTACGGACATAGCCCAGGATAGCGCCCAAACCTGAGTCCGGCAAGAATTTGGACGACTGGGTGTGTCAGTTCACTACCGATCGGTAGTGGGCGATCACCAGGACCAAGGCAGGGATCAGACCGTCGTCGTGGATACTTCGACGCCGTCGGCGATGTCCAATTCGAGGACACGTAGTCCGTCTGCCCGCGCCGCTTCCGCGAGTTCGACGGGGAAAGGTTCTGTGCTGAGCGCCAACACGGTGGGGCCGGCTCCGGAAACGGTCGCAGCAATACCCGCCTCGCGCAGGATCCCGATCCATCGCGTCGTGAGCGGAAGCGCGGGTGCGCGCTGTGCCTGATGCAGGCGATCCTCGGTGGCCGCCATCAACAGATCGGGCCGAGCAGTGAGCGCAACGACGGCGAGCGCGCTGCGGCTCGCGTTGAACGAGGCATCCTGGTGCGGAACCAATTCGGGCAGGAGCCCGCGAGTGTGTGCGGTGGACGACCGCTCCTCGGGAACCAGTGCCACAGCACGGATGTCGGGATGGACGTCGAGTTTGGCCGCGGAGTAGATCGGCTCGTCGCCTTCGACGGCCGGTGGGCAACTCCACGAGACGACTGCGCCACCGAGAACACTGGCAGACGCGTTGTCCGGGTGACCTTCGAACTCGGACGAGAGTTGAACCAACTGCTCTTCCGTCAAGCCGATCTCGGCATCGAGAGCGCGCGCCAGACCGTTGGCTGCTGCCAATCCACCGACAGCCGCGGAAGCCGAGGATCCCAACCCGCGCGAATGTGGAATCGCGTTGCGGCACAACACGTCCAGGCCACTGGCCCACACTCCGGCCGCCTCGAGACCACGCTCGATGGCGCGGACCACGAGATGCGAAGGACCCCAGGGCACGTCGGCAGCGCCTTCACCTTCGACGCGAATCTGAAGGCCTGAATCCGTTGTGGTGACCACGATTTCGTCGTACAACCCCAACGCCAGGCCGAGGGTGTCGAACCCCGGCCCCAAGTTCGCACTCGAGGCCGGGACGCGAGCAGTCACCGAAAGGCCGATAGGCAGGGTTATAGTCATGTCAGACACCGGATTCCGCGGAGTGGTCGATGAATCCACGGACACTATGCAAGCTCGAGGGCAGCCGCGACGGCAACGGGATCGACACCGATCGGCTCGACGTTCGGCATACCCTTCAAAGCCGTGTCAGGATCCTTGAGACCGTTACCGGTCACCGTGCACACGACGGTCAGGCCCGGCTCGAGCCAGCCCTCTGCACGTGCGGCGAGCAGGCCGGCGACGCTGGCTGCCGACGCCGGTTCGACGAAGACGCCCTCGGTGGCGGCGATCAGACGGTAAGCCTCGAGGATCTTCTCGTCGGTGGCGGCACGGAATGCACCGTTCGACTCTTCCTTCGCGGCGACAGCGCCGTTCCAGGAAGCGGGAGAACCGATTCGGATTGCGGTGGCGATGGTTTCGGGATCCTTGACGGGAGCACCGTTGACCAGCGGAGCCGCTCCGGCTGCCTGGACGCCGAGCATGCGGGGCTTCACCGTGGTCAGACCGTCCGCGTAGTACTCGGAGTATCCGCGCCAGTACGCGGTGATGTTACCGGCGTTTCCGACCGGGAGTGCGTGCACGTCGGGAGCCTTGCCGAGGACGTCCATGATCTCGAATGCCGCGGTCTTCTGGCCTTCGATGCGCACCGGGTTGACTGAGTTGACGAGACCGATGGTGGGGAATTCGGCCGTGGTCTTGCGCGCCAGCTCGAGGCAGTCGTCGAAGTTGCCCTGGACCTGAATGATCTTGGCGCCGTGCATGACTGCCTGCGCAAGCTTGCCCATGGCGATCTTGCCCTGCGGGATGAGCACGGCGCAGGTCATGCCTGCCTTGGCTGCATACGCAGCGGCCGAGGCGGAGGTGTTGCCGGTGGACGCGCACAGAACTGCACGCTGGCCACGGGCCAAGGCGTCGGTGACGGCCATCGTCATGCCGCGGTCCTTGAAGGAACCGGTGGGGTTGAGACCCTCGACCTTGAGGTAGACGTCGCAGCCGGTGATCTCGGAGAGGTGGCCGGCCGGCAGGAGCGGGGTGCCGCCTTCGCGCAGGGTGACGGTCTTCCAGTTGTCACCGATCGCGAGACGGTCCCGGTATGCCTCGATGAGACCCGGCCATGCCTTGTGGACGGGGTTGACGATGCCGGTCATTGTTCAGTGCCTTCCAGTCGCAGCACGCTGGTCACAGCGGTGACGAATTCGAGTTCGTTGAGGGCCGCCACGGTCTCGGAGAGAGCCGCGTCGGTTGCTACATGAGTGACGACCACCAGACGCGCGCCGGCGCCGGCGCCCTCCTGGCGGACGACGGAGATGCTCACGCCGTGCTTGGCGAACTCGGCGGCGACTGCGGACAGCACACCTTCCTTGTCCGCGACCTCCATGTTCACGTAGTAGCGCGTGAGGATGTCGCCCATCGGGGCGACCTTGAGCTTGGCGTACTTGGACTCGCGGGGGCCGCGGCCGCCGTGAACCTTGTTGCGCGCAGCCATCACCAGGTCACCCATCACCGCGGAAGCGGTGGGGGCGCCGCCTGCGCCCTGGCCGTAGAACATGAGCCGGCCGGCGTTCTCTGCTTCCACGACAACGGCGTTGAACGCGCCGTTGACCGAGGCCAGCGGATGGCTGAGCGGAACCAGCGCCGGGTACACGCGAGCGGAAATCCGCTCCTTGCCCTTGGGCGTGACGATGCGCTCGCAGATCGAGAGCAACTTGATCGTGCAGTCGAGTGCCTTCGCCGACGCCAGGTCGGCGGAGGTGATCGTGGAGATTCCTTCGCGGTACACGTCCGCGGCAGTGACGCGGGTGTGGAACGCGATCGACGCGAGGATCGCTGCCTTCGCCGCGGCGTCGTAGCCTTCGACGTCCGCGGTCGGGTCGGCTTCCGCGTATCCGAGGCGTCCGGCTTCGGCGAGGGTCTCTTCGTAGTCGGCGCCGGTCTCGTCCATCGCGGAGAGGATGAAGTTGGTGGTGCCGTTCACGATTCCGGCGACCTTGTTGACACGGTCTCCGGCCAACGACTGTGTGAGCGGGCGGATCACGGGGATCGCACCGGCAACAGCGGCCTCGAAGTACAGGTCGACAGAGTTGGCCTCTGCAGCCTCCGCCAATTCACCGGTGTGGTCCGCGAGCAGCGCCTTGTTGGCGGTCACGACCGACTTACCGGAGTTGAGGGAAGAGAGAATCAGCTTGCGAGGGAGCTCGATTCCGCCGATCACCTCGACCACGATGTCGACGTCGTCACGACCGACCAGAGACTCGGCGTCCGTCGTCTGCAGTTCCTCCCGGGGAATTCCCGGGGCCGGAGCCGATACGGCGGACGGCAACTCCCCGCAGTTCCAACGGGGCGCCGACGCGAGCTTCGAGTTCCTCGGCCTGCTCACGAATGATCCGGACGACCTCGCTCCCGACGTTGCCGAGGCCGAGAACGGCCACACCGATAGCGCGATGCGCCGATTCGCTCGTCACTGCGATACCTCCAAGCTGAGCAGATCTTCCACTGTTTCCCTCCGCAGAATCACGCGTGAGACTCCGTCACGCACCGCCACCACGGCTGGGCGGGTGAGCAGGTTGTACCTGCTCGACATCGAATAGCAGTATGCACCGGTCGCTGCTACCGCTAGTAAATCACCGGGCCCGACGTCCTCGGGCATCCAGGTGTCCCGAATGACCACGTCACCGGACTCGCAGTGCTTACCGACGATACGTGCAACGACGGGATCAGCCTCGGAAGTTCGCGAAACCAACTTGGCTTCGTACTCCGCACCGTAGAGGGACGTGCGGATGTTGTCGCTCATCCCGCCGTCGACGCTGATGTAGCGGCGTGTCAGCGAGCTACCCACCGTGACGTCCTTGATGGTGCCGACCTCGTAGAGCGTCACCGTGCCAGGTCCGGCGATGGCGCGGCCGGGTTCGACGGCAAGCGTCGGCTCCGGCAATCCGGCCAGTGCGGACTCGTTGCGCACGATGTGGCCGAGCTTTGCTGCCAGTTCGTCGACGGGCGGCGGGTCGTCGGAGGGGATGTACGAGATCCCCATTCCGCCGCCGAGGTCGATGATCGAAATCTGCTTGGTCTTCTCGACTCCGAACTCGGTGACGACGTCGCGGAGCAAACCGATCACACGGTGCGCTGCCACCTCGAAACCGTCGACGTCGAAGATCTGCGAACCGATGTGGCTGTGCAGGCCGACCAGGCGCAAGTTGTCGGCAGCGAAGACGCGACGGACCGCGTCGATCGCCGCTCCCCCGGCCAGCGAGAAACCGAACTTCTGGTCCTCGTGTGCGGTGGAGATGAATTCGTGAGTATGCGCTTCGACGCCGACGGTCAGTCGGATCAACACGTCCTGAACGACACCGGCCTCACCGGCGACACGATCGAGTCGGTCGATCTCGATCGACGAGTCGAGCACGACGTGTCCGACGCCCGCGGCGACACCAGCGGCCAGTTCGGCGACTGACTTGTTGTTGCCGTGCATGGCAATTCGCTCGGCCGGGAAGTCCGCGTGCAACGCGATCGCCAGTTCGCCGCCGGAGCAGACGTCGAGCGAGAGGCCTTCGTCGGCGACCCAGCGTGCGATCTCGCCACAGAGGAATGCCTTGGATGCGTAGTGCACCTTGGCATCCGGGCCGAAGGCGCGGGCCATGTCACGGCAGCGCGAGCGGAAGTCGTCCTCGTCGATGACGAACAGCGGGGTGCCGTACTTCTCGGCAAGTTCACCGACCTTGACACCCGCGAGGGTCACTTCACCGTCGTCGCCGCGAGAAGCGTTGCGCGGCCACACCTGCGGTGAGAGTTCGCCGAAGGCTTCGGGGCTGGTCGGACGGTCGGGCAAGCCGGGGGCCTGCAACTGCTCGGCGTGCTTGGGGCCGGCGGGGTGCGCGTTCACATTTGCTCCGGTGCGGTGACGCCGAGCAGTTCGAGACCGTTGGCCAGGACCTGTCGGGTGGCGGCGCAGAGAGCCAGACGCGCGCGGTGCACGTCGGTGGCGTCTTCGTCGCCTTGCGGAAGGATGCGGCACGCGCCGTAGAAGCGGTGGTACGCACCCGCGAGTTCTTCGAGGTAGCGGGCAATACGGTGCGGCTCACGCAGATTCGCAGCGCTCGACACGACGCGTGGATACTCGCCGATCGTGCGGATGAGGTCACCCTCCTGCTCGACGGTGAGCAGGGCGAGGTTGCTCGCGTCGGCGGACAGACCGAGGTCTGCGGCGTTGCGGGCGATCGCCGAGAGGCGTGCGTGCGCGTACTGCACGTAGTAGACGGGGTTCTCGCTGCTGGTCTTGGTCCACAGGTCGAGGTCGATGTCGATGCTCGAGTCGACCGACGAGCGGATCATGACGTAACGCGAGGCGTCGACGCCGATTGCCTCGACCAGGTCGTCGAGGGTGATGACGGTGCCTGCACGCTTGCTCATCTTGACGGCAGTGCCGTCCTTGACGAGGTTGACCATCTGGCCGATCAGCACCTCGACGGTGTCCGGATCGTCGCCGAATGCGGCAGCGGCAGCCTTGAGACGGCCGATGTAACCGTGATGGTCGGCGCCGAGCATGTAGATACAGAGGTCGAACCCACGGGCGCGCTTGTTCTGGAAGTAGGCGATGTCACCGGCGATGTAGGCGGCGTTGCCATCGCTCTTGATGACGACGCGGTCCTTGTCGTCGCCGTAGTCGGTGCTCTTGAGCCACCACGCACCGTCTTCGTGGAAGAGGTTGCCCGAACCCTTGAGGGATTCGACGGCCTTCTCGACCGCACCGGATTCGAAGAGCGAGTTCTCGTGGAAGTAGACGTCGAAGTCGACGCCGAAGTCGTGCAGGGTCTGCTTGATGTGCGTGAACATCAATTCGACGCCGATGGCGCGGAAGGTTTCCTGCTGCTCGTCGGCAGGCAGATCCATGACGTCGGGACGCTGCTTCAGAACCGAGGCGGCGATGTCGGCGATGTATGCACCGGCGTAACCGTCTTCGGGAGCAGGTTCACCCTTCGCTGCAGCGATCAGCGAACGCGAGAAGCGGTCGATCTGGGCACCGTGATCGTTGAAGTAGTACTCACGTGTTACCAAACCACCCTGCGCGGACAGAATGCGTCCGAGCGCGTCTCCGACTGCGGCCCAACGGGTTCCACCGAGGTGAATCGGTCCGGTGGGGTTGGCGGAGACGAATTCGAGGTTGATCTTCTTGCCGGCGAGGGAGTCACCCGAGCCGTACGACGCACCGGCTTCGAGAACCGACACGACGATCGCGCCCTGGGCGTCCTTGTCCAACCGAATGTTGAGGAAGCCGGGCCCGGCGATCTCGGCGGATTCGATTCCGTCGGCAGCGGTGAGGGCTTCGGCGATCCAGCCCGCCAGCTCGCGGGGATTCGTGCCGACCTTCTTGGCTACCTGCATGGCAATGTTGGTGGCGTAATCGCCGTGCTCGGGGTTGCGTGGTCGCTCGACGGTGAGGGTTTCGGGTAGCACGGATACGTCGAGGCCACGATCGGCAAGGACGCTCGCTGCGGTTCCGCGGAGCAGTTCGGCAAGGTCAGCTGGAGTCACAGGTATTCATCCTATTGCCTGCACACCGGAAGTGGAGACTCGCCTCACGCCTCGCTCTCCGTGAACGTGCGCGGGGCCGCTGTGGCGTGTCGCACGCCACTCTCAAAGTTTGCCCTCAGACTCGGAAAGTACAGTGGTAATGCCCGAGCTACCACCGCGTACCTTCATGCGCGGGCGCGCCACACCTCAAGCCCACACACCGAAAGAGCCCAATCGATGCCAAGCGGTTCCGATAGTCGCGGTCCCAACAAGAACTCCGGGGCCAAATCAGCCAAGGCCATCAAGGCCGCCAACAAGAACAGTCGGCCGGCCAAGAAGGGCAAGGGCGGCGTCCCCGCTCCCCGCCAGATCCCCTGGCTGTCGATCGGCGCCGGTGTGGCTGTGCTCGCACTCATCGCCGTGCTCGGTATCAATCTGTGGCCCAAGGTCGAGGAGCGGCAGGCCCTCGAGCCGTACAAGTACAGCTCCGAGAACAAGGATCCGTCCGACAAGATCGACGGCGTCCTCAAGATCGAGTACCCGGCCGGCCAGCACGTCGATTCCACTCAGCGCGTGGCGTACGACCAGACCCCGCCGTTCGGTGGCCCGCACGACGCCACCTGGGCTAACTGCACCGGAACCGTGTACGCCGACCCGATTCGCACCGAGAACGCCGTCCACTCGCTCGAGCACGGCGCCATCTGGATCACGTACAACCCCGATCTCGTCGACCAGGACCAGATCGACAGTCTCGCCGGACGCGTGAACGGCAAGTCCTACATGCTGATGTCGCCGTACCCCGGTCAGAGCAGCCCCATTTCTCTGCAGTCGTGGGGCCATCGCCTCGAGATCGACAAGGCCGACGACGATCGCATCGATCAGTTCATCACTGCGCTGAACCAGAACCCGAACGTCTACCCCGAGGTCGGCGCGAGCTGCACCAACCCGCTGTTCACTCCGTCGACGTCGCCGTTCGATCCGACACCTCCGGGCGCCGACGCCATCCAGATGGACGGCACGGGCGCTACCCCGGCCACCGACGAACAGATTCCCACCGGTGGATAGTTCGACGAACACCGATCAGTCTTCGAAGCCGAGTCAGCGCACCGCACTGCTGATCATCGGTCTGATCGGCGCGATCGCCGTCGGTTTTGCGCTCGGCGCACTGACCAACCTCCTCGGACCCGATGCGAAGTCGTCACTGACCGTTCCGGCTTCGGATTCGGTGGACGTGGGCTTCGCGCAGGACATGAGCGTGCATCACAGCCAGGCCGTCGACATGGCGTCCATCGCCCTGACGAAGTCCACGGACAACGACGTACGCACGCTCGCGTTCGACATCTTGACCACGCAGCAGAACCAGCTCGGTCAGATGCAGGCGTGGCTGACCATGTGGGATCAGCCGCTGTCCAAGGTGGGCCCGTACATGGAGTGGATGTCGTCGGATTCGGGCTCCGGCCATGGATCGCACGGGACTTCGGCCACGATGGACATGAGTCATTCCGGGCCGGTCGACACGATGCCCGGCATGGCGTCCCCCGAGGACCTTGCGGCTCTCCGCGCAGCGGAAGGTCTGCAACTCGACACCTTGTTCCTGCAGCTGATGCTTCGTCACCACGAAGGTGGGCTTCCGATGATGGAGTACGCAGCAGCCGACGCCACCGAGGGGCCGGTGCGCAGCCTGGCGCAGACGATGGTCAACACGCAGCAGAGCGAGTCCAAGCTGATGACCGACATGTTGGCAGCTCGCGGCGCAGTGCCACTGCCCATGAACTGAGCAGAACTGAACTGAGCCGAAATTGTTCAGACCCAACTGGGCCTGGTCCTGAATTTCAGGACCAGGTCCAGTTTTCTACTTCCGGCATGTCTTCGAGGTGCTCGACGATGTAACGCGAGTGCTTTTCGAGCTGTGTGCGGCAGAACTCCGCCAACTCGGACGCCCCGGCCGGCCGACGCTTGGAGCGTCGTAGCGCCTCGATCACCAGGTGGTAGCGGCTCATCTTGTTGAGGACAACCATGTCGAACGGTGTTGTGGTTGTTCCCTGTTCACTGAATCCGCGAACGTGGAAGCGCTCGGGACTCGGACGCCCGTGAATCAGTTCGTGCACGGCACGCGAGTATCCGTGGAATGCGAACACGACGTCGGTCTGCGCGGTGAACAGATCGAGGAAGACCCGCTCCCCGAATCCGTGGGGATGCTCGGTTGGCGTCAGCAAGGCCATCAGATCGACGACGTTGACGACGCGGGTGATCAGTTCGGGTGTGTGATCGCGCAGCAACTGTGCAGCAGCCAGGATCTCCTGCGTCGGCACATCTCCCGCGGCGGCCAGGACCACGTCCGGTTCCTGTCCGCGAGCCTCGGTTCCGGCCCATTCCCAGACCGAAGCGCCCGCCGCGCAGTGCTCGTGCGCTTGCTCGAGCGTGAGGTACTGCAGGTGTGGTTGCTTGTCCACGACTATCAGGTTGACGTGGTCGGTGCTACGCAGGCAGTGATCCGAGATCGAGAGCAAGGTGTTGGAATCCGGCGGCAACCACACGCGGATCACACTGGGGGCCAAGGGAATAACGGCGTCGATCATGCCGGGGCCCTGATGACTGAATCCGTTGTGATCGTTGCGCCAGCACGTACTGGTCAGCAGCACGTTGAGCGAAGCAACAGACGCCCGCCACGGCAGGTCGACGGCATGTTGGAGCCACTTGGCGTGCTGGATGAGCATCGACACGCTCACCATCGCAAATGCTTCGTAGCTCGCGAACATCCCGTGTCGGCCCGACAGCAGATAGCCCTCGAGCCATCCCTCGCAGAGGTGCTCGCTGAGGACCTCCATGACACGACCGTCCGCGGACAGCCCGTCGTCGTAGTCGGTGATCGGCAGTTGCCAGCAGCGATCGGTTGTCTCGAATACGGCGCCGAGGCGATTGCTCGACGTCTCGTCCGGACAGAAGAGTCGGAAGATCCCGCCGCTGTCCTCGGTTTCCGTGGCGGCGTAGATGTCGCGCAGAAGCTCGCCGAGAACTCGCGTCGTCTCGTGGAAGGTCGAACCCGGGGATTGGATGGGAAGCGCGTACTTTTCGAGCGGCGGCATCGGGAGATCGACGCGAAGTCGTCCACCGTTCGCGTAGGGAGTGCTCCCCATGCGCTTGTCCCCCGTCGGCGACAGCGCCGCCAGTTCCGCGACGAGTGATCCGTTGGCGTCGAACAACTCGTCCGGACGGTACGACCGCATCCACTCTTCGAGTTGCCGCAGATGTGATTCGTTGCTTCGCACGCCGGACAACGGCACCTGGTGCGCACGATGTGTGCCCTCGACCAAGATTCCGTCGACGGTGTGTGGACCGGTCCATCCTTTCGGCGTCCGCAACACGATTGCCGGCCACGAACCCGTCCACTCCTCTCCGCGGCGTGCGGCACCCTGCATCTCGCGGATCTTCTCGTACGCCTGCGAGATCGCTTGATACAGCTGAGGAAACACCGCGTCGGGGTCGTCACCGGAGACGACGATCGGCGCCCACCCCTGTCCACCAAGATAGGCCTGGATGTCTTCGTCGCTGCTGCGTCCGTAGACCGTCGGCCCGGCGATCTTGGCACCGTTCACGTGCAGGATCGGCAGCACCGCGCCGTCGCGTCGTGGATTCAGGAACGCCGGGAGCTTCCACGAACCGGACAACGGCCCGGTCTCCGCTTCGCCGTCGCCGATCACACAGGCCACCACGAGGTTCGGATGATCGAAGGCAGCGCCGGCCGCATGGGCAAGGGCGTAGCCGAGCTCGCCGCCTTCGTGGATGCTTCCGGGTGTCTGCACACTCACATGGCTGGGCACTCCGCCGGGAGCGGAGAATCGCCGACACATCCGGTGGATGCCCTCGGCGTCGTCCGAGACTTCAGGATAGATCTCCGAGTACGTTCCCTCGAGATACGTCGACGCGACCAGCGCCGGACCGCCGTGCCCGGGACCGGTCACGTAAAGCCAGTCTGCGCCGGTGGCGACGATGTGCCGATTGAGGAGCGTGTAGATCATCGACAAGCCGGGGCTGGTCCCCCAGTGCCCGAGCAGTCGGGGCTTGATGTGCTCGGCACGCAACGGTTCCCGCAGAAGCGTGTTGTCCTTCAGATAGATCTGCGCGACGGTCAGATAGTTGGCCGCTGCCCACCACTTCAGGTCGAGCGCGAGCTGGTCTTCGGAATAGTGGTGATCGGTCATCAACGACTCCCGTACCTCACGAGGGTGCCCGAGCAGTCCGCCCGAGCCTGTGCTCAGAGCCGAGCCTAGGCGTAAAAAGCATCCGAGTCAGTCGGTACAGATGATTCGACGACCATGGTCCCCGGCCGCGTCCTCGACTACCTCCCGCGACGACGCCATGCCGAGACGGGTGCCGGTTTGGTCTTGTCCCCCCGTGATGCGCTACGCTAACGCAGCCCAATCGGCACACCGAGTATTCGGTGCGCCCCCGTAGCTCAGGGGATAGAGCGTTCGCCTCCGGAGCGAAAGGTCGCAGGTTCGAATCCTGCCGGGGGCACCACGAAGACGCAGGTCAGCGATTGATCGTCGACCTCTTCACGGTGCCACACCAAAATATTCAGGGCAATCTACCCGACTACTGTCGATCTCATGCCTCGCATCGATCCTGCTCCCACGTACACGATGCGTCAGCTGGCCGCGTTTGTCGCGGTAGCCGAGACCGGAACGATCAGTGCCGCGGCCGAGCGCCTGCACCTCTCTCCTTCCGCCCTGTCCGCGGCGCTCACCGAACTCGAACGCGCGCTCAAAGTTCAACTGTGCGTTCGCCGTCGCTCACTCGGCATTCAACTCACCCGCACCGGTGAAGCGGTTCTGGTGCGCGCCCGGGCGCTACTTCAGCAAGCCGGGGAACTCGAATCCGATGCGCTCGGAACCGGCGGAAGCGTGTCGGGACCCATCGCGATCGGCTGTTATCCCGCTCTGGGGCCGACGGTGTTGCCGTCGATGATCGCCGGGTTCACCCGTGAGAATCCTGACGCGCAGGTGGAGTTCCGCGAGGACACTCAGAATCGGCTCCAGACACATCTCGAGAACGGCGAGTTGGACCTCGCAATCGCTTACGACCTGGACCTGTCTCCACAATTGCGCACAGTTCCGTTGGCCATCCGCGAACCCTTGATCGTCCTGGGTGCAGAACACCCACTCGCGCGGTCCGAGCGACCGATCCATCTTCCGGACCTGGCGGAACACCCGATGGTTCTCCTCGACGCGCCGCCGAGCACCAAACACGCGCTCGACGTCTGTCGCGCAGGCGGATTCGCCCCGAAGGTTGCCTACAGAACTGCGAACTTCGAGACGGCGAGGGCATTTGTCGGCCGTGGCCTCGGCTGGACGCTGCTACTCCAGCGGCCCAAGATCGACGTCACGTACGAGGGGCTCGAGGTGGTCGTCAAGACCATCGCTTCCCCCGCCGTGCCGTCGGTGCACGTAGTTCTCGCTTGGCACCAGAACACTCGCCTCAGCCGCGTCGCACGCGCTTTCATAGAATTCGTTTCACCCTCAGAACCTGCCCAATAGTCCCGCTACCAGGCAGCGGAGCTGGTTCCACGCATTTTCCGTGCAAGAACCTCCAATTCTTTCGCTTTTCAATTGTTGTGGCGCACGTCATTGTTTCTTCAAGCCACATTCATCTCGAAAGGCACTTCATGACCTCCATCGCCTCACCGACCGCAACGCGCGCCGCCGCGACGGTCAAGGCGCGTAAGGCCGCCCTCGGCAGCTTTGTCGGCACCGCCATCGAGTGGTACGACTTCTTCATCTACGGCACCGCCGCCGCACTCGTGCTCGGCAAGCAGTTCTTCCCCGGCACGTCCGATCTGGCCGGCACCCTCGCCGCCTTCGCCACCCTCGCCGTCGGATTCGTCGCGCGTCCCATCGGCGGAATCGTGATGGGCCACTTCGGCGACCGCATCGGACGCAAATCCATGTTGGTCACCTCGTTGATGCTGATGGGCTGCGCCACCGTTGCCATCGGGCTGCTACCCAACTACGCCGCTATCGGCGTCTTTGCCCCCATACTCCTGGTGACCTTGCGATTCGTTCAGGGACTCGGTGTCGGCGGCGAGTGGGGCGGCGCAGTTCTGGTCGCCACCGAAAACGCACCGGAGGGCAGGAAGGGGCTGTACGGCAGCGCACCACAAATCGGTGTTCCCGCAGGCGTACTGGTGGCCAATCTCGTCTATCTCCCCCTCGCCGCCTTCATGGACGACGATGCATTCAACTCCTGGGGATGGCGAATCCCGTTCCTGCTCAGCGCAGTTCTGGTGGGCGTTGCGATGTGGATCCGACTCGGCCTCGAGGAAAGTGACGAGTTCACCGCGTCGAAGTCCGAAGCACCGGCGGAGTCCATGCCGATTCTCGAGGTTCTCACCAGACACTGGAAGACAGTGCTCCTCGCCGGTGGAACCTTCATCGCCACCAACGGAATTGCCTACGCGTACATGGTTTACGTCCTCAAGTACGGCGAGACCGAACTCGGCTTCAGCAAGACCACGATGCTCTTCCTTCTCATCGCATCCTGCCCGTTCTGGATGGCGGGAATGGCTTTCAGCGCTCACAAGTCGGACACTCTCGGACGCCGGACCGTCTACATCCGCAGTTCGATCACCCTGGTAGTGGCGGCAGCGGTGTTCTTTCCGCTGATCGACACAGCGATCGTTCCGGTGATGCTCGTATCGATGATCGCCCTCGGCTTCACGCTCGGCTGCTGCGCCGGCCCACAAGCGGCACTGTTCGCCGAATTGTTTCCCGCACACATCCGCTACAGCGGAGCGTCACTCGGCTACCAGATCGGCGCAATCCTCGGCGGCGGTCTGGCCCCGATGATCGCCACCGCGCTCTACGCCGCCTTCGACACCTCGTTCGCCATCACCGCCTACTTCGTGATCATTGCCGTGATCAGCCTGGTTTCCATCCTGCTGCTCCCGGAACCTCAATTGATCCCGAAAAACACTGCCGCACAGAAAGCCTCGTGACCATGTCGACCTACTTTCATCCGAAGAAGTACGCACCCGAGGACTTCGCCTCCCTGGCGCCTTCGGCCGACGCACTTCCCGTCGTGATCGTCGGAGCCGGCCCCGTCGGCATGGGCGTAGCCATGGGCTTGGCGCAGCGCGGCATTGCCGTCACGATTCTCGAAGCGGCCGATCAGGTCTCGTTCGGCAGTCGCGCGATCTGCGTGTCACGCCACAGCCTCGAAGTTGCCGAACGCCTCGGCTTCGGTGCCGAGCTCGAAGACATCGTTCTGCCGTGGGTGGGTGGTCGGAGTTACTACCGCGATCAGGAAGTACTGCAGTTCCGCATGGCATCCGCCGAGCACGACGCGCGTGGACCCATGGTCAACGTCTCGCAATCCGAGTTCGAGCAGATCATGACCGACAAGCTGCTCGCTCACCCACTGGTGAACTTCCACTGGTCGTCGTCGATCGCCGGCATCTCCGTCGGTGACGACGAGGTGACTCTGACCGTCGACACCGCGTTCGGAACCCGCGAACTGCGCGCGGCGTGGGTCGTTGCCGCCGATGGTGGACGCAGCAAGATGCGCGAACTCAGCGGAATCCGCTTGCAGGGCAACAGCTACGAGGGCAACTACGTCATTGCCGACATTCATTGGGAATCGGAACTCCCGGCCGAGCGTCTGGTGTGGTTCGACGCACCCAGCAACCCGGGGTCCACGATCATCATGCATCGCCAACCACGGGACATCTGGCGCATCGACTACCAGCTCGACGCCTCGGACGATCCGGAAGCGGAGACGCAAGAAGATCGCATCCGTGACCGCATCACGCGTCACCTCGAATGGCTCCAGAGCGACATCCCCTGGACCCTGGAATGGTTCGGCTTCTACCGCGCCCACGCACTCGCTCTGGAAGATTTCACTCACGGCCGTGTGCTTTTTGCCGGCGACGCCGCGCATCTCGTTCCGATCTTCGGTGTTCGCGGCCTGAACTCGGGCATGGAAGACGCCGAGACCTTGGTGTGGCAACTAGCCGCCGTCATCAACGGAGCTGCCGATTCCACCATCCTCGACGCGTATTCGAAGGAACGTCGCAGCGCGTGGCAGCAGAACGTCGACAACGCAGGCAAGTCGACGCTCATCATGTCGCCGGGAAGTCACGGCTACCGGACCACCCGCGATGCCGTACTCGAACTCGCCACCAAGCGAAGCGAATTCGCGCACCTCATCAACCCGCGCCAGTCGAGTGCGACGCACGCCCGGCTCTCCCCGCTGACGTGGCCGACAGCTGCGGGCGCCGAGGGCGTACTACCCGGCGATCCGTTGGAAGACAGGGTCGTCCAGGTCTCGGCGGACGGTTCATCTACCTCCTTGAACAGTCTGCGCGGTACTGGATTCGGCCTGCTGGCTTTCGGACTGTCAGCTGAGCTGGTATCCGAACTCGACACGCAAGCCGAAATCCTTGCTCAGGCCCTTGCACCGGAAACCGTACGCGTGATCACCGTGGGAACTACCGACTCCACGGTTCCCGATGCCGAAGGCAATCTCGCATCTGCCCTCGGCGCTCGTGTCGGCGAGATCTTCGTGATTCGGCCCGACGGACTGGCGCTGTGCCGCATCAGCGATCCCACGCAATTGAACGACGTGGCCAAACACCTCACCGCCGGCACTGCGCCGACGCACTTCGATACGGCACAGTCGGCGACAACTGCGGTGGTCGACGACGAGGGCCACCGCGAACACGTCTGGTTGGCACTGTCGAATGCACTGGATCAGGCTGATCCGTCCGACCGCGAAGCCATGTTGGTGCGCCTTGCCTTGATTCTCGGTTCGCAAGCTACGTCGACGACCTTCGACGTAGCACTGAAAGACGCTGCCCTGAAATCTGCCACGCGATAGTTCAGACACAGCAACTCGGCCGCGCAGGATTGTCCCCTACGCGGCCGAGCGCATTCGCGGATAAAGCGAGTATTCAGTTGACCTCGGCCAATTCCTTTTCTTCCTCAGCGCGCATTTCACGCACGGATCTTCCCCGCTGCGACCTTCCACGTACCAGCGGCGAGACGGTGATCGCCAAGCCCACCAGCGCGACCCCGGTGACCAGGATCAGTCCGGGATGGAACTGCTCGAATCCGGCGGTACCGGCGCCGGACGCGGTGTGCGATCCAGCGGTTACGAGGGCAGTGGTCAGAGCGAGCACGAGCGCCGCACCGACCTGAGCGGAGGTGTTCACCAGCCCGGACGCCAAACCCTGCTCCGAGTCGTCGACACCCGAGGTGGCCTGGGCCATGATCGAGGTGTACCCCAGCGCGAATCCGAGTCCGAGCAGGATGACGCTCGGCAGAATCGCCACGACGTACGACGGTGAATCGCTGCCCGCGAAGAGGAACCAGAGGTACCCGACGCTGAGCGACGTCAGTGCCGCGATGATGAGCTTGGCACTGCCGTACAGGTCGACCAGCCGTCCGACGAACGGTGATCCGAAGGCGACGATGATGCCCGCGGGGAGCAGTGCCATCGCCATCTTCAGGGGCGACCAGCCGAGGGCCGACTGCAGGAAGATCGTCATCATGAACTGGAAGCTCAGGTAGGAACCGAAGAGCGCGATGATGGCCAGATTCGCACGAACAATAGTGCCGACGCGCAGAAGCCCAAGCCGCACAAGCGGATGCGCCACCTTCTTCTCCACGAAGAAGAACGTCGCCAGAAGCACGGCTGCGACGGCGAACGAACCCAGCGTCATCGGGTGTGCCCATCCACGGGTCGGAGCCGAAACCATCGTGTACACCGTGAGAAGCATTCCCGTCACCAGGGTGACGGCGCCGACGAGATCGTGTCCCCCGGTATCTGCGGGACGGTCCCGCGGAATGAGGAAGTACCCACCGATCAGCGCGATGACGGCAAACGGAACCGGCATCAGGAACGTGAATCGCCAACCGGCACTGGTCAACAGCCCACCGAGGATCAGACCGGACGAGTAACCACTGGCGCCGAACACGGAGAACACCGACAGCGCACGGTTACGGGCCGGACCTTCCTTGAACGTCGTGGTGAGAATGGACATTGCGGTCGGAGCGGTGAAGGCCGCGGCCAATCCCTTCACGAATCGTGATGCGATCAGCAGTGTTCCGTTGTCGACAAGGCCACCGACCAGCGAGGCGATTGCGAACACGGTCAGTGCGATCAGGAAGACCTTCCTGCGCCCGAGAAGATCGGCGGTACGTCCACCGAGTAGCAACAGGCCGCCGAATCCGAGGACGTAGCCGTTGATGATCCACTGCAGCGAAGTAGTGGACAGGCCCAGTTCATTGCCGATGGACGGAAGCGCGACGCCCACCATCGACACATCGAGACCGTCGAGGAACAACACGAGGCAGAGCACCGCGAGAATGCCCCACAGCTTGAGGGACCAGCCCTCCCCTGTGGCCGGATCCGAGGATTCCGTAGAAACCGGGGCTTCCGGCGAATCGAATGGTTTGAGTGTCGAGTCTGTGCAAGTCACGTCAGCGAGAATAGATGCACATGCACATACTGCACAAGCATTTAATGCAATTGCACGTAATCGAGTCTTCAACTAGAATGCGGTCGTGACGTCGGAATCCGAATTGCGCAACACCTGGCGCTCGCTGTCGACCAGCTACAACGACATCGCGTGCGAACTCGATCGCCAGATGCAGTCGGCGCATGGGCTGAGCATGAGCGACTTCGAGGCTCTCGACCGACTCATGGACGCCACGTGCGAACGTCCACGCATGCAGGAGCTTGCCTCGGAGATGTACCTGAGTCCCAGCGCGCTCTCCCGTAGCGTGGCCCGTCTCGAGAAGGCCGGACTGGTTCAGCGAGCACTGTGCGAGGCCGACCGGCGCGGAGTCTTCGTCGACGTCACCGACAAAGGACGTCAGGTACACGCGGACGCCAGCAAAATCCAACTGGCCGTACTGGATTCACGCCTGCGCGAGCAGTAGCCACACGTCAGCGGAGCACAACACAGCGCCCGGCCACCGGGCGAGGGCCGTTCCGGACTAGACTGAGCACATACCGACGCGCCTTTCTGTTGCCGTCGGCGATCGACAGCAGCGCAGCCAGCACGCTTTCACGCGGTCCTGGCCGAGGCAATCTGCCAGCGTTCCTGCGGCTTCTGCTAGTCCCTCAGGCTCCTGCCTGACATCTCTACCTGCTCCTATCGAGAGATACACAATTGAACAACGCACGCACCCTTGGAGTCATCGGACAGTCGAGCAAACCGGCAGAACGCCGGTTGCCGATCCATCCTGCGCATTTCGATCGCATCGATGCCGAACTACGTTCTCGGATCTACCTCGAAGAAGGCTACGGCCACCCCTTCGGCTACTCCGACGACTACCTCTCGCGCCTCGTTGCCGGAATCCGCACGCGCAAGCAGATTTTGGCGGAAACCGATGTGGTTCTGCTACCGAAGCCGTTGGTGCGTGACCTCGCCGAGCTACGATCAGGTCAGGTTCTCTGGGGCTGGCCGCACTGTGTCCAGGACACCGAACTGACACAGATCGCGATCGACAAGAAACTGACTCTCATCGCCTTCGAGGCCATGAACTTCTGGCACAGCGACGGATCGTTCAATCTGCATGTGTTCCACAAGAACAACGAGCTCGCCGGTTATTGCTCGGTACTGCACGCCCTGCAGTTGATCGGTTCCACCGGTGATTACGGCCGGCGTCTCACCGCTGCCGTGATCGGTTTCGGAGCCACTGCACGCGGCGCGGTCACAGCACTCAAGGCGCACGGTATCCACGAAGTGGACGTCCTCACCCAGCGTGGAGTCACCGCCGTCAGCTCCCCCATCCACTCGGCGCGCATGGTCTCGTTCGACAACAACAACGGTGACGTCCGTGGCAGCCACGTCATGCTCGACAACCACAGCGTGCCGGTGCCCGGTTTCTTGGCCGAGCACGACATCGTCGTCAACTGCGTACTGCAGAACACGGACGCCCCACTGACGTTCCTGACCGAGGAAGACCTCATGGACTTCCAACCCGGCAGCCTCATCGTGGACGTCTCGTGCGACGAAGGCATGGGCTTCAGTTGGGCTCGCCCCACCTCGTTTGCCGAGCCGACCTTCATCGTCGGTGACAACATCACCTACTACGGTGTCGACCACAGTCCGTCATACCTGTGGAACTCCGCGTCGTGGGAGATCAGCGAATCACTTCTTCCCTACCTGCCCACTGTGATGGCAGGAGAGACGGCCTGGAAGGCAGACGAGACCGTCGACCGCGCCATCGAAATCCGTGACGGCGTCATCGTGAATCCCGCCATTACGCGTTTCCAGCACCGTTCGGCGGACTACCCGCACGCTGTCATCGCGGAGTAGGCGCCCCGATCAGGCCTGGCCGGCTGCCGCGTTGATCGGTGCCATGTCGAAATAGTCGCGCCAGGCTTTGATCTTTCCGTCCTCGACTTCGAACACCCCCATGACCGGGAGCGCTACCTCGGCGCCGTTGATGGTGAAGACGTCGATGCGCTCGTTCATGACGGTGTTGCCGTCCGCGACCTGACGCTTGATCTGAAAGTCGATGTTGCCGAAGGCACCGACAAACTGCTCGATGAACGCCCGGACGGCCTCGCGACCGACCACGGGCTCCATCGGGATGTTGTGATAAACGACGTCATCGGTGAAGTAGTCGACAATTTTCGCGACATCGGCATTTGCCCACAGTGCGCAGAATTCGGTGACCAGCTTGTCCGGTGTCATTGTGTGCCAGCCTCTTTCGAATCGTCTTCGTGGGGTTCGATGATTGCCAGGATGCTTTCGATCTCGCCTGCCGGTATCCCGAAGTACTCGGTCACGAAAACCGTGACGGCCGGTGCCTGGCCAGGTGTTCCGAGGTCGAGCAGATACCGGGCTACGACGCTCTCGCCCCACTCACGCAGCGCGAGTTCACGTATCGCCACGATTCCGCGATATTGCTGGCCTTGTTCGAGCTCGTTGCTGATGAAGGCGCCGCTGTCACCGGTTCGCTGACCGTTCTCGACCCGCCAGGCGTCGGCGGCGAAGCGGACCTTCGTTGCGTCATGAGTGAGCAATGCGTTCACGTATTCACGCGCCATGGCGACGCGTCCGCTGACCGCAGACTCCGTGGAGTGCTTGGCAATTGCGCCCAGGATCGACTCCGACAACTCCGGTCGGCAGATCACGAGATCCGGCAGGTACGGATGAGATTCGTTGTAGAGCAGCGGCGAACCGTCGATGCGGCTGCAATACAGTCCCGCCGCCTGTGCGACGCCGACGGGTGCAGCCGAATCCCATTCCCACTGCCCACCGGCGTGCAGGTACGCGTCGACCTCGCCGCGCACCACCGCCATCGCCTTGGCGCCGGCCGATCCCATGTGCACCACGTCGGCGCCGAGTTCGGCTGCCACCGCTTCGGTGAATGCGGGTGGTCGCGATCCGCTGACTACTACGCGGAGCGGCGAGTTGGCGGCAACCGAAGCTGCCTCGTCGTCACTGGAGTACACCGCTCCGAGCGCCGGCTGAGCAACCGCGGCTGCGGTAATTCCGCGACCGCGCTCCCAAAGCGCCACGTGCACTGCCCAATCCGCATGATTCGGCAAGCCGTATTCCTTGGAGCCGTCCAGCGGATCGATGATCCAGACCCGAGCTGCATCCAGACGACTGCGATCGTCGGCAGATTCCTCAGAGAGCACGGCATCGCCCGGCCGCTCGGCAGCCAACCGGTCGAGGATGTAGGAATCGGCGGCCTTGTCGCCCCGGCGGCCCAGTTCACGACCGTCGTCGACACCCAGACCCTCGGCTCGGATCCCCAGGAGGATCGCACCGGCGGCCTGCGCCAATTCCGCCGCGAGTGCCTCGTCGGCGATTCTGCTGTGTGTGGATTCGCTCACCGGTCCAACACTTCCATAATTCGCAGCGCAAGTTCGGTAGGCGTTCCGTCTTCGGGTCTGATCACCAGCTCGGGACTTGTCGGAGCTTCGTAGGGATCGTCGACTCCGGTGAATCCCGTGATTTCCCCGGCCCTGGCCTTGGCGTACATGCCCTTGGGGTCTCGGGCTTCACATTGCTCGATCGGGGTGTCGACGTAGACCTCGACGAACTTCAGCCCGGCGGCCTCGTGCGCCGCCCGCACTCGATCACGATCTGCGCGGTACGGGCTGATCAGGCAGGCCACTGCCACTGCACCTGAATCAGCGAACAACTGCGCCACCGAGCCGACTCGGCGGACGTTCTCGGCGCGGTCATCGGCACTGAATCCCAGATCCGCGTTCAATCCGTGCCGGAGGTTGTCGCCGTCGAGGCGGTACGCCGGGATACCCGCGGCCACCAACCGCCGCTCGAGTTCCACCGCGATCGTCGACTTACCCGAGGCCGAGAGACCGGTGAGCCAGACGGTGGCGCCGGCAGTCGCACGTTCCTCGCGAGAAACCTCCGAACTGTGCCAGACGACGCGCGATTCCTTGAGTGTCGGACCGTTGATCATTCCGGCGGCGACGGTATTGCCCGTGGTCTCGTCCACGAGAATGAAGCTGCCCGTCACGCGGTTGCGGCGGTAGGGATCGAACATCAACGGCTGCTGCGTCTTGATCGAGATGCGGCCGATCTCGTTGAGGGACAGAGATTCTGCCTTCTCGTCGCGGTGCAGAGAATTGACGTCCAGCCGGTAGTCGAGCTTGACGATCTGCGCTTTCGTGGAGCGCGTGGTGTGCAGCAACGAGTAGCGATTGTTCTCCGACAGAGTTGTCTGTTCGGTCAACCAACAGACCATCGCATCGATTTCCTGCCCGACCTGCGGCCGGTTGTTGAGCCGACACAATTGGTCCCCGCGGCTGACGTCGAGGTCGTCGGTCAGCTCGATGCATACGGCCGAGGGCGCAAACGCTTCGTCGATCACGTCACCACCCGGCCCGTGGACTGCCTTCACCGTCGAGGTGAATCCTGAAGGCAAAGCCACGATTTCGTCGCCGGGCTTGAAGACGCCACTGGCCACCGTTCCGGCGTATCCACGGAAATCGTGGAGGTCGGCGTCGGTCTGCTTCTGCGGACGGATCACGTACTGCACCGGGAAACGCGCGTCGATCAAATTGCGATCCGACGCGATGTGCACCTGCTCGAGATGGTGCAGCAGAGAAGGCCCGTCGTACCAGGACATGTTCTCGGTCCGGGCAACGATGTTGTCCCCCAACAGCGCCGAGACCGGAATGAACGTCAGGTCGTGGACGTCCAACTTGATCGCGAACTGTCGGAATTCTTCCTTGATCTCCTCGAACCGTTCCTGAGACCAGCCCACGAGGTCCATTTTGTTCACACACAGCACGAGGTGCGGTATCCCCAGGAGAGTGGACAAGAAGGCGTGCCGCCGCGTCTGTTCGAGCACCCCTTTGCGAGCATCCACCAGGATCAGGGCAAGGTCGGCCGTCGACGCGCCGGTCACCATGTTGCGGGTGTACTGCTCGTGCCCGGGAGTGTCCGCGATGATGAACTTCCGATGAGGGGTCGCGAAATACCGGTGGGCCACGTCGATCGTGATGCCCTGTTCACGCTCGGCGCGCAATCCGTCGGTCAGTAGCGCGAGGTTGGCGTACTCGTCGCCGCGTTCTCGACTGCTCCGTTCCACGGCCTCGAGTTGGTCCTCGAAGATCGACTTGGAGTCGTAGAGCAACCGGCCGATGAGTGTCGATTTTCCGTCGTCGACACTGCCCGCTGTAGCGACTCTCAGCAGTTGCGGCATCAGAAGTACCCCTCTTTCTTACGATCTTCCATGCCAGCTTCGGAAATCCGGTCATCAGCTCTGGTTGCGCCACGCTCCGTGATACGGCTCGCCGCAACTTCTTCCACGACAGCGCCCGGTGTTTCGGCCGACGATTCGACACATCCGGTACACGTTGCGTCGCCGACCGTACGGAAGCGCACCAACGCCTCGTAGGACTCTTCGCCGGCGCGAAGCTCGAGGAAACGGGTGCGTGCCAACAACATTCCGTCGCGTGGAACCACCTCGCGACGATGGGCGTAGTAGATGCCGGGGAGGTCGATCTGCTCGCTCTCGATGTACTGCCAGATGTCGAGCTCTGTCCAGTTCGAGAGCGGGAAGATCCGAATATGTTCGCCCTTACGGTGTTTGCCGTTGTACAGGTTCCACAGTTCAGGTCGCTGCACCTTCGGATCCCATTGCCCGAACTCGTCCCGGAAGCTGAACACCCTCTCTTTGGCGCGCGCCTTCTCCTCGTCTCGGCGAGCACCACCGAACACGGCGTCGAACTTGTTGTCGCGAATTCCGCGCAGCAACGCGTGCGTCTGGAGGCGATTGCGACTGGAACCGACTCCGGTGTCCTCGATGACGCGACCGGCGTCGATGTCGTCCTGCACGCTGGAGACGACAAGACGCAGGTTGAAGCGATCGACCGTCTGATCGCGGAATTCGATCACCTCGTCGAAATTGTGACCGGTGTCGACGTGCATCACAGCGAACGGCAGTGGGGCAGGCCAGAATGCCTTGGCCGCTACGTGCAGCATCACGACGGAATCCTTACCTCCGGAGAACAGGAGGACCGGCTTTTCGAAAGTCGCTGCGACTTCGCGGAAAATATGGACCGCCTCCGCTTCGAGTGCTCGCAGATGCGACAACTCGTAGGCGGGCGGGGTCTGGAGTGTTGCCATGTCTTTCGCTCCTGAGCATCACGTACTCCGTGCGGAACACCATTTCCGCATCGGTACATTTATGTACCGGACTGGTTCTAAATTGAACGCAATCACAGAATAGAACTCGTTCTACCCAAAGGTCAATGACCGGCAATAAGACGTCACAGACCGCGAACCGGACTCCTGCCACCAACTTCCGCCGTCACCGCATCCGCCGCCGCAACCAGCACCGCGGCGCGGCGCTCGATCTCGGCGCCCGTGATCGCCCCACCCACATAAAGTGTCAGCACAAGGGCCTGATGCCCCTCGGCGTCGTAGGTCGGGGCCGCGATGAGACTGACGGGATGCTCGTCGTCAGAGCTGATGTCGCGTCCGAGATACACCCTCTCGCCCAGGCTCGACACCATCTCACCGAGCAGTTCACGCACCTCCGGCGGAAGATCGTGCGTCGCAACGCCCGCCATCAGCGTGTGCAGTCGCTGCCCGACGGGATCCAGACTCTCGACCAGATATCCCGCAGCCCGACACTCGCGGACCACGTTCCACAGACGCTCGCGATCCAAGCGCACCGGCAGGCTCGGCTCTTTGCTCAGCCAACTGTCCATGTCGTGATCCGAACCCCAGAGGACGTACATCAGCCCGACCGGCGGAGCGAACGGGTACACCTGACCGACCTTGGCAGCGCGACGCGCGCCGATCGGTCCGGTCACTTCGAGAACGCTGATCTGATCACCGATCACACCGGACGCCGTGCACGTCGTCCCGAACTCCGTGCTCACTTTCTCCAGATGGGTACGGGCAATGGGTCCGACGGCAAATCCTCGCTGAGCTGCACGTCCGGCCGCGATCAAGGCCGGACCGAGCCCATAGGTCTTCGACACCTCGTCCCGAGTCAGGTATCCACGATCAGCCAGCGCCGTGAGGATTCCCAAGCAGGTGGGCTTGCTGATCTCGACCGCGCGGGCCAGTTCCGACAGCCCGAACCGCTGATCAGGGCGGCCGACGAGGTAGTCGAGCACCTGAACCACCCGTTCGGTGGGAGGCGATTGTCTCCCCCTCGGGCGTCCCTCTTCAGGCGTCTTCTCCGGTCCACCCATTGACCACTCCCTAGAACGCGTTCTATTGTCGAAATACCCAACATCTACCAAATAGGTACATATTTGTACCACGACGCTCTGGACCGGCGACATAGTCGGAACTGTGAGGAGCCAGCGTGCTGACGGACCCGTTTGCCGAGGCGATCGCCGAAGCCGAGAAATTGATCGAGACTGCGCCGCACATCAGATCCGAACAGGATCTACTGGAGGGATACCAATATCTGGCCGGCGGAATCATCGCGACGACGCATGCCGCCTGGGCCGGCGAAAAGACCCATCCGAGTTTCATTCAGGGCACCGGACCATTCACCAAGATGGGCCTCGACAACCCCGACACTCTGTACTTCGGCGCCCGTATCAACGACGACAAGGAATACAAGGTCACCGGAAAGCGCGGCACCACAGCCGATCTCAGCTTCCAGGTGTTGAGTGGGAACTACACCAACTCGAACGTTCCCGGCAGCGAAATCGCCTTCGACGACCGCGAGCTGGAGATAGACGACGACGGTAACTTCGTCGCTTGGTTCGGCCCCGGCCCTGCCGACGGCCGAGCCAACTACTACACCCTGGCGCCCGGATCCTCGCAGCTGGTCGTTCGCGAGGTCTACAGCGACTGGAGTCAGCAGCGCGGCGTGATCCGCATCGAGCGCACCGATTCGATCGGGATCGCGCCGCCACCTCTTACCGCCGAAGAGACCGAGAAGCGTTACGCCCGGGCTGGGAAGGCACTGGTCACGCGGGTCAAGACGTGGCTCCAGTTCCCGGAGTGGTTCTACCTCAAGCTCGCGGTCAACACCATGACCGAACCACGCCTGACACCGGGCGGGCTGGCAACGCAGTACTCGTCGGTGGGACATTACGAACTCACCGACGAGCAGGCGATGATCATCACCGTTCCCGCCTCCGACGCACCGTATCTCGGCTTCCAACTGGGGAGCCTCTGGTACATCTCACTGGACTACGTCAATCATCAGACCTCCCTCAACAACGGCCAGGCACAGGTCGATCCGGACGGGATGGTTCGAATGGTGGTCAGCGAGAAGAACCCCGGTGTCACAAACTGGATCGAAACCGTCGGACATCCGCGCGGCATTCTGCAGTTCCGTTGGCAGCGCGTGTCCCGCGAGCTGACACCGCAGGACGGTCCCACCGTCGAAATCGTCGCCGTTGCAGATATTGCGAAGCACCTGCCGCATTTCGACACCAACGCCATCACCGCCGAGGACTGGGCAGCGCGCATTGCCCAGCGCCAGGCCGCCATCGACAACCGAATGCTGGGGTAATCATGACCGCCTTGCTCGAAGACCGTGTAGTAGTCATCTCCGGAGTCGGCCCGGCACTCGGCCGCGCTCTGGCCCTTCGATGTGCGTCGGCCGGCGCGAGTCTTGTTCTCGCAGCACGTACGCAATCGCGACTCGACGACGTTGCGAAAGAAATAGTCGATGCCGGTGGGCGCGCCGTCACCGTTGCCACCGACATCACCGACCAGGCTTCCGCCGAGAATCTGGTGGCCGAGTCCATTGCCGCCTACGGCAAAGTGGACACTCTGATCAACAATGCATTCTCGATTCCGTCGATGAAACCGTTGGCTCGCACCGATTACCAGCACATCCGCGACAGCATCGAACTGACCGTTCTCGGGGCGTTGCGCCTGACTCAGCTGTTCACGCCGGCACTTGCCGAGTCGGACGGCTCCGTGGTGAACATCAATTCGATGGTGTTGCGGCATTCGCAAGAGCGTTACGGCAGCTACAAGATGGCGAAGTCGGCCCTGCTCGCCATGTCGCAGTCCCTGGCCACCGAACTCGGCCCGCAGGGAATTCGTGTCAATTCGATTGCACCCGGCTATATCTGGGGTGACACCCTCAAGGGATACTTCGCGCACCAGGCGGAGAAGTTCGGCATGACTGTCGAGCAGATCTACGAGCACACTGCGTCGAACACCGACCTCAAGCGCCTGCCGACGACGGATGAAGTATCCGATGCGGCGATCTTCCTGGCGTCCCCGATGGCCAGCGCGATCACCGGCCAATGCATCGACGTCAACTGCGGCGAATTCCATCACTAGGAGCACCATGACTGAACGCACTCACGTCGGCACCGTCGAGGATCTCCATGCCTCGGCGACGCGGATGACCGGCCTGACGGACTTCGGCGTCGACGATTACACCGAGGCTCTGTCGGTCCTGCTCGAGTCCTACGACCGCGACGAGGATCTGACGCCCTTCGGCAGCAAGATCTCTCGGGTATTCCTTCGCGGCGCCCTGGTGGCCCGTCTCCTCAGCGAATCGGCGTGGAAGGAGCATCCGGAACACGCCGACGTCAAGATCGAGCGGCCGATCTTCGTCACCGGATTGCCACGCACGGGCACCACTGCCTTGCACCGCCTCCTCACGGTCGACCCGGCTCACCAGGGCCTCGAGATGTGGCTGACCGAGTTCCCTCAGCCTCGCCCGCCTCGCGATACGTGGGAATCGAACCCGGTCTTCGCCAAGATCGAGGAGACATTCGGTCAACACCACGTCGAGCATCCCGAATTCATGGGCGTGCACTACATGTCGGCCAGCGAAGTCGAAGAATGTTGGCAACTCTTGCGTCAGACGTTCAAGTCCGTGTCGTACGAGTGTCTGGCCAATCTACCCACGTACTCCGCATGGCTGAAGGACCAGGAGTGGTCGAACGCCTATGCACGACACAAGAAGAACCTGCAGCTGATCGGTCTGCCCGATCAGGATCGACGGTGGGTCCTCAAGAACCCGAGCCACCTGTTCGCGCTCGACGAATTGATGGAGGCGTACCCCGACGCTCTCGTCATCCAGACTCACCGCTCCCCTACGACGATCATTCCGTCGGTATGCAGCCTGGCCGCCCAGGCGACAGAGGGTTGGTCGAACACGTTCACCGACAAGGTGATCGGCGAAAGTCAGCTCGAATTGTGGGCCAGGGGGCTCGAGCAGTTCGACAGTGCACGCGCACACCACAATCCCGCACAGTTCATCGACGTCGACTATCAGGACTTCGTCACCGATCCGCTGGGAACCGTCGAGAACATCTACACGCACTTCGACATTCCGTTGACATCTACTGCGCAGCAGTCGATGGAGGCAATGCACGAGGAAAGCCGCTCCGGTGCTCGCAAACCGTCGCACAAGTACACGCTCGAGGAATTCGGCCTGACGAAGGAGCAGGTGGAGGAGCGATTCGGAGCTCGCTGACCACGGTTGGTCGACGACCTTGCTGACGACCTTGCTGACGACTGAAGCCCCGCCGAACGACGGGGGCTTCAGTAGGAAACTCGGTCAGCTGCTGAAATGCTCACCGAGCAACCGATCCAACTCCGTCGGCGCCTCGTCGGGGATCCAGTGGCTCACACCCCGGAGAACTTCGAACCGGTACGGACCGTCGACAAACGCGTGGGTGAGCGCAGACCCTTTGGGGCCGATGGCGGCGTCGCCGTCACTCCAGACGTGCAGGGTCGGCACGGTGACCCTGGCAGTTGCGGGGTTCGGCTTGGTCATCCACATCGCGCGATACCAGTTCAGACCGCCGCGTAGCCGACCGGGAGCCAGCATGGCGTTCAGATCGCGCCGCGCGTTCTCCGGCGTCTGCCCGCTCGAAATCAGGAACTTTTCACCTGCCGACGTGGAGGACAGAATCTTCTCGGGGACGAAGGGCAATTGGAACGCCCCCATGTACCACGACTTCAGTCCCTGTGTGCTGGTCACCATCGCCTTGACGAACGCGAGTGGGTGCGGAACCGACACCGCGGTCACGGTATCGAGCAAGTCCGGCCGTTCGGCGGCCACCTGCCATGCGACTGCGGCACCCCAGTCGTGGCCGACCAGGTGCACTTTGCCCACCCCGAGTGCGTCGATCAGTGCGACAGTGTCAGCAGCTAGTTCGGACCCGCGGTACGCCCAGCGCGCTTTCGGCCGCGCGCCGGGTGAGTACCCTCGCTGATCCGGTGCGACGGTCCGGAAGCCGCGGGCGTGTAGTAGCGGTGCGAGCTGATCCCACGAGCTCGAATCCTGCGGAAATCCGTGCAGGAGAACCACGACCGGACCGTCGGCGGGTCCTTCGTCGCGTACGTCGAAGGTCAGCCCGGACCGGGAGTACGAGGTGAGGCGATCCGCCGGTGTAGTCATAGCGCCACGCTAGTCTTCGCGGCCCGCGTAATCGGAGCCTTTTCACCGGCGCGCAGGAACTGGCCTGTCTTTTCGATGCCGAATCCGGGGGCGAATTCGCCGTCGCGGTAGACGAGTCGGCCGTTGATCACTGTCGCGACGGCCGCATCGTCGCTGCGGTTGACCATTCGACTGATCCCGCCGTACTCGGGCACCTTTGCCTCGAACAACCCGTCCACCGACTCGTCGAGCCCGGCCGGATCGATGACAACGAAGTCCGCTCGGTCACCCTGGCGTAGATGCCCCGCGTCGATGCCGTACCAGTCCGCCAATTCGCCCGTCAGGCGGTGGATTGCGCGCTCGATGGTCAGGAACGGCTTACGGTCACTCTGAGCGTCCTTGACGCGCTTGAGGAGTCGCACCGGGTAGTTGTAGAACGCCATGTTGCGCAGATGCGCGCCGGCATCGCCGAAGCCCATCTGCACACCGGAACTCGCGGCGAGCTTCTTCGCGAACTTGGGCCGGTGATTGGCAATGGTGGTGCGCCAGCGAAGATCTCGCCCGTACTTCACCACCAGATCGAGGTACGCATCAACCGGGTGCACTCCGCGGATGTCACCGACCTGACCGAAGTTCTTGCCGATCAACGTCTCGTCCGGGCATCCCACGATGACGGCGTCGTAGAAATTGCGGTGCCAGATGCGCGGTGAGAACTTGTTGTCGTAGTCCTTACGGAATGCGCGACGGTACGACTCGTCCTGGAGCAGTTCGTTGCGCTCCACCTGGTCCTTGAGGTGCAAAGCGGCGGCGCCGGCACCGAACTCCTCGAACACGACGAGGTCGATTCCATCCGCGTAGACCGTGAAGGGAACCGGAAGGTGCTGCCACTTGAAATCGGTCTTGGCGAAGCGATTGAGCAGTGGGGCCGCAGCGAGCATGAAGTACACGATCACCGGGTAGGCCTTCGAATCCGCACCGGAGAGCAGCGACGTCTTGAGCGGCTTCTTACGTCCGATCGCGGAGCTTTCGGCGAAGAACGCCGCGACGTTCGGATGCAGGTTGATGGTCGGAGCGCTCTGCAAGATCTTGCCGCGATCGCGAAGGATGCGGTTGAGGAATCGGAACTCTTTCCACCGTGCATACGTCGACGGCAAAGAGCGAGAACGGTATTCGTCGCCGTCGATCTTGTCGAGGGCATTGGTCATCGACGACAGGCCCAGCATCCCAGCATCGATGGCGTCCTCGAGCATCGAGCCCATCCGGCCGAGTTCCGAGCGAGTCGGCTTGACCTTCTTGTCGGTACCGCGCCCCAGTCCGAGTACGTGCGTGCGGATGTCGGAATGACCGATGAAGGCCGCGACATTGGGTCCGAGGGGAAGGGCTTCGAGGGCGGCGGTGTACGCCGCGGGACCGGTCCAGGTCTTGTTCGCTTCGAGGATGCGCAGCACCGCGTCGTGGGGAACTGCTTCGACCCGGCTGAACAGATCCGCAATCTCGCGCGGGGTCGAATACACCGTCGACAGCGAGCAATTGCCGAGCACGACCGTCGTGACGCCGTGGCGAACCGATTCCGGAAGCCCTGGACTGACCAAGGCTTCGGCGTCGTAGTGCGTGTGGACGTCGACAAAACCCGGGAGAACCCACTTGCCGGCCGCGTCGATCACCTCGGTGTCCGGCCCGATCTCCAGGCTCGTCGTGGACACCTCCGCGACCACGCCGTCTCGAATTCCGAGATTACGACGCAGACCTGGAGCCCCCGTCCCGTCGAACCACAACCCGTCGTTGACCACGATGTCGAAAGCAGACACTGTCGGACTCCTCGCCTCACGTATGTGTTACCTCACGTTATAGACAGCGTTGAGTAAAAGTCAATGAACCATTCGAACCAATACATAAGATGACGGAATGGCTGCAGTCCCCCGCTCCCCCGAAGACCGTCAGAGGCAAATCCTCGAGGTGGCAGTACAGATGCTGCGGACCGAGCCTTTCGACCAACTGTCGATGGATCGCGTCGCAGCCGAGGCCGGTGTCTCGCCGCCACTGCTGTTCCACTACTTCAAGAACAAGAAGGGTTTCCAGAACGCCATCCTCGAGGCCGCCTCGGCCGATCTCGAAGATCGAATGCGACCGGATCCCGAGCTACCCATCACGTCCCAGCTGCGCTCAGGTATCGAGACATTCGTCGACGCCGTTATCGAGCACCCCACCATTTACCTCGCCGTGATGCGTATGGCCGGCAGTGGCGACGTCCGAATGCGCACGATCTACCGAGGCATGCGCCGCACTTTCACCACGTGGATCGTCGCTGCGCTGACGAATCTAGGCATCGAATCGAACGCGACCGTGGAGGCGACAATCGCCGGGTGGCAGGCATTCATGGAGGAAATCGTGGTCAACTGGATCGACGAGCCGACGCTCGAGCGAGGCGAAATGGTCGACCTCTGCGAACGAATTTTCTACCATTGCCTACCGGCAGCGGGCATCAGCGTGGAGCAAATAGTGGCAGCCACCGTTGTCGCGACGGCCAGTGAGTCCGGCGCAACACAACTGTGATCTTCGCGCCGGGGTTTCACAGGTGGTCACGATTGGGTATCTTGCTTGCAGTGGCGCTGGACCACGACCCCAACATATGAAGGATCCAACATGGAGTCTGTCGAAAACGTATTGCCCGCTGGCGTCAAGCTCGAAGACGTCTTGAGTGTCCTCAAGGTCGCAGTTGCGGGCATCGGCCTCATCAGCGCACTGTCGGCATTCAGCTGATCGCAAAGCGTCATCGACAGGCCGGACTTCGGGGAGTCCGGCCTGTTTTTTGTTTACGTTCCTGAACAATCCGTGAACTTTTCAGCAACTTCAGCGCAAAGCGGTCATTTCGACCCAAACAAGCGTCCAGTTTGCTAATTTGTGTCTGCGACACAAGGTCGTACAGAAACACCACGCAGACACAACCTTGTACATACAAACCTGTACATACGACACGGAGGACCGAAACATGGGTTCCATCAACACCCTCAGCGCCGTCATCGACATCATCAAGGTCGTCCAGCCGTTGATCGCCAAGCTCAACCTCAGCTGATTCGCTTGCACCACACCCCTGCCAGGGCGTAACTCGAAATGGGGCCGACATCGTCGGCCCCATTTTCCGTAGGTGCTCTATCTCAGCCGAGTGCCTTCTTGATCTCTCCTGCCAGTACCGACGCCAGCTGCGGCGGCACCGCATTGCCGATCATCGTGCGCACCGCTCCCCACTTGCCCTCGAAGATGTAGTCGTCGGGAAAGGTCTGGAGGCGAGCAGCTTCTCGAACGGTCAACGATCGCGTGTGTTTCGGATGCACGTTGCGTGAAGCCGAGATCATCCCGAAAGTGGTTCCGACCGTGGACGCCGGCTCGTCCCACCGGAGGCGCTTGTACGTCGTGTTGTATCCGGACGACGGTCGCATGGCCGGATCTTCGTTGTCGTGAGCCGACATTCCTTCTGGTACATCACGCAGCCACCGCAAGACGTGCTCGGGATGTTCGACGGCCCAGTGCAGCGGGTCCGTCTCGCAGGCCTGCCCGGATTCCAGCGGGGCCAGATCGACGGTGGCATCGCGGAAAGTCCTCAGCGGCGCAACATCATTCACGCCGTGAGTCTTCGGCGGGAAACGCAGCGGCCCGATACCACTGTCGCGGCGGGTCGCCACGATGAACACTCGTTCCCGGAACTGCGGGACGCCGTAATCCTGCGCATTGACCGTGTTGACCGACGCGTCGTAACCGCATGCAGCCATCTCGCCGAGAATCCGGTCGACGACCATCCCACCGTCCGGGTCTTTCATGCTCAGCAGCAGCCGAACATTTTCCATCACCACGACCTTCGGCCTCACCAGATCGGCGAGCTCGAGTAGGTTCCGGAAGAGATGGTTACGCGGATCGTCGCGGTCTCGCCGGCCGGCGAGACTGAAACCCTGACACGGCGGCCCCCCGGCCAACACATCGATATTCACCTGTGCCAGAAGATCTTTCACACGGGCTTCGTCGATCGCCCGGATGTCCTCACCGAGGCACTTCGCGCCGGGGAAGTTCCGATCGAAGGTCGCGCGCGCCTCCGGCACGACTTCGATGTATCCCTCCACCGAAAACCCCGCCATCCGAAAGCCTTCGGCCATACCGCCACAACCGGAGAACGCCGTCAATACGGTGGGGCCACCGTTTCCTGCCCCCGCGACCGCACGCCTGGCCACCGAGGCGGGGTCGTTGACCGGTGTCGCTCGACGCGCACGGGTACTACCGCTCGATCGCTTCCGGGGGGCCGCGTACGTGCCCTCACGCTTGGCTGCTTCCAACGCGGAGAGGGCCGTGAGGACTGCTCGCTCAACCGGTGGCTTCGGATATGCCTTGTCGAGTTCCCACGCGGAGACGACTGCTGACGAGACTCCCGCCTGGCGGGCGAACTGGAACTGACTGATCCCCACGTGCAAGCGCCGCGATCGCAGGTCCTGTCCCGAAATCAATTCAGTGCCTCACTCATGTGGTCCGCTCGCTCCGGCAGCCCAGACTATCGCAGCCGACCCCGCGAACCGGGACCACACAAGAGAGACCGGCAGGCGATATGCCTGCCGGTCTCCGACACGAGCGGATGACGGGACTCGAACCCGTGTGAACGGCTTTGCAGGCCGGTGCCTAGCCACTCAGCCACACCCGCGTCAGTGAGTAACTCTGCCCTGAGTGACGATCTCGAACCACAGTTCCGCTCAGCATGATTCGAGTGCATTCTCGCCAAGCGTTCCAGTCTCTGGGAAAAGTGCGGGCCTTTCGGGAACAAATCGGTCAGTCTCGATGCTGACTCCCTCGGTGGGCGCAGGTCATTCGATTGCGGCCCGAAATTCGACCGAACGACCGAGCAGTTCGCCAGACCCAGACAACCCAGAAGGTTTCATGAGTGCCGAGAACACCGCCATCGCCCCGCCTGTGAAGGCAGCCCCGCTGGAAACGAGCAGTATCGACCGTAAGCCGAGCGTCGGGAAGATTCTTGCCCTCGGTTCCATGACTGCACTCGGGCCCTTCACCATCGACATGTACCTGCCCGCGCTGCCGGATATCGGTGCCGATCTCGGGGTCTCGTCGTCAACGGTTCAGCTGACCATCACCGGAACTCTCATCGGCCTCGCACTCGGCCAGCTGTTGGTCGGGCCGCTCTCGGACACTCTCGGCCGCAAAAAGCCGCTGCTTGCCGGAATCGGCGTCCATATCCTGGCTTCGCTGCTGGCGGTCTTCGCACCGAGCATCGCTGTCCTCGGCATCCTGCGGGTTTTCCAGGGCATGGGCGCGGCGGCCGCGGCAGTGGTCACCATGGCGATCGTCCGCGACCTCTACAGCGGTAACACCGTTGCCGTTGTGATGAGCCGGCTGATGCTCGTGCTCGGCGTTGCGCCGATCCTGGCGCCCAGCATCGGTGGCGCCCTCCTCGTCGCCCTCGACTGGCGCGGGATCTTCGTCGTACTGGCACTGATCGGCGTCGGCACAGCGATGATCGGTGCGTTCGGACTGTCCGAAACATTGCCGAAGGAAAAGCGTCGCCCGAGCGGATTGACGTCGGTTCTCCGTACCTACGGTTCGCTGCTCGGCGACCGCACGTTCATGGTCCTCACGCTCGTCTCCAGCGTCGGCATGGCGTCGTTGTTCGCGTATGTCTCCGGCGCGTCGTTTGTCTATCAGGATCAGTACGGCCTCAATCAGCAGGAGTTCGCACTGCTCTTCAGTGCGGGCGCTATCGCGTTGATCGGCGCTTCGCAGGTCAACGTTCGACTGCTCGATCGCTGGACTCCTCAGCAGATCACCAAGTGGGCCCTCGTGGCTGCGGTTGTCTCCGGGGCCGTCGTCATTGCTGTCGCGGTCCTGGAACTCGGCGGACTCGCCGGATTCGTGATCGCACTGTGGGTCATGGCCGGCGCCATCGGGTTCGTTCTGCCCAACGCCCCGGCACTGGCCCTCGCTCGTCACGGCGAAGCGGCCGGTACTGCCGCGGCAATGCTCGGTGCATTCCAGTTCGGCGTCGGTGCGGCCATCGCGCCGGCAGTCGGTCTAATGGGAAACACGAGCACAGCCCTGGCCGTCACGATGACGACGTGTGTGTCGCTCGGTCTGATCGCTCTTCTGGCTACGACCCGAAAGAGTGAATCGGTCTAACCGGCAGCGGAGAACCACTCGCTGTAGAAGGTGGCAAGTCCCAGGACGCACGAGATCGCGACGAAGATCCAGAATCTTGCGATCACGACGGTTTCCGGCCAACCGAGTAACTCGAAGTGATGATGGATCGGGGCCATCTTGAATACGCGTCGGCCGGACGATCGGAAGACCAGAACCTGGATGATCACCGACAGGATCTCAGCGACGAACAGGGCGCCGATGATGACCATCAGCAGCTCGGTGTGCGTCGTGACGGACAGGCCGACCACCAGGCCGCCGAGTGCCAAGGAGCCGGTGTCACCCATGAAGATCTGAGCCGGGGCGGCATTCCACCAGAGGAAGCCGAGGCACGCCCCGCCTGCCGCGGCAGCGACGATAGCGAGATCCAGGGGGTCACGAACGTCGTAGCAACCGGCGGCAGGCTCGAGAACACACGAGTTCCGGTACTGCCAACCGGCGATGACGACGTAGGTCCCTAGGATCATGCCCATCGAGCCGGCCGCGAGACCGTCGAGACCGTCGGTGAAATTGACGGCGTTGGACCAGGCGAACACCAGAATGCAGAAGAAGACCACAAAGCCGATGGCACCCATGGAGAACACCGAGATGTCACGAACATGGGACAGGTACTGGCTTCCGGGAGTGACTCCGTTGTTGTTGGAGAACTGCAGGAACAAAATGCCGAAGATGATGGCACTCGCCAGCTGACCGACGGTCTTCGCTGTCTTGTTGAGCCCGAGATTGCGCTTCTTACGGATCTTGATGAAGTCGTCGAGAAAGCCGACGATTCCCAGTGACGTGGCGAGCGCGAGAACCAGCCAACCGGATGCAGACAGCCGCGGTAGCCGCGAGCCGAATCCGATGATGTGTGCCGCCAGGTAGCCCGCCCACATACCGGCGATGATCGCGATCCCGCCCATCGACGGGGTGCCACGCTTGCCCTGATGACTCTGCGGACCCTCGATCCGAATCTCGTGCCCGAGCCCCTGCCGCGAAAGCACACGAATGAGAAACGGAGTCAGGAAGAGCGCGACGAACAACGAGACGCCACCCGCTACGAGGATTGAAATCACCCGTGGGACTCTACAGACGTAAGCGGCTGCGACACACAATCAGACAAGGCACCCGACCGCTTGCCAGCATGGGATGATCGAACTTATGTCTCCCCCCGCGCCGCTCCCCCTCGACCCCATCGAAGAGGCGCATCGTCAGTGGACGAAGCACGGTTGGAGCGATGTCGCCGACGGTATGGCTGCGGTCACGTCGGTGATGCGTGCGCAGCAGATCATGATGGCGCGGGTCGAAGAGGTACTCAAGCCTCTCGGGCTGACCTTCGCCCGCTACGAACTCCTGACGCTTCTCACCTTCACCAGGTCGGGCGCACTCCCGATGGCCAAGGCAAGTGCCCGACTCCAGGTTCACCCCACCAGCGTCACCAATGCCGTCGACCGTTTGGAGAAAGCGGAGTTGGTCAGGCGGGTCCCGCATCCCAGCGATCGCCGTGCGACGCTCATCGAGATCTCCGACGCGGGTCGCGCGCTGGCCCTCGAAGCGACCGAAATGCTCAACAGCAAGGTGTTCGCTCACCCCGGACTCCAGCAGGACAAGCTCGAGCAATTGGTGACGATCCTCACTGAACTTCGCAAGACTGCGGGTGACTTCGACACCGGCGGCGCACCGACCAAGTGGTGAACCGACCACCCGTACACACAAACAAACTGCCCTCACACTCTCGACGAGTGTGAGGGCAGTTTCAGCGCTGTTGAAATTCAGCGGTGCTTGAATTCTGCCGACCGCTTCTCCACGAACGCGGTCATGCCTTCCTTCTGATCCTCCGTCGCGAAGGTCGAGTGGAACACCCGACGCTCGAAGCGGACGCCCTCGGCGAGGGTGGTCTCGAAGGAGCGGTTGACTGCTTCCTTGGCCATCATCGCAATCGGCAGCGACATCTCGGCGATGGTGGTTGCGGTCTTCAAGGCATCGTCGAGCAGATCGGCGGCCGGAACGATCCGGGCAACCAGGCCTGCACGTTCGGCTTCTTCTGCGTCCATGTTGCGGCCGGTGAGGCACAGCTCCATGGCCTTGGCCTTGCCCACGGCGCGCGTAAGGCGCTGCGAGCCACCGATACCCGGAATGACACCGAGCTTGATCTCGGGCTGGCCGAACTTCGCGGTATCCGAAGCGATGATGAAATCGCAGAGCATCGCAAGCTCGCAGCCACCACCGAGCGCGTATCCGGAGACGGCGGCGATCAGCGGCTTACGAGCTGCTGCGACGCGATCCCACGGGGTGAAGAAATCCTCGACGTATGCGTCCATGTACGTCTTGGACTGCATTTCCTTGATGTCGGCACCGGCGGCGAAGGCGCGCTCGGAACCGGTGATCAGGATGGCTCCGATGCCGTTGTCCGCTTCGAGGTCGGCAACCGCGGCGACGACCTCGTTCATCAGCTCGGAGTTCAGCGCGTTGAGAGCCTTCGGGCGGTTGAGCGTGATGACGCCGACGCGACCCTTACGCTCGAGGATGATGGTGTTGAAGTCGGTCACTACTGTCCTTCGGTCGAACGGTCACGGATGTCGTTGATGATGGCAGAGAAGTCCTGACCGCCACCGCCCGCGGCATGGAAGCGACTGTAGAGTTCGGCGGCCTTGAGTCCGATCTCTGCATCGACGCCGTTGTTGCGCAGCGCATTTGCTGCCAGACCCAGGTCCTTGTCCATCAGTGCAACAGCAAAGCCGGGCTGGTAGTCGTTGTTGGCCGGGCTGGTGGGCACAGGTCCCGGAACCGGGCAGTTGGTGGTCAGTGCCCAGCACTGTCCCGAGGCGTTGGACGCCACGTCGAAGAGCGCCTGGTTGCTCAGGCCGAGCTTTTCGCCCAACACGAACGCCTCGCTGATCGCGATCATCGAAATGCCGAGGATCATGTTGTTGCAGATCTTGGCTGCCTGGCCGACACCGGCGTCGCCGCAGTGAACGACCTTGCGGCCCATCACGTCCAGCAACGGTGACGCGGCTTGGAAGTCAGCCTCGGAACCGCCGACCATGAATGCCAGCGTGCCTGCGGTAGCTCCGACGACTCCACCGGAGACCGGTGCGTCGACGCTGCGGTGACCGGCTGCTTCGGCCTTGTCGTGCGCCTCGCGGGCGTCGGCAACGTCGATTGTGGAACAGTCGATGAACAGCGTGCCCGGTGTTGCCACCGGCAGCAGCTCTTCGTACAGACCCAGAACGTGCTTACCGCTCGGCAGCATCGTGATCACGACGTCGGCACCGCGAACGGCGTCGACCGCCGAATCCGCCACCGATGCACCGTCTTTGACTGCCTGCTCCAGCGCCGCAGGTGCCAGGTCGAAACCGACGACCTTGTGTCCGGCCTTGACGAGATTGGCCGCCATCGGGCCACCCATGTGACCGAGTCCGATAAATCCAATGGTGCTCATTAGTGATGCTCCTTCGGCGGTGATCAGTTGCCTTGCGGTTGAGGGGCGAGTCCGAGCTCGTTGTCGCCCAGCGGGGCGAAGTAGGCGTCGACGGATTCTGCCGTGACGTCGTCGAGAGTTGCCGGCAACCACTTCGGGTTTCGGTCCTTCTCCACGACCTGGGCGCGAATGCCCTCGACCAGATCGTGTGAGGCGAGCGCAGCGGTCGAGACCCGGAACTCCTCGTTGAGGACTTCTTCCAAGCTTGCTGCTTCCTTGGCATGCCGCAGAGATCGCAGGGTCACCGACAGTGCAATCGGGGACTTGCCGAGAATCTGCTCCGCTGCCTTCTCCGCTTCGGGGATTCCACTTGCGCGAAGACGCTCGACGATGGTGGATACGTCGTCGGCGGAGTACGCGGCGTCGATCCAGCTCTGCTGGGCCAACAGTTCCGACACCGGAGCCGGCTCCGCGTACTGCGCCACGGCGTCGGCAACCGAAGACGACGCGAGTGCGGCGATGAACGTCTCGATGTTCTCCGACGGGATGAAGTGGTCAGCGAAACCTGCTGCGATGGCATCGCCGGCGCTCAGTCGCGCCGTGGTGAGCGCGATGTGCGTCCCGAGTTCACCGGGAGCACGCGAGAGCAGGTAAGTTCCGCCCACGTCTGGAATGAAACCGATTCCGGTCTCGGGCATTCCGATCATCGAGCGCTCGGTCACGATGCGAATGTCGCCGTGTGCGGACACTCCGACGCCACCGCCCATGACGATCCCGTCCATGATCGCGACGTACGGCTTCGGGTAGTTCGCGATCTCGGAGTTGAGGATGTACTCCTCACGCCAGAAGTCGAGCGAACCGGTCTTGCCGTCCTTGGCGTCATGGTAGATCGAGACGATGTCGCCGCCGGCGCACAGACCACGCTCGCCGGCGCCCGTGAGTACGACTGCCTTGACGTCGTCGTCGGACTTCCATTCCTCGAGGGCCTTGGCCATCGCCTTGACCATCGAGTGGTTGAGGGCATTGATCGCCTTGGGACGGTTGAGAGTGATGAGCCCCAGCCCGTCACGCTTTTCGATCAATACCTCGAGCTCGTCGCTCATGCTGCTCCCTGCTTTCCCTGACCTGATGCGACCACGCTGCGGGCGATGACCACCCTCATGATCTCGTTGCTGCCTTCGAGGATCTGATGAACCCGAAGATCGCGGACGATCTTCTCGATCCCGTACTCAGCAAGATAGCCGTACCCGCCGTGAAGCTGGAGGGCCTTGTTGGCTACGTCGAATCCGGTGTCGGTGGCAAAGCGCTTGGCCATCGCACACAACTCCACGACGTCGGACGCTCCGTCTTCGAGTGCGGCAGCGGCGCGCCACAGCAACGTCCTGGCCGCTTCGAGTTCGGTACGCATGTCGGCGAGCTGGAACTGCAGGGCCTGCGACTCGATCAGTGCCGAACCGAAAGCTTTGCGGTCCACCAGATATGCGACTGCCTTCTCCAGCGCTGCCTGGGCCCCACCGACCGAACAGGCGGCGATGTTCAGCCGGCCGCCGTTGAGACCTTTCATGGCGATGCGGAATCCGCTGCCCTCTTCACCGAGCATGTTGGCGGCAGGAACTCGCACGTCTTCGAAGATCACCTGACGGGTGGGCTGCGCGTTCCAGCCCATCTTGATCTCGTTGGCACCGAACGACAGTCCGGGCGAATCCTTGGGCACGATGAACGCCGAGATCCCCTTGGCACCGGCAGATCCGGTGCGTGCCATCACGACGTACACGTCGGAAGTGCCTGCGCCGGAAATGAACTGCTTGACGCCGTTGAGGATGTAGTCGTCGCCGTCACGAACGGCCTTGGTGCTCAGGCCCGCAGCATCGGAGCCAGCGCCGGGTTCGGTGAGGCAGTAGCTGCCCAGTTGATCCATCGAGCAGAGTCCGGGAACCCACTTGTGGCGCTGTTCGTCGTTGCCGAACTGGTCGATCATCCACGTGACCATGTTGTGGATGGAGATGTACGCGGCGATCGACGGATCGCCCTTGGCCAGCTCTTCGAAGATCCGGGCAGCGTCGACGCGGCTCAGCTCACTGCCACCCACGTCTTCACGAATGTAGATACCGCCCATTCCCAGGGACGCCGCCTTACGGAGGACGTCCACCGGGAAATGCTTGGTCTGATCCCACTCCACTGCGTTGGGCGCCAGATGCTCGGCCGCGAAGTCGCGGGCAGTGTCACGAATCGCCCGCTCGTCATCGGTCAGAGTAAACATGGAAAGTGTTCCGATCAGTTCATCGTGGGGATGACGAAGTGGTTGGTCTCTTCCTTCTTGCCGGAAGGCCAGCGCTGCGTCACGGTCTTGGTCTTGGTGTAGAAGCGGAAGGAGTCGGGACCGTGCTGGTTCAGGTCACCGAATCCGGAGCGCTTCCAGCCACCGAAGGTGTGGTACGCGATCGGGACCGGGATCGGCACGTTCACGCCGACCATGCCGACGTTGACGCGAGCGGTGAAGTCACGCGCGGTGTCGCCGTCGCGGGTGAAGATGGAGACGCCGTTGCCGTACTCGTGTTCGGTCGGAAGACGCAGTGCCTCTTCGTAATCGGCAGCGCGGACCACCTGAAGGACGGGTCCGAAGATCTCTTCCTTGTAGATGCGCATGTCCGAGGTGACGTTGTCGAACAGGGTTGCGCCGGCGAAGAATCCACCTTCGTGGCCTTCGAGGGTGAAGCCGCGGCCGTCGACGACTGCCGTTGCGCCCTCGTCGATGCCGATCTGCACGTAGTTGTTGACGCGGTCGAGGGCATCCTGGCAAACGAGCGGTCCGAAATCGACGCCTTCGTCGTCACTGCGACCGATCTTGAGCTTCGCGACGCGCTCCTTCAGCTTCGCGACAAGAGCGTCCGCGGTCTCCTCGCCGACGGGAACGGCAACCGAGATGGCCATGCAACGCTCGCCGGCGCTGCCGTAGCCCGCACCGATCAGGGCGTCGGCAACCTCGTCGAGGTCCGCGTCCGGCATGACGATCGCGTGGTTCTTGGCGCCACCGAAGCACTGTGCGCGCTTGCCGTGAGCTGCAGCCGTCTCGTAGATGTACTGAGCGATCGGCGTGGAGCCGACGAAGCCGACGGCCTTGATGCGATCGTCGGTGAGCAGAACGTCGACAACTTCCTTGTCACCGTTGACGACGTTGAACACACCCGCGGGCAGTCCTGCTTCGAGGAAAAGCTCGGCCAGGCGCAGCGGCACGGAGGGGTCACGCTCGGAGGGCTTGAGGATGAAGGCGTTACCGGCGGCGAGGGCGGGGCCGGCCTTCCACAGCGGGATCATCGCGGGGAAGTTGAAGGGCGTGATGCCGGCAACGACGCCGAGCGGCTGACGCATGGAGTACACGTCGATGCCGGTGCCGGCACTCTCGGTGAATTCACCCTTGAGCAGGTGCGGAGCGCCGACGGCGAACTCGATGACCTCGAGGCCACGCTGGATGTCGCCCTTGGCGTCGGCGACGGTCTTGCCGTGCTCGGACGAGAGGAGGCGGGCCAGAGAATCCATCTCGGCCTGAGCGAGCTGCAGGAACTTCATCAGCACGCGGGCACGCTTCTGCGGGTTGAACGCTGCCCACACCTGCTGCGCCTCTTCGGCATTGGCGATGATGGCTTCGGTCTCGGCCTTGCTCGCAAGGGGAACGCGGGCCTGCACCTTGCCGGTGTTGGGATCGAACACGTCCGCAAATCGATCAGATGTCCCGGGAACACGCTTGCCACCGACGAAGTGCGTCAACTCGTGAACCGTCGCATTTTCAACCATTGTGCTAACCCGTTCCTTGCTCGTATGGACCGCCCAGGAGGCAGCAGTGAATATGTCTACCATCCTATAGTTGGATGTCCATGTATGTCTAGAGCCCAAGGGCTGTGGCTTCCTGCGCGACTACTGCATCGGTGACGTCGTATCCGTCCGATCCCCCACCAGGTCCGCCGGAAACTGCGACAACCTTGCGCGCCGAGAGATGCACCGCATCGACGCCGACGGCAGCGATTGCCGGGATGTCGTCGACGGTTATTCCGCCACCGGCCATGATCTGGATCCGGCCCGCGGCATGTTCGACCATTCGACCGATCTCGTCGAGTCCCTCGTTGCAAGTGTCCGCACCCCCGGACGTCAGCACGCGGGTCACGCCCAGGTCGATCAGTTCGTCCAGCGCGGTCAGACGGTCGGTCACCACGTCCATCGCACGATGTACTGTCACCTCGACTCTCGCCCGGTCCACGCATCCGATGATGCGGCGCAGCACGACGGTGTCGATCGAATTGTCTTCTGTCAGCGCGCCGATCACGATGCCGGAAGCTCCACCGGCCACAGCAGCATGTACGTCGTGCTCCATCACCCACACTTCGTCGGGTGAGAACACAAAACCTCCGGCGCGCGGACGGATCAGCGGGTGAACCGCGATCCCCACCTCCGTCGCAGCCTCGATCACTCCGATGCTGGGCGTCAATCCCCCCGTCGGGCCGAGTGCCGCACACAACTCGACTCGAGTCGCTCCCACCGAACGCGCGATCCTCGCCCCCCCGCACGTCCTGTACAGCCAGCTCCAGAACCGTCATGTCAGAAGGACTGCCACGACGGCTTGTGTTCGAGCGCATACCGGTAGTAGTCGGCAAGTTTGAGTGAACTGGCCGCAGCTTCGTCGATGACGACGGTGACATGGCGATGCAATTGCATCACCGAAGCCGGGCAGAAAGCAGACAACGGACCTTCGACGGCAGCGGCGATCGCATCAGCCTTGCCTTCTCCGGTCGCGATCATCACCAGATGCCTTGCATCGCTGATGGTTCCGAGCCCCTGGGTGAGCACGTGATGTGGGACGTCGTCCACACCGTCGAAGAAGCGTGCGTTGTCGATCCGGGTCTGCTCGGTCAGCGTCTTCACGCGAGTTCTCGAGGTCAACGACGATCCGGGCTCGTTGAAGCCGATGTGGCCGTCGGTACCGATGCCGAGCAACTGCACGTCCACTCCCCCGGCCGCCGCGATGCTCTGGTCGTACCGGGCGATCTCCTGCTCCGGGCACGGCGCTTCACCGTTGGGACTGGACACCATCGCGGGATCCAGGTTGACGTGATCGACGAACTCCGACCGAATCACCGAGTAGTACGACTGCGGATGGCGTTTCGGCAATCCCAGGTACTCGTCGAGCAGGAATGCCCGAGCCAGCGAGAAGTCGAGTTCGGCGTCGCGATGCCTCGCTGCCAGTTCACGATAGGTTCCGATCGGCGACGACCCCGTTGCGAGACCGAGCGTCGTCGCCCCGGCTCTGACGTAGCCTTCGACGATGTCCGCGACGGTCGAGTCGACCTCCGCGGGTGTCGGCTGAATTACGATTTCCATGATTTTTCCTCTCCGGCGGCTTTTCCGCCGAGTAGTACACGCCCCAGGCGCAATTGACGATCGGTGACCACGATGTCGGCCCGGCAGCCCACGGCCAGCGATCCGATCAGGTCGCCAAGTCCCAGCAGACGCGCTGGGCTCCGAGTTGCCGCTGCGACAGCATCTTCCAGCGCGACACCGCCGTCAAAGACAGTGCTGCGAAGCACGTCGAGCAATCTTGCAGTCCCTCCGGCGATGGCACCGGAACTGCCGTCGGTGGTCGCGAGTCTTGCTACACCGTCGGCAACCGTGACGTCGAGCGCACCGAGTTGGTAGTCGCCGTCGTCCATTCCCGCCGCGGCCATCGAATCACTGACCAAGGCGATCTGGTCCGGTCCGACAGCGTCGAAGACCATCGACACGGTCTCGGGCGCAAGATGCACACCGTCTGCGATCAGTTCCACCACCATCTCGCCTCTCGCGGCAGCCGCCAGGCACGCCGCGACGGGACCCGGAGATCGATGGTGCAGGGGCGGCATCCCGTTGAAGAGGTGGGTCGCGCTGATCTGTCCGGCCCAATCCCCGTGCACCGCAGCATCGATGCGCGCCGACGTCGTTGCCGCGTCGGCATCGGTGTGACCGAAACTCGGCACGATGTTGCGATGACGCATGATCGCGAGCAACTCTTCGAAATTCTCGGTCTCGGGCGCCAAGGTCATGGACCGCACGGTCCCACGCGCGGCGTCACACACGGCTTCGAGCAGATCCGGATCACCGGGAATGATCGCCGCCGGATCCTGGGCACCGCAGCGGACGCCGTTGATGAACGGCCCCTCGAGGTGGATACCCAGAAGTTCTCCGCGTTCGACCAGATCGGCGAGCATCGTTGCTTGTCGCACCAGATCTGCGCGCGGTGCGGAGACCAGGCTGGCCAGCATTCCGGTCGTGCCGTGCTCGCAATGGTGCGCCGCCGCGCGGCTCGCTCCATCGGCGTCGGTGTTCGGGAAACCAGCACCCGCGGCGCCGTGGCTGTGGACATCGATCAAGCCGGGCATGATCACCGCGTCGGTGCGTTCCGGAATGACGACGACGGGTGTGGACGCCACATAGTCCGCAGCCGAGCCGACCCAACTGATCTTTTCGCCGTCCACGACGACGACTCCGTCGTGAATCTTCCCGGCCGGAGATCCGATCACAGTTCCCCGCAATACGATCGGATCGCCGACAGCAGCCGAGCCTGATGTACTCATGCCGACTCGCGAATCCGCGCGACGGCCGCTCTACCCTCGATCGGGTTTCGCGCGCCCCGCGCCGCCGCGGCCATGTCCTTGCACACCGCCAGATCGAGAGAGGCCAGTTGCGCGCGAACTGCGCCCAATGCCGGGACCGACATCGACAGACTCGTCACGCCCAAACCGACCAGAACCGGAGCCAACAGCGGGTCAGACGCGGATTCTCCGCACACACCAACAGGTTTTCCGGCATCGGCGCCCGCCTGACCGACCATCGCGATCAGATCGAGGACCGCCGGCTGCCACGGATCGAGCAGTTGCGCCAGGCCTCCGGCCATACGATCCACGGCGCAGGTGTACTGGCTCAGATCATTGGTACCGATACTGACAAAATCGAGGTGCTCGAGGATATCCTTCGCCCGCAACGCTGCAGCTGGAACCTCGATCATTGCTCCGACCTTGCCGATCCCCCGCGAACGCGCAAGTTCTGCAAAGTCTTTCGCCTCGTCGGCCGTAGCTACCATCGGCGCCATGACCCACAGATCGGCGCCCGTCGCATTGCCTGCCGCCGCGAGGGCGTCGAGCTGGCTGATGAGTGTGTCGGGATAAACCGTGCCGACACGGAGCCCGCGGATACCAAGGGCCGGATTCTCCTCGACCCCGAGATCGAGAAACGGCAACGGCTTGTCCGAACCCGAATCGAGAGTGCGGACCACCACCTTCTGTCCGGCGAAGTGCCCGAGCACCGACGCGTACGTCTGTGCTTGCTCCTCCACCGACGGTGCGTCGTGACGCCCGAGATACGAGAATTCGGTACGGAACAGTCCGACGCCCTCGCAATCCGCCGCTCCGGCCCGCGCGGCGTCCTCGAGGGTTCCGATGTTGGCCGACAACCTCACCGCGAACCCGTCACGCGTGCGTCCTGGACCCTGTGCCGAAGCCGACTGCTCTGCCACGAACGATGCTTCGAGGACAGCGCGCTCGCGCGTTTCTGCCGAGGGATCGATGGTGACCGTCCCGGTGGTGCCGTCGAGGATGAGAAGTTTCCCCTCCGCCAGCAGATCGGTTCCCGAACAGTTGACCACGGCCGGGATTCCGAGCGACTTCGCCAAGATAGCCGTATGGCTGGTCGGACCTCCTTCGGCAGTCAACAATCCGACCACGTCACTGGTGCCCAGCGTCGCTGTATCCGCCGGAGCGAGGTCGCGCGCCACCAGTATGTACGGGTAACCGGGAGTGGGGATTCCGGGCATGGGCTCCCCTCGAAGAACGGCCACGGCTCGCTGCCCGAGATCGCGCAGATCGGTTGCCCGTTCGGCCATGTACCCGCCGAGCGCCGTGAGCTTTTCACAGAAGGCGTCGAAGGCAACTGCGACGGCGTGTGCGGTCGGCAGCCCCGATTCCAGGTTCGCCTTGGCCGCCTTCACGATGCCCGCGTCGCGCGCCATCGCAGCCGACGTCGTCAGGATCTCCGCGGAGACGCCCTCGACTGTCTTTGCACGCGAGAGCAGTTCCTCCGCGACGACGTCCAGTGCCTCACGGATCCTGATCAGCTCCGCCTCGGGACTGCCCGTGATCGGGTCCGCCGCCGAGGTCGGCTCAGGCGTGGAGAATCGCAACCACGGCGCGCAGACCGAACCCGCGCTCACTCCGATACCCGCGATGCGGTTGTCCACACTCGCCGTCATCAGGCTTCGTCCAGTTCGGATGCGAGAAGCTCTGCGAGCGAACCGACCGCAGCGTCGGCGCCGTCACCGTCAGCACGCAAGGTCACCGAATCCCCGAATGCTGCACCGAGAGTCATGACAGACAACATGCTGGAGGCATCGACGGGTTCGCCGTCGCCGAGCGCGATGGTGACGTCTACCGGTAGATCGGCTGCGGCGCGCGCGAAGAGCGCTGCGGGTCGTGCGTGGAGTCCGACGCGGGATCCGATTGTCGTGGTTGCGATCGCCATGTTCAGCGTCCTTCCAGTTCCTTGTCGAGCTTGTTTTCCAGTTCGGCGACGAGCGGGGCGTCGGTGCGGCTGTCACCTTCGGCAGCCAGTGCCAGTTCGGCCTCGAGCAGCGCTGGGTCGGGCTCACCTGCGGCCACCTCGACCTCTTCTTCTCGTCCTGGCGTGCGCAGATTCCACTTCTTGATGACGAAGCTGAAAAGGAAGTAGTAGATCACGGCGTAGCCGAGTCCGATCGGGATCAACATCCATGCGTTGGTTGCCTTGCCGAAGTTCAACACGTAGTCGAAGAAGCCTGCGGAGAACGTGAATCCGTCGTGAATCCCGAGCGCATTGACCAAGGCCATCGACGTTCCGGTCAGGAGCGAGTGGATGACGTACAGGGGCCACGCGACGAACATGAAGGAGAATTCGAGCGGCTCGGTGATACCGGTGAGGAATGCGGTCAGGCCGGTGGAGAGCATGATGCCGCCGACGAGCTTCTTCTGAGAAGGCTTGGCGTTGCGCCAGATTGCGAAGGCTGCAGCGGGGAGGGCGAACATCATGATCGGGAAGAAGCCGGTCATGAACGTACCGGCGGAGGGGTCGCCGGCGAAGAACCGGTTGAGGTCACCGCGAACGATCTGACCGCTCGCGTCCTGGTAGTCGCCGATCAGAAACCACACGGCGGAGTTCAAGATGTGGTGCAGGCCCGTGGGGATCAGGAGGCGGTTCGCTGCGCCGTAAATGCCGCCGCCCACAACGGTATTGGAAGCAACTGCTTCACCGACCCAGTTGAGGCCGGAGTTGAACAAGGGGTACACGAATGCCATCAGGACACCGACCACAAGACCGGTGATCGCTGTCAGGATGGGAACGAGCCTGCGCCCGTTGAAGAACCCGAGATAATCGGGAAGCTTCGTTCGATAGAACCGCTGCCACAAGATCGCCGACAGCAAGCCCATCACGATACCGGCGAGCACACCGTAGTTGATCAGGGATTGATCCCCGTTCGGGTCCGTCTTCCCTTCGAGGACGATCGGCGACATCGCCTTGAACACGCCGTCGATCACCATGTAGCCGACGACGGCTGCCAAGGCAGTCGATCCGTCGGCCTTCTTGGCCCAGCCGATCGCGATACCGACGGCGAAGATCAGCGGCAGCCACGTGAAGACTGCTTGTCCTGCCGCAGAGATCACTGCAGCAGCACTGTGCATCGAACTGAATCGCCCGAGCAGGTCGTCCTGGCCGAGGCGGAGCAAGATTCCCGCAGCCGGCAGAACGGCGATCGGAAGCATCAAGCTTCGGCCGAGGCGTTGAACCCCGGCGAACACTTTCGATTCCTTCTTCGGGGTGTCTTCGAGAGTCATCAAGGACCTTCTTCGTTCGCCGGGCCGCGTCGCGATCGGCCGCTGGTTCTGGAAATTCGGGTGTCGTACACGTGCAGGTTTCGTGAAAATGCAGGTCACGGTTCTTGCTCGGAAGTGAGGCCGAAACCGTTTTGTCGAAACTGTTGTGGAGCCGGACTTCCAACGGGTACTGTCCGGTCATAACCAGTTGTAGTTTTACCTGGTGGAGGCGAGTTGTCAACACCCAAATGTGACATACGTAACCGGGATAGCCTTGACCAGCAACTAGTCAGCCCACCTGTACGACCGTTCAACGATCACGACCAACCCGACAATCAGGAGCAGCAAATGTCGAAAGCGGAAGCAATCATCAAGGGCCTCGGCGGCGCAGAGAACATCGTCGAGATCGAGGCTTGCATCACCCGCCTGCGTACCGAGGTCAAGGACGGAGCGAAGGTGAACGAGTCCGCTCTCAAGGCTGCCGGCGCACACGGCGTGCTCAAAGCCGGAACGGTTGTCCAGGTCATCGTCGGGCCCGAGGCCGACACCCTTGCCGAGGACATCGAGGACATCCTGTGACGGTCGTCCTCGCCCCGCTGCCCGGCCGGGTCGTCGCACTCGCGGACGTCCCGGACCCGGTGTTCGCTCAGCAGATGGTCGGCTCGGGCGTCGCGATCGAACCCGCTCGCGGTCAGGGCCCGCTCACGGTCGTGGCGCCGATCAGCGGAAAGATCCTGAAACTTCACCCCCACGCGTTCGTGATCTTCGGCGAGAAAGCCACCGGCGTGCTGGTCCATATCGGCATCGACACGGTCAAGCTCGAAGGCGACGGATTCACCCTCATCGCCGCCGAGGGTGACACCGTCAATGCCGGTGATCCCGTCGTCAGCTTCGATCCAGCGCACATCGACACGACCGGTTACTCGGCGATCTGCCCGGTAGTCGTGATGGATTCCAAACCGGACACCGTCGAATCCCCTTCCGTCGGTGGGGACGTCGCCACTGGCGACACTCTGTTCGACTGGTCGGCGTAACGCAAAGGGCGAGCACACCGGAAGGTGTGCTCGCCCTTTCGCTTCGAACGATGACTATTGGTCGCCGCGCGTTTTGGGCCGCGCTTGGCCCTGGACTTCCATCTGCAACTGGTAGCGGTCGGATCGGTACCAACTGCGAGTGTGCTCGACCGGTGCGATCTCGCTGAACGACACTCGATCGAAGTACAGAACCGGAGCGCCCTTACGAGTGCCCAGGAGAGTCGCGATCTCCGTACTGGCACCATCGGCACTGACTGTCTGCTCTGCCCGATCGATCGGCTTGTCGTACTTGTCGGCGGTTGCCCGATAGATCGAACCCGTCAAGTCCATGTCGAGTAAACCCGGCAACAGTTCGGGATTGAACCAGCCGTCGTCCACGCTCACCGGCTCGCCGTCGGCAAGGCGCAAGCGCTTGACGTGGTAACCGTCGGAACCCGGTCGCATATTCAGTGCGGCAGCAGTGTTTTCGGGGACCGGCCCCTGTTCGCTGACCAGGACCACTGTCGTGGGGTGATGCCCCTGGGCGCGCATTTCCTCGGTGAAGGATGCAAGGTGCAGCTTGGATTGGACAGCACGGTGCGCAACGAAGGTTCCCTTGCCACGCACGCGGACGAGGTGTCCGTCATTGACCAGTTGCCCGATTGCCTCGCGAACGGTGATCCGACTGACGCCGTAGTCCTGCATCAGGTTTCGCTCGCTGGTCATCAAGTCGCCAGGCTGGAGTTCTTGGGTGCACTTGCGCAGGAGAATGGTGCGCAACTGTTCGTGTTTGGGTATTGCGCTGTCGCGCAAATGAACGGGCATCACAGCGACTGTCCCTCCGAGAAATGAATAGTCGTCTATTCGCCGACGACAACGACCTGAAATCGCAGGCAGGTCCCGACCGGACCGGTCCAATTAACGATACTGGAATTTACGACAGGAAACTAGCACCAGTCCGGAGTTGTCCGATTTCAACCGTCCAACCGTCGGTAGATGGACCGTATTTCGTCCAAGGCGACGTTCTGCTGAGCCATGTCCAATCCCAATGCCGCAACCGCCTCGCGCAACCGCCTGATATCCAGATCGTCGATCGCCGCGCGAAAAGGCACCTTCGGTAGCGCAGGGAGGGCAGCCGCGATTCCGAACCAATTCTCGACGTCCACCGAAACAGTCAACTCGTCTTCTACTCCCCCGATCAACTGCTCCAGGTCGACCCCGCGAAGTCTCAGCAACCTGAGCGGATCGGTGTCGATTCGCTCCGCGGTCAAGAACGCCACGGCCGCAGCGTGTTTGCACGGCCAGCCGACATCGGGGCAGGTGCAGTCGAATCGGAAAGCCGACGGGCCGTCCGGTATCAGTTGGGCAGCAAGCATGTCCGGGACAGTGCCGGACACCAGCGCGGCAAGGCTTCCCGGCACTCGGCGGATCTTGGTGATGATGTCGTCGATATCCGATTGATCAAGAGTGTCGATCGACAGCGTGGAAACGAAAGGTTGAAGTTGGCTGCCCTGAACCTCGGCCGTCACCACTCCCGGTTCGATGTCGAGCGCCAAAACCTGACCCGAACGCGCATACGTTCGCCCACGCGTGACACGAGGTTTGTCGCCGATCTCTTCGACGACGCGGACAAAAGCCTTGCCCCAGAACGTTCTCCCGAACGCTGGACGAGGCTTGACCGGCGCGGGTGCTCGCCGTCGGGAGCCGGTGTACTCGCTGAAATCGGGGCCCTTGCCGCGCGGACTCATTCGCCCACCGCGTCGTCGCCGAGTCGCAACAACTCGTCCAATTGCTCGACGCTCATCTCCGTCACCCAGTTCTCACCGGTCCCGACTGCAAGTTCGGCGAGTTCACTTTTACTCGCGATCATCGTGTCGATTCGCTCTTCCAAGGTTCCGACGCACACCATCTTGCGTACCTGAACGTTCTTTCTCTGACCGATGCGGAAGACACGGTCCGTCGCCTGGTTCTCTACCGCCGGGTTCCACCATCTGTCGAGGTGAACCACATGGTTGGCCGCCGTGAGATTCAGACCCGTGCCGCCGGCCTTGAGCGAGAGCACCATGATGGGCGGGCCGCCTTCACCTTGGAATGCCTCGACCATGGCGTCGCGCCCGGCTTTCGACACTCCGCCGTGGAGAAACGGAACTTCGGTGGTGAACCGGTCGGCCAGGTACGGCACCACCAATTCGCCGAACTCACGAAACTGTGTGAACAACAGAACCTTCTCGTCGTCGCCGATGACCGACTCGACGATGTCCTCGACCAGTCCGAGCTTTCCCGAACGGTGTTGCCCGCGGCGCATCACCGGCGAACCGTCGCGCAGGAAGTGCGCGGGATGATTGCACACCTGTTTGAGTTTGGTCAGCGCAGACAGGACGGCGCCCTTGCGCTTCATCCCTTCCGTCCCCTTGATCTGCGCCATCATCTCGTCCACCACGGCGCGGTACAACGCGGCCTGCTCTTCGCTGAGATTCGCTCGAACCGTCATCTCCAACTTCTCCGGGAGATCCGCGATCACGGCGGGATCGGTCTTCACGCGCCGCAGCACAAAGGGGGACGTGACGGCTCGCAGTCGCGAGACGGCAAGCTGATCTTTTTCCCGCTCGATCGGTACGACAAACCTTTTGCGGAACATCTGCTCCGAGCCGAGTACACCGCGATTGGCAAAATCGAGGATTGACCGCAGCTCGTCCAGTCGGTTCTCCACCGGCGTTCCGGTCAGAGCAACGCGATGATCCGCGGGGATGCTGCGAGCAGCGCGGGCCTGAGATGTCTTGGCGTTCTTGATGTGTTGAGCTTCGTCGAGCACTACGCGCCGCCAGTCGAGATCCTTGAGCGCCGCGACGTCGCGGGTCATGAGCGCGTAGGTGGTGATCACCAGATCACTCTCACGAACTGCCTGTTCCAACTCCGCCCCGGTAGCGCGATCCGAACCGTGATGAACGTAGACGCGCAAGCTCGGTACAAATCGCGCCGCTTCACGCTGCCAGTTTCCCACGACCGACATCGGGCACACCAAAAGTGTTGCCGTCTTGGACTTCTCGTGCGCAAGTAACGCCAACAGTTGCAGCGTCTTACCCAGACCCATGTCGTCGGCCAGAACGGCGCCGAGCCCGAGGGCACTCATGTACGCCAACCAGTCGAGACCGCGTCGTTGATACGGACGCAAAGTCGCGTTGACCGTCGACGGTACCGCGACCTGCCGCGGAGCCACCGACTGGTCGAGCAGTGCAGAGGCCCATCCGGTTGCTTTCACTTCCTCGACCGGCAGGTCTTTGAGGTCGTCGGCGATCAAGTCCTTGATCAGATCGACGATCGCTCGGTCCCCGCTCGAGTGCCGCTGACTGACAAAACGAGCCGCGCGGGCCAGGACGTCTTTGTCCGCCTGAACCCACTCGCCGCGCAACTGGACCAGATCGGACTTCGCATCGACGAGTCGGGTCATTTCCTCGGCGGTGAGTACCTTGTCTCCGAGCGCCAATTCCCAATCGTATTCCAGCAATTGGTCCATACCGACCGTACGATTCTCCGCAACGATCGGAGATGCCGCCGAGGTCACACGCACACGCAGGGATGGAGACACCACGTTCCATGCGCGAGGAAGCAGCAGCGTGATCCCTCGCTCTCGCAGGACAATCGCGCCGTGTCCGACCAGGTCCATCACGACAGGTGTGGGCAGCAACAGGTCGAGGCTGTCCTCGTCACGCGGCACGTCGCGAAAACGTGGGTAAGCCTTGATTGCGTCTTCGAGCTTGCGGCTGCCGAGCTGGATACGTTTGGGATCTGCCCGGTGCAGTCGAACACGTTCGGGCGCTTCACCTTCAGGACGCAAACACACTTGCAGACGCCACAGCGCATCGTCGTCGGGATCGGAATTGTCGTCGAGTTCAGGCTCGATCAGCCGCAGAACCAAGTCCGGCTCTCCGGCGGTGAACGTCGACCCCCATTCGGCGAGTCCCTCGGCCGCTCGTACCGACACGTCGTCGAAAGCGTCCCCGGACAACACGGCCTGCCACAGCGGGGTCTGCACCACCGGATGTGAGTCCCCGAGAGCACGACGAACGATCGGGTCCGTGAGTTCGTTCGTGATGTCTTCGATCGTCGCCCTCGGCGAACCGACCGCCCGCTGCACCGGCGGCATCGCCACGACCAGTTCGCCGATCCAGGCGCGCTGGCGTTCCCCCACCGACAACTGCCAGCGTGGCCACCAACTTCCTTCAGCCCGCGTCAGTGCGGGGACCACCCGTCCGGCGCGCACCCACCGGTCTATTCCTCGCGCCACATGTACGAGAAAGTGCAGGTCTCCCGCAATTCGCTGATCGTCGGCCTTGAACCGCAGCAGGAGATCGACTGCGTCCGGCGGCGCCAACGCAACAGCTGCGTACTCACTCTGCAAAGGCCCGCCAGGTACGGGCGGCATAGCGACATTCACACGATGACGGAACTTGCGATGCAGGACAGCACTGACCGGATCACGGGGATCGTCGGTCCCGGCACCGTCGTGCCCGTCGACCCACAGTTTGAGCCCCGATCCCGGTGACCAGAGTCCATGCAGCATCCGACCATCCAATCAGGTGCCACCGACACCACTTCCCGCCTACCGGGCAATAGGCTGGCAGGCATGACGACGGCATACGGCTTCACCGAGTACGGCGGACCCGACACACAGTCCTACTTCGACGTCACCTTGCCCCCGCCCGGTGCCGGCCAACTGCTGGTGTCGGTCCGAGCGGCGGGCGTCAACCCCGCTGACTGGAAAGTTCGCGCGGGTACTCGAAAAGATACTGTCCCGGTGACGCTGCCTGCGGTTCTGGGCCGCGAAGTGTCCGGTGTTGTCATCGGAGTAGGTCCGCGGGTCACCGAGTTCGAGGTCGGCGACGAAGTGTTCGGCGCTACCGCGACCGGCTTCGGCGGCTACGCCGCGTCGACATTGCTCAACGTCTCCTCGACAGCACACAAGCCGCATACCGTGTCCTGGGCCGATGCCGCAGTGCTGACGGTTGCGGCAGGAACGGCCTACGACGCACTCCACGATCTCGGTCTGAAACCCGGGGCGACACTCCTGCTGCTCGGCGCCGGCGGCGGCGTTGGTCGCAGCACGATCGCGCTTGCACTGGCGCGGAGTATCAACGTGATCGGTGTCGCGAGCGAGTCCAAGAGAACCGCGATCGAGGAAGCGGGAGCACGTTGGGTTGCGTCGGTGGACGGCTTCGCAGACGACGTGTCCGCGTTGTCCCCAGTCGGAGTGGACGCGGTTTTCGACCTGGTCGGCGGGGACACTCTCACTCGCGGCGCTGAGCTCGCCCGACCGGACGCACCGATCCTGAGCATCGCCGATCCTCTGGCGGCGAGCCGACTCGGCGGCGGTGGTGTCGAACGCCGAAGAACTACAGCAGTATTCACGGAGATCGCGGCGCTCGTGGCCGACGGGATCCTCGACCCGTCCGTGTCCGGGCGGTACCCATTCTCCCGCGCTGGGGAAGCGCTCGCTGCAGTCGAAGACGGCCATGCCGCCGGCAAAGTGGTGATCGAGTTCGGCTGATTCCTGTCGGCCCCCGATGGTTCAATCACCGTCTACGACGGACGGCGTTGAATCACCGTCTACGACGGGCGGCGTTGAATCACCGTCTACGACGGACGGGGGCACAGGTGGTTGCACGGTTATCTGCGATCCTGTCGACGCTCGTGCTCGTATGTCTCGTCGCGTCCTGCGGACGGTTCGGGGACGAGCGTCTCGAGTCGGCCCCGGGCAGCCCGACACGATCGGAGCTCGAATCGCTGCTGTCCCGGACCGCGATTGTCGACAACCGCCCACATCCGGGTGGATACGAGCGCGGCTGCGGTAACGGCGAGGCCCCGTTGACTGAACTAAATGCCGAATGGTGCAGGTCTGAAGGGGTGGGGTCGATGTGGGTCGGTAGCTTGCGGACATGAGCGAAGGGGAAAGTTCGAGAGATCTGTCGGGGCTTGTGGTGGCCCGAGTGGGTCGGTTGATAGCGACAGGTCAGGCGGCGGAGCCTTACGTCTTGCAGGGCAGCGACGGTGAACGAGTGGAGTCCGTCGAGGTGTTCTTCCGGGAGCTGATCGCTTCCGGGAGGTCGGTGGCGACGGTGCGTTCGTACGGTATGGATCTGCTCAGATGGTGGCGGTTCCTTCACGCTGTGGACGTGGCGTGGGATCGTGCCGATCGGGTCGATGCCCGCGATTTCAGTTGTTGGATCCAGTTGACGGCGAAGGCACGACAAGGATCAGTGGTGCCGGCCAGCGCCGAGGCGGCTGCTACTGCTGCGGCATCGCCGAATCCTGTCACCGGCAAACCGGCTCTGGGGGCCGGGTACTCGCCGGCGACAGTGGCGCACAGTGAGACGGTGCTGCGAAGTTTCTACGATTTTCATCGGGACGCGGGGACTGGCCCGCTTCTGAATCCGTTCCCTCTCGATCTCTCTCGCCGGTCGAGACGGGCTCATGCGCACCACAATCCGATGGATCATTGGGCACCTGAGCGTGTGGGGCGCTACCGGCCTCGGGTCTCGCAGCGGATTCCCCGAGCGATTCCCGAGGATCTGTTCGATAAGTTGTTCGCGGCGTTGTCGTCGGATCGGGACCGGGCGTTGGTGGCGTTCTGGATTTCATCGGGGGTGCGAGCGTCGGAGCTGTTGGGAGTCCGCGAGTGCGATGTCGACCCGGGGCAGCAGTTGATTACTGTGGTGCGCAAGGGAACACGTGCGGTGGAGCAGGTACCCGCGTCGGCGGACGCGTTCGTCTGGTTGCGGTTGTATCAGGAGCAGTTGCGGGGCGAGGTGCCACTCGGACGGATGCAACCGTTGTGGTGGACACTGCGAAGGCCTCGCCGCCCGTTGAATTACCATGCGGCGCATCGGATGTTCGAGCGTGCGAATGCTACCCTCGGTTCGGATTGGACTCTGCACGACTTACGTCACAGTGCAGCGAGGCGGATGGCCAACGACCCGCACTTGTCCTTGGTGGAGGTCAAAGAGGTGTTGGGGCACGCCCATTTGTCGACGACCGAAATTTATCTGACACCCGATAAGGACGAGGTGATCGCCAGCGTCCTGGCCCACCACGCTCGTACTGCTGATCAGCGGGAACATCCGCGGGCTCCGTCGCCGCCTCCTGCTCCTGGATACGATCCGGCAGCGTTGAGCGTGCTGTTCGGGAGGCCGTTGTGAGCACTGCCGTCAAGCACATGACCCGCCCGGAACGCTTCGAGGTCACACCGGTGCCGCATTCGAGGATTCGCCAACTGCACAAACAGTTTCCACCACGCGAAGGTGAACTCTGGTGGCCGCACACCGCTGCCTCTGCTGAGGAGGTCGAGGCCCGACTGAACTGCTCGGTGCTTGCTGAGGCTGCGGTCACCACCCGAGCCGGACGGCACCGGGGCGTGATCAAGATACTGACCTGGTTGGCTTCGGTGCCAGGCGATACCTGGCAAGCCCGGTGGCTCGCCAGCGGCGCCGAGAACATCCGCGGGTCTCGTTACGGCGCGACAACCTCCTGGGCCGATCTCCCGGTGGAATGGATTGCCGGACACGGGCGCCCTGTCAGACATGATCGCAACGACCTGGCTGCAGGACTGCTGATGTTGCTGTGCCTGGACGTGATCCGGCCGCAGTTGCCGTGGATGCTCTCCCGGGCGCACCCGTTTCTCGCGCCGATGATGGCAAAGCTGCGAGATCCGGACGGATTCGCGCGGTTGGACGAGCTTGCTGCCACTCAGCCGGATACCTCGCGAGACGATGCACGAATCGCAGCGACCAGAATCGCGACCCTGCTGGTATCCAAAGGCGGGACGGTCGCGGAGATCACTGTCGGCGATTGCGTGGAGCTGATCGAAACGATGGCGCAGGTGCACTCCCGCCGCGGTCAGAAGAAGATCGATTTCTACCTGCGACTACGTGCGATGGGCATCTTTCCCGAGGATGCACCACACAGCATCCGTGCGTTCGGCGCTCCGGTCGGACAGTTGACGATCGAACAACTCGTCGACCGCTACCCGATCGAGAACCAACCGATCCGAGCTCTGCTCATCGACTATCTGCGCGAGCGTCAACCCGCGCTGGACTACACCAGTCTCAACTCTCGTGCCCGAGGACTCGCCGGGCTGTTCTGGAGCCGCGTCGAGACACTCGCCCCCGGTATCGACACCCTGGCGCTGCCGCCTGACGTTGCCCGAGCATGGAAGGACGACCTGAGATCGATCACACGCACCGCCGTCGACGCGGCGGGACGAAAGCACGAAACAACTTCGCCCCGAAAGAATTACAAAGACAATCTGTTGCAAGTGCGTGCGTTCTATCTCGACCTCGCGCACTGGGCCGTCGAAGATCCGGCACGCTGGGCGCAGTGGGTGGCGCCCTGCCCGATCAGCGACGCCGAGGTCAAAAGAGGCAAGGAACTCAAACACCGTAAAGCGCGGATGGATCAGCGCACTCGCGAGCGATTGCCTGTCCTGTCGCAGTTGGTTCGGTCCGCAGCTGACCGCCGCGCGGCCGCAGCGGCTCTACTTGTTGCGGCGCAGAACACCGAACCAGGTGAGGTGATCGCGGGAACCGACGGAGAACTGCGACGATCCTTGATCCGTCGGGGAACTGGCCGCGTCGTATGGGCCGACAATACTGTTACCGGTGTTCGCCGCGATCTCACCTACGAGGACGAGGAAGCATTCTGGGCATTCGCCACTATCGAAGTGTTGCGGCTCAGCGGTATCCGTCATGAAGAGCTCCTCGAGCTCAGTCACCACAGCATCACCGAATATCGACTACCTAGTACCGGTGAACTGGTTCCGCTGCTGCAGATAGCTCCATCGAAGACCGATACCGAGCGGCTGATCTTGGTCAGTCCCGAGCTTGCGGAAGTCCTCAGTGCGGTAGTTCAGCGTTCGCGGCAACCCAACGGATCGATACCGCTCGTGGCTGCCTACGATACGCAGGAGAAGCTGTGGAATCCGCCGATGCCGCTGCTCTTTCAGCGGGGAATCGGAAACGAACGCCGAGCGATCCCACCGAGTTTCGTCCGCAAGCTCCTCATCAATGCGCTCACCGTGGCAGCTCTCACCGATGCCAGTGGCGATCCGTTGATGTTTCAGCCCCACGACTTCCGGCGAATATTCGTCACCGACGCGATCATGAACGGCCTGCCACCCCATATCGCACAGGTTATTTGCGGGCACAAGACAATTGACACGACGATGGGCTACAAGGCCGTCTACCCCTCGGAAACGATCGAAGCGCATCGAGCGTTCATCGCGCGTCGTCGTTCGATGAGACCCAGTGAGGAATACCGGACACCGACCGACGAGGAATGGGATGCGTTCTTGTCTCATTTCGAGAAGCGGAAAGTATCGGTCGGGACCTGCGCACGGTCGTTCGGCACACCCTGCATCCATGAGCATGCTTGCGTCAGATGCTCACTCCTGCGGCCGGATCCAACGCAGCGAGGCAGGCTCGAAGAAATCCGAGACAACCTCGAAGCCCGCATCATCGAAGCCAAACAGGAAGGCTGGCTGGGTGAAGTCGAAGGACTGCAGGTCAGCTACACCGGAGTCAGGGACAAGATCGCACAGGTCGATGCCACGATGAAACGAGGATCGGCAACAACTGACCTCGGAATGCCTGGATTCGGATCGATCTCGGGAAGGACTTCCACATGATTACCAAGCTTGAATTCTTGTTCAGAGAAGCTTGCGTCTTCGGCCCCGCTTGGTCCGACGACCAGGACGCTCCAGGTGGCCACGACGGGTGCGATACCCGCAACAACGTTCTGGCCCAAGATCTCTCGGACGTGGTGTTCAAACCGGGAACACGTGACTGCGTCGTACTGTCGGGCGCGATGACCGACCCGTACTCCGGTGATCGCATCGAATTCGAACGCAGCCAGGCCAAGTCCGTCCAGATCGACCACGTCTTCCCACTCGCCGCCGCCTGGGACTTCGGCGCGAACTCCTGGACGCCCGCGCTTCGGATGAGGTTCGCGAACGACATGTCTCTGAACCTGTTGGCCGTCAACGGCCCCGACAACCAGTCGAAAGGCGACAGCACGCCCAGTGAGTGGTTGCCGCCCGATCCTGCGTACCGATGCTTTTACGCCGGCAAGTACTTGACCGTCGCGATTTCCTATGGCTTACCAGTCAGCCGAGCTGATCATTCGGCCCTGACGGACCTCGCCACTCGCTGTTGAGCTACCGGCCGTCCTTCACCACTCGCCCACTCTGGATGACGAGTGCGATCCGCTCACGATCGGCAAAGATCGAGGGATCCGTCAACGGATTGCCGCGGAAGGCAACGAGGTCGGCGAACTTGCCGACTTCGATGGTGCCGACCTCGTCGGCGATACCGAGAATGTCGGCGTTGATCCGGGTAGCGGAAACCAATGCGTCCATCGGGGTTTCGACCTTGGCGCGCAGGACTAGCTCCATTCCCCGGCCCGTTTGATCGGTACCGATGAGGTCCGATCCCAATCCCACTCTGACGCCGGCATTTCGAGCAGCAAGAAGCCCGTCGATCTGACCCTGCATCATCTGGCCGATCCGAGCCGAAATCGATTCGGGTAGACCTGCTGACGCCGCGCTGTCCGAGAGTGCCTGCACCACAGCCAACGTCGGCACCAACGCGACGTCGTGCTCGGCCATCAACTTGGCAGTCTCGTCGTCGATACCTGAGCCGTGCTCGACGCATTTCGCGCCGGCAGTGACAGCGTTTCGGATTCCCTCGTTGTTGTGGGCATGCACCGTGACATAGGTACCGCGCGCATTGGCTTCCTCGACGGCAACTTCGATCTCGTCGACCGTGAACTGGGTATCGGTGAGCTTGTCATGAGTCGATACCACTCCCCCTGTGACACACAGTTTGAGGAAGTCCGCACCCCTGCGGAACGTCTCGCGAACGTTCTTTCGCATTTCGTGCGGACCGTCGGAAAGCAGAGACATACACCGTAATCCGGGGATGTCATGATCGGACCAGTCCGAAGTCGGCTCCCATTCGGCCGCCAGGTGTCCGTGTCCACCGGTCTGGCACTGGATCGGGCCGCACTGAATGATCCGCGGACCCGGAATCTTGCCCGAGGCGACAACTCCGGCGAGTCCACCGTCGATTCCGCCGCAGTCACGAACAGTGGTGAATCCCCCGTCGAGGGTCGATGCGCAGGTCGCGAACATGTCTGCAGCGAGCTCGGCTACCGAGATCTGACGCCGCAGGCTCGGTGCGAGATCGCTCGATCCACCGAGATGAACGTGTGCGTCGATGAGGCCGGGCGTGATTGTCAGCCCAGCGCAGTCCAGCACCTCCGCCCCCGTGGGTGGCGTGCCACCGAGTGCACTGATGCGCCCGTTTTCCACAGCAACAGCGCAGTTCTCGATCGGGTCGGCGCCCGTCCCGTCGATGATCGTTGCACCGGTCAGCCATACGACAGACATATTGAATGTTCCTCCGACGTGTACCGATCGCCGGAAGATTCCGCCGACATACCGAATAGGGTTCGGTTAGTATGATGCATATCGGCTCCCGAAATCAAGGAGTTGTCATCACTCGATGAAGTCCGAGATTGCTGACGAATCCCTCACCAGGAGAATCGATGCCGCGTCCCACCCAGCCGATACTGTCCACGCGAAACATCACCGACGCGGCTCTGGATGCTGTCGACGCGACCGGCGACTTCACCATGCCCGGGATCGCCAAGCAATTGAACGTGACTCCGTCTTCGCTCTACACACATATTTCGGGTCGATCCGAGATCGTCGAACTCATGCGCATCCGCGTGATGTCGTCGATCTCTGTCCCCCACCCACCGGCAGGGTGGAGCGAACGGATCAGCGCGTGGGGGTGGGCCTATCGCCGAGCTGCGGTCGAGCACTGGCGCCTCATCCCGCTACTCATGACCCGCAGCGTCCGCACCGAGGTAACTTTTGATATCGATACTGCACTGGTTCAGGCATTTTCGGACGGGGGTTTCGATTCGGCCGACACTCGTCACGCAATCTCCACGCTGGACAGTCTGGTTCTCGGATCAGTCGTGAAACTCTCGACGCCGGATGTCGCATGGACCCAATCCTCCAACCCGAGCGAGATCACGCGCGAGGCTACGACCCCACTGCGAACCGACGACACGTTCGACTTCGGCCTGCGAACCCTGATCGCCGGATGGATGGCTCAGCGCGTTGTTCGTCTGTATACCGAACCTCATTCGGATTCCGACGTCACTTCACGGTGAACGACCTGGTGTGCCATCCCGTGGCGCCACCGGGAATCGGCGGAGTGCGCTCTTCCACCTGAACGTTCCCGTCCAGATCCGTCGCTCTGACCTGCACCGTGTGCAAACCCGAGCCTGCATCCCACATCCACGACCATTGACGCCAGGTGTCGATCGAGTACTCCTGCGCCAGTGTCGCCGGTTGCCATTCACCGTTGTCGACGCGAACCTCGACCTTCTCGATCCCGCGATGCTGCGCCCAGGCCGTTCCCGCCACCAGCACCTGGCCCGGCTCGATGGGAGCCAGAGCTGCCGGCACCTCGATACGCGAGGACGTCTTGATCGGTGCCTGCGCACCCCAACCGCGCTGGGTCCAATAGGCCTCGACCTTGTCGAAACGCGTGAGTTCCCACTCCGTCACCCACTTGGTGGCGGAGACGAAACCGTACAGACCGGGAACGACCTGCCGAACGGGATAGCCGTGCTCGAACGGCAACGGCTCACCGTTCATCGCCACGGCGAGAATCGCGTCACGGCCGTCGGTGACTATCTCGACCGGGGTGCCGACTGTGAAGCCGTCGACGCTGGTCGAGAGGAGCATGTCGGCGTCGGGATGGACACCGACTTCGTCGAGCAGGTCCTTCATGGGATAACCGATCCACTTCGCGTTCCCGGCCAGAACGCCGCCCACCTCGTTCGAGACACACGTCAGCGTGATGACTCGCTCGATGGGCGTTCGCGCCACCAGATCGTCGAACGACAACGTCATCTCGCGGTCCACCATTCCGTGAATCCGCAGTTCCCACGAATCCGTCGTCAATTGCGGAACGAGGAGTGCAGTGTCGATTCGGTAGAAGTCGTCGTTGGGCGTGATGTACGTCGACGCACCCGCAATCGCGATGTCCGCACCCGCCGGAATCGGCGGCGCCGGGTCAGCGGCGGTGGGCACGACAAAATCTTCACGATTCGCTACTGCTCCGGCGATTCTCTGCCCCACGAACTTCCCGGCCGCACCCGCTGCCGCAGCCACTGCCAACGCCGCACCCGCAAGCAGGAGGAACTGACGACGAGGCAACCACGAGTCGGCGACGCCCGGCGAGAGCGGCACTTCGAGTTGTGTGATCAGCAACCGCAAGGTTGCGACGCCCGCCACCACACCGACCAGCGTCGGGAACACGTACATCGCATCGGCAGTCGGGCGCTGCATCGCCGCATACACACCAACCGCGCCCAGAAGAACGAGAATGACGCTGCCGATCGGGCGGCGTCGCCGTTCCAGGAGCCCGGCCACCGCACCGAGCAGAACGATCAAGATCGACATTCCGATGAACAGCGCCGGCTTGTCATTGGTACCGAAAGTGTCGATCGCGAACTCGCGAGCCCACGCCGGCGTTCGGTCGACGGTAGTCGCACCTACCGCGTAGAAGGGCGACGCGTCCGGGTTGATCGGCAACGCAACCAGCTCACCGACGCCCAGGACGACAGCCGCGGCCAAGACCCCGGAGATCGCGTGAGCAGCCCATCTACGACGCGGTGGACGAGATTCGGTGCTCGGGTGCTCGTCGATGTTCTGTGTGACCATGTCGTCTCGGCTCTGTCGGTGCGAGTGGTGCTTCGATCGGATACCCGACATTCGGCGCTGCGGGCCATCCGGATGGGTGCACTCCTCCATCAAGAACTACTCCGAACTCGCGATTAGAGTGGGAACGATGACCGTCGACCTCAACAAGGACACGCTCCTGTGCATGTCGCTCTCCGGGCGACCGAGCAACATCGGCACCAGATTTCACAATTACCTCTACGAGGAATTGGGCCTGAACTTCGTCTACAAAGCCTTCACCACCGAAGACGTGCCAGCCGCGATCGGCGGCATCCGAGCACTCGGGATTCGAGGCTGCGGGGTGTCGATGCCGTTCAAGGAACAGGTCATCGAGCACATCGACGTCATGCATGATTCGGCCAGCGCCATCGACTCCGTCAACACGATCGTCAACGAGTCCGGAGTGCTGCACGCCTACAACACCGACTATCAGGCGGTGGCCGATCTACTGCGTGACAACAACGTCGACACGAGCCTGTCCGTCGCTGTCGCCGGCAGCGGTGGCATGGCAAAAGCAGTCGTCGCCGCGGTGCGCGACACCGGATTCACCGACGTCACCATGATCGCCCGCAACCAGCAAGTGGGGTCATCGCTTGCGAAGCAGTACGGCTTCGACTGGCAGGCCGAACTCGGTGAGCTTCGTCCAGGTGTGCTGATCAACGCCACCCCGATCGGTATGTCCGGCGGCGCAGAAGCAGATGCACTGTCGTTCCCCGAGCACGCAGTGCGCGCAGCCGATGTCGTCTTCGACGTCGTCGCGATGCCTTCGAAGACGCCACTGATCGCGTTGGCGACCGAACTCGGCAAAACGGCGATCACAGGAGCGTCGGTCATTGCCCTTCAGGCCGCCGAGCAGTTCGTTCTCTACACCGGTGTGCGCCCGAGCGCGGAGCAGATCCAGCGAGCGTCGGAATACTCACGGGCGTAGGAACCACGTCGCCGTGAACGAGACCGGGGAGACTCCACCTCAACAACTCGCGCGGAACTTCAACGAGTTGTTGCAAGAACTGCGCGTCGCGCTCTCTGGTGTGCAGATCCTGTTTGCCTTCCTGCTGGCCGTGGCATTCACCGAACGCTACGAGGAAGCGTCGGCGTACATCCGCGGCATCCACTTGGTGACAGTGATCCTTGTTGCCATCTCGTTCGGGTTCCTGATGGCACCCGCGGTCTGGCATCGCATGCTTTTCCGCCGTGGGCACCGCGAGAACATATTGCCCGTGGCCAACCGATTCGCCCTGTGCGGCATAGCCTTTCTGGCCGCCTCCATGACCGGCACGGTCCTGTTGATCGCCGAGGTCGCCGTCGGCGGAGTTGCCGCAAAGGTTTTGGCAGCGTGCGCCGCGATCATGTTCACGGCGCTGTGGTTTCTCGTGCCGTCATTCATCGATCGCATCAAGAGCTGACTCAGGCTCCGGTGTCGACGGCGCGAGTGCTGTCGTTGGACCACTGTGACCACGAGCCCGGGAACAGCGTCGCGTCGTAACCGGCGATCGCGAGTGCCGCAATCTCATGCGCTGCAGTTACTCCGGATCCGCAGTACACCGCGACACTGTCTCCGGCGCCCAGTCCGGCGAACCGCTCACGCAGGCGGGTCGCATCCAGGAACCGCCCGTCGCCGGTGATGTTCTCCGCGGTCGGCGCGCTCACCGCACCGGGGATGTGCCCTGCGACGGGATCCATCGGCTCGACCTCGCCGGTGAAAGTCACGCTGCCCGGAGTGACCGACTCACCGATACCGGCCGCCAACGGCAGTCCCGCGGACTCCCAGGCCTGTAGCCCGCCGTCGAGCAGTCGGACATCCGAGAGCCCGGCCCACCGCAGCAGCCACCAACCACGGGCAGCGGCCGTGTTGCCGGTGGCGTCGTAGAGCACCACCGAATCACCGTCGTCGATTCCCCAACGACGCGCAGCGGCCTGCAGGTCTTCGAGACTCGGCAGCGGATGCCTCCCCTCGTCCGGCGACGGCGGCGAGGCAAGTTCCTCGTCGAGGTTCACGAATACCGCACCGGGAATATGGCCATCGCGAAAATGCTGCTCGCCGTTCGAATCACCCAGCGCCCATCGGACATCGAGCAATCGCGGCGCAGCGCCGGCCTCGATGAGAGCGGACAGTTCTTCGACGTCGATCAGCACGGGAAGTGTCATGAGCCCATCCTGACACGACCACTCATGCAACCCCGAAGAAGGCACCGAGACCCACCAACAACACTCCCGTCACCACGTCGATTCGCTTGCCGACGCCAGGGCGACGCAGCTTCTTGCCGGCTCCGGCTGCCAACACCACCACGATCGCCCACCACAGCGCCGCGGCGACCACCGTCGCGCCCGCCAACATCAACGTGCGCAGCCCTGCGCCTTCACCCGGCTCGATGAATTGCGGGAGTAGCCCGAGAAAGAACAACAGCGCCTTCGGGTTCAGCAGGTTCGAGAGGAAGCCGTAGCGAAATGCCGTGGTGACCGCGATCGGTTCTTTCGCTGCCGGAATTCCCTCGTCCGAGGCTCGGGCCTTGAAAGCACTTCGAATCGCGGAGATGCCGAGCCAGGTCAGATATGCCGCCCCGGCGTAGGTGAGCGCGGAGAGCAACTGCGGCCGTGTCGCCACAAGTGCGGAGAGACCAAGTGACGCGGCAGCGGTGTGAACGAAGAGCCCGGAAATCACACCGGCGGCCACCACCGCGCCGGTCCGACGATCTGCCAGAGAATGACGCAGGATCAGGACAAAATCCGGTCCCGGCGTGAACAGGACGATGGATAGCAGGGAGCCGAAAGCGAGCCATTGACCGACACTCATCCGAAATACCTCACACCCGAGCTGATTCGAGACACATGTTCATGCCAGGAGTGTGCAACTGGATCCGGGAAGTTCAAAACGACTCCGGATATAGTTCGGCAGATGACGAAGAATGAGCCTCTGGATCCGGTGGACTGGAAGATTTTGGCCGAATTGCAGAACGACGCGTCGATCACCAACAAGGTGTTGGCCGATCGAGTCGGCTTGGCGACGTCCTCGTGCCACGAGCGCGTACGACGCCTACGCGCCAACGGCACGATCAGCGGCATCCATGCGGTTGTCGATCCGGCAGCCGTTGGCCGGTCGATGCAGGCGATCATCGCCGTTCAATTGCGACCACACCGCCGCGACCTCGTCGACCGGTTCACCGCCGACGCGCTAGCGCTGCCGGAAACGCTTGCGCTCTTCAACGTCTCGGGGCCCGAGGACTTCTTCCTCCACGTCGCGGTCCGTGACAGCGCTCATCTACAACGGGTATTGATCGACCACCTCGCCGCACATCCCGAGGTCTGGCACGCCCAAACGCACCTCATCTACGGCAAAGCGGTCACCTCACCCATCCGACCGGACAGGTAAATCGGGCCTCGAGCGGGTCGGGCAGAATCACTGACCATGTCGGACTCCACAGATACCACCGAACCGGAAGCCGTTCGCAGCAACTCGCAACCGATGAGCGCAGGCATCGTCACGGCCCTCGTCGGCTTCACCAGTTCGTTCGCGGTGGTCCTCACCGGCCTCGCCGCTGTCGGCGCGGACGCGACCGAGGCGGCGTCCGGACTGCTGGTTCTGTGTGTGACCCAAGCGTTGGGAATGCTCTGGCTCTCACGCCGGTATCGGATGCCGATCACCCTGGCCTGGTCGACGCCCGGTGCCGCTCTGCTCGCCGGCGCCGGAGCCGTCGAGGGTGGGTGGCCGGCGGCGGTCGGAGCATTCATCGTCGTCGGAATCGCGATTGTTCTGACCGGACTGTGGCCGACGCTCGGAAGGATCATCTCGGCAATCCCGACGCCCCTCGCGCAGGCGATGCTCGCCGGGGTTCTGATGCCGTTGTGCCTGGCGCCGATCATCGCCGTCCGGGACGCACCGGCAGCGGTCGCGCCCGTCATCCTGGTTTGGCTTGCCGCGCAGCGCTTCTCCAAGCGATGGGCGGTTCCGCTCGCGTTCCTCACCGCAGCGGTCGTGATCGGGATCAGCCTCGTCACGTCGGATCGAGTGCTCGACGCCGGCGCCATGATTCCCCGCATCGATCTCACCGCGCCGTCGTGGACCTGGCAGGCAATGATCGGCATTGCGATTCCCCTCTACATCGTCACGATGGCTTCGCAGAACATTCCCGGTGTGGCCGTGATGAATTCGTTCGGATACACCGTTCCCTGGCGACCGTCGATGATCGTGACGGGTATCGGCACCATCGTCGGCGCACCGGCCGGTGGCCATGCGATCAACCTCGCGGCGATCAGCGCAGCCCTGGCCGCCGCCCCCACCGCACATCCGGATCCCAAACGTCGATGGATCGCTGCCTTCACCGCAGGCTGGGCGTATCTCGTTCTCGCTGCCGGCGCGGCCGCGGTGGCCGCTCTGGTAGCCGCCGCACCGGCCGGAGTCGTGGAAACTGTTGCCGGACTGGCGCTCCTGGCAACGCTTGCCGGCGCCCTCACGTCGGCGCTGAGCGAGGCGAGTGAACGTGAAGGCGCCGTGGTCACGTTTCTGATCGCCGCATCCGGGGTCAGTATCCTGGGAATCGGTTCGGCATTCTGGGCACTGTTGGTGGGGCTGATCGTGCGTGCAGTCCTACAGGGCACCACCCTGCCCCCACTCTCGCGAAAGTCCTCACTACAGTCGAAGCCGTGAGCACAGCGCAGACGCCCCCGTCGATCAGCGAGTTTCCCGTTCTCTGGCCCGTCCCGACGCGGTGGGACGACAACGATCACTACGGCCACGTCAACAACGTGACCTACTACTCGTACTTCGACACCGCGGTCAACGCCTGGCTGATGTCTTCCACTGGAACCGACATCCGCACCCTGCCTGCCATCGGCGTCGTCGCCGAGACGTCGTGCCGGTACCTGAGCGAACTGTCGTTCCCCGAGCAGTTGCAGGTGGGTATCTCCGTCGAGAAGCTGGGCACCAAGAGCATCGTCTACGCCCTGGCGATATTCCACGAGGTCGACGGTGGCAATTGGGAACCCGCTGCCACCGGCCGCTTTGTCCACGTCTACGTCGACGCCGACACCCGTAAGCCGGTGGAGATCCCGGCGGCCATCAGATCTGCAGCCGGGACCTTGACCGAAAACTAGCTCAGACCGAGCTGATCTGCCGTCAAGACGGCGCGTGCAACGATTCCGTCGATCAGCGCGACCGTCGGGCCGCCGTGCTCGGCCTTGTTGCGCGGATCGTCGAGGATACGTCGCAGCACGCCCTCCGCGATGATCGAGAGCTTCCACAGAGCGAGTACGTGCCAGTATCCGACCGCTGACACGTCGCGGCCAGTCGCCTCGACGTAGGCAGCGACCAGCTCGTCACGGTTCGGGAAGCCTTCCAGCGTGGACGCCATGAACGGACCGGCAACCTTGTCACCGGCTTCCGGCCAGTACGCGAGTAGCGCACCGAGGTCCGCGAGCGGCTCCCCCAACGTGCACAGCTCCCAGTCGACGACGGCAACGATGCGCCCCTCGGCCGGATCGGTGATGACGTTGTTGAGGTGGAAGTCGCCGTGAACCAACGTCACTTCGTTCTGTTCCGGAATGTTTCGGTGCAGAATCTCGGCCAATCGGTCGACATCCGGAACATCGCGGGTCTTCGACTTCTCCCACTGCGCCGACCACCGCTTGAGCTGACGCTCGGCAAAGGGCTTGCGGCTGGCCAGGTCGTCCAGCCCGGTCTCTTCCAGGTCAACTCCGTGGATGCTGGCGAGGGTTTTGGGCATCGCCAAGCCGACCGCGCGACGCTCGTCCTCGGTCAACTTCTGAGCAACCGGAACGCCGTCGATCACAACGCCGTCGATGTAGCTCATGAGGACCAGCGGAGCGTCCGTGATCTCCGGATCTTCCGTGATGCCGAGGATCTTCGGAACCGGCACTTTGGTTCCCTGGAGCGAGGACAGGATGCGGTGCTCGCGAACGACGTCGTGCGCGGACGCCAACAACGTGCCGAGTGGAGGTCTGCGCAGTACCCACCGTCCTCCGCCCGCATCCGTCACGGAGTAGGTCAGGTTCGATTGCCCGTTACCGATCCTCTCGAAAGTCAGTGGTGTCGTGGCGCCGACCCCCAGTCCGGCGATCCACGCGGAAACAGCTTCTTCGTTCAAACCGACTGCAGTCACCGCACCGATGCTAGCGGTTGAAGTCCGATCGGTTGGCCGTACCGACACGTTTGTTACTCGCCAGTTCGCAGTTCAGGTCTTGATACGGCAGTGAAAATACTTGCGGATTTCCCAATCAGGGGGATCCTGATGTTAGAGCGACAACTGCATACGACACATCGGGATTGTGCGGCGTACTCACGAGGCGCGCCGGGAATGAGCAGAAACCGAGGTGAGCGAAGATGATCGACAACCTCGATTATCCGGTCCAACTCATCCAACCGAACGGCGCACGGGTGTGCCGTCCCGAATTCGACCGCCTGATAACAGACATCGGGCCTGACGAACTGCTGTCGTTGTATCGCGATCTCGTCGTGAGTCGCCGCATCGACACCGAAGCTGTTGCCCTGCAGCGTCAAGGCGAAATCGGTTTGTGGGCTCCGATGCTAGGCCAAGAAGCCGCCCAGGTCGGTTCCGCGAGAGCGCTCGCCCCAGACGACTTCGCGTTCACCAGCTACCGCGAACATGCCGTCGCGTACTGCCGGGGTGTTCCCCCCGAATTGCTGACCACCATGTGGCGAGGAATCTCCCATTCCGGTTGGGATCCAGAACAATTCAACGTCACCAATCCGGCGATCGTCGTCGGCTCCCAAGGGCTGCACGCCACCGGATACGCACTCGGCGCACACCTGGACGGCGCCGAGATCGCAACGATCGCGTACTTCGGCGACGGCGCCACAAGTCAGGGTGACATCGCCGAGGCGATGGGATTTGCCGCCAGTTTCCGTGTCGGCGTTGTCTTCTTCTGCCAGAACAACCAGTGGGCAATCAGTGAACCGGTATCCCTGCAGTCCCGTACACCCATCTCGCATCGGGCGATCGGTTACGGTATTCCGGCGATCCGCGTCGACGGTAACGACGTCCTTGCCGTGCTCGCCGTGACGCGCTCGGCGCTCTATCGCGCACGCGAAGGCAGCGGCCCGACGTTCATCGAGGCGATCACCTGCCGGATGGGCCCGCACACGACCTCCGACGATCCGAGCAGGTACCGCACCGATACGGATATGTCGGAGTGGAAAAGCCGCGATCCGCTCGAGCGAATGCGTCTGCTCCTCGGCCGTCGCGATCTTCTCGGAGAAAACGAACTCAGCACCATCGCGGCAGCCGCCGACGACGTCGCCGCTGGACTGCGACGCGCAACCATCGCGCTCGCCGATCCGCCCCCGTCAGCGCTCTTCGATCACGTCTACGCCGAGGCACACCCACTGGTCGACGCTGAACGCGAAGAGCATCGCGCGTATCTGGGCAGCCTGGAAGGGGCTTCGTCATGACCGTCATGAATCTGGTGACCGCGCTCAACACCGGCCTTCGACGCGCACTCGAAGACGATCGTCGCGTTGTCATCATGGGCGAGGACGTCGGCCGTCTCGGCGGCGTATTCCGGGTTACCGACGCCCTGCAGAAGGACTTCGGCGACACTCGGGTGATCGACATGCCCCTCGCCGAATCAGGGATCGTGGGAACAGCTTTCGGGCTTGCCTTGCGCGGATATCGGCCTGTCTGCGAAATTCAATTCGACGGGTTTGTCTACCCGGCTTTCGATCAGATCGTCTCGCAGGTGGCCAAGATCCAGTACCGCACCCGAGGCGCTGCCTCTGCGCCACTGACGATTCGGATTCCCAGTGGCGGCGGAATCGGTGCGGTGGAACATCATTCGGAGTCGCCCGAAGCGTACTTCGCTCACACCGCGGGACTGCGGGTGGTGTACCCGAGCAATCCGATCGACGGTTTTCACATGATCCGCCAATCCATTGCGGCCGACGACCCGGTGATATTCCTCGAACCCAAACGGCGCTACTGGGATACCGCCGACGTGAATACCGATGCCGCGCCCGAGCTTCCGCTCCACCGTGCTCGCGTCGCCCGCTCGGGGAACGACGCGACAGTGGTTGCGTACGGATCCATGGTCGCCACCGCGCTCGACGCCGCGAGGATTGCCGAAGAAGAAGGCCACGATCTGGAGGTCGTGGATCTGCGTTCACTCTCGCCCATCGACTTCGACACGATCGAGGCTTCGGTGAACAAGACAGGCCGGCTTGTCGTCGTCCATGAGGCGCAGAAGTTTCTCGGCGTCGGCGCCGAAATCGCAGCACACGTCGCGGAACACTGCTTCTATCAGCTGGAGTCACCGATCCTGCGGGTCACCGGATTCGACATCCCCTACCCGCCCGCCAAGCTCGAGCGATTTCACCTTCCGGACGCCGACCGGATCCTCGCAGCACTCGACCGGACGCTGGCAGCATGAGCACGGCGCACGAATTCCGGTTACCGGATCTCGGCGAGGGCCTGACGTCCGCCGATCTGGTCGAGTGGGCGGTCGGCGTCGGCGACACTGTGGCACTCAATCAAGTTCTCGCCCAGGTAGAGACAGCCAAAGCTCTTGTCGAACTGCCGTCGCCCTACGTCGGCGTTGTCAGGTCACTCCTCGTCGAAGCTGGCTCTACCGTCCCGGTCGGCACTCCGATCATCCGCATCGAGGAGTCTTCAGATTCACCGTCTCCAAGTGATTCGCAGTCTCCGAGTGTGCTGGTCGGGTACGGACCCGCGGCCGAGAGACCGAGCCGACGACGGAGCAGGATCACGCCATACTCGCAATCCGCGGCGAGTACCGAGCGACGGCCCGCAACCCCCGCGGCGCGGCGCGCGGCCCGCGAAGCCGGCATCGATCTGAGCGAAATCACCGGCAGCGGATTCGACGGTGCCGTCACCGCGGCTGACGTCGCAGACGCGCTTACCGTGCAGGCGCCTTCGGATAACGCGACACGCCTGGCCCCGTCCGGCATACGAAAACAGATGGCGTCGGCGATGGTTGCCAGCACCCGCGCTCCGCAGGCCAGCGTCTTCCTCACCGCTGATGTCACGCCTTCGATGGAACTGCTCGGCAGGCTCCGTTCCTCGGAGGCGTTCACCGGACTGTCCCTCACTCCGCTGACTCTCGCTGCCAAGGCAATGGTGGCCGCCATCGCCTCGCACCCGATGGTGAACGCGCATTGGGACGAGGCCCGCGGCGACGCCGTCATCGACGATCACGTGAATCTCGGCATCGCCGTCGCCTCCGAACGTGGACTGTCCGTGCCCAACATCAAGAGCGCCCAGACCCTGAGCCTGGTCCAACTCGCACGCGCGGTGACCGAACTGACCGTCGCTGCCCGTGAGGGAAAGACGGACGTCCGTCACCTGACCGGTGGCACCGTCACGATCACCAATGTCGGAGTCTTCGGCGTCGACGGCGGCATTCCGCTTCTCAATCCAGGAGAAGCCGTCATCCTCTGCCTGGGCTCGGTAAGCGAGCGTCCGTGGGTGATCGAGCGCAAGATCGAAGTGCGGAGCGTCGCGACACTGACGTTGGCGTTCGACCACCGGGTACTCGATGGTGAGCAGGCCGCGAGATTCCTCTCATTTGTCGCACAGATGCTCGCGGACCCGGACCTGTTGCTGTCTCACCTGTAAAAAGGAACGAGTGAGCGTCAACCCCACCGACCGAGCAGTCCCCACCTCCGCCCTGGTACGCGCCCGGGCCGGCATCTTCGGCATCTTCGGCATCAACGGATTTCTGCTCGCGATGTGGGTCGTCCACATTCCGTCCATCGAACACCGTGTGGGAATCAGTCACTCGACGCTCGGCTCACTTCTTCTCCTTCTTGCAGTCGGAGCCATTGCCGGCATGCAGTTGAGCGGTCCGCTCGCAGATCGATACGGCAGCAGACGCATGGTCGTCCTGGCGGGTAGCGGGCTGGCATTCGCCACTCTCGGCCCGGGGTTTGCCACGAACACCTGGCAACTGGGCGCTGCACTTGTCGTGTTCGGCTTTGCGAACGGCGCGTTGGACGTGTCGATGAACTCGCAGGCCGTCGAGGCCGAACAGTTGTACCGGCGCCCGATCATGGCGGCCTTTCACGGCATGTTCTCGGTCGGTGGCGTATTGGGCTCTGTCATCGGATTCGGCACTCTCGCACTGGATCTTCCGCCGTATGTCACGCTCAGCATCGCGTCGGCAATCGGCTTGCTGGCAGTCTGGTTGTGCTCGCGACCCCTTCTCCCTCACGTCGACGTGCATGCCGAAACCGCGTCGACTACCGGAAAGACACACGGCAGATTCTCGGCTCGCGTACTTGCCCTCGGAACCCTCGCCTTTGTTCTGATGCTGGCCGAGGGAGTGGCAAACGACTGGAGCGCGCTGCAGGTCAAGGAAGATCTCGGTGTTTCGAATGCCGTTGCCGCACTGTCGTTCGGCGCATTCTCCGCCATGATGACCGTCGGCCGGTTCACCGCGGATCGGATCAGCGCGGCGGTAGGCCCGGTGGCAGTGGTTCGCTACGGTGCGTTGCTTTCGTCCATCGGAATGCTGACCGTCGTGGTATCCGGCTGGCTACCACTGACGTTGCTCGGTTGGGCCCTGTTCGGCGCCGGCCTGTCGGGATGCATTCCGCAGATCTTCACCACGGCCGGAAATCTGGGCTCAGGTTCGGCCGGCACCAACATGTCTCGCGTCGTCGGCATGGGATACATCGGATTCCTCGCCGGTCCGGCAACCATCGGCTGGGTCACCAAGCTTGTGCCTCTCACCACAGCAATGTTGATCCCGTTTGCATGCGTCCTGGTCGCAGCGGGTTGTGCGGGTGTCGTTCGGCGCGATTCTCCGACCGCCTACAGACCTCACAGCTGATCCTCACGATCGGCACAGACTCAACAGGGATGCTGGTACTCGTGACCGTCTCGACCTCCACCCAGCACCCCGCTCCCTCCACAACCACTCGCTTCCTCGTCCTTGCCGCGATCGCCGTCGTAGCGCTGGGCGTCTTGTATTTCGTGCGACCCACCTCGCCCGGTTTGAGCGTCCCGGAACAGGTGCGCGCACTTGCCGAGTGGACGGTAGGCCGATTCGACGTCACCGCTGTACTCGCAGCCACTACCGCTCTGGCCGTCGTCTCGATGGTCCGCGGACTGCCATACGGCATCGGCGCGATCCTGCTCCTCGGAATGGGCGCCAATCTCACCAACGCGGCATTCGGTTCCTGGCTCCCCGATGTTCCCCAGGACCTATTGCCCAGCGGTCACGTCGCAGCGGCGACCGCGCTGTACTGCTCGGCGATCTTGATCTCCGCCCCGCAGTGGCGTCCGGTGGTCGCCGGGCTCGGATTCGTCGGAGTTGCTGCGATCGGTGCCAGCGCGCTCGCCGCCGAGCTGAGCGGCCTTTTCGGAGTGATAGCTGGCATTCTGATCACCCTGGTATGGGCCTGTGCCGCAGCCATTTTGATGGCACGATCGCCCATCGCCGCGAAACGTGAAGAGCTGCGCCCAGATACGGCAGCCATCGCGTTCTCCCGGCACCGGAGCATCCGACTTTAGTCCTAAATCTTTGGGATTCAGAGATTTTCGCCGATAGCTCTCCCGCCACGGTTGGACATGACGTATGTTCTGAAATGTCCGAATCAAGTAGTTCCACAGCGAAGGAGTCTTTACCGTGAGCCTCGAAGATCTGAACCCGCTCGAACTGATCCAGAAGTTGATCGAACTACTTTCCGGCTTCTCTTCCGACCCCGAAACCCCCGAGGTTCCGTAAAACGTCGCCAGAGGCGCCTGTTCCGAGTTTCGTCTCGGACCAGGCGCCTTTGTCGTTTCAGCACAAGAAGTCGTTTCAGCACAAGAAGTCGTTGCAACACACGACATCTTTGCAACACACGGCCACGAAAAAAGGCGTCCACTCGCAGCTGCGAGTGGACGCCCCTTCCGAGTACCAGCGCTAGAGCGCCTTGAGCTCCTCGGTTACTTCGGAGACCGACTTCTTGGCGTCACCGAAGAGCATCGAAGTGCCCTCCGCGAAGAAGAGCGGGTTCTCGATACCGGCGAAACCGGAGTTCATCGAACGCTTGAGCACGATGACCGACTTCGACTGGTCGACGTTGAGGATCGGCATTCCGTGAATCGGTGAGCTCGGATCGTTGCGCGCCGCCGGGTTGGTGACGTCGTTCGCACCGATCACCAAGGTGACATCGGTACGAGAGAACTCGTCGTTGATGTCGTCCATTTCCTTCATCGCGTCGTACGAGACATCCGCCTCTGCGAGAAGAACGTTCATGTGACCAGGCATACGGCCGGCGACCGGGTGAATGGCGTACTTGACCTCGACACCCTTCGACTCGAGCAATTTCGCCATGTCCTTGACGGCATGCTGAGCCTGCGCGACGGCAAGTCCGTATCCGGGTACGACGATGACCTGGTTGGCGTAGGCCATCTGGATAGCCGCGTCGGCGGCCGAGGTCGCCTTTGCCGTGCGCACGACACCGTCGGAGGATGCGGCTTCACCGCCACCACCACCGAAGCCGCCGGCAACGATGGCCGGGATGGACCGGTTCATGGCCTTGGCCATGAGGTTGGTCAAGATGGTGCCCGAAGCACCCACGATCATGCCGGCGACGATCATCGCCTGGTTGTTGAGCGCCAAACCTGCAGCAGCAGCTGACAAACCGGTCAGAGCGTTGAGCAGCGAGATGACGACGGGCATGTCCGCGCCGCCGATGGGCAGCACGACCATCAGTCCGAGGATGCCCGAGAGCACGAGCACGCCGACGATCCACAGTGAGCTGGTCGGGCCTTCCGGTGAGATCGCCTTGATACCGATGATCACCGAGAACGCGACGGCGGCAATGAGCAGCAGAGCATTGAGCGGCTGCTGGAGCTTACCGATTCCGATCGGACGACCAGGCAGAGTTTCCTGCAGCTTCAGGAACGCGATCACGCTGCCCCAGAAGGAGATCGATCCGATCACCGCGGCAAAGAGCGACGCGATGACGATGTGTACCGTCGGCGACTCGCCGTGCTGGAATGCGGTGAAACCGTCCGAGTCCAGGAACTCCGCGTACGCGATCAACGCGACCGTGCCGCCGCCGACACCGTTGAACAGTGCCACCAACTGCGGCATGGCCGTCATCTTCGTCCGGAGCGCCGGCGGAATGCCGAGCACGACACCGATGACAAGGCCGGCAGCGATGAGGATCCAGTTCCCCATCTCCGCATCACGAATGGAGATCAGAGTTGCAACGACGGCGATGAGCATGCCGACCGCGGCGATCTGGTTACCGCGGACTGCGGTCTTCGGGCCGGTAAGACCCATGAGGCCGTAGATGAACATCGAGAACGCGACAATGTAGAGCGCATTGACCAGGTATTCCATTACTGGTCACCATCCTTCGACACAGACTTGGCGGCCGGCTTGGCCTTGAACATCGCCAACATGCGGTCCGTGACGACAAAACCACCGACAACGTTCACGGTTCCGAAGACGAGCGCTACGAACAAGATGATCTGCAGCCCGATCGAGGGATCGTGCACCTTGCCCAGGACGACCAACGCGCCCAGGACGACGATGCCGTGGATGGCGTTCGTACCGGACATCAACGGGGTGTGCAGAGTGTTCGGAACTTTGGAGATCACAGCGAAACCGACAAACCCGGACAACACCAGGATCGCGATGTTCGCCAGCAGTGATGTGTACATCAGGCGCCCTTCTCTTCACGGGTGACGCACGCACCGGCCAGAACCTCGTCGGAGAAATCAGGCGCCAAGGCACCTTCCACCAACATGAGTTCGATCAGCGCGGAAATGTTCTTCGAGTACAACTCGGACGCATGCTCCGGCATGGACGCCGGCAAATTCAACGGAGAGCAAATGGTCACGCCGTGCTTGACGACGGTTTGACCCGGCTCGGTCAGCTCGCAGTTACCACCGGTTTCACCCGCGAGGTCGACCACCACACTGCCCGGCTTCATGCCTTCGACCGCGGCAGCGGTCACCAGGCGCGGCGCGGGACGACCCGGAACCAGAGCAGTGGTGATCACAACGTCGAAGCCCTTGATCGCATCTTCGAGTGCCTGCTGCTGCTTCGCTCGCTCGTCGTCGGTCAACTCGCGGGCGTATCCACCCTCGCCCGCCGCATCGATTCCCAGGTCGAGCCACTGTGCACCCACCGAACGCACCTGGTCGGCGACCTCAGGACGCACGTCGTACCCGGTAGCGCGGCCACCGAGACGCTTGGCTGTCGCCAGCGCCTGCAGACCTGCCACACCCACTCCGAGGACCAGAACCGTCGCAGGCTTCACCGTGCCCGCAGCGGTGGTGAGCATCGGGAAGAACCGCGTCGACTCCGATGCTGCCAACAGAACAGCCTTGTACCCGGACACGTTCGCCTGCGAGGACAACGCGTCCATCACCTGCGCGCGGGAGATACGAGGAATCGCCTCCACGGCGTATCCCTCGATGCCGGCGGCCTTCAACTCGGCGATGCGGTTGTCCGCATTACGCGGATTCAGGAAACCGATGAGCTTCGCGCCGGTACTGATCCGGGCGATCTCTTCTGTCGACGGAGGCGCAACCTTGACCACCACGTCAGCAGTCCACGGATCGCCGATCTTCGCGCCGGCAGCGGTGTACAACTCGTCGGGAATCAACGCCCCGAGACCGGCCCCGGACTCGACGACCACGTCGACACCCTTGCCGATCAAAGCGGACACAATTTTCGGCACCAATGCGACCCGACGCTCACCATCACTCGATTCTCGAGGGACGCCGACCGACGGACGCACTTGTGCGCTCTTCGATGTTTCCATTTTCCATTACCTTCTGCGGTTGGTGGTTCGCCTGCTGCGACGAGCGGCAACCAGCATGTGATGAGCGGAAGATGACCCGCTTTTGGGTGAATGGTGACTGATAGTAGCCAGAGTTAACGCGGCGTAGGGAAACCGACGACGCACTTTCTCCATCTGAATCGAGTCCGAACAGTATGTTTGGACATACCTGAAGAAGCCTACTGTGAGGCCGATCACACCGGAATGGCGGACTATTCCACTATTTGAAACGGCCGAAAGACGTAAAGGCATCAGAATGACGCGCCGAATAATCACCGTCGAGCGAGTTTACGAACCGGCTTCCGAATGTAACGCCGTCCGACTCCGCGTAGACCGACTCCGGCCACGCGGCCTCAAACGCGAAAACCTGCAGTACGCCTCGCACCATCCTCGGATGCTCGACCCGTTGTTCTACTGACAGCAAGCAAGGACCTGCCGTACGGTCACGCGCAGGTCCTTGCCGACTATCTCGCAGAATTACTCTGATGTCCTAGCATTTCACTAGAGCATCAATTGCTCACATATTGAGACCGCAACTTGTGCTTGACGAGCTTTCCTGTAGCGGTCCGAGGCAATTCGTCGGCAAAGTCAATGCTTCTCGGAGCTTTGAAATGTGCGACCTGACTGCGAACGTATTCCAGCAATTCCTCGGCGACATGGGCACCGGGCTCGATTCCCTCCGCTAGTTGGACAACCGCCTTGACCTGCTCACCCATTTCCTCGTCGGGAACACCGATGACCGCCACGTCGAACACCTTCGGGTGCAAAGTAAGGATGTTCTCGGACTCCTGTGGGTAGATATTCACACCACCGGAGATAATCGTGAACGCGGCGCGGTCGGTCAGATAAAGGAAACGCTCGGAGTCGATATAGCCGATATCTCCACTCGTCGTCCACGTCGGATGATCCGGATGCTGCGCGGCAGCCGTTTTCTCGGGATCATTGTGGTACCGGAACGGCAAAGTCTCCCGCTCCCAGAACACGGTACCGATCTCGCCGACCGGAAGATCGCGCCCGGCGTCGTCACAGATGTGCACGATCCCCATCACTCCGTCACGCCCGACGGAACCCGGATGCGACAAGGCCTGCTCACTGTTGATGAAGGTAGCGCCCGAACCCTCGGTCGAGGCGTAGTACTCGTAGATCACCGGCCCCCACCAGTCGATCATTGCCGTCTTCACTTCGGGCGGGCAGGGAGCAGCAGCGTGAATGGCGACCTTCACCGTCGAGACGTCGTAACGATCACGGGTCTCCTTCGGAAGTTTCAACATTCGAACGAACATCGTCGGTACCCACTGACTGTGCGTCACAGCGTATTTACCGATCAACTCCAGCGCGGTTTCGGCTTCGAATGCATCCATCAAGATCACGGTTCCGCCGACCGAATTGATCACGCCGCAAAAACGCAGGGGCGCCGCGTGATAGACCGGAGCCGGGCACAAATAGACTGTGTCGGAATCGAACCCGTACATCGGTGCGAACACCGCGGTGTACGGATCCATGGTGGTGTTCACCTCACCCTCCGGGAGATCTCCTTTGATCCCCTTCGGCCTGCCGGTGGTTCCCGACGAATACAGCATGTCAGCCCCACGCGGCTGCGAGTCGAGTGGAGCAGTGGACTGCGCATCGACCGCTTCTTCGTAGTCGTCGAAGCCCTCGAGGGCGCCGCCGTACACCAATCGGTGCCGCACGCGTGGAATCAGCTTCTCGTCCAACGGAACTGCTGCGGACGCCTGCCCCGACGCCACCAGAATTGTCGCCTCGCAGTCGTCGACGATGTAGGCAGCCTCCGAAGCCGTGAGATGCCAGTTCACCGCGGTGATGTAGAGGCCGGATCTCAACGCTGCCCAGTACACCTCGAACGCCCGGAGATCGTTGTTCGAGATGAGAGCGACGTGGTCCCCAGGCTTGGCACCGACACTTCGGAAGTATCGCGCCAACTGCGTCGACCGTTCGTCGAGTTCCCGATAGGTGATGGACTCACCCGTCGCAGGGCGAATGACGGCGGGCTTGTCCGGCGTGGACTGGACAAAATTTCCTGGAAACACGAAGACTCCTCTGTCGGTGACGCCAACGCCGCGTGAGCCTGCTTCGGCGTCGACAATCCTGGTCTACCACAGGAACTCTGCCACCCTCGGAGGTTTGGTGACACCGACTCGAAGCATGGGAATGCCCGCTCACTTATCCGCCGGGACATACAGTGAGGAGAACCGCACCGTCCGAAACAGGAGATGTCCACATGAGTGGTTGGCCCCAGGACTCAGTAGTCGACGCATTGACCGAGGAATGGAGAGTCATCGACGCACTGCTGGCCGAACTCGACGGCGATCAGTGGTTGGCACCGTCGAACCTTCCGGGGTGGACGGTTCACGACATCGTGTCCCATCTGATCGGTACGGAATCACTGCTCTCGGGCATCAATCCGCCGTCGATCAATCTGGACGTGCACGCATTGCCCCACGTCCACAACGAGATTGCGGCGTTCAACGAGCGCTGGGTCGAAGGCCTGCGGCGGACACTGCACTCGGACCTGCTGACCCGATATCGCGAGATCACCGCCGAACGAACCGAAGCGCTGCGCTCGATGACCAGCGCGGACTGGGACGCCGAGACACAAACACCGGTCGGTCTTGCGCCCTATGGCCGGTTCATGCGTATTCGGACCTTCGACTGTTGGATGCACGAACTCGACATCAGAGATGCAGTTGGCATTCGGGGTGAGGAAGGCGGATTGCGCGCGGAGACTGCATTCGGCGAAATCACCAGCGCGCTCGGATTCGTCGTCGGAAAACGAGGAAAGGCGCCAGAGGGAGCACGGATCACTTTCGAACTCGAAGGGCCACTTGCCCGTTCACTTCACGTCTCGGTCGACGCGCGAGCAACACTCGTCCCGGAGTTGGACGGTCCGGCGACCACGACCATCTCGATGAGCTCACCGCTCTTCACCCGAATTGCCGGTGGCCGCGTCCACGCGTCGGATCACCGAACCGACATCTCGCTTCGCGGTGACACCACGGTGGGCACACGCGTCGTCGACAATCTGGCGTTCACGATTTGAGGGCTGGGTGGGTAGGTCGCGAAGGTACTGAGAAGTGAAACTGTTTCTCTCGTCCTACCGATTCGGCGACCACCGCGAGGCTTTTGTCGATCTCGTAGGCCGCGGCGCTCGCATCGCGGTCATCGCCGCGGCTGCAGATTCGTGGCCCGCCAATGCCCGCAGTTCAGCAGTCACCAGCGAATTGACTCCGCTACGGGCAGCGGGCTTCACCGCAGAGGAAGTGGATGTCCGAGACTTCCTGGGTGCATCGGAAGCACTCGAACTCCGGCTCCGCGAATTCGACTGCCTGTGGGTTCGCGGCGGAAACACGTTCGTCCTGCGAGCTCAGCTAGCTCGAAGTGGCGCTGACAGGGTCATCGAGATGCTGGTTCGTTCAGGCGTCGTGGCCTATGCGGGATACAGCGCCGGAGCGTGCCTGGCGACTCCGACTCTGATCGGGCTGGACGCGTCGGACGACCCCGCTGAAGTCATGCCAACGTGCGGTATCGACCCGATCTGGTCCGGGCTCGCGCTGATCGACTTCGCGATAGTGCCGCACGGCGGCGATTCGCTACTCGAAGATCCACAGGTGACTGCGCGGACGGTTGCGACCCTGACCACGGCGGGCTCGCAATTCACCGTGCTTACAGATCACGAGGTGATACTCGTCGACCGTTGATGTAACGCAGACAGTTGATCTTGACGCAGACTGAGCAGTCGACTCGGCCCGACCGGATCAGCCGTGCTCTGCCACCGCGGTTCCGGCTGCCGGCGACTGACGCTCGAGCCTCGTCCACGCGATCTCCCAGCGCTTGACAGAGACCTCGTCAGCGTCCTCGAGAAGGGCGTCGAGGAGCAGGCGTGGATTTTCGCGCCATGCCAGTTCAGCGGCATGGACTTCCGCAGCCGAGAACAACCCGGAAGCCTCGAGATCACGAATCCATTCGCAGATCTCGCCTCGGTGAATCCGTGCGATGGTCTCGTATCCCAGACCTTCGTCAAGGAAGTCGTACGAAAAAATTGCGGCAAAGTAACTGTTCGACTCACGCTGCCCGAAAATCATGTGCGTTCCTTCCTCGAAGTTGTCCGACGAAGACTCGAAATCGAACCGTTGAGCAGCGACGCCAAAGTTTTTTTGGCGAAGTTGTAACGCTTCTTCTATCCCCGACGATTCAAACGCTAACCCCCCGAGCGGGTCTTTGGGATCACGTCCGAGAAACGATCTGATGACCAACGCAATACCCCTGGGGTTTCCGGCCGCTCGCACCCATCATCGACACGCAACCAGCGCGCCGCTGACCTGCAATTTGCCCGTTTCAGGCCCTCCACTTAATCCATCCGAACAGACGACAAAAAACTTTGTGACCGGTCCCACATATTGGGATGTTTACGATCGTGATGCATATGTATCACCCGTTGTGGGCACAAAAGTACGGGCAAATCGGCACGTACAGACCAGTTTTGTTCGTTCTCCATGGCGACGAAGGTCCCTTGAACGGTCGTCCAGTTGTAGTTGCGCTAAGTAACGGATCCCACGCGGCAACCGATATTGCGGACGGCCTGCCAGGTAGCGTGCTCCAGAGAACGTAGACGCGGCGCGGCGCAACCGGCCGCCCTTTCGAAACGGAGCCCGAAGATGACCGAGACAGTGGCGCACAATCCCGCGGAAACGCGTTTCGAGATCCGAGTCGACGGCGAACTCGCCGGTTTCGCCGAGTACTCGGACCATTCCGGCGTCCGTGATTTCCACCACACGGTGACCTATCCGCAGTTTCGTGGGCGCGGGCTTGCCGCCATCGTGGTGCGTGAAGCGCTCGATCAGACCCGGAACGAGGGATTGAAGATCCTTCCGACGTGCTCGTACGTCGAGAAGTTTGTTGCGGAGAACCCCGTCTACCAGGCATAACCGAACGAGAACGGCCGGCGAAAAACCAGTCGCGAACCTGCAGACCCCGCTGCTAGCGTCGATGGTGCCGTCGTCGAAATCCTGGGCGGCACCATCTCGGGGAAGGAAAGAACGTGGTCGCCTCAGCAGATCGGCGTCCACCTGCGTCCACGGACGTAGTTATCCCCAGCTATCTTCCTCTCGTACTGGTCAATCTCGCGACGCTGTTCTCGGCGATCGGCAACGGTATCGCCATCGTCGTGCTCCCCTGGCTGGTTCTCGAACGAACCGGTAAGGCTACCGACGCGGCGATAGTTGCCGGCGCAGCAGCCATTCCGCTACTCGTGTCGAGCCTGTTTTCGGGGACATTCGTCGACAAGTTCGGACGCCGTCGAACGTCGATGATTTCCGACGCTCTCTCTGCGATGTCCGTTGCAGCGATTCCGATCATCGCGGCCACCGCGGGCTTGACGATCCCGGTGATCGCGGCGTTGGCCGCACTCGGCGCCGTGTTCGACCCCGCCGGAATGGCGGCGAGGGAGTCCATGCTGCCTGCAGCGACTCGGACCGCCAAGTGGAAGCTCGATCGAACCAACAGTGTGTACGAGGCCAACTTCAACGTCGCGTATCTGATCGGCCCTGGCATCGGCGGTGTCCTCATCGCAACGATCGGAGCGGTGAACACGCTCTGGGTCACGGCGGCAGGTTTTGTGTTCTCGATAGTCGTGGTCGCCTTCATCCGGCTTCCCGGCGCCGGAGTGCCCGAACACGAACACCGTCCGAAATCGATCTGGCACGGCACACTCGACGGTCTTCGGTTCGTCTGGAACAACAAACTGCTGCGCACCCTGGCGCTGATCGACATGGCAGTCGTCGCGCTCTACATGCCTGTGGAGAGTGTCGTGTTCCCGGTGTACTTCACAGAGTTGGATCAACCGGCCCAACTCGGATCGGTGTTGATGGCCTTGGCGATCGGCGGCATCATCGGCTCTCTCGCCTACGCCCCACTGGCGCCGATCATGTCCCGGCGGCTGATCATGATTTTTGCCGTCGCCGTTCTCGGCATAGCGATGCTGGCCATGGCGCTCCTACCTCCGCTGTGGGTGATCCTCGTACTTGCCGGACTGCAGGGCCTCGTCTACGGACCAGTCGGCCCGATCGCCAACTACGCCATGCAGACGCACAGCCCGGAGCACATGCGCGGACGCGTCGTCGGTGTCATGACGTCGACGGCCTACGCCGCCGGCCCGCTCGGCTACCTCGCGGTCGGCCCGCTGCTCGATCAACTCGGAATCGCGTCGACCTTTGTGGCCCTGTCGATTCCGATCATCCTGATCGCCGCAGTATGTGCCTCCCTACCGGTGCTTCGCGAACTCGATCGTCCGCGGCACTCGACCGACGTCAGTTGAACCCCATCACGTCGTTGCCCCAGGCGACGCGCAGTCCGTGATCGGGGTCGCTGACGAGGGTGTCGGCGGAGTCGATCAACAGCGTCGACCGCTTCTCTTCCTCGTACGGCGCCCAGTGCTTCGAGCCGTCGAGGGCCGCCGGCACGGCATGCCTGGCGAAGGCCAACCATCGCCGTTGGATACGGCCGGCCACCTCCATCGCAGCCTTCCGTCCGCCGAGCCAGAACGTGGGGTCGACGTTCAGGGTTCCGAAATTGCCGAATACATAAGGTAATTCGGTCGCGTGGCCCGCGCCGATCCGCGCCGCCTTGAGCATCGGCGTCGCGTGATCGAAGCGGTAGACCCACGTAGGGGAATGCCTGCAGTGCGCGTCGGCGATCCACAGGGTCGGCATGCGAAACGCCGCGTCCCGTGAAAGCGCCAGCGCACCACTCGGTTTCGCATGGTCAGGGTAAGCCGACATGATCTCGGCAAGTTTAGTCGCCGAGATGTCGGGGTGATCGTCGGCCAGTAATTGGAGCATTGCCTCGACGGACTGCGCACTCACCGGCATCAGCGGAGACTTCATGAACTTGAAGATCGACGCCTCGTCCTTGTTGGAACCGATGATCAGTGGGATTCGGTGCGCGTAACCCTTCTGGAAAGCCGCAACCGGGTAGTGCGGCACCAGATCGCGATCGACAACGGGTGCCATCGCCAAAGTTCCCGGAATCCGGGTCGGAATTTCGTTGACCAAATCATCGCTTGCCTTGACGAGCAGTTCCAGATCTGTGGTCAACAGATCGCCTGCGTCTTCGGGGTCGATCGAGAGCAGTTCGAGAAACCGCTCCGCCACGGTCTTGGCGCGCTCGGCCCCGTAGACGGAGGTCGCGGGCGGACTCTGGGCAATCGCACGATGGAACAGACCTTCGGCGCTCGGACAGGTCATGAGCGTCGTGATGGATCCTGCGCCGGAGGACTCCCCGAACACGGTCACCGCACTCGGGTCACCACCGAAGGCGTCGATGTTGTCTCGAACCCATTCGAGTGCCGCAATCTGGTCTCGCAGACCACAGTTCGACTCGAAAACGGTATCCGCGGTGGAAAATGCAGACAAGTCCAGGAACCCGAGTGCGCCGACGCGATAGTTGAAGGAGACGAGAACGACGTCACCGGTTTCAGCCAGATGACGGCCATCGTAGATCGTTTGGGCGGCGGATCCGAGGCAGTAGGCGCCGCCGTGAATCCACACCATCACCGGTCGCGGCGTGGCGTCGGGTCGCGGGGCCCAGACGTTGATCGACAGGCAGTCCTCGTCGATTTTGAAGGCCCGATCGATCGGAACCGCCGGACTCTGGCCTTGCGGCGCGATCGGCCCGAACTCACGACAGTCGCGCACCCCGTCCCACGGCTGTGCGGGTTGTGGCGCTCGGAACCTCCGCTCACCCACCGGCGCCGCTGCGTAGGGCATGCCCTTCCACGCGAATACACCGCCATCCGGATACCCGCGGGCTTCTCCGCCTCGCGCCCGGATCACCAGAGTTCCGTCCTCGCCGAGATTTGGTCGAACGTCGGTCTCCATGTCTGAATCCCCTCCCGACCCGCGCGTGTGGCAATCAAGACCAAACCTACCAATCTCGGACGGGTGTGCGCCGAGTACGCAACCCCTCGGTGTTAAGGTCGCCTAGTTCTGACACGGGGTGCTCCGCATGGGCGGGGCTGAGAACACACCCGGGAACCTGATCAGGTAATGCTGACGAAGGGATGTCATGGCTACTACGCAGCCTGCATACAATTCTGCCGAAAACTCGGTGGCCACAGCGCCGTCGACGGATCGGTTCACAGATCGACTCTGGGCCGAGACGAAGGCCCTCCGCGAGTCGATCGACTCACTGGAGTTCCTCCGCCGCCTCGGCGACGGAACATTGCCTCTCGACGCGTTCCGCACGTACATCGAGCAGGACAAGCTTTATCTCGAGGGGTATTCGAAAGCGTTGTCCCTGGTCGCGGCCCATGCCCCGGATCCGCAGTCCGCGGGCTTCTGGTCGAATTCCGCGTCCACGGCAGCGACAGTGGAATCTGCGCTTCACGACGGACTTCTCACCGGTGGAATTCTTCCAGCGGGATCGGGAAGGCTCGAGCATTCGCAGGCCTGCCTGGGATACGTCTCGTATCTGACGGCGACTGCAGCAACTGCGCCTTACCCGGTCTCCGCAGCGGCAGTACTCCCCTGCTTCTGGATCTACGCCGAGGTCGGCCGCGATCTTGCCGCTTCAGCGCGCGAGGTACTCGACGCCGATCCGTCGCATCCGTACGCACAGTGGGTCACGACCTACGACGCACCCGAATTCCACGAGTCGGTGGCGCAGGCCCGCGTACTGGTCGATGCTGCGGCCGAAGCTGCCACCGAGACAGAGCGTGAGGCGATGAGTGAAGCATTCCGCATCGCCAGCCGCTATGAGCTGATGTTCTGGGATTCCGCACTCCACCAGCAGCCTTGGCCGGCGTCGTGATGTCGTTTGCGGCGCTGCGCCGCACGCTTGCCACGTCTGCCGCGATCGCAGCCGCGTTCACAGTTCTGACCGGATGCGCCTCTGACACCGGCTCTTCCGACGGGACCATTCGGTTCGCACTCGACTGGACACCGAACACGAACCACACCGGTTTGTACGTAGCACTCCAAGAGGGCTACTTCGAGGACGCCGGCCTGGACGTCTCGATCCTGCCGTACAACAACACCTCGCCCGACACCCTGGTCGATGCCGGCAATGCGGAGTTCGGCATCAGCACACAGAGTCAGGCCACGTTCGCCCGTGCAGCCGGCGCCGCCACGACGTCCGTCATCGCGCCACTTCAGCACCGCGCCACCGGCATCGGCGTGAAGGCGGATCGTGCGGACATCACGCGCCCACGTGATCTCGACGGGAAGACGTACGCCGGGTTCGGTGATCCCGGCGAAGTCGAAACGCTGCAGCAGATCATCCGCAACGACGGCGGGACCGGGAACTTCACGACGGTCACGCTCGGAACTTCCGCGTACGAAGCCGTGTACTCGGGCCAGGCAGACTTCACCGTCTCCTACTTTGCTTGGGAAGGCCTCGAAGCGGAGCGAAACGGAACTCCGATGCGGTACTTCCAGTACACCGATTACGGCTTCCCCGATGCATATTCGATCGTGATCAACGGCAACCAGCAGTGGTTGAAGGACCATCCCGACGAGGCACGCAAGTTCGTCAAAGCCGTTCAACGCGGATATCAGACTGCTGCCGACAACCCGGACCAGGCCGCGCAGGATCTCATCGACGCGAACCCCGGAGCATTCACCGACGAAGACCTCGTGCGTGAGAGTCAGCGGATGCTCGCCGCCGACTACATGAAAGACGCCAACGGCGTTGTGGGCGCCCAGAATCTCGAAACCTGGTCGGGCTACTCGGGATTCCTCTTCGAGAACGGATTGCTCGCCGGACCCGACGGGAAGCCGTTGACCCAGAAGCCGGACTGGTCGGAGTACTTCACCAATGAGTATCTCGACGCGTCCTGACGTGAGCGGACGGTTGGTCTCGACCATGCGGCGGGCGCTTCCCGCGCTCGCCGTGGTGGTGCTCCTCGTGGCGGCGTGGCAGATCTACGTCGAGATCAGTGGGATTCGGCCGCAAGTACTTCCGTCTCCGGGGCGCGTTCTGTCCCAGGGGTGGGACAACCGCGAGATCATCTCCGGCCACGCCTGGTCGACATTGCAGGTCACGTTGGTCGGCTTCACTGTTTCATTGGTGTTGGCCTGGATTCTTGCCGTGGTCGTGGACTTTTCGCCGTGGTTGTCACGCGCGCTGGTACCACTTTTCGTCGTCTCGCAGACGCTGCCGATCATCGCCATCGCGCCGCTGATGATCATCTGGTTCGGCTTCGGGCTGTTGCCGAAGGTGTTGGTGATCGCCCTTGCGACGTTCTTCCCCATGACCATCGGACTCATCGAGGGATTTGCCGCAGCCGACCGGGAAGCGGGCGCTCTCCTGCGCAGTATGGGCAGCACTCGCTGGCAGGAGTTCCGATACGTTCGCCTTCCTTCGGCAATTCCGCGATTCTTCACTGCCCTGCGCATCGGCATCACGTATGCGGTCGTGGGTGCGGTGTTCTCCGAATACGTCGGCGCTACTTCCGGTTTGGGTATCTACATGAGCACCCAGAAGAACTCCTTCCGCACCGACCTGGTGTTGGCGGCCGTACTTGTGACCGCGTTGATCAGCGTCACGCTGTACTTGCTGACGTTCGCCATCGAGCGCATCGTTGCACCATGGGCGATGAACGAAAGGTCGCGGACATGACTGACCCGATGGTCGAGGATGCAATGGTCGAAATCCAGGACCTGACCAAGAGGTTCGACACGGCCGGAGAATCGCGTCTCGTGCTCGATTCGGTGTCCTTTGGCGCCGACGCGGGCGAATTCGTGTCGGTGATCGGGCCGAGCGGCTGCGGCAAGAGCACGATCTTCAACGTCCTGGCCGGGCTCGAATCCCCGACCGCGGGTTCGGTCCGTGTGGGCACGCGCGCAACGGAATCCGAACCAGCCACCGAGGTGCATACCGCGTACATGCCGCAGAAAGATCTTCTGTTCCCTTGGCGTTCGGTATTGGACAACACGGCCCTCGGTTTGGAAGTGCAGGGAGTCGGCAAGAAGGAAGCACGCGAGCGCGCTCGCGAGTTGTTCCCGGCGTTCGGACTGTCCGGATTCGAGGACGCCCGGCCGTCACAGCTGTCCGGCGGCATGCGCCAGCGAGCGGCGATGCTGCGCACCGTTGTTCAGGGCAAACCTGTCCTGCTGCTCGACGAGCCGTTCGGCGCACTGGACTCGTTGACCCGCACCGAGATGCAGGCCTGGCTACAAGACGTGTGGCAGCAGTACCGGTGGACCGTGCTGATGATCACCCACGATATTCGTGAAGCGATCTATCTGTCCGATCGCGTGGTCGTTCTGTCGGCGAGGCCGGCAACGGTCAGGTGCGTCGTCGACGTTCCCTTGCCGAGGCCACGCGAACTGGACATGATCACCTCACCCGAGTTCGCCGACGTCGAGCGTGAGCTGCTTGCCGTACTCCACGACGAGACTCGCAAGTCGCTACACCCCTAGCGGTTACTGACAATGCGCTGAGAGCGCGCCGATTTCACCTGCCGTTCAAGAGAAAGTGCATCGCAACGGTGCAACTTCGCGTAGGATGTCGCGGCGCGTTCGCCCAAAACGCCTTAATATCAGCAAGATCCGAACGCTCGACACGCAATCCGTCAACGCTGCACAATTCTCTGTACTCTTCGGTAACGTACACTCGGTCGCCTACGAGACCAACGGCCAGAAGGTAACTGGACGGTAAAGCGGAATCGTGGAGGCACAGTCATCGCAACAGATTTGGAAAGGGACAGCGTGAGCACACTGCAGTCAGGTCAGAGCCTCGGAGTCGGCCAGGAACTCAAGTCCGACAACGGCGCATACACCCTCACCTTGCAGGACGACGGCAACCTGGTTCTGTCCGAGGGCGGACAGGCTGTTTGGGCCGCAGGCACCAACGGATCCGGCGCCAACCGCGCCGAGGTGCAGGCTGACGGAAACTTCGTCATCTACAAGGACTCCGACGCCGTGTGGGCATCGCAGACCGCAGGGAACGACGGTGCCTCCCTCTCGGTTCAAGACGATCGCAACGTCGTTCTGTCCGCCGGCGGAAATGCTCTGTGGTCGTCGGACACTGCAATCGCAGCGCCGGCCGCCGAGGCTGCCCCGGAGCCCGCTCCGGCACCCGAGCCCGAGCCTGCCCCCGCCGCTCCGGCAGCGCAGAGCTACACCGTCGAAAGCGGCGACACCCTGTGGGCGATCGCAGAGCGTTTCTACGGTGACGGCAACCAGTACCAGCGCATCGCGGATGCAAACGGCATCCCGAACCCGGATCTCATCAACGCCGGTCAGGTACTGACGATCCCCGCCTGATTCACTGCTTGACCTGGCCCTGGGTGCCGACGTCCGCGTCGGCACCCAGGGCCTTTTGTGTTCTACGCCACACAGATTCGCGTCCCGCCCAGCAGACCCTGATACTCCATTGCGGCATCTTTTCGCCTACAGTACTTCCGTACTGCTCCCGAAGGACAGGTGTGCATGAAAGACAGAACAGTCATGATCGGCGCTGTCGCAGTGGCCGCTCTTTCTCTGACATCAGGCCTCGTTTTCGGCGGAGCAGCCGGCGCATTCGGTGCCGGCGGCCCTGTGGTGAAGCCTCCCACTCTGGTCTCGTCGGTTTCCGTGGAGTCCGTCGCCGGGATCGAACCGGCCGCGTTCTACAGCTCGGTTGCAGTCCCCACGGTTGTCATCCCGCCGACGCCGACCTGGCGAATCGCCGACGAGACGACTGCTCCTCGTAATCAGCCGCTTGTGGTGACCGCGACAAGCACGAGCTCCGCCACCTCGACTACGACGGCCACCAGTACGACAACACCCGTCTCATCCACGACAACTGCGTCGGCTACCGCGACCTCGTCACCGACCGCGACGGCCACAACCACCAAGACCAGCACCACCCCCGTTGTCACGACCGGATCCACGCCGCCCGTCGTCGAGGTCTCGCCCGTTCTCGCCGGATAACCCTCGCTCTTTCGCCCGCACACCGCCTGGCGTGACGGCGGTTACAGGCACACTTCAGTCGCCGCTCTCGAATAACCGATCTACCTGCAACTACCTTCCTCGTCGTCACGGTTCGTGGTCCGCTGCAATCCGGTCGACCGGAAAAGGACAGCAGCATTGTCGGAGCCTCGCGATACCGTATAGGTCTGAGCTTTTGCGGAAGGAGGTGGCTGATGAGCGCAATGGGCTTCGATCTCGATGTCAGTGTCGACCGGGCGTGGGCAGAATTTCAACGTCGCCTCGGCGATCACATTTCCATCATGGTCGACGGCGACGTTCTTGCCGTGGAATCGTCCACCGGCGACTTCGATCCAGCTGACGGCGCAGCGCCATGCGTTCAGTTCCTCGTGTGGGACGAGAACACAGTCCGCTGCGAGGTTCCTTCCAACGACTTCCTTCATCCGCGCTATCGACTCGAAGATGCCGACGAACAAAAGTTGATCGCACTCGGCTGGAATCCGCCTTCCGAGAATCTCGAGGATCCGAACAACTCCCCCGCCTTCTGCGTCGACAAGGCGCAGAACTGGGCCGATCAGCTCGCAGCGATGACTGTCGCTGCATTCCGTGATGTGTTCGGTGTGCACCACCCGGCTTTTCTATCCAGCGATCTCACCGGCAACGAGCAGACTCCGGATTTCGATCCGTCGGTCGTCGAGTCGACAGAACTTCCGACACTCGACCCCACCGCGGCCTACATGCCCAACGACATCGACCACCTCAAGGAGTTGGTCACTCTCGCTTTGCTTCCCATGCTCGGCACTCTTCCCGAGCGAGACAGCGACGGCGACATACCCATTCGTGTCGGTTCGACTGTCATGTTCGTCGGTCCGCTTTCCGAGTCCATGGACGTGCAGTTGTTCTCCCCACTCGTTCAGGACATCAGCAACCGCACCCGTGCAGCCGAGGTCATCGCCGATCTCAACCGCAAGTGGTCGCGCATCAAGTTCGTCTTGATCGACGACCGTCTGTCGGTGTTCCTCGAGGTGGCGGGTTCACCATTCGTTCCCAAGCAACTCACCGATACGTGCGCCGCCCTGACATCGTTCCTGCGTACCGTGGACGACGAGTTCGCCGCACGCGTCGGCGGAGACCTCTTCTTCGCGAACAAGAGCGGTGATTCCTCCTCTCTACAGCCCGATCTGACAGCCGAGGACCTGCCTCCCGAACTCGAGACCCTGCTGCACCTCGATCTGGATGTGGCCGAGGATCTCGACGCGGTAGCCGATGTCTGCGGTCGTGATCGCGATCTGATTCTTCAGCTCCTCCACATCAGCAACGAATGGCAGATTCAGCTGCGTAGTCAGGCTGTGGACGCCCACAGTCGCGGGGACGCCGAAGAGGCGGCGGGCTACGAGGATCAGGTCGGCGGGTGGGAACTCATGGTCGACCGTCTGCGCGGGGCTTTGCGACTGGTGGTCCTGCCCAATTCTCGGACCGAGACGCCGGCAAAGCCGCAACCTGAGCAGATGGGCTTGTTTGCCGATCCCTTGCAACAGAGCCTCTTCGACGATCCGTCCTGATAACACGGATCGCCTTTCCCGCTATTCGAAGTGGGATTTGACGATCTGTCCGTGGACGCCCACGGTTCGATCGACTACCTGCGAGACCGTGAAATCGGCTGCGGCAGAAAGATAGGCGTAGGCCGTCGCTCGATCCATTCCGCGATCATGCTCGAGGAAGTCGAGCGCGTTGACCACCGCGCGCCGCATGGCGCCGTTGAGGTCACTGTTCTGCCCATCGACCGAACCGTTGGGGTCGGACAGGCCGATCGGAATCCAGGCCTCCTCGGTCTCAGCGAACGGGTATCCGAAAGCCACCGATGGAGCGTCACCGGAATCCTTCTTACACACGCTGAGTCGGAACGTGCCGCGCAGCGATCCTTCCATCGCGGTCAACGCTGCCTCACCGTCTCCCATCGCCATGTGGGGGTCACCGACGTAGAACAGGGCGCCTTCGGCAAAGACCGGCAAATAGAAGGTTGATCCAACACCGAGATGCCTGATGTCGATGTTTCCGCCGCCCAGCGTCGGAGGAATGGAGTTCGACGACGGGGATGTCGGGTCGGCATCCGAGGAATAGGCAACTCCCATCATTCCCATGAAGGGCCGCAGGGGAAACCGCACCTTCGACTGTCCGAAAGGCATCACGCCCTTGCCGTCTTCGATCGCCGTGAAAGTGGAAACACCGCCGTACTTCAACGGGTCCTTTGTTGCGCGCCCGTCTGTGGCGACCGGCGGCATGACTTCGTCCAGAGTGATTCCCGCTGGAGCGGTTCCGTCTGCTGTGACGGCGAGAGCGCCCTTGCCGTGTCTGCTCGACACAACGCCGTACGGCACGCGGGGAATGGCTTCGAGAGTCTCGATCTTGAGTACGTCTCCAGGCTGGGCGCCTTCGACGAAGACCGGGCCGGTGACGACGTGCGGTCCGTCCTTGTCGAAGTTTCGTTCGGTTCGGTTGTATTCGGCCGCAACGGCAATCGCATCCTCGAGCACGTCCTTCTCGGAAACGCCTTTGCTACCGAAGTATTCGAGAGGATTGCGCCCTTGATCCTCGAGAATTCCCTCGTGCGAGAGGGCGTCGATCGTGACGGTCTGGCCCGACTTCATCCGCATCACTTCGCGGGTATGGATGTTGGGCACATAACCCCACATGACGTCCGACGGATCCGAACTCAGATAGTGATCGCCACTGACGTTTCTGCTGCCCGGTTGCAAAATCGGAATGCCATCGGCGAACGGCAGTGCAGAGGAGGACGATCCAGCCGGCAACGCGTTCGAGTGCGCGCATCCCGAAGCCACACCGGCAACTCCTACGCCCGCACCGAGGGCAGCGACTGCCCTCATGAATCCGCGTCGGCCAAGTCCTTTCGTCAGGTCTTCGGCTGCGTTGCGGGCAAGCGTGTTTTCCATCGAGTTTCCTCCGGAGTGCGTGACGATGTGCGACTGCGAAGAAAGCTAGACCCGATTTGTTACTCGTTCATTACCATTTCATGGCAGGAAAATACAGTTGACTGAGAATCAATTCAGCGACGGCGAAGCCGCCACAGCGACGTCGTTTCACGTGCCCGGGCGGCGTGAAGCGCATCGGTTCGGTCACTGACCTTTGCGTGCGTCGGTTTGACGTCCATGCGGTCGACAACAGTGAGTCCACCAGCCGCGATCAGGTCGTGCAATTCCGATCGCGTTCGGAGACCGAGGTGTTCGGCAATGTCCGAGAGGATCAGCCACGCTTCTCCCCCGTCGTCCAGATGCGCTGCGACACCAGTCAGGAAGCCCTTCAGCATCGCTCCAGCAGGGTCGTAGACGGCGTATTCGATGGGCGAGGTGGCCTTGGCCGGAATCCAGGGAGGATTGCAGACCACCAACGGAGCGGTGCCTTCGGGAAAGAGGTCTGCTTCCACCACGTTCACCTGATCGCCGTAGCCAAGCCGCGACAGGTTGGTGCGCGCGCATTGCAATGCCCGGGGGTCCTGGTCGGTGGCCGTCACTGTCTTGACGCCACGCCGCGCCAGGACGGCAGCAAGAACGCCGGTACCTGTTCCGATATCGAAAGCAGATTCCGTCGAAGGTAGCGAAGCAGACGCGACAAGATCGACATACTCCCCGCGGACGGGTGAGAACACTCCGAAAGCGGGATGCACTCGTGCGTCGAGAGCCTCGATGAAAACACCTTTGCGGTGCCACTCGTGAGCGCCGATCGCGCCGAGGATGTCACGCAACGAGCGAACCGAAGGCTCACCGGTAATCCCGAAGGCTTCGGTCAACGCTACTTGCGCGTCCGGGGCTCGCCGGAGTGGAATCGACAGATCTGCATCCAAGGGAATGAGCAGCATACCGAGGATCTGCGCGCGGCGTCCTTGGGTCTGCCGGTGGAGATGGAAGGCTTTGGCTGGGTCGTCGGACGCTCGGCGCGGCTTGCGGTCGATGCGCGACGCGACGGCCTTCGACAGTTGGCGAGCGTTCTGAAAATCTCCGCGCCACAACAACGCCGTGCCTTCGCATGCCAAGCGATAGGCGTCGTCGGCCTTCATCGTGTCGTCGGCGACGACGATGCGCTTGGGCGCCGGGGCGTTGCTCGTCGAACCCCAACGGGCCGATTGCTCGGCGTCGTTCTCGGTCCACACAGCGAATTGTTCAGTCATGTAAGCCCTTCCGGCGTCCGACGCATAGCGGCCGGTCTACCGGCTGATGTGGTCCAGATCTGCAAAATCTGCTCGTCTGGTGTCCACACTAGTCGGGACCGGCCGCGCTACATGACTGCGAGAGGGATGTCAGCCCTTGGCGACGCGAGCTGCCTCGGCGATCCGAGCCTCGGCGACCGCGTCAGCAGCCTCGCCGGCGAGGATTCCGTCCTTCTTCGACTTCGCGAAGATCTCGGTGACCGTGTCGAAGATCTTCTCGACCTTGAGCTTGACCTCTTCGGCCGAGTTGCCCTTCAGCTCGCCGGCGACCTGGATGAGGCCGCCGCCGTTCGCCACGTAGTCAGGGGTCCAGGTGATGCCGCGGTCGCGGAGGATGTTCTCGACCTCGGGGACGGTGAGCTGGTTGTTGGCAGCGCCGCAGACAACCTCGGCCTTGATCGAGCGTGCGGTCGTGTCGGTGAGTGTTGCGCCCATCGCACACGGTGCGTAAACGTCGAGATCAGCGTCGATGATGCTGTCGACGATGCTCACCTGCGGGAAGTCCGCCTTGACACGGTCGAGCGCTCCGGCGTTGACGTCAGTCGCCAACACGGTTGCGCCGTCTGCGAGGAGAAGCTTGATCAGCTCGTAGCCGACCTTGCCTGTGCCCTCGACACCAACAGTCTTGCCTGCGAGCGACGGAGTGCCCCAATGCGACTGTGCCGCGGCGCGCATCGACTGGAATACGCCGAGGGCCGTCATCGGAGCGCTGTCGCCGGAACCGCCGACCGTAGCGTTGCGGCCGACGACGAAGTCGGTGTTACGACCGATGATGTCAAGATCGTTGGAGTTGGTTCCGACATCGCCAGCGGTGATGTAGCGGCCGCCGAGGGTCTGGACGAATTTTGCGTAGGCGCCGAGCAATTCGTCGGTCTTGGCCGTTGCGGGGTCGCCGATGATGACAGCCTTGCCGCCGCCGAGGTCGACGCCGGCAACCGCAGCCTTGTAGGTCATGCCGCGCGAGAGGCGCAAAACGTCTGTGACTGCGGCGGATTCGTCGGAGTACGGGTAGAAGCGCGTTCCGCCGAGCGCGGGACCGAGCGTCGTGGAGTGGATGGCGACGATGGCCTTGAGGCCGCTCGCGGGATCCTGGAAGAAGCTCACCTGCTCGTGGGGGTAATCGCGCAGGTAGTCGGCGCGATCGAACACGCCCGCAGTGTCGTCATGGGAAACAACGGAGTTCACGGGCTCGGCGGTGAGAGTCATTGTGGGATAGACCTTTCCGAAGGATAAACGGGGCGCAGTCGAAATATTGGGACGAATTGGCCATTGGGTACTATTAGAGACAAATAACCCAAAGAGAATCCCGCTGAGCAATTCGTGGAACCAATGCTCTGCCTGAGTTACGATTTGGTCAATGCAAATCTCTTGAACTAGTCAATTCGATCATCCAGTGACTCATATCACTGAGGAGAGGTTCACAAAGTGCTCAGCATCGACAAGCTCGACGTCCAGTTGCTCGGACTGCTCAGCAAGGACTCGAGGATGAGTGTGGCCGAGTTGGCCAACTCGTTGGGCGTCGCCCGCAACACCGTCCAGTCGCGAATGAAGCGCATGGAATCCAACGGACTTCTCACCGGGTTTCGGCCGAATCTCAATCTCCCCGAGGTCGGTATCCCGATTCAGGCATTTGTCGGTCTGGAACTCGAGCAGGGCAAGATCAGCGCAGTCGCTCGGAGTCTGACCGAGTTGCCCGAGGTGATCGAAATTCACGCCACGACCGGTCGCGAGGATTTGCTCGTTCGCGTCGCCACCTCGACGCACGCGGCCCTGCAGAAGTTGGCCGAGCAGATCGTGTCGCTTCCAGGCGTCACGCATTCGACCACGACCATCGCTCTGACCAATCCCCTTCCGTATCGAATTCAGCCTCTCCTCGAGCACCTCACCAATGACGCCGGCTGGGGTCGTTCGACCGCCTTCCCCCGTCAGCAGGACTAGGACGGGTGGTCGCGTCGATGCTTCCCAGTGCGCTAGTTTCATGGTTATGAGTGAGATCCAGGGACAGCGCATCGCGTTCATTCAGGCGACGTGGCATCGCAACATCGTCGACCGTGCACGCGACGGATTCACCGACGCGATCGTCGAGCTCGGCTACCCCAAGGACACGGTTGATTTCTTCGAGGTACCGGGAGCTTTCGAGATCCCGCTGCATGCTCGGCGGTTGGCCAAGACCGGCCGCTACCAGGCCATCGTTGCCGCAGGTCTGGTCGTCGACGGCGGTATCTACCGGCATGACTTCGTGGCGACGGCTGTCATCGACGGTCTGATGCGCGTGCAGCTCGACACCGACGTTCCGGTCTTCTCGGTGGTCTTGACGCCGCATCACTTCCACGAGCACGCCGAGCACGTCGACTACTTCAGCACGCATTTCGTGAAGAAGGGCGCCGAGGCTGCTCGCGCGGTCGACGCCACCGTCAAGTCGTTGAAGGCCCTGCCCACCAACTAGTCGTTACCCAAGTCTCGCTGAGTCGAATGCCATCGGCTCAGCGAGATTTTTTGTGTCTATCGAGGGGTGTCGACGCTTGCCAGTGCGGAGGCATTCGAGCCCTCGACTTCGCCGTAGCGGTCGACGCATTGCTGGAAGCAAGTCCCGCATCTCGGTGACCACCTGAATGTGGCTGGTCAACGACTTCTCCAACGAATCTTCACCGCCGACGGCCTTCTTGGAGAACTTCGCGGCGAGGTCCTGCCCAGACTTGAGTGTTCCCATCCCCTTCACGTCTCCGATTCGCTCACACATGAGCACCATCGCTCGCAGCTCGTCGAGCAACGAATTACAAGCACATACAATCGGTTTCGCAACATCGGGCTCGACAATCACAAGCCCCCTCGCAGTGCTCACCGCGGGAGGTTCCCGTCGAGGTGTTCTGCGACGTCTGCAACCAATTCACACGCCGACTCTTGGTGCGTGACCCCGGCCTTTGCTTCGACATTTACCCACACCGAACCCTGCGTTGCCGCAAAAGCCACGTAGCACCCATCGGCTGCTGCATCGCTTCCTCGCTGGAACCGGATACCCGCGCGATCGCCAATAGTCATTTCAACAAACTCCGCATATTCCGGGTTTCGGGTCACTTCAATCTGGGTGTATCGGTTGGAGAGAACTGACACGAAGAACCACGTTCCCGTCCATGAGCAAATTCTCCATCCAGGCTGCTCAGCTCCCGCGATATCAACTTCCTCGGTAGCCGGATCAAGCCCCACTTCTTCCAACACCGAGTCCGGAATGTCCTTGCACGGATCGAACAATCCCTCTTGGCCGGATGCAGGCTCAGCCGCCCCCTCCACGACTGAGCTGCATCCTGCCGCAGCCCACACCAACACCCCAGCCATGAGCAGTCGCCCAACCCCCACCGACCCCCGCATGACACCCCCTGTTGATGTGGACCCACTGTATTGGATGCACCGGAGGCTCGATCGGTTCCCGCAATCACGAAATTCCCGGTTCAGGTTCGCCGGTTCACTCAGAGCGCATCTTCAGCGATTGACGCTCAGCTCAGCAGTCGCATACTGGAGAGGTTGACTACGACTTCGGGAAGGCACCGAGTGAGCGCACCGAAAGCCCCGGCCAAACCAGCGATCCTCAGCGTCGACGACGATCCTGGTGTTTCGCGTGCCGTCGTTCGAGACCTTCGCAAACGGTACGGAGAGAAGTACCGAATCATTCGTGCGGAGTCCGGCGACCAGGCTCTCGAAACCTTGCGTGAAATGAAACTTCGCGGCGATGCAGTCGCTGTGATCGTCGCCGATTACCGCATGCCCGGTTTGAGTGGAATCGAGTTCCTCGAACAGGCAATGGACCTGTATCCCGTAGCTCGTCGCGTTCTCCTCACCGCGTACGCCGACACCGATGCTGCGATCGACGCCATCAACGTCGTCGACCTCGACCACTACCTCCTCAAGCCTTGGGATCCGCCGGAAGAGAAGCTGTACCCCGTCATCGATGCGCTGCTCGATGCCTGGGCAAGTTCGAGTCATCACCCCGCCGAGGAAACCAAGGTGATCGGCCATCGTTGGTCCGAGCGATCATCCGACGTCCGAGAGTTCTTGGCACGCAACCAACTTGCCTATCGCTGGTACATGTCAGACGAGCCGGAAGGCCAACGACTGCTCTCGGCTGCCGGTACCGACGAACTGCGGCTTCCCGTCGTCATCGCATCCAATGGGGATGTCCTTGTCGAGCCCACTGACGCCGAACTCGCCGACAAACTCGGGTTGAGTACCACCCTCTCCGAAGACTTTTACGATCTCGTTGTCATCGGCGGCGGCCCTGCGGGTCTGGGCGCTGCTCTGTACGGCGCTTCGGAGGGACTTCGGACGGTCCTCATCGAACGGCGGGCCACTGGCGGTCAGGCCGGCCAGAGTTCACGAATCGAGAACTACCTCGGCTTCCCCGACGGAGTGTCCGGCGCACAGTTGGCCGATCGGGCGAGGCGCCAGGCAACCAAGTTCGGCGCCGAGGTCATCACCGCGCGAGACGTCACCGGTTTGGAAATCAACGGCTCGGCCCGCACAGTGCGTTTCGACGACGGTTCGTCGGTCGACGCCCATTCGGTCATCTTGGCGACCGGTGTTTCCTATCGCCAACTGTCGGCGCCGGGGCTCGATACCTACACCGGCCGAGGGGTTTACTACGGATCGGCCGTCACCGAAGCCGCTCGGTGCAGCGAGCAGGATGTGTACATAGTCGGCGGCGCCAATTCGGCAGGGCAAGCTGCGGTCTATCTCTCCCGCGGAGCTAGGTCCGTCACCATTCTCATTCGCGGCAACTCGCTCGAAGCCTCGATGTCCTACTACCTGATTCAGCAGATCGAAAAGAATCCGAAGATCACCGTGCGCACGTGCACGGAGGTAGTCGGCGCTGAGGGTGACGATCACCTCGAACGAATCACACTGCGTAACAGAGCCACCGGAGAAGAAGACACTGTCAATGCTCAGTGGTTGTTCATCTTCATCGGAGCCGCTCCCCTCACCGACTGGCTCGGCGACGTGGTGGTCCGCGACGGAAATGGCTTCGTTCTTGCCGGCCCGGACCTTCCGTCCGAAGGCGTCACCCCGGACGGGTGGCCGCTCGACCGCGCACCACATCATCTCGAAACCAGTGTCCCCGGAGTGTTTGTCGCCGGGGACGTACACGCCGAATCGGCCAAGCGCGTCGCGTCGGCCGTCGGAGAGGGCGCGATGGCCGTGATGTTCGTCCACCGCTATCTCGCTCAACAATAGGGAGATTCGATGTCCATTCCTGAATGCAGCCCAGACTTGCTTCGCACCCTGTTCCTGTTCGAGAAGCTCACCGACGATCAGCTCGAATCACTGTGCCAGGCAGGCCATATCACCGAAATCGATCGAGGTCAGGTCTACCTCGAAGGTGAGCCTGCCACCTGCTTCTACGTCCTCATCGAGGGCGAGGTGGTGCTGTCCAAGCTGTCGGGCGGCGAAGACATCGAGATCAACAGGACCACCCAGCGCGGCGTCTACTCGGGAGGATGGACGGCGTATCTCGGCGATCGGGTACCGCAGGTCTACGCGGGGTCGATGCGAGTGACGACTCCTTCGACGTTCTTCGTCCTGGACGCCGACAAGTTCGGCAACGCGATGCGCGAGTGGTTTCCGATGGCGGTACATCTACTCGAGGGTGTCTTCTTCGGCAAGAAGAACACCCAGCAGATCATCGACCAACGAGAACGACTGCTGGCGCTTGGATCACTGTCGGCGGGATTGACTCACGAGCTCAATAATCCCGCAGCCGCAGCAGTTCGAGCGACCGCGTCTTTGCGCGAGCGTGTCGCAGGCATGCGTCACAAACTGGGAATGGTTGCATCGGGCACCTACGACCGCGATGCCCTCGTCACTCTCATGCGACTTCAAGAGGAAGTTGCAGAGGTTGTCGCCAAGGCGCCGACGCTCACCCCCCTCGAAGCCTCCGATCGGGAGGATTCGTTGGGTGAATGGTTCGAGGATCATTCGATTCGAGAAGGTTGGGACCTGGCTCCGACCTTCGTGCAGGCTGGACTCGACACCGCTTGGCTCGAGAACGTTGCTGCAGCCGTTGACGAGTCCGTACTCGAAGGCGCAATTCGCTGGCTGAATTACACCATCGAATCCGAACTCCTGATGAACGAGATCGCCGACTCCACAACGAGGATTTCGACTCTCGTCGGTGCAGCCAAACAGTATTCTCAGATGGACCGCGCACCCTTCCAGACCATCGATGTCCACGAATTGCTTGACAGCACGTTGATCATGTTGGGGCAAAAGATCGGAAGCGGAATCGAAGTCGTCAAGGAGTACGACCTTGCGTTGCCTCCGATCGACGCCTACGCCGCCGAACTCAATCAGGTGTGGACCAACCTGATCGACAATGCGGTGTCTGCCATGGACGGATCGGGAACACTCACCGTTCGGACAAGCCGCGATGGCGACCGCGTGTGCATCGAGATCTGCGACACCGGCGCCGGGATTCCCGATGACGTCATCGACAGGATCTTCGAACCCTTCTTCACGACTAAGCCTGTTGGTGAGGGAACCGGTCTCGGCCTTGATATTTCGTGGCGAATTGTGGTCGGCAAGCATCGTGGTGAGCTTCGAGTCACGTCGGAGCCCGGTAACACCCGGTTCAGAGTTTTGCTGCCCATCGCGGGCCCACCGCGGGATACGCGCGACGACTAGCCACCTTGCACGGCCGGTAGGCAAAGCGCACGATGAAATGACCGACTTCAGTCAGCGAGAGGGTGGACCATGACCGACGGACTTCCAGCGGGGATCGATCCGAGCGTGCCGCCCAGTGGCGCGGGATGCGTTGAATGCGATGCGAGCGGCGGTTGGTGGGTGCACCTGCGTCGATGCGCGCAATGCGGTCACGTGGGGTGTTGCGACTCCTCACCGTCACAGCACGCAAGCAAGCATGCGGCCTCGACGAAGCATCCGTTCATGCAAAGCTACGAACCCGGTGAGGATTGGTTCTGGAGCTTCGAAACCAACGAGGCGTACGACGGACCTGAATTGGCGGCGCCCACTTCACATCCCGTAGATCAGCCGACCCCAGGGCCTAAGGGTCGTGTCCCGGCCGATTGGCAGCAACACATCCACTGACTCAGTTCGGGCGGTCGATCGACCTCAAAGTCGAGACGTTCGACGACTCCTGATCCAATGCGTTGTCGATGCAGGCTTGAAACTGAGCTTGCATCGACTTGACAGCTTCGACGTGGCTTTTGAGTACGTCGAGTAGGGCGTCCGGCCCACCCACAGCCTTCTGCTCGAATTTGGTCTGGAGCGCTTGTCCAGACACGAGCGTGCCGAAGGCGTCGATCGTCCCCAACTCGATCGCTTTGACAATCATCGCTTGCAGTTCCGCACGCAGCACGTCACACGCATCATGCAGACGGGCAGCGATTCCAGCGTCAAGGAAAAACACATCGCTAATGTCGCTCATCGAACCTCCTCGGTCGTCGATTCAATGCCAGTTTCAGTTCGGTAAGTGCGGACGAAGCACAACTGCTTGACGAGTCGCCAATTCGCATAGTTCTTCCTTGTGAGTCTCACCAAAGAGAGCATCAATCCTAACGAATATCGCACCCTGCTGAACGGGGATCGCGACCATGCACAGATTCCCGTCCACATCTCTGCGCTCGCGAAATGTTATTGCTCCCGCCCCGACAGCTGGCGCATCCCGAATATCTGTGTCGTTGGGATTTCGACGAACATCGTCGAGCGTGTGGAATGTCGACCACACTCCGAGCTGATACCAATCAGACATCCAGGTGCATATCTCAAATTCCCCCTGACGGACGCCGAGGATTCCGGTCTCTTCACTCGCGACGTCTGCGCCGAGACCTGAGATCACTTCGTCCGGGATCGCCGAACATGGATCGAAGAGTCCGTCAGCTCCATCTGGGCGAACCGCATGCCCCTCAACCGTCGAGGAACAACCCCCAACCAACAGCGCGGCCGCGACCAAGACCACTGCACCCCTCAGTCCCACAGCACTCCCCCTCGTTCGCGGCCCGCTCACAGTATTGGACGCGCCCCAGCACAGGTCGGTTCCACGACATTGCATTCCGTTGCAACCCTTCACCCACGCCGATAATCGGCCTAGCGTCGATCTACCAGGGGATTCACAACGAAGTGAGGTGCGGATCAATGAAGGCAGCACGGTTCCACGGGCAGAAAGACATCCGGATCGAAGAGATCCCTGAGCCCGAATTGCGGCCAGGAACAGTCAAGCTGAAGGTCGCATGGTGCGGAATCTGCGGCACCGATCTCCACGAGTACCTCGAGGGACCAATCTTCATCTCCGCACCCGGACACCCGCATCCACTCTCACACGAGAATGCGCCGGTCACGATGGGCCACGAGTTCTCCGGCACCGTCGAAGAGGTCGGCGAAGGTGTCACGGACGTCGAGGTCGGCGAAAATGTTGTCGTCGAGCCGTACTTCGTCTGCAACGAGTGCGCCCCGTGCAAGGCGGGCAACTACCACCTGTGTACGAAGATGGGGTTCATCGGCTTGGCCGGCGGAGGTGGCGGGCTCAGCGAGAAGGTAGTCGTCGACCGTCGCTGGATCCACAAGATCGGCAACATCCCGCTCGACGAGGCAGCCCTCATCGAACCGTTGAGCGTCGCCCATCACGCAGTCGTACGCAGTGGTGCCGAAAGCGGCAACGTCGCCATCGTGGGCGGAGCCGGACCAATCGGACTCCTCGTTGCGGCAGTCCTCAAGGGTCTGGGTGTCACGACGATCGTCACCGAACTCAGCGAAGCCCGCAAAGCCAAGGCCCTCTCCAGTGGAGTCGCCGACTACGTCATCGATCCCACCACCGAAGACGTCAAAGCGCGCGTCCTCGAACTCAGCGGAGGCATCGGCGCAGACATCGGTTTCGAGTGCGCAGGTGTCAACGCAGTACTCGACACCATGCTCGACACGGTCAGGCCTGCTGGAGTTGTTGTCAACGTGTCGATTTGGGGCAAGCCCGCGACCATCGACATGCAGAAGCTGGTCCTCAAGGAGATCGATCTACGCGGAACCATCGCGTACGTCCGTGACCATGAAGCGGTCATCAAGATGGTCCAGGACGGTGTCGTCGATCTGGCGCCATTCATCACCGGTCGTATTCAGCTCGAAGAGTTGATCTCCGAAGGATTCACCACTCTGATCGAGCACAACGACACTGCGGTCAAGATTCTCGTCAGGTCGTGACCGGACGGGGCACCTCGGGACCCACCGCGGTCAGCGACCCTGGTGCCCGCCCCTTGCCCCATCCGATCTTCTCTCGGTAGCGGCCGATGTGATCGTCCTCGATCACATCGGCCGTTTCCAACGGTGTGGATTGCGGATGCACATACAACGCATCCGTCGGGCAATATGCCTCGCACATGAAGCAGGTCTGGCAATCCGATTGGCGCGCAATCACCGGGACGCCCGAGGGCGTCCGGTCGAAAACATCTGTAGGACAAACGTCTACGCACTTGTCGCAACCGATGCAGTCAGGCGCGGACACCAGCTCGATCATGACGCCACCAATGCAGACCCGACAGGTTCCGACGTTCGGGTCCACACCGAATCCAAACCTCCGGTGAGAACGTGATGATGCTGCGTTCCATCGAGTTCGGGATAATCGTCACGCTTGCTCATTCCCCGAGTCTCGGTCCGCGCCAACGTCGAGTGGTACATCCAGCGACCGACGGCCGTGATCGCGGCAGCCTGCCGCGCCGCCATCCGACCTGCTGGATCCGCGCCCAGATCCGCACTCACTGCACCCCACAGCGATTCGAGCTCACCGAGCGCTGCGGATACTCGATCACCGCTGCGGAGGTAGTTCTTGTCGAAGGGAATCAGCTGCGCCTGAGCAGCTTTCACCACATCGTCGGCAGTAAACCCGGTTCGTACCGGATTACGCAATGCGACGGTTCCAACTCCGCGTAGACCACTGGTAGCCCCGCGTCCGACCGACAGCGCATAGCGCGCAGCACCGATTCCCGCCCATGAACCAGAGGACATCGCCCACGCGGCGTTGTGACTTCCCCCGCCGGTAAACCCTCCGCAGATTCGCTCTCGGGTCGCTGCGTCCCCGGCGGCAAACAGACCTGGAACGGATGACGCGCAATCGTCGTCGACGACGTTGATTCCCCCAGTGCCGCGCACCGTGCCTTCAGCGAGCATGCCGACCTCGAATTTGTCGGTGAAGGGATCGATTCCGCGGCGATCGAATTGAAGGAAGAAGTTGGGTTGCCCCAGTCTCATTCGACGCTGCACCTCGGCGTCGGCCCGATCGATCTGCGCGAAGACCGGCTCGTTCCGCAACGTGCTGGCGATGACGGACCTCCCCTTCGCCGAACCGGCCCCTTCGAGCACTCTTCCGTCTGCATGGAAGAACGTCGCGTACGCGTAGTAAGCCGTCTTGGTGATCGTCGATCCGGCCGCTGCGATTCCGTACGCGTTGGAGAACTCCATCCCAGAGAACTCCGCTCCGACTTCGGCTGCCATCAATGCACCGTCACCGGTATCGACGTTGGTACCCAACGCACCGGACAGAAACGCACAACCTCCGCTGGCGACCACTACCGCGCCTGCCGAGACTCGGTAATCCTGTTGCTCGTGGCGTTGGTAGCCCGCCGCTCCGCGAACTCGCCCGGCGTCGTCCACCAACAACTCCAGCGCCGGCGAATGATCGAGGATCCGCACACCGGTTCGACGAATCCAGGTGCGCATCCGTCGCATGTACTCAGGCCCCTGCAAGCCGGTGCGGATCTGCTTGCCCGTGCTGGAGTCGACAGGGAACGGATATCTGCCCTCCACCGCGAGGAGATCCATGTTGGAGTAGGTCTGCTCGAGGACGCGGTCCATCCAATGGTGGTCGGCAAGATATCCGCCGAGCGCCTCACGACCGGCCTTTGCCCGCTCACGGGCAGTCGTATCCGGTTCGACGTACCAAACACCCGTTCCGGAGGGGGCCGTTGCGCCGCTCGTTCCGCAGTAGCCCTTGTCGACCAGGACGACGTCTGCACCGGCTTTGGCCGCGCGCAACGCTGCCCACGCGCCGGCGGGGCCACCACCGATCACCAATACATCGGTGGAGAGTTCGAGGACGTCCGTCACTGGCCAGCTCCTGTCAGAGGTCTACGCAACACTTCTGTTGCCGTAATATTCCTCGGACGAACTACCCAGCGCCACAGTCAGAATCACTGTGAACTCAACCGCTCACCGTTGCATCGACAGAGCGCTACGACGCTTCCCGCTCCTCGTCGGTGCACAACGCGGAGTACTTGGCGAAGGCTTCCTGCAAGGTCAGCGATTTGCGTCGCTCGGCGATGTCGCGGGGCTTTCCCTGTGCAACACATCGACGAGCATGCTCGATCACAGCTTCACGAATGACGCTGGAAATGTCCGCGCCCGTGAGCTCTTGGAGGGTCTCTAGGGCCCTCAGTTCCTCTACGTCGAATCTCACCGTTACCGATCGTCTAGCCACGCTCAGGATGTTACTTGCGGGTACACCAAATTTGGTGAGTTACAAATGCGTCGAGTCGAATATCTTTGGGCGCCAAAACCTTCGAATTCCGATCTACGTGGGTAAATAGTTTTCCACTCACGGCACTCATGTAATGCAACGCACACGGCGCTAGCCAGCGTGCCGACGGACACTGTCGCTGTCTATGCTTGCGAAACACTGCCTTCGATCGGAGATAATCGCGTGAGCATCGACCACATTGTTTCCGCAGTCGACGGCGACGCTGCCGAGCGGATCAAGACGGCTCTGGCCCAGAGAGCTGAAACCTCGACGGACACGACCACGCTGGTGTTCGACGGCGTGAGCATCGAGATTCCGCCGTCGGTCGGCGACGCCGTCGTGCAGCTCCTGACCTACCTCGCTGCCGGAGACAGCGTCGCCCTCGGGCCCGTCGCAGAACTCCTCACCACCTCGCAGGCAGCAGAGATCCTCGGCGTTTCGGACACGTATGTACGCAAACTCGCCGACGCCGGGAAACTTCCGATCGAACTACGCGGCACCCACCGCAGGTTCCGCCTCGATGACGTGATGGCCTACCGCGAGCAGTTCCCCAAACGCGCCTAGCTCTTCGCGTACATTCCTTGGATCTCTTTCGAGAACCGATCGACGACGACATTGCGCTTGATCTTGAGCGTCGCTGTCATCTCACCGTCTTCCTCGGTCAGATCGCGATCGAGAATGACGAACTTCTTGATCGACTCCGCATGTGAGACAGCGGCATTGGCGTCGTCGACGGCCTTCTGCAGCTCCGCTCGAAGGTCCTTGTCGTCACGTAGTTCGGCGACGGTGGCACCAGAAGGCTTGCCGTTCTCGGCCTTCCACTTCTCGAACACCTCGGGGTCGACGGTCAGCAGCGCCGTGATGTAGGTCTTCCCGTCACCGACGACGACTGCCTGCGAGACGATGGAATGTGAACGGATACGGTCTTCCATCGGGCCGGGCGAGACGTTCTTGCCGCCCGCCGTCACCAGTAGATCCTTCTTGCGTCCCGTGATGGAAAGGTAACCGTCGCTGTCGAGTTCACCGAGATCCCCGGTGCGCATCCAGCCGTTGACAAACGACTCTTCGGTGGCCTTGTCGTTCTTCCAGTAGCCCTTGAAGACAACCCCGCCGTTGAGTTCGATCTCGCCGTCCTCGGCGATGCGAACCCCGTTGCCGCCCATCGGCTGTCCGACGGTTCCGATCTTCTGAGCACCCGGGACGTTGACGCAGTGCGCCGCAGTGGTTTCAGTGAGACCGTAACCCTCGTAGATCGGAACTCCGAGCCCACGGAAGAAGTGCCCCAGCTCAGGAGTCAGGGCGCCGCCGCCGGAGATCGCGAACCAGCACTCGCCGCCGAGAGCCTCACGAAGCTTCGAATACACGAGCTTGTCTGCCACTGCGTGCTTCGCCTTCAAGATCAGCGAGGGACCGCCATTGTCGAGCGCTTGGCTGTATTCCTTGGCGGTGGCTTCGGCGAAAGCGAAGATCGCGCCTGGGATCTTTCCACCGGACTCCGCCTTGCGTGCTGCGCCGTCACGAACTTTTTCGAAGACACGCGGAACACCGAGGATGGTGTTGGGCTTGTATCGCTCGAATTGGGTTGTGATGGTGGCAAAGTCGGACCAGTGGGCCTGCGACGCACCAGCTTCGAACGTCGCGAGGGACACCGCGCGGGCCAGTACGTGAGCGAGCGGCAGGAAGGTCAGGACTCGGTTTCCCGGAACCGCCACCTTGCCGATCGATGCCGTGAGAATCCCGCGCACCTCGGACAGGAAGTTGCGGTGCGTGAGGATGCATCCCTTGGGACGGCCTGTCGTGCCGGAGGTGTAGACGAGTGACGCCAGATCGTCGGCCTTGATGCCCGCGAGTCGCTTCTTCAGCTCGGTGTCGTCGACGTCGGCACCATGTGCGGTTAGCTTCTCGACTGCTCCGTCGTCGATCTGCATGACGGCTTTGAGAGTGCTTGGCGCGTCCTGGAACAGCTGCTCGTGCGCGCCGGTTTCGACGATTGCGATGACGGCCTCGGAGTCTTCGAGGATCCAGCTGACCTGCCCCTGAGACGACGAGTCGTAGATCGGGACGGTAGCGGCGCCGGCCGCCCAGATGGCGAAGTCGAAGAGCGTCCACTCGTATCGGGTCGCGGAGAGGAGTGCGACGCGGTCGCCTGCCTGCACGCCAGCGGCGATGAGACCGTTTGCGACGCCGGTGACCTGCTCGGCGAACTCTTTGGCTGTGACGTCTACCCAACCCTCGCCCTTGGGGCGGGAGAACACCGTCAGTTCGGGCGTGCGCTCGGCGTGAGTGAAGACGGTGTGCACCACGGACTCGTTGTCGGAGATGGTGAACTGGGCTTTGGCGCTGTACTCACTCACAGGGTGTCATCTCCGTTGGTCTGCGATTCGATGCTGGTTCTGAAGCGGTGGAGTGCGCGGGCGAAGTCTGCGACCTCGGACTCGGTCCAATCGTGCAGCCTGCCGGCGACTTGGTCGAGCCGACGCGCGTCGGCGGCGTCGAGGTATTTGCGGCCAGCCTCCGTGAGGTGCAGCGGATTGCCCTGACGAACGGATCCCGGATCGGCATATACCCAGCCTGCCTCGATGCACCCGCGCACTTGGCGCGAGATGGTCGAGCGGTTGACGCCGAAGACTTCGGAGATCTCCGTGGCCTTGCATCCGTCATTGCGGCCGATGAAGGAGAGGAACGAATGCTGGGCGATCGACGGGTGGTCATCGGAATGCCGATCCCCCGTCATCAACTGCCGCGTCAGGTGCACCAGCTCGTCATGAACGGCTGGTGGACCGGTGAGCGCCATTGCTCCGTCGTGTTGCACTGGGCAACTATAACGCTGCCCCCAGTGTCCGACGCAATATGACCGCCGCCACCGACAAGAAGTCCGTCGGTGGCGGCGTGAAAAGTTAGACCAGATCCTCACCGTTGCGGCGAGCAGTTGCCCAATCCTTGAAGAATCCCTTGCTGATGACTCCCAGCACGACCAAGACCAACGCCGGCCAGATCAGAACATAAATGGTCAGTAGAGCTGTACTCATTCGTATTCCTTCCACTTGTCTCGACGGTTACTTTCCGGACGCTCCCACGGCAGGAAGCTCGTCATCGTCGAAGTCTCCCGTCCGCTGCTTGATCAGTTCGAAATCGAACGTCTCACGCTGATTGACGGACATCGCAAAGCACACGACGGTACTGACGGCATAGGCCACCAAAGATCCGCTGAGCGTTGGGTAATCGTGCAGGAAGCCGATCGCGAACGGCGCGGACAGCACGATCGCCAGGCCACCGACGATCTGCGCAACCTTCAGACCGAAGAATCCAAATACCATGAGTCCCAGCACCACTCCGATACCGATAACGGCAACGATGTCGGAGAAGAGCCCGAACATCCCATCCATCGGCACCCAACTGAATCGGACGGGCAAGAAGGCGGCAAGCGCCACCAGAACCGACACAGTGAAGGCCTTGTTGGTGACCTTTCCCCAATAGAAGCTCGCGATAACCGGGAACACCAGCGCGCCCCACAGCGCGCCGACGAACACCAACAGATCAAGAATGCTCAGTTGCAGACTTGCCAAGGAGATAGCCGCCGCCGTGGCAACTATCATCGTTACTCGGCCGATGAGCAGCATCCGTCGAGGGTTCGCATTGGCCTTGCCTGCGACGGCTTGGCCGTAAACGTCGGTCATCACGATGGACGAGAGCGCAGCAAGGTCCGAGTCTGCCGTCGATGACAGCGCGCCGATGATCATGACAAAGAAGACGGCCAGCAAAATTCCGGGCAGGTACGACGCGGCCATCTGGGGAATCAGGTTGTTGACGTCACCATCCATCGGCTCGATTCCGAGGTACAGAGCGAGAACACCCAGCATTCCGACACCAATGACCGTTGCGCCGTATCCGACGGTTGCGGTGATGAAGGTGGGCTTGATCAGGTCTTCGCGGACCGCGAACAGACGTTGGGCAATGGTCTGGTTGCCGATTGCGTAGGCAAGAACTGCCGCGATGTACGGCGCGCCCTGCTCGAAGAAGGCAACGCTCGAGAAGAAGTTGCCCTGCTCAGCAGTAAGGTTGCCTGCCCCGGATTCGAAGGCTGCCGGGAACCCTGCCGCAAAGAAGATGAACGGCACCAAAACCGCTACCGCACCGAGCATTCCGATCAGCTGAACGAAGTCGGTCAACACCGAAGCGCGGAAGCCCGACCACAACGTGTACAGCAAAACGCCCAGCGCAACGATGAACACACCCTGGATGAAGTTGAACGGCGAAAGCAACGCGATCAGCAGACCACCAGCGAGGAAGTTCGACATCAAACTGATGAGACTGCCGACGATATTGGAGCCCGCGAGCATCAGCTGACTCGAGCGTCCGTGCCGCGCGTACATGACCTCAGCCAGGGTGTGGGCTTTCGGCGCTACTTTGCGAATTCGCTGGCCGAACGGATAAATGAAGAGAATCATCAACGCGCCCCACAAACCGTAGTGAATGGGGCCGGAGATTCCGTAGGTGTAGCCAGAAGTGGCAGATGCGTACATCGACGACGCCCAAATCCAGGTGGCCGTCATGCTCGCGGCCGAAACACCAAATCCTAATTTGTTTCCGGCGGTCATAAAACCGTCGGCATTTTCCTGTTTCTTACCAATACGAAGAGAAATCAGAAATGTTCCACCATAAAAAGCAACAAGCAGTGAAACAATTACCAAGGTACTGAACTGGACCATGTCGGACCCCGTCACATGCCACATCCTTCGCACATAATCGGCAGAGCAAAGCGCAAAACCCCTCTTCAGAATCTTTGCGCTTCGTTTCTGCACGCCCTAGGAGCGACCGCCATACCAACACCGGTCACATATTCAATTGACTAGCAACACGCACTTCGTCTTTTCGGAAACCCAACCTCCACAAAATAAATCTTCTGCGCAAGCTTTTGGCTCGACCACGCAATTCAACAACTGAGAATCGACCATAGCATAATGGCAATTTCGAACAAAAACTCCGATATTTTCCCACCCGAAAATATTCATGTTTCCGCCGCAGTAAAATCGTGCTCTTCCAGCGCATATAACAACTCCGCATCGATTGAAATCGATGCTCGATTCGATCGCTCAGCTACTTCGACAGGACCATCCTGGCAAACCGTCGGCCCCACTCGGGATCGGCGGAAACATGCTGGTCCAGCGGATTGGAGACAATCGCCCCGATCATTCGCAGGTACACGAGAGTGTCTCGCACCATCCACGTCCAATCGTCGTCCCCGAGTCGTGTTCCGTCTGTTGTCGACCAACCCAATGCCGTGAGGCCTTCGATCATCACTTCACTACGTTCGGACTCCGACAAGCCGGCAGCCAACGTAAGGAACAGAATTCGGCCGGCTTCCTGCGCCATCTCACCCTTTCCCAACGGCATGGCCGACACGATGTGACGCCACAGCTCGCCTTCATATGCAAGCACTGACGCGCCGAGTCGAGTCAGAAGCAATGTGCCTCGGAGTTTCCGGACAAATCTCAGTGTCTTTGCGACTTCAACGAGTACTGCTAATTGCGAGTCACTCCCTGCCGTGACACCGATCCAGTCGCTGCCCCAATCGAGTTCGTCTCGGGCGGCCGCAACATGGTCCGAAGGAAGTGCCCCGGACGCCGTCAAAACAATCCCACCACCTCGCGCGGAGTTCAGCAGCCACAGCAGTTGGCAGTTTGCTCCCTCACGCATCACCTCGAAATAGTTGTCATATCCGCCACGAAGCTCCGATTTGGCAACTGCGGCAAACAGTTTCGGCGCGGAATGAACCGACAGGCGGCGCAAGAAATTCTCGAACAGCGAGCTTTCCACGGGCGGTGATTTATGCAATGCCACTGCAATGGTGACTGCTGCATTGGACTCTGCGGGAACAAAACGTTCGGGATCGAACAGTCCGGTACTCGCCTGCACGTTCAGGAACTCGCGATACCCGATCGGACCGCCAGAACCCTCCGGCGGGCACGCTCTCTCGCCGTCGAGACAGGATGGCTCAGAAATCGGCTGGTCTTCGACAATCTGCTCGAGAACCAACGTGTGACTCCACCTTGCGCGGGCGTTGTACTCATAACGGACGTACTCCCCGACCGCGGTAACTGCCTCGTCGATCCGGACTTCGTCCTCACCAAACTCGTCTTCCTGGTATCCGTCGCGCTCGATCACCTCTGGCGCGATATACCGATCTGGGCCATTGTCCGTTGAATGATGGACACTCACCCACTGATGAGCGTGTTGATCTCCCCACCCCATCACCGCCTGCACAATCGAATGAAGTTGGTCCAGTTCGATATTCGACGGGACCGAAAACCGTCTCCAAATAGGCGGCGTGATGCAATCGAGTTCGATCCGCATGACAAAGTTCGCCACCTCCGGCCGTCGACGCTGATTCCGCATCTGCCTCGGCGTAAGGACCTTCATCTGGCTTTGCGCCGCTTGATATGCAGGTACCAAACGCAGATGTGAAGCTCGCCGAACTCGCTGACCCGTCATGTATGGAGGCTAGATCTACCTACCGACAGCCGAGATACTCACTGCCACAAGGTTGCCCGATTTGTCGGGGCTCGCATCTTGTCGCTGGTCGGCTGTCAAGTCCAGATCAACACGGACCTACCCAGGCATCTTTGATCATCCACTGCGCGGACAATAGTGTGCGCCGATTACCGTAGACCTGACAGCTACCGCACGAAAACAGTGCCCAGCGCCTGCTCGGACTGGCACAGAACATGAGGATCCATGAGCGACCAAGACACGACCGCCGACCAGCCCCTCCACATCAACGGCGCAATTGCCTTGGTGACGGACGAGCGCGACGAGTTGGTTCACCTGTGCGTCCAGACCCTCGCCGAACTGCTGGGCAGTGAGCCTGCCACCGATGACGACGGCGACATTGTCGTGCCGGTTCACGGATTTGTCGTCTACGTGACCGTCGCCGACGACGGACCCCAGATCAACGTTTGGTCTTCGGTTCTGACCGGCCTCGGCAATCCCTCGCATGCTGCGACTCGACTCATCGAACTCGCGCAGGAATGGCCGCGCCTCCGCTTCGCCTTCAGCGGCGACCACCTACTGGTCTCCACGATGCTCGACGCCGATCCCTTCGCTCCGCAGCATCTGCTGAACCTGATCGACGAGGTTCACGACTTCACTCACGAACTCGACGACGATTTTGCTGAATCCTTCGGCGGAGACCTCGACTGCGACGCCGATGACGACAGCTACGCCGGAGACTGCAATCCCGGCGGTGGGTCTGCTGCACGATCAGGTGACAGGTTGAGTCACGCAGCCTGAGTGGCTGGTGTGGTCATGATGGTCTCGTATTCTATGGGGGTCAATCGGCCGAGTCCGACTTGGCGGCGTCGGCGGTGGTAGGTCTTTTCGATCCAGGTGACGATCGCGATCCTGAGATCGTCACGGGTGCGCCAGGGGCGGCGGTCCAGGACGTTCTTTTGCAGTAGAGAGAAGAAGCTCTCCATGGCGGCATTGTCGCCGGCCGCAGCGACGCGGCCCATCGAGCCGACCATGTGATGGCGGCTCAGAGCGCGGACGAATTTTTTTGATTGAAATTGCGATCCTCTGTCGGTGTGGACCACGCAGCCTGCGACGAAATCTCGGCGGGCGACGGCGTTGTCGAGCGCATCGACCGCGAGCCGGGACTTCATCCGATCGCTGATGGAGTAGCCAACGATCCGGTTGGAGAATACGTCTTTGAACGCGCACATGTAGAGCTTGCCTTCGCTCGTCCAATGCTCTGTGATGTCGCCCAACCACAGCTGATTCGCAGCATCGGCGGTGAAGTTGCGTTGGACGTGGTCGTCGTGGACCGCAGGCCCCGGGCGCTTGGCTTTTCCGCGTTTCTTGCCGAACACACTCCACCAGCCGTTGTTCGAGCAGATCCGCCACGCTGTGCGCTCGGCCATCACCTGGCCGACGTCGCGAGCCTCGTAGAACAGGAACCGGTAGCCGAACTCCGGGTCGTCCTTATGGGCCCTGAACAGAGCGTTCGCCCGGTAGGCCTCCGCGAGGTCGGCATCGGTCACCGGGTCAGCCAGCCACCGGTAGTAGGGCTGGCGAGCGATCTCGAGTACCCGGCACGTCACCGTGACGGGAATGCCGTCCTCGGCCAGCTCACGAACGAGCGGGTACATCATTTTCCCGGCAGGTTCGCCTGGGAAAGATAGGCGGCAGCACGGCGCAAGACTTCGTTCTCCTGCTCGAGCAACCGGATTCGCTTGCGCAGTTCCCGGTTCTCGACCACGTCCTCACCGGTAGTTCCTGATTTGATTCCGTCCTCGATATCGGCCACTTTCAGCCAACCCGTCAGGCAGGATTCACTGATCCCGAAGTCGGCGGCGATCTGCTTCAACAGCATTCCGGGCTCGCGACTGCGGGCAACCCGAACAACGTCCTCACGGAACTCTCGGGGATAGGGCTTCGGCATGGTGCACATCCTTCCAGCGGCACCTCTCGGCACCACAGATCAGATGTCACCTATCCGTGCAGCAGACCCGGTTGCGGCGGTGACTGTGACTGTGCGTGCGGCGATGATGCAGACGGCGTCGACGGTGATCTTGGTATTACACAAGTTAAGTAGTCTGGCTCATCTTCGATCTGCTCCGCAGAGCGCTCGCTGGCGAAGTCACGAAGCGACATAGATCTGCGTGCGGTGCCAGTCCAGATAGACAACATCCGGACGCTCCGCCTTGTCCGGCAAGATCAATCGGTCTCTCAGAGGTGGCTTCCCGAGTGCGGCGCGAAGCGGACCTTCGATCTCCATATCGCTCTCGACGCCGGGCGCGTAATGGAGGTTCAAGTCCTCATCGACGGTGATGAGCCCCGTATCGAAGGCAATGTCATGTGTCGGACACGCGGTGAAGCCGTTGCGACGGTCAAGTCGCTCTTTGTCAGTGCTGTCTCGCCAGGGCTTGATATGGCTTGCAGTAAGGAGGCGCGGCCGGCGTCGGCCACCGATGTTCGCGCTAAGGCCACAGAACACGCAGCGGTGCTCGTGATTGCTGAGTACGCCAGCGGCGAACCGATGCTGGCCGATCCGAACCCTCGAGGTCAGCAATCGCTGGGTGGTCGCGATGGGGATATCTTTACGCTCGCTAGACCACTTTTCGAGCGACTGCTCCAAGGATCTCTCGATCTCACTTTGGACTAACTCTTCTTGTCCCGCCAGCCACAGCGTTTCGCCGTTTTCCAATTCGAGGAAGTCTGGCAACGCATGTTCGTCAATTCCGTGGGAACGCGCCGACCGCAGAATTCGAAGGTATACGTCCTGCATCAACACGCTGTCCGAAAGCATCAACGACGCGACTTCGACCTCATATCGCCCGCCATGACTACGTGTTCCATCCAGGTTCGCCATCTTTGCGATAAAGCTCGTGGGCGGACGCTTGAACAAACTCGCAAGATGCTGGACCGGCATTCCCGCTCGATGTGCAGAAGAGCTACCGAACCGGCGATGGTCAACCAACAGCGATGCGCAGAGCGACAACACGACCTCGCTCGGAACGAACGGCACCTGTCGGCTTCCCTTCGGTACCTCCTGACGTGCGAGTACCGATTTCCACTGCGCCTCCAGCGCGGCGGGCGATGGGTCAAGAAACTCGGAGATCACCGAAGGTGCCACTATGCGCCTTCCTGGTAAGCGTCCAACCCGCAAGTTCACACACTAGCCGGCGCCGCGCGGAATCATTCGAAGCCACTCGTGTGGTATCGCCATCCACTGATGAAGGAGTCCGGCGAACCAGTGCGCCAATCTGGCGGCCCCAAGGACCACAACGGCGCGCTGAGAGGAGGAGCCCCTACCGGAACGCACTGCCCTTCGAGGTCAGTGCCTTCACCCGCTCGACGGTCCAGACCGCCAGCACATCGACCTTCCGTTTACGGCCGGTCTCCTTGTGCGTGTCGATCTCCTGCTCCGCGATGATGTCCTTGATCCCGTCTGCATCGAGGGCTGAAAGACGCTCCAGCAGCGCTGCTTCCCCATCGACCTTGAAGACGTCGAACGGGTCGAAAGCCCCCGGCTCCCGCTTCACCTTCGGTACAGCAGCACGACGACGCGGCGCCGGCGCAGAAGCAGGTACCACAACGGCGGATCCATCCGACGGAACTGCGAAAGCGCTTTCGATTGCCTTCGCGAAGCGCGGGGTACGGGCAGCTTCCTCTGCAACTACCTGAACCAGTTTGGCCAGCAACACCGATGCCGAGGCATTGGTTGCTCCCAACTTGAGGAGCGCTGCACCGGTTTCCTGCACCTGCACGCGACGACGCGCCTCATCGATACCCGCACTCATAGCTTCGCCTGCGCTTCCGTGAGAATGTTCTGCGTAATTGCACGCATCTGATCGAACTGACCTGCATTGCCGTACTTCACCTTCAAAGTGCTGTACGGGTGAAACTCCGCCGACGCGGCAATCTGATTCGACTCCGCGAGATACTCCGGCAATACGTGAGGGACGTTGGGATCGCGTCGAAGATTTCGCACAGTCGTGCGGTGCACCGCCGAGTTGGACTTGTACTTGGTGATCACCAACCCGAGTTCGAAGAGTTCACGGCCGAGTTCTTTGCCGAACTTCGCGATGTGCGTCTGGATCTGCGGAATGCCGTACGTGGAGAGCACATCCGGGATCGTGGGGATCACGTAGCCGTCAGCCATGGCCAATCCGTTGAGTGTGATCGGCCCGAGATTCGGCGGGCAATCGATCAGAACGTAGTCGTAGTACGGCATCACCGGGGTGACGGCATCCCTCAACAATTCAACCGGCTTGGTGGAGTTCCGATCAGCAACCCGAAGGGCACTGATCTCCTCCTGTAGCTCGATCAAATCGAGAGATGAGGGAAGCAGATCCACACCCGTCACTCGCTTGACCGGAGAAACTCCGCGCTGAATCGAGGCTTCAAGATCGAAGTTCGACGTGCCATCGACGGCGTCGCGGAAAATGGTTGCGCTGGTCAGCCCTTGCTTGTTGAGTTCGAGCCAGTGATCCTCACTGATCATCATCGTCGTCAGATTGATCTGCGCATCGAGGTCGATCAACAGCACGCGCTGACCGAATTCGAGCGACATGAACTCGGCCAACCCCGCGGTGATCGTCGTCTTACCGACGCCGCCCTTGAGGTTGATCGTCGCAATCGTCTTAGCCATCAGAACCCATTCCTGTCTCCCACCACAACACACCTAGTTCGCATCGACGATCGCCCCTGTCCCTGACTGCTTCACCCGAAAACCGATTCGCCCCAACGGCTCCGCCGCGTGCGGAAGCGCGTACGAGAACAACGTCGCAAAATCGCGCGAGTCCACGGGACCAGCCTGTGCCCGTTTCAACTGACGAGGAGCCGGATCGTTCGCCAATACCAGAATCAATGCACCGCGAGTCTTCCGATGAAGAGCACCCGCAAGCGGTCCACCGTTCTTCTTCGGGCTGCCCGCAATGTGCTCGATCGCATCGCGCTCACGGACGGCCGTACCGGTGAAACCTGTTCGGTAATCGCGTTCCTGACGCTTGCGATTGACGATCGGAAGTTTCTCGTGCCAACCCTTGATCTCGATCGGCTCCCGGGTCTTGGGGTACGGCAGCAGAACTGCAAAATCCTCGAGCAATCCGGATTCGATTGCGGTCGAAAGCGCTTCGCGGTGGGGACCGAAATCCCACCCGTTCGCCCACTCGAACTGGTCGACGGCCTCTAACACCACATGGGCAGGGACAATGCCGTATCGCGCAGTGAACGATCGCGAAACATCATCCTTGTCAACGAAATTGAAGGACCCTGTTTCGCCCAACGACTTCAATAATGGTGCAACCGCGTCGAAGTGCCGAGCGTTGATCGAACCGTCACCTCGCGGGGGCTGCATCGTGAAGCTGAAACTTTCACCGCCCATGCCTCGATAAACCAGATCGGCGTTGAACATCTTGTTTCGAGCCGTTGGCCTCAGCCACGGCAGCTGCTGAAACACCATCGGCGGCACATCGCGTGGAGTGACCCACGGTTCGCCCTTCTCGTTCACGCCGCTGAACCGAGTGAGCTCGTTCCGGAACTCCTGCTCGTCCCGAACGATCGCCTCGAACGCCTTGTACATGTCGTAGTCCGCGCCGGCGGGTCCGCCAACCGTGCGGCCGATGAACAGGCGCACCAAGTCTCGGTACCCGGGGCGGAATCCGAACCATCGTCCCATCTGCATCAATGTGTCAGCTTGGCCCGTTCGACGCGTGTAATAAGTGATGGTCAGGCCCTCGACCGTGAAGCCGCGACTCAGCTTCGTGCCGCCGACCAGAATCTTCCACACGCCGCGTTCCTGGAAATCGAGGGAATCCTGTTTGTAGTCCTTCTCGGCCGCACCGTTGACCACGATAACGGGGCTGGTTCCCTCGGAAATCTTGTCGTAGGCAGCGCCGATGAAATCCTCCAACTCGGCAAACGAACCAGGATTCTCCAGTTCACTGCCCCGAGCCGCACTCACCACCGCAAAGTCTTCGGCCCAGAGCTTGTCCAGCCGGGAAAGACTCTTGGCCTGGCTGTATCCGGCCGATTTCCACAAGGCCTTGAAGTCGTCGGCTACGGCGTCATGCTCGGCCTGCTTCACCGATTCGTGCACCAGCATCGTGTGGTGCCGATACGGCTTGGCGCCCTTCGATTCCCGGAATAGCTTGATCGCCCCGGTCAGGACAAACGAGTCGAGCGCTCGCAACTGCTCGGCTGAGCGATCCTCGTCGCACTCGGCCCGGAGATCCCGTACGTACGCTTTCTGGTTCGAATTGGCCGGAGTCTTGTCGTCGTCTTCGAGATCGTCTAGATCGTGGAAGTCCGCACCACCCATGTACGGGCCGGGCCGCTCGAGACTGACGATGAAGTCCGAAGGAAAGACGTTGACGCTGTCTTCCGGATCGACAAACACATTGGCAAAAGGTGTTGCGGTGTAACCGATGTACTGGGCACGCTCGAGTAGACCGAGGATCTCAGCAATCTGACCGTTGATCGCCGTCCGCTCGACCTGCTCGGTTTTCATCTTCTTCGGATCGATCGTGTTCACCGATGCCTGATCGGCTTCGTCGTCGATGATCAGGGCAGGAATCTGATCGAGTTCGGTCGGCACTTTCTTCAGATCGGCCACCAGCTTCTTGAGGCTGGAGACGTTCTTCTTCACGACCGCGATGCGAATATTGCTGGGGTACAGATTCTTCGGATCATTCAGCGGAAGGGAGTGATCCACGGTTTCGAAGTGCAGTGCGCTCAGGCCCGCGAGCAGGCTCTTGTAGTCAAAGGTCGAGGTGGTGAGTCGACGGATAGCCGGGATTTCATTGGTCTTGTTCGGATCGATTTCGTGTTCGAGAAAGTTCCCGTCCCGCCAGTCCTCGTCGTTGGCGTAGTCGTCGTCCACACCGGCACTGATGTTTTGACGACCGACCAATTCCATGTCGAGGCGTCGCTGAGTCTGGCTCCGGAGAATCTCGATCGTGCCGGTCAACACGATGACCAAGCGGTACCCAGCGTCGATCGCCTTGGCCACCACGCCGCTGAAATTCGCCGTCTTCCCGCTCTGGACGTAGCCGACCACCAAACCTTTGGACTGATACGGCTCGGGCCGCGTCGGATCCGCAAGCCGGTGCACAACCTCAGTGGTTGCAATGTCCAGCTTTCCGATTGTCGCCTCGTCCCAGTTCTTGTCGGCTAGAACTCGCTTGTAAGCGCGCCAATAGAAGTCGTGCTCGCGGCGGCGTTCGGAGGTGTACCAGGGGTCCCACGGCTGCTGAGCCGCAATGACAACGGGCCCACCTTCGCGAAGGAAGTGCGCATCCATCTCGGCGTGGGCGTCGACCGGCAATCCCAACAAGTCGTAGATCCGAGCCCGCCGTTCCGGACTTTGCGGAACAGTCGAGCCTACCCACGTCTCGACACTTTCCGCATCCCACTGCCGTAGACGCGAGGTGAGCGCCGTTCGTACACCGACAGCACTCTCATCGAGGAACACATCGATGATGTCCGCGATGGTCAGGCCATCCGGATAGCTCGCTCGCAGGCGCGCGTTGACCGGGTAGAGCACGTTCTCGGGCGGAAACCCGTCACCGAGTTCACGCGCAACCGCACGGAATACTTCATCACTCACTGCACTACCTGCTCCCGGTGCGCTGCCACTGCGGAAATCAACACTTCCTGCCACGCCTGCATCTTTTCCCTCTGACGAGCGCCGATTCTCGTTCCTTCGAACATCTCACTCACCAACAGGAAGACAAGCGTCTTGAGCACCGGAGCATCAGCCGGGTCGAGACTGCGACGTCCGAGCAGATCACGCCGAAAACGCGCATTGATCCACAAAGTCCGAGTCTTGAGGTCGACTTCGAAGAACTGATCACGCGCCAAGGCTCGCCAACCCACAGCAACAGGATCATCACCGACGCTGAATTCGAAGGCGTCGCTGAAGGAATCGAGCACGTCTTCCGGAAAGCCGGATGCCGGCTCGATGACGCTAATCGGCCGAGGTGCAGAACTTCGGGCTGCCCGCACGACGCGCTCGGCATCGGTCAGATACGAACGGAATCCACCGTTGCAATCCGTGAAGACGGCCCCGTCGACGGCAGCCGACGCAGTGGCGTCGAGCGTCACCCCCGATTTCTCGGGATTGATGGTGATGTGCTGCAGCAGAGAATCGTTCAGATCGACAGCAATTCGTGCCAATCCGTAGTCCGGTCGGCCCCGCACTATCGCGTTCCAGCCGCCGATCTGCAGGAGTCGATCGTGCCGATAGAAGTAGAGCCCCTGCTGGTCGCGGCCGGGGGCGCCGTGGATGCGAAATTCCGGTGCATTGCTCCGGGCGGGCCACAGGTGAGCTTCGGCGGTTACTGTGGCACCGGCGATCGACACGGTAAGTGTCCGAGGGTAGTTGGGGTCGCCGGTGCGCGGATACCGGAACGGGTCGATGGCACTGACTGTGCGCAGCGCGCCGGCGCGTCCCGCTTCGACGTCGAAGACATCCACAGTCAGAGCGATCCGGCCGGATTCGATGAGACGGTGAAATACGACGCCGAGGTGACTGCGCACGTCGTTGATGGTCTGTTCGAGCCAGCTGGTCTGCTCGTCCGCGTGCGCGGACATGAGAAATGTTGTGATGCCGCGCCATTCGACAACACTTCCGGTGTCGAAGGGAAAGCGGGGCGTGACTGCGTCGAAGAATTCTTCGGCTTGCCGGTCCTCGATCACCGAAACTGACTGACGCCCCTGCACTGAGGCCGAGTCGATCTCGCGGCCCTGCGTCGGGTGCCCGGACTTTCGAGACCACACTCGGAGCAACCGAGCCTGACTCAACGACGCCGCCTTCATCCCTACACCGAAATGACCGAGGTCCTCGGCGGCATAGTCGCGTCGGCGGCCGTAGGTCATCGCGGAATCAATGGTGTCACTGTCCATGCCGGAGCCGTTGTCGATCACCATCATCGACACGATCCGTGTGCCGTCCTGAACGAACCTGATCAGCACGTGGGAGGCCGCGGCGTCGAGGCTGTTGTCGATCAGATCGGCGAGCGCTGTCGCGATGGTGTGGTGCAAGCCGATGGCGCCGGCGAGGGACTCGTCCGCAGCAAGGATCTTGGTGGCCACTATGCGGGTGTCCGCGACGTCAGTCATGGGATGCATCCTTACCGTCTACCTCGTCGATTTCGGATGCTTCGCCGCGCCGCCATGCCGCCTCCAGGAAGTCCAGAACCACGTCTTCACCACGATCTTCGTACGCGCGCAGTATCTTTCGTGGACGGTCTTCGCCGTCCAGACACACTGCTTCGGCGAGAATCCGCACCACATGTCTCTCGGCAGTTCGCAATGGCTCGCGATTGCCAACCTCTGCGAGTGCCTGACGTAGTGGGTCGATGTCAGAGTGGACAATCGCCGGTCGGACCACGCGGAAGGTTCCGTCTTGCCACAGCTCGAGCAACACGTCTTCGCCCTCGACAGCGGAGAGTTCACGCAGGAATCGGCGGATAGTGCCGAACGTCGGCTGCGCTCCGGTCCACCGAACTGCTTGAACGCCGAGGTGGCTCTCCAACTCGATGGTCTCACCGCGAACACAGCCCGCAGCGACCGCAACACCGGCGGGCACCGCAAACCCGGAACCCCGTAGATGATCGGAGGTCACGGTCAGTCGATACCGCCACGTACTACCTGACCGGTACAGGCGGCGAGTCAACTCTGGCGTCTTCGCAGTTTTACGTGTCCGCTTGCGCCGGACGATCCCGTCACCACCAATGTTGAACTCACTGGCTTCTTCAGCCTCTCCCGAAGAAACCGATTCCTCCCCAACGGAATCCGCGCTTCCCCAGGCGTGCAGCCGCCACACTGCGCCGTCGAGCGCCACGCGATCGTCGGCCTCGAGCGCGCGCTCGATCGACCGGTCACTGCGATCGGACTTCAGCAACTCCACAAGCTCGACGACGGACTTCGGCGATCCGACGGCTTCGAGCGCGCCGACTGCCAGATCGGAGATCCGACGCGCACGCGTCAGCGCAGAATCCGCCACTACGACAACGCCGCACCACGCAAGCCACTTCTCCAGTTCGCCGCGTGACATCGACACAACTTCGGCGACGTCGTCGAGTGCAACCACACCGTTGGGGGACTCAAAGTCTTCCAGCAAGGTCTGAGTGCGTTTCTTGGCCGCCGCGACGCCCGGAGCGGCTGCCCAACCGTCAGTCACCTCGAAGTAGTCGTCGAGACGGTCCAGAACCAACCACAGCGGAACTCCGTAACCAGGCACCTCCGCCGCGATGCTCGGATGCACGTCGAGGAGGCGATCAAGCGAAGCTACCGGCTGAATCTCGACGCGCAGGCTGGCAAGCAGGTTCCCCACGGCTGTCCCGAATCCGCACGCCGCGTTGAGTTTGGCTTTCACGTCGGCCTCGATCTGCCCGACCCGCCCCGAGCCCACTCCGAGCTTGGCTCCGATCGCTCCCCTACGCTGCGGCACTCGCGCTACGATCCGCTCACGCAACACCAACGACTCCCGCTCGTCCAACTGGGAGAAGAGATTGTCGATTTCGTCCATCGCGTCGGTACGGTCGGTGTCGGGCAAGTCGTTCGGCGTCAGAGCCGAGATCCGGGCGGCGACTTCCTGAATCGAGGCCGGAGATTCGTCGTCGATCTCGACGGTGACGAGTGGTCTGCTGTCCTGACCTCGGACCCGTCGCCACATAGCAAGCTGAGCGAGATCGTCGAGCAGCGCTGTGATCGCGGGTGGGGCACCTGCTTCCTCATTGGCCTCGACGCGGGCGAGCGGAGTCGTCATGACCGCACAGACCAACAGGTTGAGCACTATGTCGTGCACCGTCTGTTCGCTCGTTCCGCGCACGCCGAAGATCTCAGCGGTCGTGTGCATCAGCAGTCCGCCGATTGCTTTGTCGGTGGTGAGCCGAGACAGTGCAGTCACTGCGCGAGTATCGAGACTCAACACCTCCAACGGGAGATCTTCACCAAGTAGCGGAAAGCTCGCTCTCAATACCGCTGCCGCGTGGTGAGCGATGTAGAGGGACGCCAGCTCGGAGAGAACCTTCTCGAGATCGACCTCGAGAACAGTGAACGACGGCGCTTCGCTGAACCACCAATCAGGTGACGGTGCCAGCGGCTCGAGCAGCGCAGCACGATCGGATACGTAGTCGTCCAGCCAAGGAAACAGATCGACCCACAGCGTCTGACTCAGCTCGTTCGCGGGAAGCGAGTTCACACCCAACGTCAACGCACTACTCCCACTCACGGATACCTTCATTGCGGTCAAAACCGACCGCGATGTCGGTAACAAGTTACTGCAGCTCGTGAGCGGTCGCAGCGCCGGACCCGCTTACCCGACAGTCAGACTTCTCCGCTCAGTCGACGGCGGTGAAACCCTTCGCCCGATCTTTGTCGGCCGAGGTCCACAGCGTCGTCGACAGTTCGGCCTTCACCAGCGGGATAACCTCTTCCGCAAATCGGCGCAGGGTGTCCTTCTGCTGCTCGAAGTCGAGCACGTGATTGACCGACACCGATTGGAAATCGTGGCCGTAGCTCTCGTGATAATCGAGGATCTTCTCGGCGACTCGCTCCGAAGACCCGACCAATGCCGGCCCACGGTCGACGGCTTCCTCGATGGTCCGGAAGCTTGTCGACTTTCCGACCGCTTTGGGATCGTGCTTGCGTTTGTCGGCCTGCGCAACGGCGCCTTCGTAGATCGGACGGAACTCTTCGATGGCCTGCTCGGTCGTGTCGGCGAGGAACAATCCGCCCGAACCCGAACCGACATACGCCTTGGCCGGGTCATGTCCGTACGCCAGGTACTGCTCGCGGTAGTGGTCGATCAGCACTTTGTAGTTCTCACGAGGCTGGAAGGCGTTGGCGGTGACGATGGGGTCACCCCACTTCGCCGCGAGTTCGACGGCCTCGAACGAGGTAGCCGATCCGTGCCAGATACGGAACGGGCCGTCGAAAGGACGCGGTAGCGTCGTCGCGTCCTCGAGCGAAGGCCGGTGCGTTCCCACCCACTTGACGTTTTCCTCGCTGATCAGCAGTTTGAGGAGTTCGTAGTTCTCGGTGAGGTACTCGTACTGCTTGGCGATGTCCAGACCGAGGAGCGGGTATTGAAGAACCTCGTTGCCCTTGCCGATCACGATCTCGAGGCGTCCCCGGCTGAGTTGATCGATGGTTCCGAAATCTTCGGCGACTCGGATCGGGTCGAGTAGCGAAAGGACCGTGACACCCGTCGAGAGCAGGATTCTGTCCGTGGCCTGCGCAATCGCCCCCAAAACGACGGTTGGCGCCGACGAAAGAACCGGCCCGGCATGGCGCTCACCCACCGAGAACGAATCGATACCCAGTTCTTCGGCGAGAACCGCCAGTTCGACGACGCGGTTGAGCCGATCGGACGGGGCAACTTCCTCGCCGGTCACTGGATGGGGTGGGTTGAAAATGATGTCCAGAACCTGAAAACGCATGACCCGTCTTTCTCGATAACCGCACAGCGCGCCTGTCCCTCGGAGGCTAGTGCGCGACTCGTCGACGGATCCGCCATCCGAGGACGCCCCTGACACGGCGAAATCACGAAAAACCCTATTCAACAACTACTTTCGACTCAATGGCATCATTCGGTCGATAAAACTCTCCCCGATCCGAAGTCGACCGAAAACATGCCGCACTCCCGCCAGGCAGGACCTGTGTCACCAACCAAACGAGCGCACGGTAAACATGAAGTACTAAGAGTGCGTTCCCTTATCGTTAAGAGGTACTTGATATGAACGGTGCGGCAGCCATCGGTGATGGCATATTTCAGATTCCTGTCCCGATCACGGACAACCCGCTCGGGCACACGCTCGTCTACGCCATGGAATCCCCCGGCGGACTGATCTTGGTCGACGCTGGTTGGGGCGACGACAACGGCTGGCAGGGCCTCAACGCCGGGCTCGCCGAGATCGGGCATTCGGTGACCGACATCGAGGGCGTCGTGGTCACGCACTTCCATCCGGACCACACCGGCCTGTGCGGACGGGTCCGCGAGGCATCCGGCGCCTGGATCGCCATGCACGAGGACGACCACTACTTGTTCGATCAGATGGCCACTGCGCGTAACGAGGAGTGGATGGCGTACCAGCTCGACAACATGGAACGTGCCGGAGCGCCCGCAGCTGACCGTGATGCATTCCGACTGGCTGCCGCGGGTGAGTCTCCGGTGGGCCCCGAGTCCGCTCCCGACCGCCTTCTCGCGGACGACGAAATCATCGCGCTCACCGGCCGCGGCCTCCGCGTTGTCTACACCCCCGGCCACACGCCTGGTCACGTCTGCTTCTACCTCGACGACGCCGACGTCATGTTCACCGGCGACCACGTCCTGCAGAAGACCACACCACACGTCGGCAACTTCGTGTACCCCCTCGACGAGCGTGATGCCCTCGCCGATTTCCTCGACTCGCTCGCACGGGTGCAGAACATGAACATCACCCGCGGTCTCGGCGCACACGGCATTCCGATCGACGACGTCGGAGGTCGCGCCGGCGAGCTGATCGAGCATCACCAGGAGCGACTCGATCACCTGCTGCAGGAGTTCGCCGACGACAAGCTCACGGTGTGGGACGTCGCGGCAAAGATGAAGTGGTACAAGCCGTGGGCCGAGATCTCCCCGATGGGAAAGACGATGGCGCTCTCCGAGGGCGCAGCTCACCTTCGCCATCTGGTTGCCCGAGAGCAGGTCTCTCAGGTTCCCGGCTCCGAGCCAGCGCTCTTCGCTCGCTCCGTCTGAAAGATCAGGGCCGACAAGCACTCCGCTCGTCGGCCATGATCTCTATTCCGCTTCGGCCTGATCGACTATTCGGGTCGACGCCGATCGCGGCACCACCACCACCGGAACCGGTAAGTACCGCACGATCTTCGCCGCCCGACTGCCGAGGAACACCCGCGCCAGTGGACCTGCCTTGCTCGAGCCGACAGTCAGAACGTCACCTCGGTCCCACTCGACGCCCTCGAGCGCCTCGGCCCAGTTACGACCATGGCTGATAACCGATTCCATGACGTCGGGTATTTCGGGCAGTGCACGCACGCGCTCGAAGGCAGCGTTGGTCTCGCGCTCGACCACCTCGGCCCACTCAGAGATGATCGGTGAATCCCCCTCGGTCCCGAGCGTGGTCGTGTACTGCGCGTTTGCGCGAACTGCAAACGCCGCCAGTCTGAGTCCGGCATCGACACGCGCAGCCACGGTCGCGGCGGCGAGCACCAGATCGTCTTGATCGGGTGTGCCCGAGTATGCGGCGGTGACGCGGCGAACCACCTCACCGGGCTTGGTTCGAAATCCCCTCGGCGCCAGGGCGACCGGAACGTCGGAGCTGTGCAGCAAGCGTGAGGTGACACTGCCGAGAGCCACGTGACCGAACACCCCGGCCGTAGACGAATCCAGGACGATCATCTTGGCTTCGTGCTCGTGAACGAGATCGAGCAGGCCACTCGACGTCGACTGAGCCTCATGCACGACATAGGTTACGTCGACGTCGGAGGGCATGTCTGCCCGCGCTTTCGCCAGTGCCGCTTCGGCTTCGGCTCGCAATTGCTGGTGGTATTCGGCGTCGACACGCGCCATCCCGGGCGGTGGCGGCGAGGGAATCACCGCGCAGATCACCAGCGGTTCACCGGACGAGCGCGCCAACAGCGTTGCCAGATGGACGGTTCCGGAGCTGTCACCGTCGGGTGCGTATCCCGCGAGCAACGTCATGACTCGGACTCCGATCCCAGTTCGGCGCGGTTCTTCGCCCCGAGGCGCGAGTGCTTCATACCGTAGGCGAAGTACCAGATGATCGCGACGGTCACCCAGACGAGGAATACGTAGATCGTGACGGTTCGGAGGTCCTTGATGATCCACAGGCAGCCCAGGATCGAGAGGATCGGCGTCACCGGATAGCCGGGAACTTTGAAGCTGCGCGGCAGGTCCGGGTCACTGCGCCGCAGGATGATGACCCCGACCGAGACCACGAGGAAGGCCACCAGAGTTCCGATGCTGGTCATTTCGGCGAGGAAGTTGATCGGAATGAAACCGGCCAGAATGCTGATGACGACGCAGACGATGATGGTGTTGGGCACCGGCGTCAGAGTCCGCGGGTTCACCTTGTGGAAGATCGACGGAATCATGCCGTCGCGTGACATCGCGAACAGGATCCGGGTCTGACCGTAGATGACCACGAGCGTGACGCTGCAGATCGAGATCACCGCACCGGCGGCCAGAAGTGTTCCCGGCCAGGTAGATCCGGTCACCTGTTCGAGGATGGCGGACAGTCCGGCTTCCTGACCTTCGAACGAAGCGGAATCCTGTGCACCGATCGCGACGGCGACAACAGCGATGTAGATCGCGGTGACAGACACGAGCGCAATGAGGATCGCGAGAGGGAGATTGCGACGAGGGTTCTTCACTTCTTCGCCGGCGGTGGACACAGCGTCGAGGCCGATGTACGAGAAGAAGATGATTCCGGCGGCGGACATGACGCCACTGAATCCGAACGGTGCGAAGTCGGCGAAGTGATTGCTGTTCCATCCGGCGATGCCGACCACGATGAAGAGCAACAGAATTGCGAGTTTGATCGAGACCATGATGGCGTTGGCCTTGGCCGATTCACTGGCGCCGCGGATGAGCAGAACACCGCACAGGCACACCAGGATCACTGCGGGCAGATTGATGATGCCGCCCTGCTCCGGCGCTTGTGACAACGCGTCGGGAATCTGGAACCCGAAGAGGTTGCCAAGCAGCTGGTTCAAGTATTGCGACCATCCGACGGACACCGCCGCGGCCGATACTCCGTACTCGAGAAGCAGACACGCTCCGACGGCCATGGCCGGAAGCTCTCCGAGCGTCGCGTAAGCGTAGGAATACGACGAGCCCGACGCCGGGACAGCTCCGGCCAACTCCGCGTAACAGATCGCCGTGAGTCCCGCGACGACACCGGCAACAACGAAGGAGATGATGACCGCCGGACCCGCAACCGGGACTGCCTGCGAGAGGACGAAGAAGATACCGGTGCCGATCGTGGCGCCGATGCCGAACATGGACAACTGCGCCAAACCGATACTGCGGGTCAGCTCGCCGCCGTTGGTATCTGCGCCGGTCTCCTGGTCTATCTGCAAAGCCGGCTTGCGCCGAAGTACGTGTTTGACGAGAGTAGCCATCGACGCTCCTCTAGAGTGCCTGGTAGGAAACTGTTGTATCCTCATACTGCACGCAAGTGTCCTGCGACACAACTGTTGGAGCAAAGTTGTCCAGCTCACGCCAACCGTCCGGTCTGGAAAGCCCGGATCGTGAACCGCCTTCGGAGAAAACGGGGAGATCATGACCGGACCGACCATCACCGTCGACCTGCGTCGTATCGAACAGAATGCGCGCGTCCTCGTCGAGGCGTCCAGCGCTCACGGTATATCGGTGGCCGGTGTCAGCAAATCTACGTGCGGATCCCCCAAGGTGGCACGAGCAATGGTCCGCGGCGGCGTCACGCAGATCGCCGACTCCCGCCTGGACAACCTGGCCCGCATTCGCCGCGACGGCATCACCGTTCCCCTGATGCTGATCCGCGCACCGTCGCTGAACGAGATCGACGACACGATCCGCTACGCGGACATCAGCCTCAACTCCGAGTTGACGACGATTGCTGCTCTGGGCAGAGCAGCACAAACGCGAGGCGTAGTCCACGACATCGTGCTGATGATCGACCTCGGAGATCTCCGCGAAGGAATCCTGCCGGCGGAGGCGCTGGACGTAGTCGCTGAAATCCTTCCTATCGAGGGCATCAGACTGATCGGAATCGGCGCGAACCTCGCGTGCGTCGGTGGCATCCAACCGACCGTCGACAACCTGTCGAATCTGGTCTACCTAGCCGACGAAATCACGAAGCGGTTCTCGATCGAACTGCCGATCGTTTCCGGCGGCAATACGTTCTCGCTGCCACTACTCGAGACGGGCACGATGCCCGAGGGGATCAACCATCTGCGTTTGGGCGCCAGCATCGTACTGGCCGAATCACCCACTCCCCCCGGACTGTACGAACTGCTGAACAACGATGCCTTCACTCTCACCGCGGACATCATCGAGGCCAAGGTCAAGCCGTCGCGGCCGTACGGCGTCTCAGGCGAAGACGCATTCGGCCGACGCCCCGTCTTCGACAACGAGGACAAGCCGAGCCGACGCCTGATCTTGTCCATCGGCCGCGAGGACATCTCGCCGGAAGGCTTGACCCCGATCGATCCGCGTCTGAAGGTGATCAGCGCCAGTAGCGATCACCTCCTCGTCGACGCCGGAGAAACAGGCGACGAATACCGACTGGGTGGCACCGTCGACTTCACGATCGATTACGGCGCGCTCTTGATGGCGATGACATCGCCCTACGTCGAAAAGCGCTACGTCCTGGGCACCGAACCGATCGATGCCAATGCGACCGTCGAATTGATCGACCTCGAAACTACCGGGCTGGCAAGCCATCTCCTCGATCACGGCCTACGTGAGGACATGTCCGGAATCGGTTTCGACTGCATTCAAGCCGAGAATGCCGCTGCGGATCTCACAACGCTGCCGCTGTGGCTCACTGCCGAAGCCTGGCAGAACACCAGAATTCCGATCGCCACCGAACCTGGAACCGATTTGGGTGCAATCATTTTCGCCTCCCACGGCGATATCGAACAATTGCTGTCGTCGGCGGCGGATCTGCACGGCCCCAGTTTGGAGAACACCGTCTTGGTGGGCGTCAAGGACGCCACGGTCGATCACAAGCGCGCACTCGACGAGTACGGGGTATTGCTGGTGACGATCGACGAGATCGATCGCCATGGCATGGCGGCCTTGATGCCTCGCGTTCTCGCCGCGGCGGGACAGGGTGTGAACGGCGTCCACGTCCACTTCGACATGGACATCATCGACGGACGTGTTCTCGGAGTCGACGACACGACACATCTGGGCGGCCTCACGTTCCGAGAGGCTCACCTCGCCGCCGAATTCATCAGCGAGACCGGCCTGACGAGATCGATTTCGATCGGCAGCGTCGCGGCAGCGGATTCCGATCCTCTCGGCCGTCAGGCGACCTTCGTCGACGGACTGGTTGCATCGCTGCTCGGGCGCAAGGTGGTCAAAGCCTGACGTTGTCGGCAGCCCTTGCGAGAATCGTTCGATGATCATGCGGAGCCCCGGTCAGCACGTATTCATCGCACTCGGCACGCCATGGATCGATGCTGTGGTCGCGTTTCTCGAACCCCGGGCCCGTGTCGATCCCTGGATCATGCGCGGAAAGATGGCCATCGGTGACCTGCTGGTCACGGTTCTCGACACCACTCCTCGCGCGGTGCTCTGCATCGAGACCGTGGCTGCGCCCTTCGACGGCACGTCGCCGATGGAAGTCGATGAACGCCCGTACGAACTCCACGGTTTGCCCACCGTTCCAGAACTCGAACAACGATGGTCCATCACGTTTCCCACGGATCCTGGGCCGGTCGACGACGCACTGGCCGACCGGATTCTCACGGCCGGCCAGTCACACTATGCGCACTACTTCGGCGACATCGACACGCTGGATCCGACGTCCACAGCTGCCCACGCCCGAACGTTGATGAACGAGCGGGGCAACTGCACAGGTTGCAGCTCACCGATGCCGTTGCGAAAGTTCAACAGCAGCGATCGCCTTCACTTTCATTCCGCATCACGGATCTTCAGGCAGGCTGAACCTGGTGACGACTACCCAGCCGTCCTGTGCCGCAAGTGCACCGGAAGGATGGCCACGTCTGGGCACACCAACTTCATCGACTACATGCTGGCGAAGAATCCGTCGTGCCCACTCTGCGGTGCACACAGAACCGCTCAGTGTGCACCGGGGATGCCGGTCCATCCGTTCGATCACCTACCGTGGCTCGCCGTAACTGGCTGCGTCGTGGGACCGGACACCCCGGAATGGACGTGCCGAGCGTGCAGTCACTCATGGGGACAGATGTTCCCGCCGGATCACCCGCAGCACGACTGATCAGTTCGCGGCGAAGCCGGGAAGCCGATCGATGTCCGCGATGATCGAATACTCCGCGGCGTCACCCTGGAGGATTCGACTCTGCTCGCCGTGGACGTCGACGGGGACGTCGCCGGCCAATGTCACTCGGTGCACACTGCGCGCCTGAGTCCCGTAGTCGGCGATACCGTAATGCTGAGTCGCCTGGTTGTCCCAGATCGCCAGGTCGCCGGCCGACCAGTTCCATCGAACAGTGTTTTCCAACTTGATGATTCGTGCCTGCAGGATCTGGTAAAGAGCTACCGACTCCGACGGTTTGAGCCCGACGAACTCCTTGAAGAAGTGACCGAGCAGGAGGGTCTTCTCCCCCGTCGCCGGATGGATACGCACCACCGGATGTTCGGTCTCGTAGATCTCACGGGTGAATTCGGCGTAGTAGGCCTGGCGCTGCGCGTCTACCGGGTTCGCCTGATCGACAACCTCGGCATAGTCGTAGGCATTGGTGTGAACGGCCCGCAAATTCTCGACCAAGACCTTGAGTGAAGACGGCAGTTGGTCGTACGCGGCGGTGGTCGACGCCCACGTGGTCGCTCCGCCGTACTCGGGAATGGTCGTCGCTCGCAGAATCGAGGCTTTCGGGATGCGGTCGACAAACGTCACGTCCGTGTGCCAACTGTTGGCGGCTCGGTCGAGCACCAACAGCTTGTCGCCCCTGGACTTCACCGTCGGATGCGGGGTGGTCTGGGTGCCGAGGGTTCCGGCGAATTCGTACTGCGACGTGTCGTCGAGATGATGCTGCCCACGGAAGAACACAACCTTGTGCGCTGCCAGCGCATAGTTGATCGCGTAGGCGGTCTCTTCGGACAGATCCCCCGAGAGGTGTACGCCGTCGATGCGGGCGCCGATCAGCTCACCGACCTTGTGGACAGTGATTCCACCGGCAGCGTAGATCTGCTCCGGGGTCTGGGTGACACGTTCGAGTTCGGTGACGGACATGGCGATCTCCTGTGAGTCGGTCAAGCCTACGGGCGCGGCAGTCGTCATGGCGCCGCCTACTGTGAACACTCAATCATTTACGCTGCGGGCTCGAATACGGTTGAACTCGAGGTGATCTCAAAGTTCACCGCTCCCTCGTCGGAGAATACTGCCGCTCACTGGGACGAGGCCGTCGTCGTTGTCGTCATGAGCTGTAGCGTGCGATCTGCCGCACCCACGTCTACGGAGGACAGCATGCAACCCGAGGGCCCTGCCGAACAGATTCGTTCAACGCTCGCTCGCATCGCGCATCTTGCCGACACCGGCTCGGTCGAGGATTACGTGGAGCAGTTCACCCGCGAGGCCGAATGGAACATGCCCGCCAATCCCGATCGCGGTATCCCCGCACAGGTACGACGTGGCCGCGAAGAAATTGCTGCTGGAGTAGTCGAGCGTCGAGCCGCCGGCATACAAGGCCCGGGCACATTCACACGCCACGTCACCACGGCGATCGCCGTGGACGTGACCTCGGAAACGACAGCCCGCGCGGATGCGGTGTGGACGTTCTACGTCGACACGACCACAACCCCCAAGCTCAGCGGCGTCGGGAGCTACGCGGACGAGTTCGAACTCGAAGATGGGCGGTGGCGACTCTCGCGACGGGTGATTTCGCGCGGCTGACGCTCAGTCTTCTTCGCCGGTGATCGCCTCACACCAGTCTTCGACCTGATCGATCCCCTCTTCCGTCCATTCGGGGCTCATGTCTTCGAGTGCATCGAAGACCACCTCGCAGGTCAGCATCTCCGGTGAACCCTCCGACCCCGCTGCCTCGGTTCCCTCCGCAGACGCTGTCGCAACTGGGCCGGCGGCCAGCGCAACCGCCATCGCGCCTGTTCCGACCATCGCTTTCACACGCATCGGTTCTCCTCCTTCACTCTCGCTTCGGTCCTCGGGGTACCCGACTCGGCCCGCCCTACCCATCGCCGTCACTCATGTCCGACTTTCGGCGCCGACGGCATAGACTGAGCTCGTCGCCACCACGCTCTCGCAGCGTCGGGGCGACAGATACACAGCTGGATCAGAATCGGAAGGCATCCCATTACAGAATCTCCCGCTCCGCACGACATCTACTTCGTACCCCCGGAGCAGGACAGCCCCAATCCTGTGGAGCCGGCGTCGGCCGCGTCACGCGCACGGATGGGCGAGCTACCCGAGACCGTCCGATTCAAGAATCGTTTTGCCCTCGCGATCACGACCACCACGCCGCTCGAGGCGATGGTCGAAGATCTCCTCTTCATCCGCGACATCCTCGACGCCGCAGGAATCGAGTATCTACTCGTCCGCGGAAACGACGAGCGCCCCGTGATCGCGGTGAGCTGGACCGAGCGCAAAAACCTGCGGCAGGCACTTGTCGAGGGATGCGCAAACGCACCCTTCTATTCCAAAACCGTCGACGCGAAGAAGAGCCCAGCTCTCCTTGTCGCGGACGGTGCCCTGTCGAAAACCAACAAGTCACGGATCTTCCGCTTGTTCCGTCCGAGGGTTCACGTCGCAAGCGGTATGAACTACGGCGCGAACATCGGCGTTCAAATCGAATTGTGGTCGATTTCCGACGAAGAAATCGTCCTACCCGTCGAGAACTCACTGACACGACGAACCGTCCTCCCTGAAGAAGCGGTCCGAGGAACCGTCGAGCGATTCGGCCGGATCTGGCCGACCATCGAGAACATGTTCGCCGATCATGCCTCCGATATCAGCTTCGATATCGATCTTGTCTTTTCCTGGGTCGACGGCTCTTCCAAGGAGTTTCAGGCTCAGCGCGCCAAGCGCATGCAGAACTACATCGTCGGAGAGGGCGACGAATCAGAAGCGCGCTTCCGTCAGATCGACGAGCTCAAATACGCGCTTCGATCCATCCACATGTACGCGCCGTGGATCCGGCGGATCTTCGTCGCAACCGATTCCGATCGTCCGGACTGGCTTGCGGACGATCCGCGAGTCACGTTCATGCCCAGCGAAAAGTTCTTCGCCGATCCAAGTGTGTTGCCCACCCATAATTCTCAAGCTGTCGAGTGCCAGCTGCACCATATTCCGGGTCTGGCGGAGCATTTCCTCTACTCCAACGACGACATGTTCTTCGGTCGCCCCGTCGGCCCCGATATGTTCTTCTCCCCCGGCGGGATCAGCATGTTCATCGAGGCCGACACCAGAATCGGTTTGGGACACAACGACAACGACCGCAGCGGGTTCGAGAATGCGGCTCGCGTCAACCGCCGTCTGCTACAGGACCGCTTCGGTCTGATGACCACCAGACATCTGGAGCACGCAGCGACGCCACTACGCAAGAGCGTGATGGCCGAGATGGAACGCGAGTTCGCCGAAGACTTCGCGGCCACTGCAGCAAGCACCTTCCGCGCGAGTTCCAATATCTCGGTGACCAATTCGCTGTACCACTACTACACGCTCATGAGTGGACGGTCGGTGGTGCAGAAGTCCGCCGCCGTCAAATACGTCGACACGACGGTCAAGGCCGGTTTGCGCGACATGGACTCACTGCTCGCCAAGCGCTCCATGGACTTCTTCTGCCTCAACGACGGCAGCGCTCCGGAGATCGATCTGGAACTTCGGACACGCAAGATCACGGAGTTCCTGGAGAGCTACTACCCCATCCCGGCGCCCTGGGAAGCCTAGACGAAACAAGGGCCCAGCCGATTTCGGCTGGGCCCTTGCTACTTCGGTCGATCAGCGTGCTGTCACATGCTCCCGTTGCACCGGAATGGGCAGACCGAGATTGTCACGCAACGTCGTTCCTTCGTAGTCACTGCGGAGAACACCTCGATCCTGCAGCAGCGGCACCACGTCGTCGACGAACTCGTCGAGGCCGGTCGGCACAAGGTGCGACCCGAGGATGAACCCATCCGAACCGTCGTTGCTGACAAACGAATCTATTTTCTCGGCAACCTGCTGCGGTGTACCGACGATCGGTCCACGCTCGAACTGATCGATCACCACTTCGCGCAGATTCAACTTCTTGCTCTCCGCTACCGCGCGCAGTTTTGCGACGGTCGCGAAACGATCTTGGTGAATGAAGGCGCGGCCCTGGATGATCGGCGGAGCCTCGGGATCCGGAGCGATATCGGGTAGTGGTCCTTCGGGGTCGTACTTCGACAGATCGAGATTCCAGATCTGTTCGAGCAGAACCAAAGCGGTCTGGCCGGTGACCTGCTGGTCGCGAATCTCTCGGTACTTCTCGATCGCATCTGCCTCCGAGGTGCCGAGAACAAAACTCGCCGACGGCAGGATCTTGATGTCACCCGGGTCACGTCCGGCCGCGACGGCACGTGCTTTGATATCGCGATAGAAATCGGCCGCCTCGGGCAACTGACCGTACGGTGAGAAGATCGCGTCGGCATTGCCGGCAGCAAAATCGCGCCCCTGCGGCGACACCCCGGCCTGCAGAATAACCGGGCGCCCTTGCGGGCTACGCGGCACTGTGAATCGGCCGTTCACGTCGAAATGCGATCCATGAAAGACGAATTCACCGGCATCCGGTCGCGCGAGAAAGCGCCCTGATGCCTTGTCTGCCACGATGTCGTCGCTTCGCCACGAATCCCACAGTTCACGCACCAGCGCTACGGTCTCCTCCGCACGCTCGTATCGTTGCGCGCGGTCGAGGTATCCGCCGCGGCGAAAGTTCTGGCCGGTGAATGCGTCGAACGAGGTGACGACGTTCCAGGCGGCACGCCCTCCGGACAACTGATCGAGCGTCGCGAATTGGCGGGCCAGTTCGTACGGCTCGTTGAACGTGGCATTGATAGTGCCGGCCAATCCGAGGTGTTCGGTTACCGCCGCCAACGATGCAAGGACCGTGAAGGTGTCCGGCCTACCGATGATGTCTTGGTCGAAAATCTGTCCCGCACGCTCACGAAGGGCGAGGCCTTCGGCGAGGAAGAAGAAGTCGAACTTCCCACGCTCGGCGGTTCGAGCGGTGTGTTCGAAGGTATCGAACTCTATCTGGCTGCCCGCCTGCGGATCCCACCACGCAGTGTGATGGTTGACGCCGCCGAGGTAGGCACCCAGGATGACCTGCTTACGCTTCTGAGAACTCATGAGAATCTATTCCTCGTCTGTCAGGCGGCCGGAGTACCGGCGGCGTAGCGGTTGGGAACGTCGATGGGTAGACCAAGGAGTCCGCGAAGATTCGCCTGCGGATATTCGGTGCGGAATACGTTGCGTCGCTGCAATTCAGGCACCAGCTCACCTGCGATGGCGTCGAGGTCGTCCACGACAACGCCCGGCCGCAAACGGAAGCCGTCGATTCCCAACTGCTGCCACCGGAGAACAAGATCCGCCAACTCCGCAGCAGAGCCGGTGAAGGTCAGTGCGTCCGAACGGTATTCGGCGCCGGCCTGCGCGTCGAGGCGAGCGAGCCGTTCCTTTCCGGTTTCTTCCGGCGTATCGAAGAAGACGACGATGTCGGTGAAGACCCGAAGAGGTTCGCCGGTGCGCTGCACGTGTTCTTCGGCTGCTCGCACTTCACCCAGGATTGCCGTGACCTGCTCCTCGTCGAACGGCGTCACGAACACCAGATCGGCCGTCCGCGCCGCCAGTTCGTACGCGACCCGCTGATGTGCCAACGCGGTAACGACGGGATGCCCCTGCGGCGGGCGCGGGGTCACCGACGGTCCACGGACCGAGAGGTACTTTCCCTCGAAGTCGATGTAGTGCAACTTGTCCCGGTCGATGAATCGACGCTGTTCGACATCACGGATCTCGGCGTCGTCCTCCCAACTGTCCCAGAGTCGCCGGATTACGTCAGCCGCCTCCGCAGCTTCGTCGAACAGGTCGCGCACGAAGTCCGGGAGGACGCCTGAAACGATCGACTGACGGTCGGCATCGGTGAGCGCTGGGATGTCGCGACGCCCGAACTGTGCTGCCTCGGATTCCGACGCCGAAACCTTCACCTGCCATCCGGCGCGACCGCGTGAGGTGTAATCCAGCGTGGCAACGGCTTTGGACACGTGAAACGGCTCGGTGTGAATGGTGGTGATGGTCGGGATCAAGCCGATGTTGCTCGTGATCGGTGCCAGTCGGGCGGCTACGAGATGCGCGTCGAGCCGAGCGCGCACCCGATCAACCGCGTCGTCGACGGGCTCGAGTGGGTTGGCCGGCACCGAGAGACTGTCCTCGATGGTGACGAAATCGAGCAGACCACGCTCGGCGATCGTCACCACGTCAGTCCAATACGACGCGCTGAACAGCTCACTCGGGCGCGAGTGCGGCTCTCGCCAGGCCGCTGGGTGCCAACCGGCACCGTCCAGCGCTACGGCGAGATGCAACGGAGCAAGATGAGAAGAAGGGGTGGAGGTCATCGGCGCATACTCCTGTTCGAGAACTACTCGGGAGCGCACAGTGCCGACCGCAGAAACCGTCAGCACCCGACTGACGGTTCTCGTGGCGACTGCCGCTTGCGACACGCACCGCGCGTATCGCCAGGTGTGATTCCGGGGCACCCCATCGGCATGAAGGGTTGCCGTCCAGCTAGCCGGTCCTTGTTGCTGGAGCTCTGCACCTACCTCGACGGTAGTGAGTACGCGACCGCCCGGCAATCACCCGGAACTGCGCGTGGGTGCCGGAAACCGCCTGCGACCTCAGATGATCGAGCGTGCCGCCTTTTCGCTCTCGAGGATTCGAATGCCGGCAGCACTGAGCCTCCGGGCACCCTCGGCCGCGTCGACGGGCTCACCGACCGTCATGTGCGCACCGAGTGGAACGACCGAATGAACAATTGTCTCGTCGTACACGTGCACCAGATTGCACCCCTGAGCCCCGTCACGACCACGCTGACCACCGACTTCCACGTTCAAGTCCTGGGTGTAACACGTCGACGACGCCACGGAAACCGGAATGCCGGCGAACGTCGCCGTCGTCGAATAGTGCAGGTGCCCGGCAAGAATCGCCCGGACGTCGCTGCCACGCAAGACGTCTGCCAACCGGGACTGATCGCGCAACTCCACCAGAACCGCGAGATCCTGAATGCACGGAACCGGCGGATGATGCAGCGCCAGAATTGTTCCGTCGGGCGCCGGCACCGTCAATTCTGTTCGTAGCCAGTCTAATTGACGATCCGAGATCTCACCGTAGTGATGACCGGGAACCGACGAATCCAGGGTGATCACCCGCAGTCCGTCAAGGTCGTAGACGTTGTCGACGGGATGATCGGTGGCATCCTCGCCCAACAGCAGAGATCTGAACGTAGGGCGGTCGTCGTGGTTGCCCATCGCCCAGACGACCTGCGCATCGATCTCGGCCGCCACGGGTTCCACGATGGCTTTCAGTTCCGCGTATGCGTCGGGGTGTCCCTGGTCGGTCAGGTCGCCGGTGAATATCAGTGCATCCGGGCGTGCGCCCGAGGCCACGATCCCGCTGAGCACTTCCCGCAATCTCGTCGACGCATCCACGGCGTCGTACAACTCCCCCTGAGCCACCAGATGCGTGTCACTGAGGTGCACCAGGAAATGCTTCGGACGCGGGTACTCGGCATTCCGAACGCTCATCGGTCTCTCGCTTCCGCTTGCCGACGCGTAGGCGCCGGTGCGGCACCTACTGATCGTCGAGACTAGTCAACCGACCAACAGTGACTGATCGGGGCACGCCCGACGAACACGAAGCGAACTCCCGCGGCGACCCTCGGGATCGAGTAGTTGAAGCTGCGAGTAGTGTGTGGACAGTGTTGTTCCTGACCAGTCGGCGTTACGTCGACCTTCGCCTGCAGGCGAGCGCAATGTGTACGCGCTCGCTCTGACCTGACGCGTACCAGGAAACATTTCTTCGAATCTGCCCGGCCTCTGGTGCCGCGCTGCGTTTCGCTCCCTTGATTTTCGAAAGGCATAGTCATGCCCAGCTCCACCTCCACCGGCGTGCCGGAAAAGTCCACGTCCCGTTTTCCGTCCTGGGCGACGGCATTCGGACCGCAGATCGTCGCCGGTCTCGTACTCGGTGTCATCATCGGTCTCGTCGCCCGGGCAATGCCTGATGCGGCCGACGGCAATGTCAACTGGTTGGTCGGCACCGTGCAGACCATCGGTTCGAGTTACGTCAAGCTGCTCACCGTTGCGGTGATCCCGCTGGTGTTCACCGCCATTGTCAGCTCCATCGCCAATCTGCGCCAGGTCGCCAACGCCGCTCGTCTGGCCGTGCAGACCTTGCTCTGGTTCGCGATCACCGCTTTCATCGCTGTGATCATCGGCATCATCGTCGGCCTGATCACCGATCCCGGTTCACGGACCGACGTCGCCGCCGAAGCCGCGAAGGAACCCAAGAGTTCCGGCTCGTGGTGGGCGTTCATCACCGGACTGGTTCCGAACAACTTCCTGGGGTTGGGTGCAAAGACTTCCGTCGCCGAAGGCGTGGCGACTACATCGCTGAGCTTCAACGTCCTGCAGCTGCTCGTCATCGCCGGTGCAATCGGTATTGCTGCACTCAAGATCGGTCCCAAGGCTGCGCCGTTCCTCGAGTTCAACGCTTCGCTGCTCGCGATCGTCCAGAAGGTCCTGTGGTGGATCATTCGCCTCGCCCCAATCGGTACGGCCGCACTGATCGCCAACGCTGTCGCCACCTACGGCTGGGATGCAATCGGCTCGCTGGGCGTCTTCACTGCCGCCATCTACATCGGTCTGGCCATCGTCTTCTTCGTGGTCTACCCCATCCTGATTGCCGCGCACGGCCTCTCGGTCCGAAGCTTCTTCTCCGGTGTCTGGCCCGCAACTCAACTCGGCTTCGTCTCGCGCTCGTCGATCGGCACTCTGCCTCTGACCGAACGCGTCACCGAACGCAACCTCGGTGTTCCTCGTGAGTACGCCTCGTTCGCCGTTCCGCTCGGTGCCACCACGAAGATGGACGGTTGCGCCGCAATCTATCCCGCGATCGCGGCGATTTTCGTCGCAGGCTTCTACGACGTTCCGTTGACCTTCACCGACTACCTGTTGATCGTCGTCGTTTCGGTCATCGGCTCGGCAGCAACGGCCGGAACCACCGGTGCGACAGTCATGCTCACACTCACGCTCTCCACCCTGGGTCTTCCCCTTGCCGGCGTCGGACTGCTCCTCGCAGTCGAACCGATCGTCGACATGGGCCGCACCGCAGTCAACGTCACCGGCCAGGCTCTGGTTCCGGTCATCGTCGCAAAGCGTGAGGGAATCCTCGACAAGGAGCGCTTCGACGCTCCCCGCAACGGTGATCCCTTCGCCGAGGAACTTGTCGACGCGTAACCCTCGATGACAACAGCAGCGTCCCCGCACCTGAGCAATACGGTGCGGGGGCGCTGCTTTTCACCCCAGATTTCACCCTTACCGAAATAAACCATTTGGTCGTTATGACCAGTATGCTCAGCCGGCACAGCCCTCAGAAGTGGAAGGGCTGCCCAGTTGAACACGAGGTCACATGAAGCTCCGCCGTCTGGCATTCAGCGTCGCAGGTTGCGCCGCAATCACTCTGGTTGCCGCACCCGCCGCTCAGGCATCCACGGTTTTCGATTTCCTACCGATCGAGATCGCACGCATGATTCCGACTGGCTCTGCCGACGCAGTCCAGCCGTTCCTTCCCCCGGTCTTCGCACCGCCGGCGCCGCCCGCTCCGCAAGCGCCCCAGAACCAGCCGGCGCCGCAGAACACTCCCGCACCAGCGCGGTACTACCAGAACTGCACAGCCGTTCGTAATGCCGGCGCAGCTCCGTTGTACCGGGGCCAGAACGGATACGCCCCGCATCTCGACCGCGACAACGACGGCATCGCCTGCGAGTGATCCAACGCTCGGGTTGTGGTGCATCCACAACCCGAGCACTGTTGTCGAACCGTCAGACGCCCAATGCCCGGGACAGAGTCGGCCACGCCTTCGGCAGTCGTTCACGCCAATACGCCCACGCGTGCGTGCCGTTCGGCTCGTAATCCACCTGCGCCGGAATCTTCAGCTCCTGCAACCGAGCGTCGAACATCTTGGTGCAGGCGTGGGCGGCAACCTCGATGCCGCCGCCGATCACCAGACGCTCGAGCAGTTCAGGAGTCTGCAGCGTCTCGTCAGATCCGGGACGACCGTTTGCCGTCGACACGTAGATTTCCTTGCCACGCAACTTCTCTGCGTTGATCAACGAATCGTGTGCCTCCCACTCCGGGCCCCCTGGCACACCCCAGATGTTGGCCGGATCTCCGCTTCGAGAAGAAATCGTGGCCTGGACGGCAGTTCGGCCGAGCGGATCCATCGTGGAATAACAGCCGCTGAACACGGCAACGCCGCGATACATGTCCGGAAAGCGTTGGGCGAGCATCATTGCACCCATCGCGCCCATGGAATTGCCGGCAATCGCGTTGATTCCGTTGGTCTCGAGTCGCGCGTCGATCAGCGGTGGCAACTCCTCGGTGATGAAGGTTTCCCACTTGTGCAGTCCCAGCCGCGGATCCGGATTCTCCCAGTCCGAGTACAGGCTCGCGATTCCGCCATTGAGCATCACGACGTTGACGTTCTTGTCGGCGAAGAACGCCGGGGCGCCGCCGATCGTCATCCATCCGCTGCTTTTCTCTCCGGCGTCGACACCCTCGAGCATGTACAGCGCTGGGCGCGGAACCGAATTGTCAGCGGGTAGCAAAATCTCGACGCCGACCTCGCGTCGAAGTGCGGGCGACGCCACCGTCAGCCTGATCGCTTGTGGTGCGGTCACCTTCTCGCCGACGATGGCCGGGACGACGATGTCGTCGCGCAGGTCCGGTTTGGGGCCCGGATCCTCCTGAAGTGGTCCCGGGATCGTCGACCCCGAGCTCACGCTTCCCTCGACGCTGCCCAGACTTCCCGAGCTTCCCGAACTACCCGAGCTTCCGGAACTCGGCGCTGCCGTCGACAGTCCGCCCAATTGCAAAGAAAGTGCACAGACGGCCAAACACACCGCACCTGTGCGCGCAGATCGAATCCACGCACGCCGCTCAGTCCTCATGAAACTCCCAAACCAGTCAAAGATGTTTCCGTGAACATACCGTGCAGTTCGGACTTTCTTGGACAAACGACCACGACAAGATCTGTCGGTCGCCGCTACTAGGCTGGCCCCCGTGCAACCGGATTCAGTCAGGGCCCTCGACCTCGACCGAATTCGCGCTGTCGTGGGCACAACCACCTACGACCGCGGACTTGTCTACCTGCGGGAGAATGCAGTCGAATCCATCGGATGGAACGACACCGCTGACATCTTGACCGGCGCTGTATCGGGAACTGCGCGAGAGCCGTACACCTGCACGATTTCGGTAAGTCGCGGCGCGGCCGGTACAGCAACGTTCACGCGTGGCCTCTGCACGTGTCCCGTGCGGATGAACTGCAAGCACGTAGTCGCGTTGGTGCTCGCAGCGGTTGCCGAGGCGAACAAGACTCCACAACACCTCGGATGGGACAGCTCGCTCGAGGAGTTGCTCCGACCAGACCTGGCCGGCCGCACTACACGTGGACTTGGCATTCAATTCACCACCCGAACCAAGGGCGCATCGACAAGGCTCATCATCAAACCCGTACAACCAGGAGCGAGAGGGTGGATCTCCGGCGGGCTCGCCTGGAACAAACTCGGAAGCACTTTTCAGTTCCCCGCAGATCACCTCCGGGTTCTACGCGACATACATCTCCTCCACAGCGCCGGCAACTACTACCGAAATCAAAATGCCGCGGAAATCGATCTTGCCGGGTTCGCGAGCCCGCAACTCTGGTCGCTTCTTCGTGAGGCCCTCAGCGTCGGCGTTTCACTCGTTCACTCGAAAGCCGGCCTCGGCAACATCTCCCTACTCTACGACGCCAACATCTGCCTCGACGTCCACGGAGCGGAAGACAACAACCTCCGTCTCACTCCCCGAATTCAGACCGATGGGCACATCGTGACTCATTCCGACTGGGGACTGGTCGGCACGCCGGCACATGGCGTCTTCGCGCTCGACGCCGCCAACGCGATCACTCTCGCACCACTGCACACGCCGATAACTCACCAATTGAGGCAGTTGATCGACTCCGGAAAATCGGTCGACATACCCGCCGAGCATCGGGATGCATTCACGTCGCGGTTCGTGTTCAAACTCGGAAACCTCGCTCCCGTCATATCTTCCGACGGTGCTTACAACCCACCGACTGTGTCCGGTCCTCGGCTACAACTGATGGCCACTTACGCGGACAACCACCGCATCGACATCGAATCGGCATGGAAGTACACCGTCGATGCCGACGAACTGATCATTTCTACCGCAGACACAACCACCGACGAGTCCGAGATCCGCAACCACGTTGCCGAAGATGCCATTGCCAAGAGCCTCGGTGCGGCCGCGGCGAAGGCCACTCTCGCGGGAACTTTGACCGGCCTCGATTCCATGCAGTTCACACTCGACCTCCTGCCCCAACTCGAAGCGCACGACGCCATCGACCTCACGGTTGCAGGAACCCCCGCCGACTACCGGCCTGCAGACGACGCTGTCGTGATCGGCCTCAGCACATCAGCCCCCGACGGGGACAGCGGATCCGACTGGTTCGACCTCGATGTCACCGTCGATGTTGCGGGACAAAGCGTTCCGTTCACAACACTGTTCTCTGCTCTGAGCAAGGGCGAGACTCACATACTGCTACCGGACGGCGCCTTCTTTCGGCTCGACGCACCTGAACTACTCGGCCTGCACCGTCTCATCACCGAAGCGCGGTCGCTACTCGATCGGCCTACCGGCAAACTCGGGATCAGCAAATTTCAGGCCGGACTGTGGGAAGAATTGACGGCGCTCGGAAGGGTGGAACATCAAGCAGCAGCTTGGAAGAAGCAGATCGCAGGATTGCTCGGCAGTTCGGGCATCGATCCCGTCGAAGTCCCGGACACGTTGACGGCAACGCTACGTCCCTATCAGGTCGACGGATTCCGTTGGCTCAATTTCCTCCGACTGCACAACTTGGGCGGCATACTCGCCGACGACATGGGCCTGGGCAAGACCCTGCAGACCCTCGCAATGATCTGCGCTGCAAGGCAATCGAATCCGGCCGCGCCTCCCTTTCTGATCGTCGCTCCCACCAGCGTGGTCTCCAACTGGAAGTCCGAAGTGGCGAAGTTCGCACCGACCCTCCACACCGCTGTCATCACGGATACTCTGCGGCGCAGAAGAACCGACCTGGCAACACTCGTCGACGGGGCGGATATCGTCGTGACGTCGTACGCTCTCTTTCGCCTCGACACCGATGCGTATTCCGCCGGCCGCTGGTCCGGACTGGTGCTCGACGAAGCCCAATTCGCCAAGAACCACAAGTCCAAGGTCCACAAGTGTGCGACGGCAGTGAACGCACCCTTCAAACTCGCGATCACCGGAACACCCATGGAAAACAATCTCATGGAGTTGTGGTCGCTCCTCGCAATCACTGCACCAGGACTGTTTCCCAGCCCCACCACCTTCACCGATTTCTACCGCACTCCCATCGAAAAGGAAGGCGACACAGAGCGATTGGCGCAACTGCGACGACGCGTCAAACCGCTGATGGTGCGGCGCACCAAGGAACAGGTGGCTGCGGACTTGCCGCCCAAGCAGGAGCAGGTACTCGAGATCGAGTTGCATCCGAGCCATCGCGCGATCTACGACACCCACCTGCAACGCGAACGGCAGAAGATTCTCGGACTGCTCGACGACGTCGACAAGAATCGGTTCACGATCCTGCAATCGCTGACGCTGCTACGCCAACTCAGTCTCGACGTCTCGCTGGTCGACGAGGAAAGCGGACCCGTCCCATCGGCCAAGGTCGACGCTCTCGTCGAGCAATTGGACGACGTCATTGCCGGCGGACACCGTGCGTTGATCTTCAGCCAATTCACCGGGTTCCTCGGTTCTGTCCGCAACCGACTCGACGAGGAAAGAATTCCGTACAGCTATCTCGACGGTTCGACGCGCAATCGCGGTGAAGTGTTGGAGGAGTTCAAGTCTGGTGCAGTCCCCGTCTTCCTGATCAGCCTCAAGGCTGGTGGCTTCGGCCTCAATCTCACCGAGGCCGACTACTGCTTCATTCTCGACCCCTGGTGGAACCCGGCCGCCGAGGCACAAGCGGTCGACCGTACTCACCGCATCGGGCAGACACGAAACGTCATGGTCTACCGCCTCATTGCCAAAGACACCATCGAAGAGAAGGTCATGGCGCTCAAAGCCAAGAAGTCGGCATTGTTCTCGAATGTCATGGACGCCGAAGGCACACTGGGCACCGGACTCGACGCCGAGGATCTTCGCGCGCTGTTCGAGTGAGGTGCCTATTCGGTCGAACCGCACCTACCCGCTCACGGTAATGTGAGTCGCGAACGGACAACACAGAACTCCCGAACGAAGAAATCCACTTCGTTCGAACGAGAGGAACCTGAATGGGCGTCACACTTGCCAAGGGCGGCAACGTATCTCTGTCGAAGGCCGCACCCAATCTGACCAAGGTCGCAGTCGGTCTCGGCTGGGATGCACGCAGCACCAGTGGTGCCGACTTCGACCTCGACGCCAGCGCGTTGGTCACCGGCCCGGAACGCAAGGTCCTTTCCGACCTTCACTTCGTCTTCTACAACAACCTTCGCTCGCCCGACGGATCCATCGAGCACACCGGCGACAACCTCACCGGTGAAGGTGACGGCGACGACGAGGTCATCAACGTCGACCTCCCGGCTGTACCGCCCAACGTCACCAACATCTTCTTCCCCGTCTCGATTCACGACGCCGATGCGCGACTCCAGTCCTTCGGACAGGTCACCAACGCCTACATCCGCGTCGTAGATCTGTCGAACGGCTCCGAACTGGCACGCTACGACCTCTCCGAAGATGCATCCACCGAGACAGCCATGCTTTTCGGTGAGCTCTACCGCCACAATGGCGAATGGAAGTTCCGTGCAGTCGGACAGGGATACGCATCGGGACTGGCCGGAATCGCCCGCGACTACGGCGTGAACATCTGATCTCTATCGGTACACGAAACGGGGTTCGATTCGGCATTGCCGGATCGACCCCCGTTTCGGTTGTCTGCGTCGACGCGCGAGTTAACGCCGCAGGATCGCCCTCGCGAGGTGAACAGCCCAGGGCGAGTCCGCTTTGCTGCCGAACTTCCCCAGCTCGTACCCCGTAGCGCCGATCAATCCGAGCACCTCTACGGTGCTCCCGGACGTGTCACGTCTGGAAGTCTGAGCTCCAGCCATCAGGATGCTCGACGACCGAATCGACTCCAGCGCTCCCGCGACGAAACGATGACGATCCGCCGGGGACATGCCGGCGGCTACGGCAAGGAGGACGAGGAGTTCCACCGCTCTCTGCGAGCCGCCGGGCGCAACCGGAACTCCCTCGACGATCACCGACCACGTCATTGACGCGTCCCGCTCTGCCGACTGTCCCCGCTTCGTCAGAACAATCTGCCCTTTGTGCTTTCGCACCAGGCCGAACTTCTTGAGCACTGCGAAGAGTGATCGCCCTTGTGGAAGGTTTACAGGTCCCAGTTCAGGTTCGTCGAGCATCGCGTCGACCGTCGTGAAGAAATCATCGGCACCGATCCCTTCGACACCGATCAGAGCCAGAACCGCTTGAATGCGTTGGCCCGCCTCGACGTGGACCAACTCCCCGATTGCCGACTGATCGTCAATGCCTGCTTGGGCGAGGACCGCGTGCAGTTCCGGGACTCGCGAGGGTCCCAGGCATTCGACGAGCTTTGCAATGTCGTACGACGCAGCGATCTCGTCCGGTTTAGGACTATGCAGTCGATTATTGACCTCAGCGATCTCGAATCGTGTCGGCTCGAATTCAGTTTGCGGCCATTCGAGGGTCCATTCATGGGAGCGCAGCTTCTCCGAAGCGAGAACACCGAGGAGTTGCTCGTACTCGTCAGGTCCGACACATTCCTCCGGCGGACAAGCACCGCGACCCGCGGCACACACAACTTGGAACCCGTCGGGCAGTACTTCGGAAGATTCAAGTGTCAGCGTGTGGCGCCAGTTCCCGAAGCGTCCGTAGCGATAACTGATTTCATCGCCAGGCGAGACCATGACCTCGTCCAGGCGTACCGCGGACTCTACGATCGCGGCTCGGCCGGCGCGACGCTGCTCTGCGTTGCTCCCGGAAGCTACGTACTCTTCGACCTCGCCGGGAAATCGGCTGCCGGACTTGGACCACGCGTGCGATTGACGGTCACTCCACCCCATTGCCCGTTGAACCACCGAATGCAGGTCATCCAGATTCAGATCCGACGCGACGAGGATTCGTCGCCAGATCTGAGTGGAAACATTGTCGACACTGATACGTATCGCGTATTGCGCCGGTACCGCGCGTCTCTTCGAACGCAACGATCGCGCAATCTGAATGCCCCCACGCCCTCCGCCAGCTTCTTGTACAAACCTTTGCAGTTCTTCAGGTTCCGTCGGAACGAGTCGCAAATGCGACACCCTCGAGCTGCTCAACCCCACCATGAGACTCAGCCTAGGCCAAAGTGCTAGGGACGAAGGCACAAAATCGGAGAGTACTTCGGACTTATGAGACGGTTCACAACCTAATACCTTGGCTAACAAGTCGCTACGTGCGTCGGCGGCGGCATCTTCCTCGCCCAATTCCTGCCCTGATGGTGAACGGCACGTTCGGTCGATCTGAGGCGACGAAAGTGCCGTTCACTCGATGCGGGGATGCCAGCGGGGATGCTCCCCCTTCGATCGTGCGAACGGTACGTTCGGTCGATCTGAGGCGACGACAGTGCTGTTCGCTCGAAGTCGGGGGTGCCGGCGGGGGTGCTTTCGGGTGTTGGCGGGGTGGGGTGTTTTGGGTACGAGAAAGCCCCCCAACCAGTACTGGTTGGGGGGCTTCTCTAATGTGTGTTCGGCGGTGTCCTACTCTCCCACACCCTGTCGAGTGCAGTACCATCGGCGCTGAAGGGCTTAGCTTCCGGGTTCGGAATGGGACCGGGCGTTTCCCCTTCGCTATGACCGCCGTAACTCTATGAAACTGTCACAGTAACCTTCTTCTGATCACCTGGTTTCACCACCCGTCAACACCAGTTTCTGGTGTTGGGGGATGGAGAAAACAGGGTTTCTCATCAGTATCTGTGTGTTGTTTCAGATACCGCACAGTGGACGCGTAGCTTCTTTGTGGTAAGTCCTCGGCCTATTAGTACCAGTCACCTGCATGCATTACTGCACTTCCAGTTCTGGCCTATCAACCCGGTGGTCTGCCGGGGGCCTTACCCCCTCGAGGGGGTGAGAAACCTCATCTTGGAACAGGCTTCCCGCTTAGATGCTTTCAGCGGTTATCCCTTCCGAACGTAGCTAACCAGCGGTGCTCCTGGCGGAACAACTGGCACACCAGAGGTTCGTCCGTCCCGGTCCTCTCGTACTAGGGACAGCCTTCCTCAAGTTTCTAACGCGCGCGGCGGATAGAGACCGAACTGTCTCACGACGTTCTAAACCCAGCTCGCGTGCCGCTTTAATGGGCGAACAGCCCAACCCTTGGGACCTACTCCAGCCCCAGGATGCGACGAGCCGACATCGAGGTGCCAAACCATCCCGTCGATATGGACTCTTGGGGAAGATCAGCCTGTTATCCCCGGGGTACCTTTTATCCGTTGAGCGACACCGCTTCCACTTGCCGGTGCCGGATCACTAGTCCCGACTTTCGTCCCTGCTCGACCTGTCAGTCTCACAGTCAAGCTCCCTTGTGCACTTGCACTCGACACCTGATTGCCAACCAGGCTGAGGGAACCTTTGGGCGCCTCCGTTACATTTTGGGAGGCAACCGCCCCAGTTAAACTACCCACCAGGCACTGTCCCTGAACCAGATCATGGTCCGAGGTTAGAGGTCCAATTCGATCAGAGTGGTATTTCAACAACGACTCCACGATAACTGGCGTCACCGTTTCACAGTCTCCCACCTATCCTACACAAACCGAACCGAACACCAATACCAAGCTGTAGTGAAGGTCCCGGGGTCTTTTCGTCCTGCCGCGCGTAACGAGCATCTTTACTCGTAATGCAATTTCGCCGAGTCTACGGTTGAGACAGCTGAGAAGTCGTTACGCCATTCGTGCAGGTCGGAACTTACCCGACAAGGAATTTCGCTACCTTAGGATGGTTATAGTTACCACCGCCGTTTACTGGGGCTTAAATTCTCAGCTTCGCTCCCGAAGGAACTAACCGGTCCTCTTAACCTTCCAGCACCGGGCAGGCGTCAGTCCGTATACATCGTCTTACGACTTCGCACGGACCTGTGTTTTTAGTAAACAGTCGCTTCTCACTGGTCTCTGCGGCCCCACCCAGCTCAGACAGTAAATGTCGTCACCAGACAGGGCCCCCCTTCTCCCGAAGTTACGGGGGCATTTTGCCGAGTTCCTTAACCATAGTTATCTCGATCGCCTTAGTATTCTCTACCTGACCACCTGTGTCGGTTTGGGGTACGGGCCGTGTGAAAGCTCGCTAGAGGCTTTTCTCGGCAGCATAGGATCACTGAATTCGCCTCAATCGGCTACGCATCACGTCTCAGGCTATGTGCGACCCGGATTTGCCTAGGTCACGCCCTACACGCTTACACCAGTATTACCACTGACTG
>NZ_BCWH01000002.1:1783674-1878674 GCF_001653035.1 Rhodococcus sp. YH3-3 | reverse complement strand
CGATGGCCTCGACGTCGTAGCTCTCGAAGCTGTGCACGTAGTCGCGAAGCAACTTCCGAGCAGCCTCGGTAGTCGGTTCCACGAGATCGTCCTCGGTGGGTCCGATGTGATTGATCTGCGCGCGAGCCCGCTGCAGCAGGCTGTTTACCGCAGTGGTTGTGGTGTCCAGCGCCTCCGCAACTTCCGACGCCTTCCACTGCAGAACGTCACGTAGAACCAGAACCGCACGTTGGCGCGCGGACAAGTGCTGCAAAGCGGCAACAAGCGCGAGCCTGACCGAATCGCGATTGACGACCATGACGGCCGGATCATTGACGTCGCCCAACGCAGAATCGGCGATCGGTTCCAACCAGGCAATCTCGTTGCGCTCGATCAAATCGTCGGCCGGGTCCGAACTAGGTGCGCCGAGGCCGGTCGGGAGGGGACGCCTCGATCTCCCCTCCAGCGCGGTCAGGCAGGTATTCGTCGCGATGCGGTAGAGCCAGGTCCTCAGAGATGACTGGCCCTTGTAACCGTCGAACCCGCGCCAAGCCCGGATGAACGTCTCCTGGACCTGGTCTTCGGCGTCGTGAATCGACCCCATCATGCGATAGCAGTGCGCCAGCAACTCGCGGCGGTACGGATCGGCAAGAGTGAGGAAATCACTGTCCAACGCCTGATCGACTGTCATTTGTTCAGACTAGTGGCCGAGCGCCCGAAACACAGGCGTCGGCGAGAATTCGATCAGGCAGGCGCCTGCACCGCAGTCAACCTGGATCTCTTCCGGAGAACGAACCCCAGTGATTCGTAGAGTCTGATCGCATTCGTATTCGATTGCACTGCATGGAGAAATGGCAGCTCGCCGCGCTCGCGAATCCCGGCAGCGACGGCACGGATCAGCGTCGTACCCAGGCCTCGACCCCGAAAGTCGCTGTCAGTGCACACCGCACTGATTTCCGTCCATCCCGGAGGGTGCAACCGCTCCCCCGCCATGGCAACAAGTCTTCCGTCGACGCGAATGCCGTAGTAACTGCCCATCTCGACGGTACGAGGAAGAAACGGTCCTGGCTTGGTGCGCTCGATCAATGCCAGAATTTCGGGAACGTCGCCCGTTCCGAGAAGTTCGACCGACGGATCAACGGAGACTTCGAGTGCGGATCCGTCCATCTGCACCGAGCCGAACTGATCCACAACGCGCCACCCTTCCGGCGGGCGGTGATCAAATCCTCGTAAACCTACTGTGCCGCCAGGACCTACGAGTGTGAGTAGGTTCTCCCAGTCCTCGGCGTCCAACTCGGGCGGATGACCGACAAACGGCGCGACCGTCGGGTCGTACCGCGCAACTCTCCCTGCCCAGCGAGCGAATTGCGCATGATGTCCGCGAAGTCCTTGTCGCACAGGATCGTCCAGCGGATGGGTGTCGACATCCGTGTCAACTGTCTCGACAAACGACGCCAGGGTCGCCTCCGTGGTCATCGAACCTCTTCCTGCCCTATTTGCCTGTGATGGAGGCGAACGAACCTCCCCGCCCACCTCTATGACAACGCTAGGAACACTTGCTGTCGTAGTCGCCGGATAGAATCAAGATGATTCTGACCTCGACCTGTATTTCCGGCGTCAATCAGGGCTCGATTGCAGATCTGCACCAGGACATTCGTCGCGACGCCTCACCAACCGGAAGGCTATTTGGCATGAGCAACTCCGACCCGATCAGGTCTGCATTCGACCAGTTGCCCCTGAAGGAGATGGACGCTGCAACGCTGGTCTTCGCCATCGAGAGCGCCGTCGACGAGCTGGCGATCTCGGGTGAAACCCTACGGCTCGCCATGGAGGTCGCGACCCTTGCGCACCTCGATCAGTTCAGAAAGAACGGGATCAAGTCCGACGAGGATCCCTACATCGTTCATCCCCTACGAAATGTATTGCGGCTGCTTCGGTACGGGTGCTCCGATGTCGAGATCCTGAGCGCAACCGCGCTTCACGACACGGTCGAGGACCGACCACACGCCGTCATCGCGCTCCTCGGTGGCCAGACTGCAGACGACATGTCCGCATCCGAAGCGCAGGAACGTGCGTCAACACTCATCGCGTCGCGCTTCGGCCACAGAATCTCCGAACTTGTTGAGGCAGTGACCAATCCAATCGACTACCCATGCGACAACACCACCGCCGGATATCAGGATCACGTCATCCGCGCGATAGCGGATCCCGCAGTGTTCCTCGTGAAGTTCAGTGACTTCGTCGACAACGCGGGAAGCGTGAAGTACCTGAGCGAGACCGTCAGGCTGAGGCTGGTCACGAAATACGAACCACTCGTGGAGCACTTCAAGCGGACTTCACTTGCTCTCGGCAACGGATTGCACCTCCCTCCCTCAGGACTCGACGCGATTGCAAAGCACATCGCAACCATCGAACGCGATTTCTCGAATACGGTCCGACCGGACATAAAAAATACTCGCCAGTAGTACCGATCAGTAATAATCGAGCAACCCAGAGAATTCTCCGAATATGCGATTTTGTTACCAGTGAGTATTCACTTTCTTGCCGATTACATTACCATCGTGATCCGTGTCACAAGTCCGAATTCCATTGCACCGCAATGATTTAACACCATATGTGTAACCGTGGTTCACGTTGACTAATATTCTTCAATTCGCCCAGGTGACATGAGCGTCGACATACTGCATTCTTAGATAAACCAGGGATTCCCTGGAAGCAGACACAATATGTTGCTGATTCGTGATTGGAGCGGTTCTGAGTCCACGCCTGCAGGGTGGCGCACAAGGCACACAGTGTCTCAGCGCACACAGCGCCTCGGTGCACACAGTGCTTCAGCGCAGGGGACTCGACGAACCGGAAGGGCAATCACTTGCCGACGCGCAACCGGGGGAAACACAGCGCATCGCGGCGTAGTTCACGAACCGGGGAATCCGGGTATGTGGGACACGGTCGGCTCATATCGCAACGTACGTGACGAAGAATCTCATCAAGGACGGTGGCAGTGACAATGTTCAAACGAATCGCAGTGGTCAATCGAGGTGAGGCCGCGGTCCGGCTGATCAGGGCTGTACGCGAACTGAACGCCGAACACGACTACGGCATTCGCGTCATTGCACTGCACACCGAGGCCGAGCGCCGCGCCATGTTCGTCCGCCAGGCCGATGAGGGCGTGACCCTGCGCAGCACCGGCACCGGTAGCCCGTACCTCGACTACGCCGAACTCGAGCGAGCACTGCTCGCAGCCAAGGCCGACGCAGTCTGGGTCGGCTGGGGCTTCGTGGCCGAGGATCCCGCCTTCGCGGAGATCGTCGCGAAACTGGGCATCACGTTCATCGGCCCGAGCGCCGACGCGATGCGCCTGCTCGGCGACAAGGTTGCCGCCAAGATCCTGGCCGAGAAGGTCGGCGTACCTGTCGCCCCGTGGAGCGGCGGACCGGTCGAAACGCGCGCCGACGCTCGTCGTCATGCTCAGTCCATCGGATATCCCCTGATCATCAAGGCCCGAAGCGGCGGCGGCGGACGCGGTATCCGCAAGGTCTGGGCCGAAGACGAACTCGAAGTTGCACTCGAGCGCACGCAGGGCGAAGCAGAGCGGTCCTTCGGCGACCCCGTCGTCTTCCTCGAACGCCTTGTCACCGATGCACGCCACGTCGAGGTACAGGTCATCGCCGACAACCACGGTAATGTCTGGGCTCCGGGCGTTCGCGACTGCTCGATTCAGCGTCGCAACCAGAAGGTCATCGAAGAATCCGCCTCCCCCGTCCTGACCGAAGAACAGTCGGACCACCTCAAGAAGGTGTCGGCCGAACTGGTCAAGGCAGCCGGATACCAGGGCGCAGGCACGGTCGAATACCTCTACCAGCCCGAGAACAAGCTCTTCACGTTCCTCGAGGTCAACACCCGTCTGCAGGTCGAGCACCCGATCACCGAGGTCACCACCGGAATCGATCTCGTCAAACTGCAGATTCTGGTCGCCAGTGGTGACGAATTGGTCGGTGACTGCCCGCCCGCATTCGGCCACGCCGTCGAAGCCCGCCTCAATGCCGAGGACGCGGACAACGATTTCGCGCCGGCACCCGGCACCGTTCAACTCCTCAAGTTTCCGCTCGGCTCCGGCATCCGGGTCGACACCGGTATCGCTGCCGGGGACGTCATTCCGCCCGACTACGACTCGATGGTCGCGAAGGTCATCGCCTGGGGCCGCAACCGCTCCGAGGCACTTGCGCGCCTGCGTACCGCCCTTCGTGAAACCACTGTCGTACTCGACGGCGGCACTACCACCAAGTCGTTCCTCCTCGATCTACTCGATCGCGACGAGGTCATCTCGGCATCCGCGGATACCGGCTGGCTCGACCGCACAGGCGCCCTGACCGGCACCACTCGTCGCGCGGACGTCGCACTGATCGCCACCGCCATCGATGCTTACGACGCCGAGGAGTCCCTCGAGCGTGCGGCCTTCCTCGCCTCGGCACGCGGCGGCCGTCCCCGCGCCAACCACGCGATCGGCCGTACCGTCGAGCTCAACTACCAAGGTCAGGCATACAAACTGACCGTCGGGCGTATCGGCCCGCACCGCTACCGCGTCGACGGAGACGCCGGCGACATCGAGGTCGACGTCGATCGTCTCGGCGACTTCGAGTCACGGCTGGTGATCGGTGATCGGCGCTTCCACGTCGTTTCCGTCGTGAGCCCGGCTCGCTATCTCGTCGAGGTCGACGGCATCAGCCACCAGATCAGCCAGGACGACGCCGGAGTGGTCCGCGCGCCGGCTCCCGCCGTAGTGGTAGCAGTACCGGTCGCGGTCGGCGACGACGTCGAAGCCGGATCCACTCTGGTCGTGCTCGAATCCATGAAGATGGAGACCGCGGTTCGCGCTCCGTATGCGGGCAAAGTGCGTGAGGTTCTCGCTACCGTCAACTCCCAGGTCGATGCCGGCGCACCGCTCCTGCGCGTCGACCAGGTCAGTGAGGAAGCTGTCACGGAGAAGGCTCCGCGAGTCCAATTCGATCTTCCCGCAGCAACTTCCGGGTCCGATACCCGCGCAGATGCATTGGCACAGCTGGAAGCACTGACCGCGATGATCAGTGGCTACGACGTCAGCGGTAAGCACGCAAATGCTGTTCTGGCCGAGTACGACGCACTTCGCAGCGCACTCGAATCCGAGGACCGCGAACTGGTACAGGCCGAACTGGCTGTGCTGACCACCTTCGCCGACATCTGCGAACTCTCGCGCAACAAGCCCACCTCGGGTGAGTCCGCGAAGGACGAATCCGTCCACAGCCCCCGCGAGCACTTCCACACCTTCCTGCACTCACTCGACTCCGAGCGCGAAGGTTTGCCGGCGTCGTTCCGCACGAGACTCGAACGGGCACTTCGCCACTACGACGTCACCGATCTGGAAGATCGCCAGGCCGTCGAGGAAGCGGTGTACCGACTCTTCCTGGCTCTGCAGCGCATGGAAGCCCAGATCCCGGTCATTGCAGCACTTCTCGAAGGCTGGCTCGTCGGCGACAAGGCTCCCGGTTGCTCGGCGCAGGAGCTCAACGAGGTTCTCGATCGACTCATCGTCGCGACGCAGGTCCGCTACCCCGTCATCGGCGACGTCGCCCGCAACCTTCGCTTCCGGTTCTTCGACGAGCCGCGCATCCGCAAAGTTCGCGAAGACGTCTACGACGGAGTACGCGGCAACCTCGCCTACCTCGAAGAGCAGCCGGACGCTGCAGATTTCGACGAGCGAATCGCCAATCTCGTCGCCACTCCCGAACCGCTCCTGGACCTGTTGGGTCGAAAGATCGGCCTCGGCAACCGCGATGGCGGCCCTCTGCTCGAGGTCATCACGCGTCGCTACTACAAGATTCACTCGTTCGAAGACGTCCGCGTTTTCGAGCACGTCGACCGCCGTTTCGTAACCGGTAACTTCGACCTCAAGGGCGACGGGCTGCATCTGGTCTCGACGGTGGCCGAATTCGACGCTCTCGGTACGGCTCTCGACGATGTCGCCACGATCGCGCAGGATGCTCCATCCGGTCGCGGGCTGGTAGTCGACATCTACCTCGACTGGCCTGATCAGCCCGCCGACGGCGACGCGCTCGTCGAGACGCTGCGCACCGAACTCTCGCGCAACGAGACGATCACACGGTCTCGCCGCGCGACGGTGATCATCTGCAACCCGAACGGGGATCCGGTCCGGTGGGTCACCTTCCGCCCCGTCGACGGCGAACTGGTCGAGGACCACATCATCCGCGACATGCATCCGCTCACGGGTCAGCGTCTGGACATGTGGCGCCTGAAGAACTTCAACGGAAAGCGCCTCCCGGCTCCGGAGAACACCTACCTGTTCCACCTCTCGGCCAAGGAGAATCCGAAGGACGAGCGCCTGATCGCTCTGGCCGAAATCCGCGACGTGACACCGCAACTCGACGACGAAGGTCAGATGGTTGCACTCCCGGCCATCGAGCGCACGCTCGCTGCCTGCCTCGACGGTATCCGTCGTGCGCAGTCCCAGCGGGGCGACAAGCGTCGACTCGCAGCCAACCGCGTCGTGCTCTACGTGTGGCCGGTCGCCGACGTTCCCAGCGAGCGCTTCTCGGTGATCGCTCAGAACGCAGCCCGACTGACCGTCGGCGCCGGGCTCGAAGAGATCACGCTCATCACTCGGCTGAAGGACCGAAAGGGCGGCGCGCCCAAGGAAGTTGCGCTGCGATTCTCCTACCGCGCGGGTGCCGGTGTGGTCATCAACAAGACCACACCCCCCACCGAACCGCTGCTCCCCCTCGACGCGTACGCCCAGAAGGTCCAGAGTTCGCGGGCACGCGGAACTGTGTACCCGTACGAGCTGATTCCACTCCTGACCGGCACCAAGGGCACCTTCGTCGAGCACGACTTCGACGAAGCGGGCGTCCTGTCACCTGTCGAGCGTCCGTACGGGCTCAACAAGGCCGGCATCGTCGTCGGCCTCGTGAACACGCCGAGGCCGCGCTATCCCGAGGGAATGACCCGTGTCGCGCTATTCGGTGACCCCACCAAGGCGCTCGGTACCGTCGCCGAGGCCGAGTGCTCACGCGTCGTCGCTGCCATCGACCTGGCCGAGAAGTTGAACGCTCCGGTCGAGTGGTTCGCACTGTCCTCCGGTGCCACCATCTCGATGGAGAGCGGCACCGAGAACATGGACTGGGTCTCCCGCGGTCTGCGCCGGATCATCACCTTCACCCAGAACGGCGGCGAGATCAACATCGTCGTCACGGGCATCAACGTCGGCGCTCAGCCCTACTGGAACGCCGAAGCCACCATGTTGATGCACACCAAGGGCATTCTGGTGATGACCCCGGACAGCGCGATGGTGCTGACCGGCAAGCAGTCTCTCGACTACTCCGGTGGTGTGTCGGCCGAGGACAACTTCGGTATCGGTGGTTACGACCGCGTCATGGGCCCCAACGGCCAGGCGCAGTACTGGGCCCCCGACCTCACTGCGGCGTGCGAGATCCTGTTCCGTCACTACGCACACTCGTACCTCGCTCCCGGCGAACGGTTCCCGCGCCGCGCAGCGACGACGGACCCCGTCGATCGCGACGTGCGTAGTTTCCCGCACACCCACCCGTCGAGCGACTTCGAGACGGTCGGCGACATCTTCTCCTCGGCGAAGAACCCGGATCGCAAGAAGCCCTTCGACATTCGCACCGTGATGCGTTCGGTGGTCGACCAGGACCACTCTGTTCTCGAGCGTTGGGCCGACATGGCCGGCGCCGACACCTCGGTCGTTCTGGACGCGCACCTCGCCGGACATCCGGTCACAGTGGTGGGCATCGAATCCCGCGCGATCCCACGTAAGGGGCACTTCCCCGCCGACGGTCCCGACACTTGGACGTCGGGAACGCTGTTCCCGAACTCGTCGAAGAAGACTGCTCGCGCGATCAATGCTGCGAGCGGCAACCGTCCGATCGTGGTGCTGGCCAACCTGTCCGGCTTCGACGGTTCCCCGGAGTCGCTGCGCAACATCCAGCTCGAGTACGGCGCCGAGATCGGCCGCGCCATCGTCAACTTCGACGGACCGATCGTGTTCTGCGTCGTCTCCCGCTACCACGGCGGCGCGTTCGTCGTGTTCTCCGGTGCGCTCAACGACAACATGGAAGTTCTTGCTGTCGAAGGCTCGTTCGCGTCGGTACTCGGCGGCGCCCCCGCCGCCGCAGTGGTCTTCACCCGTGAGGTGAACACCCGCACCAACAACGACCCGAAGGTGCAGCAACTGGAGGCAGACTTGGCAGCAGCCAAGGATGACACGGAGAAAGCACATCTGCGCGTAGAACTGAACGCTCAGCGCATCGCCGTCCGCTCCGACAAGCTCGGCGAAGTGGCATCCGAATTCGAAGCGATCCACAACATCCAGCGGGCCCGAGAGGTCGGCTCGGTGGATGAGATCGTCCCTGCCGCAGAACTGCGTCCGCAGATCATCGCAGCAGTCGAACGCGGCATGAAGCGCGCACTCGCGCAGTAAGTTTCTCCGCACGTCGAGCGGTCCCGCGAAATGCGGGGCCGCTCGATTTGTGTCCAGGCCTCGATTTGTGTCCAGGCGCGCCTGCGTCAGACGCCCTCGAGCGCCTCTCCGATCTCTTCGAGGACGTGATTGTGCTGCTCTGTTGCGAGCAGATGCCCCGCTGCAATGGTGACTGCCACGGGCCACTCGATGATCTCGAAGGCGACCATCAGTCCCATCACCGCAAAGTAGGCGATCTGCTCGGGTCTCGGAACAGGGATGGCACCGACGATCGGTAGCTCCAACTCGAAGCTCCGTGCCGAACGGACGGATTCGACTACCGCGCGGTGATCGACGCGGTTCGTGTGGTCGACGGTGTTCTGGGACATGTCACGATTCCTCAGGATTCATCTCGGGTCGCCCGGGAGTTCGGCGACGTGTCACTTCCAGCAGCGACGCTCACAAGCGTGTCCGATTCACCGGTTTCCGCTTCTTTGATTTCCACGTCGCTGATTTCCACGCTGTCGCGGGCGCTGACTCCCCCGGTTCGGGAGGTGTACGCAGTGCTCGTTCGCGTCGGGATCTTGCGAATCGTCGACTGACCGTTCGCGTTCTCCTCAGTTGCGGCAATCCGCTCCAAAACGGTTGCGACCACCAGCGGACTGCGTGATTCGAGCAGCGTCTGCCCAAGTTGGGTGCCCACCACGGCAACCAACGCCACCGTCGACGCTCGCCGCCTCCTACCGCTCGCCCGGGCCAGAAGCCACGCTGCCAGCGCACCGATTGCCGTGGCACCGCCGCGGACAGCGATCGTCTGCCACAAGGCATGAGCGTCCATCTGTTCGGACTTCTCGGATCCGTTCTCGGACGGGGTGCTCACCGCAAGCGCGGCAGCGGGCAAGGCGTCCGTCATCAGATTGACCAGCAGCAACTGCCTTGCGTTGAGCGGTGATTCGCCGGACAACGCAGAACCGATCAGCGCGAATGCGACTTCACCCGCGTTGCCTCCGAGCAAAACCCCTACCGCTGATCTGACCCGCCGCCACAATTGACTGCCCTCGTCCAATGCGTCGGTCAGTCCGCCGACACGGCCGTCGAGGAGCACGATGTCTGCGGCGCCGCGCGCCGGATCACTGTCGGTCGACGCCACCCCGATTCCCACGCTGGAAACTCGGATCGCCGCAGCATCGTTCGCGCCGTCACCGACCATGGCGCACACTCGCCCGTCGGTCTCCAACGCTTGCACGATCTCGACCTTCTGCTCGGGTGTCACGCGCGCAAAGACGCTGCTGCCGCGGACCGCATCCCGTCTTTCGGCGCGAGAGAAGTTCTCCCAGTCAGGACCGGTGACAACATCCTCGCGTGCGACGTCCAACCCCAGTTCGGTGGCGACCGCGGCCGCTGTTGTCGGATGATCCCCGGTCAGCACGCGCACTTGCCGTCCGTCGCCTCGAAGTTCTCGAACAAGTTGCGTTGCTTCGGGTCTCAGCGTGTCCGAGAGTCCGAGAAGGCCGACCGCTTCCAACCCCTCGGAGCAACACTGTTCGAGAAATTGCGAGTCTTCGCCTGCGCGTCGCGCGTCGTGTTCCGACAACTCGCGCTGGGCGACGGCAACCACCCGCAGACCGCGTCCGGCCATGCTTTGAACGTGCGTCGCCGACACAGCATTCGGATCTCGTCCTGCTTCGGTCACGAATTCCGGCGAACCTTTGAGTGCGATCCGCCTGCCGAGCAAAGCTGCCGAGTACGGCCGCCCCGACCTGAACGGAACGAGGTTGTTCGCCTCGACGTCACCGAAAACCGAAGCATCGTCCAGAGCTTGCTGGGCTGCATCGACGACGGCGGCATCCGTCGAATGAAACACGCGATCGTCGCGACTTCCCAGGGCACTGCGCGCCGCAACTTCCAGAATCTCGCTTTCGTCCCAGCCGTCGACGCGTTCGACCGCGGCCACCCGTAGCTTGTTCTCGCTGAGGGTTCCGGTCTTGTCGAAACAGACCACGTCGACACGACCGAGCGCTTCTATCGATCGTGGCGCACGAACCAACACTCCTGCTGCAGTGAGCCTTCGCGCTGCGGCCTGCTGAGCCAGAGTGGCAACCAGAGGCAGCCCCTCCGGCACGGCAGCCACAGCCACGGCCACACCTCCGGTGACGGCGCGGCGCAGACCGGTACCACGAAGCAGACCCGCGACTGTCACCAACGCCCCACCGCCGATACTGGCCGGCAGAGTCGCCCTCGTGAGTTCGCGAAGTCTGTTGGTCAGGCCCACAGCAGGTCCGGATCGGGACACACCGACATCGGCACGCCTGGTCACCGTTCGGGCTCCGATGGCCGTGACCACGCCACGACCGGATCCGGCAAGCACTGTTGTCCCTGCGTAGGCCATGCACCGTCGCTCGGCCAGTGGCATCCCAGGGGTCGGGTCGGTCTGCTTGTCGACGGGCAGGGACTCTCCCGTCAACGACGACTCGTCGACTTCCAGCGATTCGACGCTCAACAGGCGACAATCTGCGGGCACGATGTCCCCGGACTCGATTGCCACGACGTCACCGAGTTCGAGCGCGTCGGCCGCTGTCTCGACCGTGCCGTCGTTGGTTACTCGCCGAGCTACCGGTTCCTGAGTCCGCAAGAGCCGCTGCACCGCCCGCTCCGAATGAAGCCGTTGAACAGCGGACATCGCGGCATTGCCGACCAAGACCGAGCCGACCAGGACGGCGTCTACCGGTGAACCGAGGACTGCACTGGCAGCGGAGCCGGTCGCCAATACAGGCGTCAGTGGATCCGCCAATTCTGTTCGCAACGCCGACAATCCGTCACGGATCAACCTGAACCGTGCGGGCGCTCGCACACGAGCTTCCGCACGGTGCGGTGTATGTCGGATGGATTCGGATAGTTCGCGAACGACAGCATCACCGTCCATCTCATGCCAGGTATCGCTCGGAGTACCGACAGGGACGGGCGCTTTAATCACAGATCGGGACAAGGTGTATCCGGTCCACAGTCCCGCGGCCGAACCAGCCGTGACCGGCCCCGGCCCTGCCCCTCGAACTCCCGGAAGCATGATCAAGGCACCCAATGCCGAAGAACCTGAGGAGAGTTCGACACCGCGCCTCGTCGCTGTTCGAGCAGCCGGGAGCGCATGGACAACCCGCCACGCCCCGGCCAAGTCGGTGTGGATGTCGGCACTCACGTGCTCGCCACTCGGTGGTGAAATCCCGATGCGTAGCACTGCCTGTCCCGATATCGCCCTACTCGACACGATCGCAACTGTCCGACCCTCGGCCACCAACGCCGAGAGAGCCTCGCGCAGGCCGGCTTCGGCAGTCGATTGCGCCGGATAGAGCTCGTCGAATCCACTTCGCAGTGATCCGAGCCCGTCGTCGTCGATCGTGACGGCTGCGACCCCGGCCGCACGTATTTCGCCTATCAGTGTTTCCGCCAGACCTTTTCGCACGGGTCGCACGACCACTTCGGCGCCGCCGATGCGGTGCCTTCCCACTCCGACAGTTCCGTCGTTCAGAGCTTTCCTGGCTTGTTCCCACACTGCGACGCGATCCGACTCGGCCACCTCTCGTATGTCGGAAACCCGGAGCGAGTCGTCGAAGAGGACGCTCGGATCGACGAGGACGGTGTCAATACGATCGAGCATGCGTAGAGCCGCAGAGTCCGAAACGGCGGTGTGGTGCGTCCGACACAGACCGTATGACACACCAGCAGCGAATGATTCGCGCGACATCCGAAGCGGCCGCGGCGCCGAAACCTTGATACTCGTCGCGACGGTGTCACCGCCGGCGGACACGGTAGCCAGTGCAGCCCCGGCCGCCAGCTGAACCCCAGCGATCCTGTCGGCATAACGCTCCCCCGGACCACTCGGGTCAGGCCTCGTGGAAGCACCGCGACCGCCAGGTTCGAATGACCACACCCGCCGAGAGTTTCGCGCCGCCAGAGTTTCGCGCAGCAGCATCGTCCGCAGCCCGAAATCCACGCCCAATGACGCAGGCGCATAGGTCAGAACATCCGCGAACGACGTCGCCGACTCCAATGCGAAGTCGGTGAGCGAACGGCCAAGGCGCTGTTCGATTCGCCGACGCACCCGGGGTTGATAATTGATCGCCGACGCGGCCGCCGAGACATAGGCGGAACCTGGGATTCGCGGGGCACCGAATATCGATCCCGCTGCTGCAGGAATCATCCCCACACCCGCCAACGCGAGGGTGCCGGTCCGCAACGCCACGTCACTGACAGCGGTTCGCGGAATCGTCGAACCGCCCACCAACGCGAGTCCCGACAACGCCAGGCGCGGCGGCAAAGTTGCCACCGACACCGCACGCCGGGCCATCGCTGAGAACATCAGTGAGTGGATCGAGTGTGCGAAGAACTGTGAGTTCGATCCTGTGACCGGCCGGCCGCCTTGTGGGAGTTTCCGCTCGATTCCTTCTTTACCTGTTCCGGCTTGCTCGTGCGGCCAACCGCCTTGACCTGGCGATCCGGCCGACCGCTCTTGCGATCCCATTCGTGGAGTACCAGGGCCGTGCCGCCGACTGCCAAGAGCACCGGCCATTCCACCAATCCCGCCGCACCCACGGCCGCCATCGTGAGAACCGCCGTCGGCGTCGAGGAACTACCCGCACGAATTCCGTCTCGGACACCCTCCGCCGATCCGCGTATCCCGCCCGTCACTCCACCGATCACTCCACCGCCGACGGCTCCGGCCACCGTCGTCGTTGCGTCTGCCACACCACGAACGACGCGGGTGGCTTCGTCCACAATCATCATCGGACGCTCCTATCAGCAGTCCATCGAAGAATTCAGTATTTGAGGCCATACCCAACACCGACGGCGGCAATCACGATCCGATACATTTTTCGGCGAACCTGGCGAGGGCGCGCCATCGCCAGCGCCGTGAGAGGGTACGGTGCGGGATGCAGCGACCACCTTCATCGACGGGAGTTCCACACAGTGGCGATCATCGGAAATTCGGATCTCGACATCTTCCGACTCAGCTTGGGCGGCAACCCTTTCGGATGGACCGCGGACGAGAAGACGTCCTTCGAGATCCTCGACTCGTTCGCCGAAGCCGGTGCAAATTTCATCGACACCTCCGACTCGTACACGGCGTCGGCTCCCGGCAATTCCGGTGGGGAATCCGAAACGATCATCGGGAAATGGATCACCGATCGGGGACTGCAGAACGACATCGTCGTCGCCACCAAGGTGGGTAGCCATCCCGATTTCAAGGGCCTGAAGGCCGACAACATCGCGGCCGCAGCTGAGGCGTCGCTGCAGCGCCTGCAGACGGACTGCATCGATCTGTACTACGCGCATTTCGACGACCCGCAGACTCCGCTCGAAGAAACGCTCGAAGCCTTCAACGCGTTGGTCGTCGCGGGCAAGGTTCGCTATCTCGGAATCTCCAACTACAGCCCCGACCGCGTCCGGGAGTGGCTGCGGATCACCGAGGAGAACGGTTACGCCGCGCCCATCGCGCTGCAACCGCACTACAACCTGGTTCACCGCAAGTCGTACGAACCCGAACTTGCCCAGATCGCCACCGACAACAACATCAGCGTCTTCCCGTACTTCGCTCTCGCTTCCGGCTTCCTGACCGGAAAATACAAGACCCGCGCGGACATCGAAGGCAGCTCCCGCGAACGACTGACGGCCGGATACTTCAGCGACGCCGGACTCGACGTCGTCGCGGAACTGGCGACAATCGCGCAGGCACACGACAGCGAGATCTCGACCGTCGCGCTGGCCTGGCTGCTGACTCGACCGGGCATCACCGCACCGATCGCGAGCGTCAGCCGGCCCGAGCAGCTCCCGGCGCTACTGGACGCCCCGAATCTGGTGCTCTCGTCGAATGAACTGGACACTCTCGAACGGGTGTCGGCGGCAGTCGGAGCCTGAGATCAGGCAGTTTTGAGATGAGCGCCGAGGGCCGTGTTGTTGATCGTCCAGAACGACCAACCGTCATGGCTCTCGGTGTCGCCTGAGATGTGACCGGTGACGGCATTTGCGGCCGCGGTCGGATCTGGGAATCGGCGGCCTTCCATCGGTCCGCGCATGATCTCGACGACCTCGGTGGTTTCGTCGAAGCGCCCGACCCAGCGATATCCGTGGCAATCGGCTGTCATCTCGAGGCGATTGTCGACGACTTCGATCTCCTCGACACCGCTGGCGCGACGCTTCTTCGCGGCGACTGGCGACGTCTTACGCTTGGTCGCAACCGGGGTCTCGACGTAAATGCTCGGATCCTTGACCGCGGCCAAGCCCAGCGCATCCCAACGATCGTGACCGTGCACGACGCGCCCACGCGGAATCGCGTGATGGCCGGTGCGATTACGTCCGGGGCTGTCCATGATCCACAGGTCGACCTCGGCGCGGATGTCGTCGGCGACCTCGTTGGAGGGCAACATGTAGAACTCGTGCGGATCTGCTGCCAGGTCGACGAACACCCAGAACTCGGAGCGGGTGTCGTCACTCTCGAGCGACTCGTCCTGACGCCTGGCCTGCCAGTCACCGTCGAGCTTGGACCGCACGCGGACGATTCGGCTGACACCGTCAGCGCCCGTCACCTCGACGGGATTACGACGTGAGTGCGTGAGACGGACAGCCTTGCCCCCACGCTGCGTAGCTTCGGAAATGAACGCATTGATGCCGCGGCTTGCGGTGTCTTCCATGATCGACCTGTCTCGAGCGGGTACGCCCGCATCACCGGATCGGCATCGGGGTCGAGCATTGAGCGAAATCCCGGCCTTTACTTCGATCGTGTGGCCGGTCAGTACCCCCGACCTTACAGCTCCGGCGACGGCCTGACTACGGCGCCCGACGCTCGTTCCCAGAGGTCAGCAGTGCAATGTCCCCGTAAAGCGCCGCCCGGTGAGCGAACATCAGCTCTTCCACACCGTCGAATTGATCCCCGACGTAGTGCGTGTTTGCAGCCGAAAGTTCACGTGATCCCGAGCGCGCAAGTAGGTCGTCGATCCGGCTGTCGAGGCTCGCTGCATGCGCAACCGCGCGCTGCGAACTCAACTGATCCTCGGCCCGTGCGACCAGGTCACCGATCCGCGCGAGGGCCGCGACGCGCTCGACCAGCTGGTCCCAGACCGCGCCGAGCGCTTCCCTGCGCGAAGCGATTCCGGCTCGGGTTCCCTCGTCGCGTGCCAGTGCAGCCGCGTCGTCCAACTCCGCAAGAATCGAACGCAGCGCGACGGTGTCGACCGCGATCTGGGTGATCTCGTCGGCCAGGTCGAGTTGGTTGCGTTGAATGACGAAGTGGTCGGAATGCCACGCGCTGGAGCTTTCGATCCGGTCGAACAGATTCCCGGCGAGGTAAAGCAAGGCGTCGTACTCACCGGCGCGTCCCTCGGGTTCTGAATCGACCAGTCCGTCGAGGACTTCCGCGATGCGCCTTCCGGCATCGGCGATGACACCGGTTCCCTGGACCTTCCCGAACTGGGCGGCGAGTTTGTCGAGTGCTGCGTTTCCACTGCTGGCCACGACACCGAGCCCCACCGGCAGCTTGGCTGGAACCGGTGTACGGGTGAGCCCGGCAAAGAGAGCCTCGCGTTGCTCGACGTCGAGATGCAGGCCGTCGCGCCGGTCCTTGCGGATGGCACGGACGCTGCTCGCGAAGTGACGATTGGAATGCACGATCGCCGACCGCATCGACTGAACGCGCTTCTCGAGCGCCTGCACCCGTCGTTCGAGGACAACCTGAACAGGGCCGATGCGAGTCGCGAGCAGTCGACGTCTGGTGCGGGCCAGCTCGTCGGTGAGATACCGCAACTCCGAGAAGCCGCCGATCTCCGGGAACGAACGTCCGACACTGCGCCGGTTCGCCAGGATCGACCGCGTCGACTCGTCCGCATAGCCGCCGGCGATCAGCAGCGCGACATCATCGGACAACTCCGGCCGGTTCGACTCGACTGTCCCCGCCGCACACCACTCCCTCACTCGGGTGGAGATGAGCGTTCGCCGTTCGGTCACCGACGCCACGACAAAGACGTCATCAGTTCCGTCTGCCATCTCACGCCTCCTTGTGGTCGCCGGTTACCACTGTTCCAGAATCTGCCGACACGCGCCCGACCCCTGCGACCCAGCTCGACGCACCCCTGCCATACCGTAGGCGGGTGACCTCCCTGCGATCAGACGCGCACGCAGGTCACTCGCGCGCATCGAAGACTGATCCAGCAGTTCAACCGCTGCTTCCCGACCTCGCGATCGAACAACTTCAGTCCTTGTTGCAGGTTCGTTCCTGGACTCTCGCGGAATGGTTCGCGATGGCCGACCAACGCGGATTCCTCGCGCCCGCGGCCAGTGTCCCGCTCTTCATGGAAGCCGCGCTGAAGTATCCCGAGCACCGCGAGGCGCTACTTCGCCTCGCCGGTCGACGCGGGCAGTACCTGGCGGAGCAGAACCCGGATTGGGCCCAGCTACGACGAATCGGATCACGCCGGGACGAGCTGTGGCTTTCGCCCGATCGGGACGACCGTACGGCCTGGTTCGATTACATACGTACGGTCGACCCGGAACTGGCGAGCGAAGAGCTCGAGATCGCTTGGGACGACGAGGCCACGGCAAGCCGGCTGCACTTCCTCGACCATCTCGACGTCGGGCTGGGTGAACACGACTACGCGCTCCTCGAGCGTGCACTCGACGATCCAGCCGTGCGGGTCCGTGAGCGTGCAATTCAACTACTACGGCAACTCCCCCGATCTCCGTTTGCCTCTCGAATGGTCACTCGGGCTCGGTCCTGGGTGCGGCTCGAGACGAAGCCCTTGCGGCCGCGCCTTGCCGTCCGATTGCCCGGCTCGCTCGACGACCTCGCATTTCGTGACGGCATCGAAGACGTCCACTACAAGAACAAGGGCATCCGGCGCTGGTGGTTACGGCAAGTCGTGACCGCCACTCCGCTGACGCTGTGGGAATCTATGGCCGGTTCGCCACGCGAGGCCCTCACCATCCCCATCGAGAAGCAATGGCGCGCGGTGATGATCGAATCATGGATTGCCGCAACCGTTCTCCAGAAGAACACCGCGTGGGCGTCGGCATTTCTGGAGCGGGACGGGCGCACGACCGACCGGAGAATCGTCGCCATCGCGGACCCACGCGAGCGCGTCGAGTACATCGTTGCCGGCCACGCGGACGAGTACCTTCTGGGCGTCGACGGCAGCGCACTACTCGACGGCATCGACCGCCCATGGCCCCTGGCCGTCGCCGAAAAGTTGTTGAATGCCTTGGAGAACGAAGCGATGGAGCATGCTGCGACGGGTGAGGACTTGGGCATCCACTCGCGTCACAGTCACTTTTCCACCCTGCGAAGCGTGCAGGCGCGCTTCCCTTTCGACGCCGTACCGCTTCTGCAGGACGCGGCGGCACGAACGAGCGACCCCGGGTGGCAACAAGCGTTCACCGACAGCGCCGTCAACATCGAGCAGCGCCGACTCCGCTTGGACGTCCTGCGCAATCACCGCTGAACGACGAAGGGGCCGCATCCTTGGAACGGAATGCGGCCCCTTCGTCGTTCGTGAAAGATCAGACCACGCTGACCATCTCGTGATCAGCCACACCGGCGGCCAACACCCGAAGGTGATCTTCGGTGCTGCCGAGGGTGTGCTCGATGGCGACGAGACGGCTCACGTAGTGCCCCACCGGGTACTCGGCGGTCATACCGATACCACCATGCATCTGGATCGCCTCCTGGCCGATGAGCCGAGCCGAACGCCCGATTTGCAACTTCACCCGCGAAGCGATCACTGGATCGACGACGCCGTCGGCAAGGGACATCGTTGCGTACAGACTCATGCTGCGTGCCAACTCGAGCGAGACGTACAGGTCGGCGGCGCGGTGTGTCAGTGTCTGGAACTTTGCGAGGGGAACCCCGAATTGCTTACGCGTCTTGAGGTATTCGGTGGTCAGGCGTAGCGCCTCTTCCATCGCTCCGACAGCCTCGGCGCACAGCGCGGCCTGCTCACGGATCTGCGCGGCCTGGATCAGAGCAGTAGCGTCACCGCCCTCACCGAGTGCTTCGGCCGGCGTATCGGTGAACTCGATCTGCGCCCCGCGCAACCCGTCGTGAGTGGCGTAGGACTTGCGTACCAAACCGGAGGCATCGCTCTTGACGAGGAACAGTCCGACGCCACCGCTGGGGAGCGCAGCGCTCACGACCAAGATGTCCGCCGTCGCGCCGTGGCCGACGGGATTCTTGATACCGGTGATGGTCCAGCCGCCGTCGACCTGGGCCGCCGCGGTGGCCCGTTCGGTTGCCGGCCAACGGATTCCGGGTTCCTGGTCGGCGAACGCGAGGAACGTGGTGCCCTCGGCCACTCCGGGAAGAATCGACGAGCGCTGCTCTGCGCTGCCCCCTTCGGAGATGAGCCCGCCCGGCGTCACGACCGCGTCGAGTAGCGGCTCGGGTGCCAAGCGTCGACCGATCTCGGTCATGACCGCGCCGATTTCCACTGGGCCGGCGTCCATGCCGCCGTCGTCCTCCGAGAATGTCAGGCCGAGCAAGCCGACCTCGGCCAACTGCTTCCAGACCTGCGGGCTCCACCCGGGATCGGAGTCGATGATCGCGTTGCGCTTCTCGGCGTCGTAGCTACGCGCGAGGAGATCCTTGGTGGTGTCGCGGAGAAGTTTTTGTTCGTCGTTGAGTTCGAAGTCCATGCCACGCCTCACAATCCGAGGATCGAGGAGGCGATGATGCTGCGCTGCACTTCGCTCGATCCGCTGTAGATGGATACCTTGCGGTAGTTCAGGTACGTCGGGGCAGTGTGCTGCGCCCAGCTCGCGGAGGCGATGTCGCTGCCCGCGTCGTACGGCAGTGAATCAGGGCCGGCCACGTCCATCAGCAGTTCGACGCTCGCCTGCTGCAATTCGGAGCCACGAAGCTTTAGCAGCGACGACGCCGGGTTCGGCTGGCCGTCAGCGGAACTGGCTACCACCCGGAGCTGAGTGAGCTCGAGGGCAAGCAATTCGTTTTCGAGTTCGGCGAGGCGAGCAGCGAAGAGCGGATCTTCGAGCAGTGTTCCGTTGCCGACCTTGACCTCGGCAGCGCGGGCCTTGGCCTGGGCCAGACGAACCTTCGAGAAACCGACGCGGGTGACACCGGTTCGCTCGTTGCCGAGCAGGAACTTGGCGTAGCCCCAGCCCTGGTTCTCTTCACCGACCAGGTTCTCTCCCGGAACGCGGACGTCCTCGAAGAACACTTCGTTGACCTCGTAGCCGCCGTCGATCAGCTTGATCGGGCGGACCGTGACGCCAGGCGTCTTCAGATCGACAAGGATGAACGAGATGCCGGCCTGACGCTTGGGCGCATCGGGATTGGTGCGCACCAGGCAGAAGATCCAGTCGGCGTACTGTCCCAGCGTCGTCCAGGTCTTCTGACCATTGATGACCCAGTCGTCGCCGTCGCGGACCGCACGGGTCTTGAGCGAAGCGAGATCGGAACCGGCCTCGGGTTCGGAGAATCCCTGGCACCACCAGATGTCGAGGTTCGCAGTCGCCGGAAGGAACTTCTCCTTCTGCTCCTGCGAGCCGAAGGCCGCGATGACCGGACCGACCATGTTGGCGTTGAACGCCAAAGGTTCGGGAACCGACGCAAGCTGCAGTTCGTCGAGCCAGATGTTGTGCTGGACCGGGGTCCAGTCCTTGCCGCCCCACTCGACCGGCCAGTGCGGTACCGCCAGACCGTGAGCGTTGAGGATCTGCTGCGCCTCGACCATACGGTCGCGCCCCAACTCCTCGCCGTGGGCGTACGCCTCCCTGATGTCCGCGGGGATTTGCGTACGGAAGAACGTCCGCATCTCGTCGCGGAACGCTAGTTCCTCGTCGGTCAATGCCAGGTTCATCGGGATTCCTTCGCACTCGAAACCGGATTCATGTTCGGTTCGACCGTACCCCGACAGCTATGGAGGCGGAACAGGTACCGCAAAAGACGGCACTCAGGGCCGACCCCCTACACGGTTTTCAGGACCAACAGGTAACCCCCGCCCGCGGCGTCGATACTTGTTTCGACATTCAACGCGGGAGCCAGACGCGACAACCGATCGATCAACCAATCCGACGCTTCCTGGGCGTCGTCCTTGCCGGGGCAGCGAGCGACGGCGACGCGGCCACCCTTTCGCTCGAGCTGCTCCACGACCCCGATGATCGGAGCGGGATCCACGACGAACAGCCGATCCGGCCATTCCACAACAGGTTTGACCGCACCCTTCTTGGTGTTGCATGCGCGGTGCGCCAAGCGTTCGACGCCGCCTTTGGTCTTGCCACCCTTTTTTGCGGTGTTGATGCTGTCGATACTCGGGCCGCGCGGATCATTGACGGACATGTCGGGATCGACCGGTTCGTCACACAGCCAGCAGCGCCAGGATTCACGTTCGCCGACTTCTTGAAGGGTGCTCATGTGGCAACGGTACCGTGCGCACTTTCGGCTGTTACCGCTACCAAAAGTGCGCACGGGGGCCGAAGGCCCTACATGTCTGCAATCGCCTCGAGCGGCTTCGTCTTGGCCGCTCGGTTGGCCGGCCACAGCGCCGCCAAGACACCCACCACACCCGAGCCGATCAGCATTCCGACCACCTGACCCCACGGGATCGTGATCTTGTCGAGGCCCTGATCCGCGAGAGTGCTCACGAAGGCCCAACCGAACGCGATGCCGAGAACAACTCCGACCGCCGCGCCGTACACCGCGATGAGGACCGACTCGAGGTAGATCGTGCGTCGCATCTGTCCTCGCTGCATGCCGACAGCTCGCAGCATTCCGATTTCTCGTCGCCGCTCGACCACCGAGAGTGCCAGGGTGTTGATGATGCCCAGGATTGCGATCACGACCGCGAGTGCAAGCAGTCCGTAGAGGATCGCCAACAACGTGTTGATCTGCTGGCCCTGAGTTCCCTTGAACTCCTCACGATCCTGCACCTGGACGACGACGTACTTCTCCGTGGCCGTTTCGAGCTCGGATCGCAGCGTTGTCAGATCCGCGCCAGGCTTCGCCTTCACCAGCACCACGAAGTCCGGCAGACTCTCGGCCGGCATCAGCTTCCTGTACGCCTCGTCCGAGACGATCCACGAGCCGATCAGCTGGTTGTCCTCGAACACTCCCGCGACAACGGTCTGGTACTCGACGCCGCCAGGACCGGTCAACGTCTGGGTCGAGCCGACAGTCCAGCCCTTGTCATCCGCAGTCGACTTCGAGACGAGCATGTTGTTGCCGGTCAGATCGACCGTGCCCTCGAGGATCTTGTACTCGAGCACGCCTTCGATCGGGCCGTCGAACGAAGCGCCCTGCTCGTCCTCACCGTCGACCTTCGCACGCACTCCGTGCAACGACGTCGCGCTCTGCACGTCGGGCACCTGTCGGACCGCGTCGGCCGCACCTCGCGGCACGCCGATCGCGTTGGGACCGGTCAGGATGTAGTCGGCCGAAACACCCACGTCGACAAGAGCATTGATGCTCGCCTTGGCCGAGGAACCGAACACTCCGATGACCGTCACCAGCATCAGACCGAGAGTCAACGCGAATGCCGTTGCGGCCGTGCGACGGGGATTGCGCACCGCATTGGTACGAGCCAATCGCCCGATGGCACCGAACGGCTTGGCGAACACGGCACCGAGCGCGCCGACGATCGGCCGCGACAGCGCGGGAGCCCCGAGAAGCACCGCGATGATCAACGAGAACGCACCGAGGCCGACGATCAGCGCCGCGCCGCCGCCGGTACCGCGAGAGCCGAACACGAGCAGTGCCACACCGATCACGCCGAGAATCGCACCGATCAACGTCCGCACTCGCAGTGAGTCGCCGGTGGAGGCGAACTCCTCACGCATGGCCGCCACCGGCGGGATCTTCGACGCACGACGAGCCGGGGCGTAAGCGCTGAGCGTCGTGACGACGACGCCGACCACCAACGCGACGATGATCGTGCGGGCGCCCACCTGGAGCGGGCCTTCCGGCAGACCGACGTCGAATGTGTTGAGCAGACTGCGCAATCCGTAGGCGAGACCGATACCGCCGAGCAGACCGATGATGCTGCCGATGAGTCCGACCACGAGCGCCTCGGTGACCACCGAACGGCCGACCTGCGCTCGGCTCGCACCGATCGCACGCAGCAGCGCCAGCTCACGAAGACGCTGCGCCACGATCATCGAGAAGGTGTTGTAGATGATGAACGTTCCGACGAGCAGAGCAATCGCGCCGAACGCCAACAGGAAGTAGTTGATGAAGCTCAGCGCCGAGTCGACCTCGGCCTTGGTCTCCTCACGAACCTGGTCGCCGGTCTGCACCTTGAGATCGGGGAAAACCTGCTCGACGCGTTGCTGCAGTTCCGTCTGCGACACCCCGTCGCCCGCGACGTCGATGTACTCGACGTGTTGGCCGTCGGTGAAGAGTCCACGGGCCTGCTCGTCGGTGAAGAGCGCGCCGATGAACCCGCCGGTGTCACTGCCCGCCCCCTCGTAGATGCCGGACAACGTCACGTCCACGATTCCGCGGGCCGGTGCCAGAACCTTGGCGGAGTCCCCCACCTTCAGTCCGGCTCGCTCGGCGGCGCTGGTGTTCAGCGCGACCTGACCGGTCTGCGTTGGAGGCGCGCCCTCGACGAAGGTGTCGGGTTCGGCAATCGCCTGGCCCGGCGGTAGGTAGGACTGACCGATACTCGGCGCGCCGCCGGTCTGAACAGCGCCGCCGTCTGCGTTGATCAGGACGATCTGTCCACTGACGGCCGGGGCTACCGCTCGGACGCCGTCGACTGCGGCAAGTTTGTCGACATCCTCGACCGGAACGCCACTGGTGTTGCGCTCTTCCATCGATACCCGGACGTCGACGCCCTGGGCGGTGTTCTCGAAGATCGAATCGAAAGTCTTCTGGAGGGTGTCGGTGAAAACGAACGACCCCGCGACAAAAGCCGTGCCAAGCACCACGGAGAGAACCGTCAGCGCAAGTCGCACCTTGTGTGCCGCCAAGTTGCGCAGGGAAACCTTGCGCATCGGCGAGTTGCTTACCGAAGCCATGTGCTCAAGCCCCGGCTTCCACGTTCACGACCGCCTGCGGAGCGTCCAGACGCTTCATCCGGTCGAGGACCGAATCCGCCGTAGGCTCGCGCAATTCGTCGACGATCTTGCCGTCCGCGAGGAACACCACCCGGTCGGCATACGCCGCTGCCCGCGGATCGTGCGTCACGATCACCACGGTCTGGTTGAACTCGTCGACGGCCGCCCGCAGGATCGAGAGCACCTCACCGGAGGACTTCGAATCGAGGTTTCCGGTCGGCTCGTCGCCGAAGATGATCTCCGGCTGACCCGCCAGCGCACGCGCACACGCCACACGCTGCTGCTGACCACCCGAGAGCTCTCCCGGCCGATGATCGAGGCGATCCCCGAGACCCAGCTTGGTCAGGACGCTGTTCAGCCAGGTCGGGTCCGCCTTGCGTCCCGCGATGTCGAGCGGCAACGTGATGTTCTCGAGCGCCGTCAGCGTCGGCACCAGGTTGAACGCCTGGAAAACGAAACCGATGCGATCGCGTCGTAATTGGGTCATCTGTTTGTCGGAAAGCGTCGTGAGTTCCGTGTCACCGATGAGAACAGAACCCGAACTGGCGGAATCCAGACCGGCGAGGCAATGCATCAGCGTCGACTTACCGGAACCGGACGGCCCCATGATCGCCGTGAACTCACCGCGGGCGAAATCTGCGGACACCGAACTGAGGGCGTGCACCTGGGTATCTCCGGTGCCGTAGGTCTTGGACAGGCCGACTGCGCGGGCCGCGACATCCTGGGCGTGCGAACTCATGATCGCCTTTCCTGTTCACTTCGGTGCTACTTTGCGGGCGTGACGGGCGCCCGTGAAAACACGGACGCCCGCAATGGTTGGTTCCATCCTGTCGGGTGGCGGGCGCGCCCGCCATCGGGGACCACCCTGATATCTGCGGCCGAGCCGGTCAGGGTGGGGGGAATGCGACCCCTCCTGCTTGTGCGCATTGACTGGAAACAGCGATACGAAGACCGGGCGCACATTAACCTTGTGACACCAATCACACGAGAGAGGCGGCCGAATGTCCGACGCCACCGCTGGAATCATTTTCGATCGGCTAGAGCACTGGGCGACGGTCAAGCCTGATCAAGCAGCGATGACCTTCCAAGGGACCGAATTCACGTGGGCTCAGTGGCGGGACCGCATCTTGTGTATCGCCGCCGCCCTCGCCGAATCAGGCATCGGTGCCGGCGACACTGTCGCGTTCGTCGACAAGAATCATCTGTCCTGTCTCGAAGTCACCTACGCCGCCTCACTACTCGGCGCCGCGAATGTCGTTCCCAACTGGCGACTTTCGAGCGAAGAGCTGGATTACGTCCTCGCGGACTGTGGCGCTCGCATTCTGTTCGTCGGCAGCGAACTACTCCCCCAGGTCGTCGCGATGCGAGACCGCTTGACGGCCGTCGAATCGATCTTCGCCGTCGGCGGTGAACACGACGAATTCGAGCCGTGGATCGACGAGGTCACACCGCTGCACGCCCGCCCCGAGGTGAGCCCCGATGCCACCGCTCTGGTTCTCTACAGTTCCGGGACGACCGGTCGCCCCAAGGGTGTCCAGCTCACGCATCGAAACCTGTTCGCGCACAGCAACAATGTCCTCGAAATCCTGCCGGCCCACGAGGATCACCGATTCTTGATCGCGATGCCGATGTTCCACGTCGGCGGAACGTGCTACGCCATCATGGCAATTCACACCGGTGGCCGCTGTTACTTCACGAGAGAAGCCGACGGACCGTCGATCTTCGCCGGCCTCGCCGCCGGAGCCAACATCGCCTTTCTCGTCCCACCGGTCATTGCCGGAGTCCTGGCCGCAGGCGAGCAGGCGGTCGCCGCCTTCAAAGCATTCAAACGCATCACCTACGGCGCCGCCCCCATGCCGCTCCCACTGTTGCGCGCGGCACTCGCAGCGTGGCCGGACACCGAATTCGTGCAGGTCTACGGCATGACCGAAATGGCAGGCGTCATTACCGCGTTGATGCCGGACGTTCACCGCGACGAGTCGCAGGTCGAGCGCATGGCATCGGCAGGTACGGCGATCCCCGGCGTCGAGATGCGCGTGGTGGACCCCGTCACGCTCGAGGACGTGCCCACCGGAACGACCGGTGAACTGTGGTGGCGATCCGAACAGTGCACACCCGGATACCTGGGTAAGCCCGAGGCGACGGCCGAAACGATTACCGCAGACGGGTGGCTACGTAGCGGCGACATGGGCCGCGCCGACTCCGACGGCTTCGTCTTCATCGAGGACCGCCTCAAGGACATGATCATCACCGGCGGCGAGAACGTCTACTCCCCCGAGATCGAACGAGTACTGGTGGAGCATCCGGCAATCGCCGAGGTCGCGGTCATCGGCGTTCCCGACGACCGTTGGGGTGAAACCGTCAAGGCTGTCGTGGTTCTCACTGCCGAAGCGCAGATCGACGAAGCCGAACTGATCACCTATACACAGGAACGCCTCGCAAAGTTCAAGTGCCCGACCAGTATCGACGTCGTCGAGATTCTTCCCCGCAATCCCACCGGAAAGATCCTCAAACGCGACCTCCGCAAACCGTACTGGGAGAACCGCGAACACAAACTGGTCTGAGTTCGCGTGCTGTAATGGGGCGGTGACTTCGCGCCGCCCCACCACACCCAATCCGACCGATCCGTGCCCGTGCGGCAGCGGCAACGCGTTGGCCGAATGCTGCGGCAAGTACATCAGCGGAGTAGCGCACGCACCGACCGCCGAAACCCTGATGCGTTCGCGTTACACGGCTTTCGCTGTGATGGACGACGAATATCTCACGCAGACTTGGCATCCCGACCATCGTCCAGCCCAACTCGATCTCGACCCCGACCAGAAATGGCTCCGGTTGGAGATCCTGGACACCGAACGGGGCGGGCTGTTCGATTCCGACGGCGTCGTGGAATTTCGCGCTCACTACACATTCGGACGCGAGCGGGGAATGCTCCACGAACGCAGTCGATTTGCGCGAACAGAGGGTAAGTGGCTCTATGTCGACGGCGATATCGGTTAGGTAACTCCGGGCACCGCCGCCGCGGATCCCGATAACGCGAGCCCTACGATCGAGTCATGACAACGAACCGGACGAGATCATTTGCCGCTGTCGCTGCCATCGCAGTGGGCGTGAGCCTGACTGCCTGTTCGCAGGACGCGGAGACCACTCCCACGGCAGCCACCTCGGCCGTCACCTCGACCTCGACCTCGAGTGCAGCAGCGTCGACCACAGAACCAGTCCCGACGGACAGCTCCGACAAGACGTCGGCTGCGGGCACCGAATCCAAGCTCACCGTCGTCGACATCCGAGTGGGCGAGCACGACGGATTCGATCGTGTCGTCTACGAAATGGGCGGAACCGGCACACCCGGTTGGCGCGTCAAGTACGTCGACGCGGCGACGCAGGAAGGCAGCGGTAAGCCCGTGGACATCAAGGGTGCCGCAGTGATCCAGGTCCTGATCGACGGTTCCGCATATCCCTTCGACAGCGGAGTCGAGCAGTACTCCGGCCCCAACCCGGTCCCCGGCGTCGGCGGAGTCGTGACCGAGGTCAACGGGTCCAACGTCTTCGAGGGAGTCACGCAGTCGTTCATCGGCGTGACCGAGAAGCAGCCGTTCACGGTCACGACGCTCAGCGACCCTCCTCGCGTGGTGGTCGACGTGGCCCGCTGAGGCCGCACTTGACCTGAAGTTTGGTTGAGGTTCTACCTTCGTGTCGTACCGGCCACGTAATCTTCGTGGCCGGCGACCGGAGGGGCGAAGTCATGAGTATGGAAGTCACCGCGTGGAACGCGATGTACAACGCGATGCACGCGCAAGAAGATCGGCGCCCGTTCTCGAAGGCGACACTGAAGCGGATCGCGACGTTCGCAGTTCCACAGAAACGCAACCTCAGCTGGTACCTCGTACTGAGTGTCGTCACTGCTGCGCTTGCCGTGGCAACACCTGTCCTGGCCGGGCGCGTGGTCAACGCGATAGTCGGCGGCGACGCCGTCGACGTGGTCGTCAAACTTGCCGCCCTGATCGCACTGGTAGCACTTCTCGAAGCCGCTCTGGGACTGTTGACCCGGTGGCTCTCGGCCAGCATCGGCGAAGACCTGATCCTGCATCTGCGCACCACCGTCTTCGATCACGTCCAGAAGATGCCCATCGCGTTCTTCACCAGAACTCGAACCGGAGCACTGGTCAGCCGTCTCAACAACGACGTCATCGGCGCTCAGCGCGCCTTCAGCGACACCTTGTCCGGAGTGGTCAGCAATCTGGTCACCCTGGTGATCACGCTGATCGTCATGCTCGGGATCTCCTGGCAGATCACCGTCCTCGCGCTGCTACTTCTCCCGATCTTCGTCATCCCCGCACGGCGCATGGGCGCAAAACTTGCAGCACTCAATCGTGAAGCAGCCAACCATAATTCGCTCATGAGCACCCAGATGACGGAGCGGTTCTCCGCTCCCGGCGCGACTCTGGTCAAGCTGTTCGGCCGCCCGTCGCAAGAATCTGCGGAGTTCGCGGTTCGCGCCAGGCGTGTGCGCAACATCGGAGTCCGGACCGCAATGCTGCAGTCCGTCTTCGTCACAGCGCTGACGCTGGTCTCGGCCCTTGCTCTTGCCCTCGTCTACGGACTCGGCGGTTTCTACGCGCTGCGCGGACAGTTGGACGCAGGCGCCGTCGTGGCGATGGCATTGTTGTTGACGCGGCTGTACTCGCCGTTGACCGCACTGGCCAGCGCCCGGGTGGACGTCATGAGCGCCCTGGTCAGCTTCGAGCGGGTATTCGAGATTCTCGATCTGGCGCCGCTCATCACCGAGAAGCCCGATGCACGCACGGTGCCGCAGGGACCGGTGTCCGTCGAGTTCAAGAACGTCACTTTTGCATACCCATCCGCGGACAAGGTGTCTCTCGCGTCCCTGGAGGAAGTCGCGATCCTCGACACCCGCGGCGGCGAGGACGTGTTGCACGACCTGTCGTTCCGCACCGAAGCAGGACAGATGGTCGCCTTGGTCGGCACGTCCGGCGCCGGAAAGTCGACCGTGGCGCAGATGATTCCGCGCCTCTACGACATCGACTCCGGTTCGGTCGAGTTGGGCGGCGTCGACGTCCGAGACCTCAGTACCGATTCCATCCGGGAGACCGTCGGCATGGTCACGCAGGACGGGCACCTGTTCCACGAGAGCCTTCGATCCAACCTGCTCCTTGCGCGACCGGATGCCACCGAAGAGGATCTGCGTGAGGTTCTGGAGCGCGCACGGCTCACCGACCTGGTTGCGTCGCTGCCCGACGGACTGGAGACCGTGGTGGGTGAACGCGGTTACCGCCTCTCGGGCGGCGAGCGTCAACGCCTGACCATCGCACGCCTGCTCCTGGCCCAGCCTCGCGTCGTCATCTTGGACGAGGCCACCGCGCATCTCGACTCGACGTCGGAAGCTGCGGTTCAGGAAGCACTCGGCGAAGCACTCGCCGGGCGGACTGCGGTGGTGATCGCTCACCGATTGTCGACGATCCGTTCCGCGGACCTGATCCTTGTCGTCGAGGCAGGCCAGATCGTCGAGCGCGGCAACCATGAGGAACTGCTCGCGCGCGGCGGCCGCTACGCCGAGTTGTACCGCACGCAGTTCGACACCAACGCCCGGAAGAACGGCGCCCTCGCACCGACGCCGATCTGATACCGCGCAGCGCCTTGCCCCCCACACAGAAAACAGGCGCTGTCCTCCTCGCGGAGGGCAGCGCCTGTTTCAGTCTTCATGACAGTCGTTGAAGCTGTAGGTCAGTCGTTGTAGCGATCGCGTCCGCCACCGCGGCGGTCGTCACGTCCACCACGATCGTCCCGGCCACCACGGTCGCCACGGCCACTCGGACGTCCCTGCGGCGGCCCGAAATCAGGCTGCAGCTGGATCAGGACGCCGGAGATGCGTGTGCGACGCAAAGCTTCGAGAGTCTCGTTGGAGAGGTCTGCCGGCAACTCGACGATGCTGTGATCCGGGCGAATGCTGATGTGCCCGAAGTCGCTTCGACGAAGCCCACCCTCGTTGGCGATGGCACCGACGATGGCACCCGGAACGACGCGGTGACGCTTGCCGACTGCAATGCGGTACGCGGCCAGCTCCTGGCCCTCGGGCCCACGCGAGCGCGGGGCCGGGCCATCGTCGAAACGACGGGGAGGACGTGGTTCACGAGGCTCGCGCTCACGACGCGGCGGTGCCGGCGGCTCGGGAGAAAGCAAGAATGCTTCGCCGTCGCGCGACTGCAACGCCAGAGCGGCAGCGATGTCGATGAGCGGAACGTCGTGTTCCTGGTCGTAGTCCTCGATCATCTTGCGGAACATCGCGAGATTCTCCGAGGCCAGGCTCTCGGTGATGGAGTCACCGAACTTGGCCACGCGCTGGGCGTTGACGTCGTCGACACTGGGAAGCTGCATCTCCGCAAGCGGCTGACGGGTCGCCTTCTCGATGGACTTGAGCAGATGACGCTCACGCGGGGCGACGAACAGCAACGCGTCACCCTGACGACCGGCGCGGCCGGTACGACCGATGCGGTGGACGTACGACTCCGTGTCATGCGGGATGTCGTAGTTGACGACGTGGGAGATTCGATCCACGTCGAGGCCTCGAGCGGCAACGTCGGTCGCGACGAGGATGTCGAGGGCGCCGTTCTTGAGCTGACCGATGGTCCGCTCACGCTGTGCCTGGACGATGTCACCGTTGATCGCGGCAGCCGAGTGCCCGCGGGCCCGCAGCTTCTCCGCCAGGTCTTCGGTGGCCTGCTTGGTACGGACGAAGATGATCATCGCCTCGAATGCCTCGACCTCGAGGACTCGGGTCAGTGCATCGAGCTTGCGCTGATGAGCAACCTGAATGTAGCGCTGCGTGATGTTCGAGGCGGTCGACGTCTTGGACTTGACGGTGATCTCGACCGGATTGTTCAGGTACTGCTTCGAGATCCGGCGAATCGAGCCGGGCATCGTTGCGGAGAACAGGGCGACCTGCTTGTCGCCGGGGGTGTCGCGGAGGATGCGCTCGACGTCCTCCTGGAACCCCATCTTGAGCATCTCGTCGGCCTCGTCGAGAACGAGGTACTTGAGATTGGTCAGATCCAGGGTGCCCTTTTCGAGATGGTCGATGACACGACCCGGGGTACCGACGACGACGTGTGCGCCGCGGCGCAGGCCCGACAGCTGGACGCCGTAGCTCTGGCCACCGTAGATCGGCAGCACGTTGAGTCCGGGGATGTGCGCGGAGTACTTGCCGAATGCCTCGGCAACCTGAAGCGCCAGCTCACGCGTGGGAGCAAGCACCAGCGCCTGGGTCTGCTTGATCGACGTGTCGATCCGCGACAGGACTGGAACTGCGAAGGCTGCGGTCTTGCCGGTACCGGTCTGTGCGAGACCGACGACGTCCTTGCCTTCGAGCAGCGGCGGAATGGTGGCAGCCTGAATGGGCGAGGGCGACTCGTAGCCCACGTCTGACAGTGCCTTCAGTACCCGATCATCGATGTCGAGGTCGGCAAATGTTGGGGGTTCGGGGTCACGCTCAATATCACTCATTTGACCAGCAGTTTAGCGGATAGAGTATAGACACGACGACATACCGGGGGTGCTTTTACGACAGATCCACCCTCCCAGCGGGTTTCGCCTAGCGTAGGAAGCATGACCGAAGCCACCGCAGCCACCCCCTCCCAGACCGTTGTCGCGATTGCCCAATTCGCCCCGGGGACGGACAAGAAAGCCAACCTCGAATCACTGCGATCACTGGCTTCCGATGCAGCAGCACGCGGCGCGAAAGTTGTCGTGGCGCCGGAATACTCGATGTTCACCGCACCGAAGACGGATGAGCGTTTGATCGAGTCCGCGGAGGACCTGGACGGCGAATTCGGTTCGGCGCTGGCGTCGGTCGCCGCGGAGTTCGGAATCTTCCTCGTGGCAGGAATGAACGAGCGGATCGACGACGTGAGCAGAATCTCCAACACCCTCGTCGCGATGGACCCGAACGGCGAACTGGTGGCGACCTACCGGAAACTGCATCTTTACGACGCTTTCGGTTACCAGGAGTCGGCCGTGATCCGCGCGGGCGAGATCACCGAACCGCAGACTTTCGGGTGCGACGGCCTGACCTTCGGCCTCCAGACCTGCTACGACCTGCGCTTCCCGGAAGTCACCCGGCGCATCGTCGACGTCGGCGCAGACATCTTGCTCCTGCCCGCCCAGTGGGTGCCGGGGCCGCTCAAGGAAGACCACTGGACCACTCTCGTGCGCGCCCGGGCCATCGAGAACACGATGTACATCGCAGCGGCAGATCAGAGCGCGCGCGGCGGCGCGGGTGCCAGCATGATCGTCGACCCGATGGGCGTCGTGATGTGTTCACTTGGCGAGCAGGTCGGGGTCGCCACCGCACTCGTTTCGGCTGCTCGCATCACCGAGGTACGCGAGAAGAATCCCGCTCTCGCGCTGCGGAGGTTCACAGTCTCGTCGCGGTGACCTGCAGCGAGTAGCGTCGAACTGGTCGGGGTTCGAGCTTCTCGAGGACAACGCAGTGACCCAGTATCGGGATCGATCTTCCGCCGGCAAATTTCTGGCCGGGCGGCTCGAGACCTTGCGTATCGACAAGCCCGTCGTTCTCGGACTCCCGCGCGGCGGAGTTCCGGTCGCAGCCGAGGTGGCTGCGGCACTAAACGCTCCGCTCGACATCGTGGTGGTGCGCAAGCTCGGCAGTCCGTACAACCCGGAACTGGCGATGGGCGCCATCGGTGAGGGCGGCGTGCGGGTCCTCAACCACGACGTCATCGCAGCGGTTCGCGTCTCGAAAAGAGAACTCGTCGCCGTCGAACGCGACGAGCGAACCGAATTGGAACGGCGGGCGCATCTCCTGCGCGAGGGGCGGACCCCGGTTTCCCTCCACGGACGCACTGCGGTGATCGTCGACGACGGAATGGCTACGGGCGCGAGTGCCGCCGTTGCCTGCCGATGCGCGCGCACCGCGGGTGCTGCCGCCGTGATCGTCGCTGTCCCAGTAGCGTCCCCCGAAGCCATGAGAGTGATCGCGTGCTCCGCCGATCGGGTCGTCTGCCCCTTCGTTCCTGCCCTGTTAGGCGGCGTCGGTGCTGCATTCGAGGACTTTCATCAACTCAGCGACGACGAAGTGCTGTCCTTCCTCGCCTGAGTGCACACCTCTCCAGCCTGAGCACAGTCCAAGAGATCTCTGAGAATTTGTGATGTGTGCAACATTTCGCTCCTCGGTGCCGATAGCCCAAATGGAACAAAAAGAATTCGGCTTTCTGGAGGAACCGTGACCATCTCGACCGATACCGTCGACGCCGTCGCAGCTGCGTGCCGTGACCGCCTGGGCGACCCTTCCGCCTGGGTTGCGTCAGACGCTTATCGACAGAGCCTCGCCCTGTGCATCATCGAATCCGTTCAGTCCACGTCGGGTCACAGCGAAGTGACCGTCGTCGATCGCTACCTGGCGTACCGGAAAGCCCGCGAGGACAAACCCGTCACGGATGGCGCACGTGAACTACTCCGCACCTTCGAGGAAGCCGGCAGTTCGGACCAGTGGGCAGGCAAGATCGGCTCGTACAAGCGTCGCTACACGGCGACGGGTGTCCCGATCGAGGCACGGCACATCCAACAGGTCGCCGAGAAACTCCATCACTTGCGGATCAACAGCGTCGAGGACCTGCTGTCGGCCGCCGATTCCGACAACGCTCTCGAAGCCGTTCACCATGCCTGGGTGGACGCGTGCGGAGACGGTTCCGAAGTGACCTGGGCCCACCTGTTGATGTTGGCCGGAATTCCGCACACCGATCTGGGGACCGCTGCCGACACCTTCATCAGCGCGACACTCGGCACCACCGAGTTGCCGGGAGACACCTCGGAGATCCTTGCAGCTACTGCAGAGCAACTCGGAGTGGATCCGGACCGATTGGACTACGCAATTCGGCGGTGGCTGTCCGTGCACGGTCGCACGCTCCAACACGTCGCCTGAGTACCTGTAAACAGGCGGTCACACTAAACTGCAGGTCAGCGCCCGACCAGTTCTACCGAATAGTAACGACAGTGCAAAATGACGACTAATGTGATGCAATGCACATCAGAAATGTCAGTAGTCACTGGAGGGGTCAATAGTGCGCGAGTTCTCAGTTCCACAGTCGTTCTCAATTCCGGAGAACGTATCCATGGCCGACTCCGTGTTCCGTCACGCCGAAGAAGACCCCACATTCGTGCCGTTCAAGAGGCCGTCGAACGGCGGATGGGTCGACGTCACTGCAGCTGAATTCGCGAAGCAGGTCTCCGCAGTTGCCAAGGGCCTGATCGCGTCAGGTGTCGAGCTCGGCGACCGCGTCGCTATCCTGTCAGCGACTCGCTACGAGTGGGTCGTTCTCGACTACGCCATCTGGACTGCAGGCGGATGCACCGTCGCGATCTACGAGACCTCCTCCCCTGATCAGGCGCAGTGGATCCTCGAGGATTCAGCGACGACACTTCTGGTCGTCGAAACGGCCAAGCACGCGGAGACTCACAAGGAAGTCACCGACGGCGCAGAAGCCCTCCGCGAGGTTCTTGTCATCGAGTCGGGTGCGATCGACGAGCTGTCCAGTCGCGGTTCGGCAATCACCGACGAAGAACTGCACACTCGTCGTCACCAGGTCACCGCTGCCTCGCCCGCGACCCTGATCTACACCTCCGGAACCACCGGACGCCCCAAGGGTGTCCAGCTGACGCACTCCAACTTCTACGCCGAGTCCAACGCCTGCCGCCTGGCGATGCCGGAGTCCATGGTCCCCGGCAAGAAGACTCTGATGTTCCTGCCGCTTGCCCACGTATTCGCGCGGGCGATCTCCTTCGGCGCTTTCGACGCCAAGGTCACCGTCGCCCACACGTCGGACCTGACGACGCTGCTCGAGCAGTTCGCCGGCTTCAAGCCCAACTTCATCCTCTCGGTGCCCCGCGTGTTCGAGAAGGTGTACAACTCGGCTCGCCAGAAGGCAGTCGACGGCGGTAAGGGCAGCATCTTCGACAAGGCTGCTGCCACCGCCATCGAATACAGCGAATCCCTCGAAAAGGGTGGCCCCGGACTGGCACTCAAGCTCAAGCACGCGGTATTCGACAAGCTCGTCTACTCGAAGTTGCGCGCAGCTCTGGGTGGCGAGTGCGAGCGTGCAGTCTCCGGTGGCGCAGCCCTCGGCGCGCGCCTCGGCCACTACTTCCGCGGCGTCGGCATCCCGATCTACGAGGGCTACGGACTCACGGAGACCAGCGCCGCAATCACCGTCAACACCTCGAGCGCGCAGCGCGTCGGCACCGTCGGCAAGCCGATCAACGGCCATGCAGCACGGATCGCCGAGGACGGCGAACTCCTCCTGCAGGGCCCGGTCGTGTTCGCCGGCTACTGGCACAACGAGAAGGCCACTGCCGAATCCATCGTCGACGGCTGGTTCCACACCGGCGACCTCGGCTCGATCGACAACGAGGGCTACGTCTCCATCACCGGACGCAAGAAGGAAATCATCGTCACCGCGGGCGGCAAGAACGTCGCACCGGCAGGCCTCGAAGATTCCCTGCGCGCGCACGCTCTGATCAGCCAGTGCCTCGTCGTCGGCGACGGTCAGCCGTTCATCGGTGCACTGATCACCCTCGATCCGGAGACTCTGCCCGGTTGGGTCGAGCGCAACGGCCTGCCCGCCGGCACCCCGATTGCCGATCTGGTGAAGAACGCCGACCTGATCGCCGAGATCGACTCGGCCGTTGCCGACGCGAACAAGAAGGTCTCCAACCCCGAGCAGATCAAGAAGTACACGATCCTCGAGGTCGACTTCACCCAGGAGACCGGTGAATTGACGCCGACGCTCAAGCTCAAGCGCAACATCATTCACGAAGCTCACAAGACCAAGATCAGCGACCTGTACGCCTGATCGATCGTCTTTCACGAGTCTGGCCCGGTTCGAATGCGAACCGGGCCAGACTCGTTTCACTGTCCGGCGGAGAGTAGTTCCTTTTCGATCTCGGATGGAAGGCCGTGCACCGCACGATCCTCCCGCTGAGTCGGCAGAGTTTCCCGCTGCATCCACTCCCAGGTATCGCGCACGGTGTCTTCGACGGGCCGGCACCGCAGCCCTGCTTGCCCCGCCTTGGCGGTGTCGGCTTCGAGGAAGCCCGCGAACTCACCCTCCTGCGGCACCCAACACGGAAGTTGTGTCCACGGCTGCGCTCCAGCGGCCGCCAGCCTGTCCTCGTCGATCCACACGAGTTCAGCGTCCGAACCGGTGGCAACCACGCACGCCTGGAGGAGTCCGGAGGTAGTGGTGTGGCCGGACGGGCTGATGACGTCGTATGCCCCGCTGATCCCGGCGGCCAGTCCGGCCAGGACAAAGGTTGCGATGTCGCGGGCATCGACGTACTGCAACGGTCTGGTCGGCACTCCGGGAGCAACGACACGTCCGCCCGCCGCGATACGCTGCAACCACCACGGCAACCGCCCGATGTCCTCGCGCGGGCCGAGTATCAACCCTGCCCTCGCGAGCAACGCGTCCGGGAAGGATTCCAGGACAGCGAGTTCGGCCCCACGTTTGGCGGACGCGTAATCGCTGTTGTCATCGGAGGTCGCAGATGCGGCAACCACCGGCGAGGTCTCGTCTACGTGCAAGCCCCATTGGTAGACGGATCCACTGGAGATGTATGCGTACCGGTCGACGTGACCGCGCAAAACGCGTGCATTCTCACCGACCACTCGGGGGCTACCCGACCAGGTGTCGACGACAAGATCCCATCGACGATCACCGAGCGCATCAACCATCGCACGCTGATCGGTGCGATCCGCGAACAGGACCTCCGCTGTAGGTGGTGGCGCTCCGGTGAGCCCACGATGGAGCACTGTCACTTCCCAGCCCCGAGCCAAAGCGTCATCGACGAGAGCGCGGCCGAGGAACCGTGTTCCTCCGAGCATCAACAGCTTCATGAGGGCCATCGTCACTTGAAAAGCGTCGTGCGGCAACACGTTCGTCTGGTAGCGCAACTTCCGGCGACTGAGGCACGGACTAACCGCTCAGATACCTCGTCCGGGATTGAGAACGTTCTTCGGATCGAATGCAGCCTTCACTGCAAGCATCATTTCGCGTTCGGTCTGGCCGACCATGTCCGCCATGTACGGCGCTTTGAGAACCCCGATACCGTGTTCACCGCTGATCGTTCCGCCCAACGCCAGTGCGCCGGCAACGATGTCGTCGAAAGCTCCGCGCGCACGATCCTGCGCACCCGATTCGGCAGCGTCGAACACGATGGTCGGGTGGAGATTGCCGTCGGCGGCGTGACCGAAGGTTCCGATCGTGACGCCGTGGCGATCGGCCGCTTCACGAATGCATTCCAACATGGACGGCAACGCCGGCACCGGCACCGCGACGTCGTCGAGAAGTACCGTGCCCAACGCCTCGAGAGCCGGCAAGGCCATGCGGCGCGCGGCGGTGAACTCTTCACCTTCCACCGGATCGTCGGTGTGGAAAACCTCTCGGGCCCCGGCGCTTTCGCACGCCGCGGCGCAGTCCGCTGCCTCGGCGGCCGCCGACCTACCGTCGCACTGGATGAGCAGCATCGCCCCGGCCGATTCGTCCAGCCCCATCTTGGTCAGCCGATTGACGGCGCCGATGGTGACGTCGTCCATCAACTCCATCTGACACGGTTCGGCCACCGCCGACACGGCGAGGACGGCATCGATCGCGGACTCCGCGGAATCGAAGAAGGCGACCACAGTGGTCGCGGCAGTGGGCGCCGTACGCAACCGCATCGTGGCTTCGACGATGACCGCGAGAGTGCCCTCCGACCCGACGAGCAGATGTGTCAGGTCCAGCCCCGCAACGTTTTTGCGCGTCCGTGCACCGGTACGGATCACACGCCCGTCGGCGAGTACCGCCGTCAGGGCCGCAACGTGATCACCGGTGACGCCGTACTTGGCGCAACAGATGCCGCCTGCATTTGTCGCCAGGTTGCCGCCGATACTCGAGATGGACCGGCTTCCCGGATCCGGTACGTACCAAAGTCCCTGCTGTGCAGCAGCTTCCGCCAGGTCACCGTTGATCACTCCAGGCTCCACCGTGGCGGTGCGCGCGGCAGGATCGATCTCGAGAATGCGATCCATGCCCGCGACGCTCAAGACGATGCATCCGTCGAGTGCGTTGGCGGCGCCGGCCAACCCGGTACCTGCCCCTCGTGTCACCACGGGAACGGAGAGTTCGTGCGCCACCGTCATGACCGCAACGACGTCGTCGACCGTCTTCGCCTTGACCAGCGCGGCGGGCGTTCCGGCTGTGGTGAGCAGTGATTGATCCCGGACGTACGCGCCCATTCGGTCGGGATCGGTTGTCGCCCTGTCCCCCACCGCTTTCTGCAAGCGTTCACCCAACAGATCGATACTCGTGGTCATTGTGTTCGTCCTTCGTAGAATCCGCGCACATGGCGCTCGACCAAAACGGCGGCCTCGTCAGCTGCGCCGCGCTCGATCGCGCCGGCGATACCCTCGTGCTCGGCCAACAGTGCGCCGAGCGTGGCCGCCGAGTTCTCGCGCGAGTCGAGTTCGCTCAGCAGGTAGCCGGCGATGCTGTCGCGGAGAACCGTCATGACCAACCCGAACGCCTTGTTCCCGCCGGCTCCGGCCAGCGCAACGTGAAAGTCGACATCGGCGTCGTGGAATGCGACCGAGTCGTCGGCAAGGGTTGCGACGCGCATCCGCTCGATCGCATCCCGGGCGCCGTTTGGCACCGCGACGACAGTGCGCAGCGCAGCAGCTTCGAGCAGCACTCGCAATTCGACAAGATCGCCCAATGGAACTGCACCCACCTGCAACGCCGTGCTGAGAGCTGTGGCCGCGGAATCGGCCGTATGCTCGTGCGTCACCCGAGGCCTGGCAGTAGAAGTGGTGTCCGCGCCGGTCAACAATCCCTGCGCTTGCAGGACCCGAAGGGCCTCACGGACCGTCGATCGACCCACCGAGAACGTCTGTGCAAGTTCCTGTTCGGTGGGCAATGCCTCACCGACCGGGAGTGAACCGTCGAGAATGGCAGCGCGGATTCGTCCCGACACGGCAAGGCTGAGCGGCATGCGCGACAACGGAGTCGTATCCATGCCGCGACGCTACCACCCCTTGCCTGCTTGTCTGACAAACTGTTTAATTGAGGAGATTCGTGACCCGGACCACAACAGAGAAGGTGCCGACCATGACCGACAAGCTCGAATTGGATCCCGCGACCACCGCCGTCGTGCTCATCGAGTACCAGAACGACTTCACCACCGAGGGCGGTGTTCTTCACGAGGCCGTCGCACCAGTCATGGAATCGAACGGACTCCTCGCGAACACCACTGCGCTGGTCGATGCGGCCCGTGCGGCGGGTGTCACCGTGATGCACGCACCGATCACCTTCGCCGAGGGATACAACGAAATCACCTCGCATCCGTACGGAATCCTCAAGGGCGTCGTCGACGGAAAGGCCTTCGTGAAGGGTTCGTGGGGCGCCGCTATCGTCGACGACCTCACTCCGAAAGACGGCGACATCGTCATCGAGGGCAAGCGTGGACTCGACACTTTTGCCAGCACCAACCTCGATTTCATTCTGCGTAGCAAAGGAATTCGCACGATACTTCTCGGCGGTTTCCTGACCAACTGCTGCGTCGAATCGACCATGCGCACCGGATACGAGAACGGCTACCGGGTCATCACACTCACCGATTGTGTAGCCGGAACTTCGGTCGCCGAACACGAGAACGCGATCACCTACGACTACCCGATGTTCTCGCATCCCGTCACGTCGAAAGAGGTGCTCGGCGCGCTCTCCTGAGAGGACTACCTGGAATGCGCGAGAAGGAATTCACGGCTGACGTTGGTGACACTGGCGTGAACCTTCTCGTGCAGCAGGTCGTGACCGGCGTCCTCGAACTCGCGCATCTCGACGTTGCGCAGCGTCCGCGCCCAGTCCCGGACGGGATCGACCGGGGCGATCCGGTCGTCGGTACCGTGAACGACCAGGACTGGGATGCCCGCGTCGGAGAGTTCCGCCCACCCGTGTTGCTCGACCGCACTGCGCGGAATGCCGCACAGCACTGCGGAGGCAAAATCGTGATCGCGATGAGCCAGCATCGTCAGCGCCGTCACCGCACCCAAGGAATGGCCCATCACCGCCTGCGGGACTTCGGGCAGTTCCGCCAAAGCGATGTCAGCGAGCGCGGCTGCATCGGCAGCAAGATCGGAGAGCGGAGCCCCGACTCCCAGATCACCCTCCGACAAACCGTGCCCGGTGTGATCGATCGCCCACACGTCTATCCCCGACGCCGTCATTGCGCCCGCGAAGCGGTGATACTGGCCGCTGTGCTGACCGAGACCGTGCAGAAAGACCAGTGACACCGTGGGCACCGCACCCCCTACCGCCGGCCAATGCCGAAAGTGCACCTGACCGGTTCGTCCGTCGAAGAAAGGCATGATCGTCATTCTGCACGCCGCTACCGGTATCCGCGGCTCGTGGGCGATTACTGGTGGGTTGCCTTGTCGGTGAGCGATGGCACAATCGCCCTGTGTTCCTACTCGATGATCAGATCGTCTACAGCGCCAGCGACCTCTCGGCTGCGGCCTCGTGCGAGTTCGCACTGCTGCGGCAACTCGACGCCCGTACCGGTCTGATCGCGGCCCAGGCCGCCGAGGCGGATCCGATGCTCGAGCGGACGTCGAGCCTCGGCGACTCGCACGAGCGCGAACAGCTTCAGAAGTTCATCGATCAACACGGAGACGGCGTCGTCGTCATGCCGCGACCGGAACACTCACGCGCAGGCCTGACCGCTGCCACGTTGGCCACCGTCGAGGCAGCACGATCGGGCGCGCCAGTCATTTATCAGGGAACCTTTTTCGACGGCCGATTCCTCGGGTTCTGCGATTTCCTCGTCCGCGAAGGCGACACCTACGCGGTCTACGACAGCAAGCTCTCCCGGCACGCCAAGGTGTCGGCACTTCTACAACTCGCCGCATACGCGGATGCGTTGGAGCGCAATGCAATTGCCGCCTCCGATCAAGTTCATCTACTGCTAGGCGACGGCAGCACGTCGTCGCACGACATCGGAGACATCGCGCCGGTATTCGCGGCACGTAGAGCTGAACTCGAACGAGTCCTCGACGAGCACCGCGCCGAGGGGAAACCGACACAGTGGCTCGACGATCGGTACCTGCGTTGTGGTCGATGCGACACCTGCAGCGTCGAGGTCGAAAGCCATCGAGACCTGCTGCTGGTTGCGGGTGTCCGCGGCAATCAGCGTGAACAGCTGATCGTCTCGGGGATCACGACAATCGACGAACTCGCCGCGAGCACCGGCCCAGTCGAGGGAATCCGCCGGGAAACACTCGACAAGCTCCGCGCACAGGCAGCGGTTCAACTACGCCAGGAACTGTCCGGCGACGCCGAATTCGAGGTCTACGAACCCTCGGCGCTCGGCGGACTCCCCATCCCCGACGACGGCGACATCTTCTTCGACTTCGAGGGCGATCCGCTCTGGGCCGAGGACGGGTCCACCGATTGGGGGTTGGAGTATCTGTTCGGTGTGGTCGAAGGGCCTGCGGACGACTACGTGTTCAAGCCGTTCTGGGCACACGATCGCGAGGGTGAGCGCCAGGCGCTCCTCGACTTCCTCGATTACGTCACCGCGCGTCGAGAAGCTCATCCAGGCATGCACATCTACCACTACGCCGCGTACGAGAAATCGGCGCTGTTGCGCTTGGCCGCACGTCACGGTGTCGGCGAGCAGACCGTGGACACCCTGCTCAGCGAGAACGTGCTCGTCGACCTGTACCCGATCGTCCGCGCGTGCCTGCGGATCGGACAACGCTCGTACAGCATCAAGAAACTCGAGCCGCTCTACATGGGTGAGCACGGCCGCGACGGCGACGTGACCAACGCCGCCGCCTCGGTCGTCGCTTATGCCGACTACTGCGAATTGCGCGACGGCGGACAAGCCGACCAGGCCAGGGAACTTCTTCAGGGCATCTCCGACTACAACGAGTACGACTGCGAATCCACTCTCCGCCTGCGCGATTGGCTCGCCGAGCGCGCCGCAGAACACGGCGTCGAACTTCGAGAGCCGACCGGACAGATCAAGATTCCACTCGAAGAACTCACCGAATCGGAAATCGCACTCCGCGAATTCGCAGGACACAAGGCAGGTTCGACACGCACCCCCGATCAGCAGGCAGCTGCTCTACTGGCCGCAGCAGTCGGTTACCACAATCGCGAGCGGAAGCCGTACTGGTGGGCCCACTTCGACCGATTGGTCACACCGATCGAAGACCTGGTGGACATCCGCGACGTCATGGTGGTCGAACAGTCCGAAATCGAAGCGGACTGGCACAAGAGCACCGCGCGGCAGAAGAAGTTTCGTCGCCACATCCAATTGACCGGAAGTTTCGGCACCGGAACATCTTTGAGTCCGGGCAGTGATCTGTTCGCTCTCTACGCAACCCCCTCCCCCGATGCCGTTGCAAGCGAGAACCCCACCCAACGCGGCACCAGCAGCGTCAAGGTCACCGCCGTCGTCAAGTCCGAAGGACTCGACGTGGTCACCGTCGAAGAACTGCTCAGCGGTGACGAATACATCGATTCCCCGGTCGCGTTGGCACCTGGTCGTCCGATTCCCACCGGACGCATGGAGAAGTCCATCGCCGCTGCCGCGTCCGACGCCAGCGAGAGCCTGCCCGAACTGCCACACATCGCGGCAGTCGACATTCTCCGGCGCAGCACCCCGAGAACCCTCTCGGGTTCACCGCTCCCGCCCGTCGGCACCGACAACAACTACGCCGACGCCATCACCGCCGCACTTCTCGACCTCGACGATTCCTACGTGGCGGTGCAAGGTCCTCCCGGTACCGGCAAAACCTACACGGGCGCTCGTGTCGTCAAGACACTGATCGAACAACACCATTGGCGAATCGGAGTCGTGGCACAATCACATTCGGTGGTCGAGAACATGCTCGGCGGCATTCTGAAGGCCGGCGTGGACCCCGCACTGGTCGCAAAGAAGGGCAGCCGCAGCAAGACCGCAGAATGGCAGGACATCGCATCCGAAGAATATGCGAGATTCATCGCCGAGGCCGAAGGCGTCGGCTGCGTCATCGGCGGCACTGCGTGGGACTTCGCGAACACCGATCGTGTTCCGGCGGGCAGCTTGGACCTGCTCGTGGTCGACGAGGCGGGCCAGTTCGCGCTCGCCAACACCATTGCCGTCGCGATTTCCGCGCGAAACCTGTTGCTGCTGGGCGATCCGCAGCAGTTGCCGCAGGTGAGCCAAGGTACTCACCCCGAACCTGTCGACGAATCGGCGCTCGGTTGGCTCGCCGAGGGACACGGCGCACTGCCACCCGAACTCGGCTACTTCCTCAAGAAGACTTGGCGGATGCACCCGGATCTGTGTGCGCCCGTGTCCGCATTGTCGTACGAGGGCAAGCTGCATTCCCAGGAAACCGTGAGTGCGGCAAGAAAACTCGACGGACTCGCTGCCGGAGTGCACACGGTGTTCGTCGATCACCGCGGCAATTCCACGTACTCCCCGGAAGAGTCCCAGGAAATCGTTCGCCAGATCCAGGGCCTTCTCGGTACGCCATGGTCCGACCCGAGCGAGTTCGAGGGAACCCGGCCCCTGGAGCAGGCGGACATCCTCGTGGTCGCGGCATACAACGCCCAGGTCGGTACCGTTGAGCGCGATCTCACCGAAGCCGGTCTCACGGAGGTCGAGGTCGGGACCGTCGACAAGTTCCAGGGCCGCGAGGCCGCGGTGGCAATCGTGTCGATGGCCGCATCTGCCGTCGAGGACGTCCCGCGAGGGATGTCGTTCCTGCTGTCGCGAAACCGTCTCAATGTTGCTGTCTCACGCGGCAAGTGGTGCGCGATCATCGTTCGATCGCACGCGTTGACGCAGTACATGCCCAGTACGCCTGCGGGATTGGTCGAACTGGGCGCGTTCATGAGGCTGACGAGCTAGCCGAAGCCTGTCTTACCCGAAACACTGCCCTACCCGAAGCACTGCCCTTCGCCGCGATAGGTGGGAACCGAGGTTCGGGTGCCGTCGGCTTCGACCACGTACACGCGGTCGAAGCGCTCGCACAGCTCGCCGGCTTTGGCGTGACGGAACCACACACGGTCGCCGATCGCGATGTTGCCGGCTTCCTTCCCGGTGACCGGCGTCTGGACTTCGCCGGCACCTTCGTTGCGGAGCAGTTTGAGACCGGCGGGCCAGACCGGTGACGGAACGCGGGTGGCTCCCGCAGGTCCCGACGCGATGTATCCGCCACCGAACAGGGTCGTGACCGACGGCGTCGGTTTGCGCACGGCCGACAGCGCGAAGAACAGCGCCGGATCGGGACGGAAGGCACGGTAGCGGTCGAACAGGGTCGGTACGTACAGTCCGGAGCCTGCTGTTACCTCGGTCACCACAGGATCGGCCGAGCTGACCTCCAGCGACCCCGTACCGCCGCTGTTGACGATCTCGAGTGCACCCACGGCATCGGTGACGGCCGCGACCACAGCGCCCCTTCTGGACGCCAATTCGCGGGCAGAGGCTTTCTTGACCCAACCGATCGGAGCACTGGTGTCAGGAAGGCCGGCAATCTGGGCTTCGTAGAACATCACTCCGACGACGGAGAATCCGCGTTGGCGCGCACGCGCCGCGAGTGCGGCGACCGCGCCAGGTTCGCGCAGTGGCGAGCGTCGTACGCCCAGATGGATCGGGCCGATCCGCAGTGACGCGTCGACGTCGAGACACACGCGGACAGGCGCATCCCCCGTCGACGCCGAACGAATGAGGTCCAACTGCGCATCGTCGTCGACCATCAAGGTGATCGATGCGAGAGCGGTGTCGTCGGCAGCGAGATCCGCGATGGCGCCACGATCGGCGGTCGGGTACCCCATCAGGATGTCCCGTGCGCCGAGCCCGACCAGCCACAGAGCCTCGCGCAGTGAGTACGCCATGATTCCGCGGAATCCGCCGGACGCGGTCAGTGTGTCGCCGAGAGTTTCAGCCAGAACCGTCCGACAACGAACCGATTTGCTCGCCACTCGCACCGGGGTTCCACCGGCGCGGCGCACCAGGTCGGCTGCATTACTGCGCAGTGTGGTCAGATCCAGAGCAGCCAGAGGCGGGTCGAGTTCTCGCGTGGCAGCAGTGAGTCGATCAAGGGTCCTGGTCACAGATGATCCAATCGTCGCGGCGTGCGACCAGTCAATCACCAATCCTGGACGTATGTCCAGGATGGCGGTTCTACTGAGGCGCGACCACGGCTTTGTTGGCGATTACCTGAACCATTTCTCCGAACTCGGCAATAGTCGCGTCGGAGTCACGATCGACCAGCCATCGCAGAACAAGGCCGTCGATCATCGCAAGACTCAGTCGCGCAATCGAACTCAACGGCTCCGTCCACACCGTGCCCGATATCTTGGCACACTCTTCGAGAAACGACACCGCGAGCTCATCCATGATTCGGTACTGCTCAAATGCAACCGCCCCAGCACGTTCGGCTCCGAGATTGCGACTACGCAGTGCCTGCGCAGTAATTTCGTAGGTCAACAACTGGCGATCCGGGGTTGCCTCGATGGTCGGCCACATTCCGGTCAGGCCGATGTGCAGCAATTCCCTGAGCCCCTGCACGCCACTGAGATCCGGCGCATGGCGGACCTGCGCGAACGCATACTGCATCGACGCACTGAGCTGCAGAATGAGCGTTTCACCCATTGCCGCGATCAGCGCTTCCTTGCTCTCGAAGCAGTAATGAACGACGCCGAGCGATACCCCGGCCTCCTCTGCCACCGCCCTTACCGTCACAGAACTGACACCGCGCTGTTCCGCAATAGACAAGGCGGACTCGACCAATTGTGTGCGGCGTTCGTCCGCCGGGAGCCTGTTCAGCATCCAATGATCGTAGAACGCAAATGACAAAATCTTCGCGCAATACTTGCCTGGACGACCGTCCAAGTACATTATTGCGTAATGGCTTCGGACACTTGGCAGAACTGGGCGGGCACTCAAAGCGCCGCGCCGCGTCGCTTTGCGACGCCGACAAATACCCGTGAACTTTCGTCGTTGGTCGCCGAGGCCGCCTCGCGTGGCCAACGTGTGAAGGCCGTCGGCGCCGGCCACTCGTTCACCGGTGTCGCGGTCACTGACGGTGTCCTCGTCAGCCTGGACAACTTGAGCGGAATCGACTCGATCACACCGACCGACGACGGTGCGCTGGTCACTGTTTTTGCAGGCACTCGCCTTCATGCTCTCAACGACGCCTTGTGGCAACGCGGATATGCGATGGCAAATCTCGGTGACATAGACGTCCAGTCACTGGCCGGCGCGACGTCCACCGGCACGCACGGCACCGGCGCACGATTCGGCGGTATCGCCACACAGATTCGCGGAATCGAGATCGTTCTCGCCGACGGATCCGTCGTTACCGCAAGCGCCGACGAAAACGTCGAGCTGTTCGAAGCGGGCCGCCTCGGATTGGGCGCAATCGGCATCATTTCGAAGATCACTCTCGCCTGCGTTCCGCGATTCACACTTCGCGCAATCGAGGAACCCGACACGCTGTCTCACATACTGGACACCCTCGAGGGCGATCGCCTGGGCCTGGATCACTTCGAGTTCTACTGGTTCCCGCACACCGATCGTGTCCTGACGAAGAGCAATACGCGACTCCCGGGAGATACCGAACCCGATCCGGTGGGCAAGGTCCGCGCGTTCGTCGACGACGAACTCCTCTCGAACACACTCTTCGAAGGTGTCAACCGCGTTGCCACCCTGGCACCGGCCGCGATCCCGAGAATCAACAACGTGTCGTCCCGATTGCTCGGCGCCCGCGAGTTCACAGATCGCAGCTACCGGGTATTCGCGTCTTCGCGCCGGGTGAAGTTCAAGGAGATGGAATACGCGATTCCCCGCGAACACGTCACCGAGACACTTCACGAAATCGATCGCTGGATGAAGAAGTCCGGAACCAACGTCGCTTTCCCCGTCGAAGTACGTTTCGCTGCCGCCGACGACCTCTGGCTCTCCACTGCTCACGGACGCGACACCGCATACATCGCGGTACACCAGTACCACCGCCGACCCGAAACGGAGTACTTCGCCGCGGTGGAAGCCATCGCGCGCGCCGTCGACGGCCGGCCGCATTGGGGAAAAATGCACAACCGGACCGTCGACGACCTGCGTCCGACGTACGACCGACTCGACGACTTTGTCGCCGTTCGAGACAAGTACGACGCGAATCGTGTGTTCGACAACGAATACTTGCGTCAGGTGCTGGGCGACTGACGGTCAGCGCCGCAGCAGTTCCGCTTTTCGCGCATCGCTCGCAAACGAGGCTTTGATCGAGTTCCGGGCGAGGGTGTCTCGCTCGGCCTCGGTCAGACCCAGGGCTCGGCCCAGTTCGGTGAAATTGTCGTCGACGTATCCCCCGAAGTAGGCCGGGTCGTCGGAGTTGACCGTGACGATCAAACCCATCTCGAGCATCGATCGAAGCGGATGATCCGACAGCGAATCGAACACCCGCAGACGAACGTTCGACAACGGGCAGACCGTCAGTGGAATCTCCTCGTCGACCAGACGCTCGATCAGGGCAGGATCCTCTAGTGCCCGGACTCCGTGGTCGATCCGCTCGGCGCCGAGAATGTCGAGCGCCTGCCAGATGTACTCGGGCGGTCCCTCTTCACCGGCGTGAGCCACAACGTGCAAACCCTCGGCACGCGCGCGGGCGAACACGTCCTCGAACAGTGACGGCGGGTTGCCGACCTCCGCGGAGTCGAGTCCGAGCCCGACGATTGGAGCCTGCAGGCGAATTATCTCGGAGAAGATCTCCTCGGCGTCTTTGACGGGCTGATCTCGGAGGATGGCGGCGATTGCCGCGCTGCTGAGCCCGAACTCGCGCTCACTCGATGCCACCGCATCCATGATCCCGTCCAGGACCTCGGTCAGCGGAACACCACGGACCACGTGCGCCTGTGGATTGAAGAAGAACTCGGCATGCGCGACGCCGGCGGCAGCCGCGCGGCGGAAGTACGCTCGCGTCAGGTCGGCAAAATCCTCCGCGGTGCGCAGGACGGCCATGTTGGCGAAGTAGAGATCGAGGAACGACTGCAGATCGGTGAACTCGTACCTCGACTTCAGATCGTCGATATCCTTGTACGGCAAGTCCATTCGATTGCGCTCGGCAAGTCGGTAAATCTGTTCGGGTTCCAGAGAACCCTCGATGTGCATGTGCAGCTCTGCGACAGGTGTAGCCATGTCGGTGTTACCGCCCCTTCCAGACCGGGGCGCGCTTCTCGGCGAACGCCGTCGCGCCCTCGCGTGCATCTTCGGACGCGAACACCGGCGCCATGACCTGCAACTGCTTCGCGAAAGCTTCGTCGTCGGACCAACCGCCGGCCTTGACGATGATCTCCTTGGTGACCGCAACCGCGAGCGGTCCGTTGCGGGTGATGCGATCAGCCAGCTCCAGCGCGCCTTCGAGCGCCTTACCCGGCTCGGTCACCGTGTTCACGAAGCCGTAGCGGTAGGCCTCCTCGGCTGTGAAACTGTCACCGGTCAGGGCCAGTTCCAATGCCTTCTGGTACGGAATCCGCTTGGGCAGGCGCAACAATCCGCCTCCACCTGCGACCAGCCCTCGCTTGACCTCCGGGATACCGAACTTCGCTTCGGACGACGCGACCACCAGGTCGGTGGCAAGCACGAGTTCCGTGCCGCCTGCCAACGCGAAGCCCTCGACCGCCGAAATGATCGGCTTACGCGGCGGCCCTTCCGTGAATCCGAGACCGCGTCCCGGCACGAGTACGTTCTCGCCGGCCACGAATGCCTTCAGATCCATACCGGCACAGAAGTTTCCGCCGGCTCCTGTCAGCACCGCCAAGGACAGATCGTCGTCCGCATCGAGCTCTTCGACCGCAGCGGCCAATGCGTGACTGACCGCCGAGTTGATGGCGTTACGCGCCTCGGGCCGGTTGATGGTGATGATCAGTGTCCGCCCGCGCCGCTCGGTGAGAACCTCGTCCGCCATGATGTCCCTCTCGTTTGTCGACCACGCTCGCGTGACTACGCGACGTTGCGTTCGACAATACGGACGAAGCCATCGGGGTCGATCTGCGCGGTGTCGTGAGTGCAGAACCACCCCTGGGTGAACCTCGTCGAGGTCGCTTGCGGCGAGTTCCAATACCGACGCGTGACACTCGGTCCACGGCACAGCAACTCACCGAAACCACCTGGAGCATCCGGGCCGTACAACGCCACTTCCATTCCACCGAAAGCGATTCCGACGCTTCCGAGGTGGGTGGGTGCCGACTCGGTTGGCAGAATGAGACCAGCCCCACAGGTCTCGGTTTTGCCCCACCCGATCACATGCCGAGCAGCCGGGAACAGGGTCAGCAGCTTGGCTTCCTGTTCGACCGTGATCGGCGACCCGCTGCAATCGATCCACTGCACCGACCTCGAACCGGCACGCGCCGCCGGCCCGAGGGTGAGCAACCGAGGCTCGAGCAGGTCCTCGGGCCGCCCGGTCACGATGTCGACGGTATGCACACTCTCACGCCAGAAGTCGCCGGCGAGGACCACCGTTCCACCGACCACCAACGTCGCGAGCACGTGCACGAATTGCCGTACCGACTTGAAGTCATTGTCCACCAACAGATTGCGCACACCTTCGACGCCGTAATCGCGCGAGTGCAGAATGCCGACGATGGCGGAGAGCACGTTCTCGTTGCTCAACTCGACGCCCAGCATTTCGCCCGAAGAATCGGCGGTGTACGCGAGGATCGCCATCTCCTCCGGGGCGGCACCGTCGTCGATGAACGGAACACCGTGTGGGAGTTCCCCGTCGAGCACCAACACCGAGCCACTGTCCGCGATGACGAAGTCCGCCGCGTCGTCGCTCAGATGAACACCCACGGAGACTGGAACACCGCCGGCGAGAATGACGCCGAGGCACGCCTCCATCCACCTCACCCCGGCGGCGACGCGAATGGCCACACGGTCACCGATCTCGACGCCTCGCGACTTCAGCCCGCCTGCGACCCGCGACGCCTCGGCCCACAACTCCGCGAAGGTGACCTGCTCGCCGTCGACCTCCTCCACCGCGATGCGTGAGGAGAATCGATGAACGGCGATATCGAGGAGTTCGGACAGCGACGGGTCGAGTTGGCTGTACCGAAGCACCCCGTCACCCGCACGGGTGACACGGGCGTCGGCGAGGAGCTGAGTCGAACACGGGTATTCCACAAGCGTCGACCGCATCGATACCTCCACGTCACTGACAACCCACCGGCCATTCGACTATATGACGTGGATCACAGTTCGTGGAGGTCTCTGGCGATAATCGTCGCAACCTTACTTTCCGGAGTAGACCGCTTTGCCCGGTCCGACCTCGAGGAAACTGCGGACAGCGCCGCGTAGGTCATCGGTGGCGAACAGCGCACCGGACACCCCGGGAGTCACCGAATCCGCGTGGGCGATCCCGCCGGAACGCCAGGCCGCCACGATCTGCTTGGTGGCGTCGTGGGCTCGCGTGGGCCCGTCCGCCAACCGGGCCGCCAGGGCACGCGCCGCAGCATCGACATCGTCGTGAACTGCATTGACGACGCCCCACGAGTGCAGGGTTGCGGCGTCGTAGAGATCGCCGGTCATGACCAACTCCCGAGCCCGTCCGGAACCGGCGCGCTCGGCCAAACGCTGCGGTCCACCCATGGACGGCGTCAGACCGACCACTGTCTCGACCAGTCCGAACTTCGCCTTCGGCGCCGCGAGGATGATGTCGCAGGCCAAGGAGATCTCGAAGGCAGCAGTCAGCGTCAGCCCGTGCGCCGCGTAGATGACCGGGCACGGCAACGCCTCGAGCGGATGGCAGATCTGGGCGAACAGTTCGCGCCACAATTCCGCTCCCTGCTCCGGGTTCAGTCCGTCGAACACATGGACGTCGACGCCGGCCGAGTTGACCTTGCCCTCGGCGCGCAGAAGCACAGCGCGCGGTGGGTTTTCGGTCAGCGCTGCAACATCGGCGATGACGGCGTCGAACATGGCCTGATCGAACAGATTGAGTGGTCCGTGCGCGAACGTCAGGACAGCCACCTCGGCACCACCATCGGTGGTGAAGCGCTCGAGGCGGGTGGGATGCGATTCGGGAGCAGTCATGCCGCCACACTGCCACATCGAACCGGCCTACGATCGTCGGGTGGAGGGTCTGAGAAATGCACTCGCGGACGTTGTGGGACACCGGTTCGTCGTCGACGACGCCGACGTGTTGGCGACCCGTTCCACCGACCAGACAGGGCGCTACAGCGGGCGCGCCAGCGCTCTGGTCCGACCCGGAAATACCGCCGAAGTCTCGGCAGTGCTGAACGTGTGCCGCTCGCGCGGCGTACCGGTCACCGTTCAGGGCGGGCGAACCGGTCTGGTCGCCGGGACGGTGCCCGAGCACGACGACGTCCTGCTCTCCACCGAACGCCTCCAGGCCATCGGCGAAGTCGATGTTGCCGCCGGTCGGATCACCGTCGGTGCGGGAGTGGCACTCGCGCAGGTACATTCGGCGGCCGCCGCCGCCGGTTTGAAGTTCGGTGTCGACATAGCCTCGCGGGACACTGCGACGATCGGCGGCATGGTGTCCACCAATGCCGGTGGCCTGCACACGGTTCGATACGGGAACATGGCCGAACAGATGCTCGGACTCGAGGTGGTACTCCCCGACGGAACTACTGTGCGCCGGTCACCGAAAGTGCTGTCGGGCAACTCCGGATACAACCTGCCCGCGCTGTGGGTCGGTAGCGAAGGAACTCTAGGGGTGGTCACTTCCGTCGACCTGAAATTACGGAAGATACCGACCTACCGCGTGACGTCGCTGATCGGTTTCGACGCACTCCAAGACGTCGTCGAGGCAGGGCGAGTGTTGCGCACTCTCGACGGCGTCGACGCACTCGAATTGTTGGACGGGCGCGGTCTCGAACTGGCCGCACGCCATTTGAAAGCCGCGGTTCCGACGGGGCGACCGTGGTACCTCCTCGCCGAGGTGTCCGCGGCCCACGATCCGCTGGAAGACCTGGCCGAGCTGCTCGAACGCATCGGCCCACCGCAGACCCCGGCAGTGGCGGTCGACGCCCCCGGCTCGACGCGCTTGTGGGCGGCCCGCGAATGCTTCGCCGAGGTGGTCGGATTGTTCGGTCCCCCACTGAAATTCGACGCGGCGCTACCGCTGGACTCGCTTGCCACCTTCACCGAGGACGCAACGGCGGTGATCGCGAGCCGAGCGCCCGAGGCAATTCCGATCCTGTTCGGACACGTCGCTGAGGGAAACATCCACCTCAACGTCCTGAACTGTCCGAACGCCGACACCGTGTACCGCAGCGTCCTCGAACTGGTTCGCGATCACGGCGGAAACGTCAGTTCCGAGCACGGGGTGGGCTCGCTCAAACGCAACTATCTGGACCTGGCCCTCTCTGCGGAGGACATAGCCACGATGTGGGCGATCAAGCGAGCCCTGGACCCGAGCGACTATCTCAATCGTGCAGTGATGTTTCCCGACGCGCTTCGGCACTGACGGCCATCGCGTCGTCGTGTGCGTCGCCGCGCAGAGGCCGAGCGAAGCACACCGAAGCGACGAAGCCGATGAGCAGCACGCCTGCGGGCAGCCAGATCGACTCCGACATCGCCGTGCTGAACGGTTCACGGACGAACTCGGGTAGGTGACCCACTCCGGCTTCGGAACTGCCGCCGGTCAGACCCTGAGCCGCCAATCGTGCGGTGATCAGTGCTCCGATCGCGGCACTGCCGAGAACCGCACCCACCTGCCGGGTGGTGTTGTAGACGCCGGCGCCGGCGCCGGCCTGCATCGGAGGCAGGTTGTGTGTGGCGGTGGCCGCGAGCGGCGACCAGATGCATGCGTTGGCGAAGCCGATCAGGCCGATCGGCAGGAGCAGTTCCCAGATCGCGACGTCGGGAGACATAACCAATGCCAGCCAGCCCAGGGCGATCGCGAACAGCAGGAAGCCGGTGCCCGCGATGTAGCGCGGATGCGTCTTGTCGACGAGCTTGCCGATGATCGGCGCAAAAATGCCGGTCAGCACGGCCATCGGAACGAGGAGGAGCGCCGACTGCGTCGGGGAGAGTCCGCGAACTGCCTGGGTGTAGAACATCAGCGGAAGGACCATCGACGTGATCGCGAAGCCCATCGCGGTGATGGCGACGTTGGCGAGCGAGAAGTTGCGGTCCTTGAAGAGTTCGAGTGGGAGCAAGGGCTCGTTCTTGTTGCGCGACTGGTAGAACACGAACACCGCGAGCAACACCACACCGGCGCCGATCAGGCTCCAGACGAATCCGTTCCAGTCGTACGAACTGCCTTCCTGGATTCCGAACACGAGCAGGAACATGCCTGCGGCGCTGAGAATCACGCCGGGGATGTCGAACTTGTGCTCGCTGGTCGGCAACGACGGAACAAGCTTCCACGCGAGGAGGAAGGCGATGACACCGACCGGGACGTTGACGATGAAGATCCATTCCCAGCCGAGATTGTCGACCAACACACCACCGGCAAGCGGACCGACCAGCGTCGCAACACCGGCAACCGCGCCCCACAGGCCCATTGCGGCGCCACGCTTGTTCGGCGCGAACGTGCGTGTGATGACGGCCATCGTCTGAGGCGTCATCATTGCGGCGCCCAGACCCTGGAAAGCCCTTGCCACGATGAGCATCTCGACGCTGCCGGACAGACCACACCACAGTGAAGCGCCGGTGAACAGTACGAGGCCGATCATGTACAGGTTCTTCGGTCCGAACCTGTCACCGAGCCGGCCGGTGACGAGCAACGGCACCGCGTACGCCAGCAGGTACGCGCTGGTGACCCAGACGACCTTGTTGATGTCGGTGCCGAGGTCCTCCATGATCGCAGGGTTGGCGACAGCGACGATGGTGCTGTCCACCAGAATCATGAAGAACCCGATACACAGCGCCCACAGCGCGTGCCAGGGATTGACCTGCTTTTCCATCTTCAGTCCTTAGGTAGTGCGGACGAGCCTGCGGAGCCGGCCAGCCGGTCGAGAAGTTCTTGTGAGAGCCAGGGCATTTCGCCGCTCTCGATGTCTGTCACCAACGCGCCGATCCACTCTCTTTCGGCGACGGTCAGTGCGTGGGCGTAGTCCGCGCCCACCGTGAAGATTCGTGGTTTTTCCGCCGCCTTCACCGCTTCGTAGTCGGCCTCGAATTTCGCGATCGTCTTGTCGAGGTGCGCGAGACGAATTCGAAGCATCTGACACGCGGTGGACGCAGAGAGGTTGTGCATTTCGGCGAGCGCGAGCGGCAACCGCGGATACTCCCGCACCGGAACCGCCAACATCTCACGTAGTTGATGCTCGAGGGCCTCACGGCCCCGGGCGGTGATCTCGTACGTCGTCCGTTCGGGCCGGTTGCCCTCACGATCGGTCCCGATCGAAGCCAGAAGTTCCTGCTTCTCCAACCGGGAAACCGTGTGATAGAGCGATCCCGGCTTGATCTTCACCAACTGATCGCCCCGGCGAACCGAGGCAAGTTGATACATCTCGTACGGATGCATCGAACGCTCGGACAGCAGGCCCAGAACGGTGATTCCCAGAGGCGTCAGTGACACGTCACCCATGAGTCCCCCTCCCTGACAGCCGCAATTGACTATTTCTTGACTATTCCACCTGAAATAGTCCACATGGAATATACGACCTCTGTCCATCTCGATCAACCCGTTCGAATCGGACTAGCCTGTAGCGAGTGGACGAACATCACCTCGACATCATCCGACTCGCTTGGGCACGTGAACTGGGCCTCGGCGACTCGGCACTTCGGCCGGCACACACGGCCCGCGTCGTCGGCGACGACATCCACGTTCTCGATCTGGCAGGCTCAGGTGCGATCGTCGGGCCGCAGTGGTTCATCGAGCGCACCGAGGACATCTCCGTCGACGCCCTGCTGCAACCGGCGCGTCTGCTCGAGATCGCCGGCGATCACGGCGGCCGAATCACCGGCCCCGTCGATCTCGCTTTCCTCGGCGACTACACGGACGCGCCACCCGACGAGCAACTACTGATTTCCCACGACATCGACGATGCCCTCGCCGTCGCTGCGCTGTGCCCACCCGACGACAGCACCACAGCCGACCTCGGGAACCGGACGCGGTGGTTCACCGCCCTCACCGATTCCGCCGAGGTGCTCGGATGCGCGGCATACTCCGAATTTCAGGGATTCGTGGCAGATCTCACGACCCTGACTGCTCCAGCGCATCGCCGTCACGGAATCAGCTGCGCAGTAACGCTTCTCGCTGCGGAGGACGCTCTCGATTCCGGATTGATCCCGCAGCTACGCACAAGTCGCGGCAGTGCGATCGGAGCGACGCTTCCACGTAAAGCCAAATTCGACGTTCTGGGGGCATACGCTCGGGTACACGTGCACCTGCCCAGTTGACACTCGAACGAGAGGGACCGCAGATGAGTACGGAAGACTGCGCGAGCGAACCGACATTCGTCGAAGTGGGTCGTGAATTCAAACGCGACACCAACTACATCCCGACCCGGATCACCGAGGACGGCCGCGACGGGTACCCCGTCGAACCCGGGCGATACCGGTTGATCGTGGCACGTGCCTGCCCGTGGGCAAACCGCGCCATCATCGTCCGCCGCCTACTCGGCCTCGAAGACGTACTGTCGATGGGCATCTGCGGTCCGGTTCACGACAAGCGAAGCTGGACTTTCGATCTCGACCCGGGCGGCGTCGATCCCGTACTGAAGATCCCGCGACTGCAGGACGCATACTTCGCCCGAGATCCCCACTACCCCAGGGGAATCACGGTGCCCGCCATGGTGGAGATCGCCACGGGCAAGGTGATCACGAACGACTACCCACAGATCACCCTCGACTTCTCGACGCAATGGAAGAAGTACCACCGCGAAGGCGCACCGGATCTGTACCCGGAGCCTCTGCGAAACGAAATCGACGAAGTGGCCGAGTACGTTTTTCGCGACGTCAACAACGGCGTCTACCGCTGCGGTTTCGCCGGTTCACAGCAGGCGTACGACGAGGCATACGACACGCTGTTCGCTCGCCTCGACTGGCTCACCGAACGTCTTGCCCGGCAACGTTTCCTGGTGGGCGACACCATCACCGAAGCCGATGTGCGCCTGTTCACCACGCTGGCGCGGTTCGATCCCGTCTATCACGGCCACTTCAAGTGCAACAGAAGCAAACTCAGCGAGATGCCGGTGCTGTGGGACTACGCGCGCGATCTGTTCCAAACCCCCGGATTCGGTGACACCATCGACTTCACACAGATCAAAGCGCACTACTACATCGTGCATTCCGAGATCAATCCCTCCGGAATCGTGCCCAAGGGACCGGAATTGACACACTGGCTCGAACCGCACGGGCGCGAACAGTTGGGTGGCCGACCGTTCGGGGACGGCACACCACCTCATCCGCCCATCCCGTCGGAAGTGGTTCCGGCAGAGCACTGGGCCACCAGGTAGGTCGCGGGGGGCTACTCCCCTGCGTACGTGCCGAAACTCCAGTACACACCTTCGGGATCACGGCAGGTGAACCCCCGCGAACCGTAGTCCTCGTCGCGCAATCCCTGCGTGATCGTGGCGCCCGCCGCGACAGCGCGTTCGTGGAGTGCATCGGCGGCGTCCGCGTCGTCCACGACGATGTACACCGAACCGATTCCAGGCGGCAGGCCGGCGATCGCCGAATCGGTGCGCGGCGAACCCAACATGATGCCGCCACCGCCCGGCCAGTCGAGTTGGGCGTGGTCCACCACGTCTCCCTCTCCGTAGACGGCCTTCTCCACGAAACCGAAGGTGCTCACCAGAAAGTGGATTGCCGCACGGGCGTCGAGGTAGCGCAGCGTCGGCCAGATGGTCGTCGAACGAGATTCCGAAGTGGCGGTCATAACACTCGAACTCCTGCCTGGGAAAACTCACGAAGAAAACCGAGTCTCGTACGAGCCTATGGCCCCGGTGATCACCGCCGCCAGCGAAAACTTCACCTATTCTCGAGATACGGTCCACCTCGCTTCAGAGGAGGACAACTGTGGAGGGGCAGCAATGAGCAAGTCGACGAACAACGACAGCGGGCGTATCGAGAAGGTCCTCGTTTCCGTTCTCGACAACGGAAGCCGCCTGCAAGCGCCCGCAGTGGCCAAATACGTCAACCATGTCCGTAAGGCCCACCCCGACGAGTCACCTGCTCAGATCGTCGAGCGGATGGAGAAGATGTTCATTCTCGCCGTGACCGGAAGCGGCAGTGCCGTCGGCGCCACCGCCGCCGTGCCGGGCGTCGGAACGGTCGCGTCCATCGCTGCCGTCGGTGCGGAATCGGCTTTCTTCCTCGAGGCGTCAGCGCTGCTGACGTTGGCAACTGCGTCAGTGCATGGAATCTCCGTACAGGATCACCAGCAACGACGTGCCCTGGTCCTGGCAGTCGCCCTCGGCGAATCCGGTATGGAGATCGTGCAGAAGGCCACCGGAATCACAGCCAAGAATTGGGGAACGGCAATCACGAGCAAGATTCCCGGACCCACGATGAGGGGAATGAACAGCACCCTCGTGCGGAAATTCGTGACCAAGTACGCCGCGAAGCGCAGCGCACTGATCCTCGGCAAGCTCGTTCCGGCCGGAATCGGTGCGGTCATCGGCGGTGCGGGCAACCGTGCAATCGGCAAGGGCGTCGTCAAGAATGCGCGCGAAGCCTTCGGACCGGCACCGGCCAGGTGGACCGACCACCTGATCGTGATGCCTGCCGACGATGCCGCAGTGCTTCCCCAGACGGAGACACGCCGGGCCATCCGCAGATAGCTGTCCGGGCCGTAGGCTCGCATCACGTATTCGCCGCCGACCCGGGAGCAGCATTGACGAACACCGCAATGGGATCCTTCTCTGCCCCCATCGAGATTCGTGGGTTGACGAAGACGTTCAAGGCGGCGCGCGCGGTCAACGACCTGAGCTTCGACGTTCAGGCGGGCTCGATCACCGGGTTTCTCGGTCCGAACGGTTCGGGCAAGACGACCACGTTGCGGATGCTCCTCGGACTGGTGTCACCGACGTCGGGATCGGCCACGATCAACGGCACCCCGATGCGTTTGCTGCCCAACCCGGCTCGGACCGTCGGCGCAGTACTCGACGTCGGCAGTCTCCATCCGAAACGAACGGCCCTCGGACACCTCGAGATCTACGCGGCCGCTATCGGCATGCCGACTCAGCGCGCGGCGCAGGTGCTGGACATGGTCGGTCTGAGATCGGTCGGAGCCCACAAGACCGGCACCTTCTCGCTCGGGATGCGCCAACGCCTGATCCTTGCCACCGCGATGCTCGGTGATCCCGAGATCCTCGTGCTCGACGAACCCGCGAACGGACTCGACCCCGAGGGCATGGCGTGGCTTCGTCAGTTCCTGCAGACCTTCGCCGGTTCCGGCCGAACGGTTCTGATCTCGAGTCACGCGCTTCGTGAAGTGGAAGCGACCGTCGACAGCGTGGTCATCGTCAGCGCCGGCTCACTCGTCTACCAAGGGACCATGGACGAACTTCGCCGCTCGCAGCGCAGTCGACTGCTCGTCTCGTGTTCCAACCCAGCGCTCCTCGCCACGGCATTGGCCGCTCGCGGAATCATCGACGCCCAGATCACCCAGGACGGACGGCTCGCCGTGGGCGGCACCGACACGTCGGTACTGCCACCGGTGGCATCCGCCGCCGGAGTCACGATCTTCGGTGTCGCAACCGAAGGCGCAGATCTCGAGCAACTGTTCCTGGCCATGACAACGCCGCAATATGCCGTCCCCCAGGTCGGATACCACCGCCCACCCGGTCCCGGTTCGGGCCCGGGCTATTACGGCCCTGCCGCATACGGACCTTCCGGAGGACACCGATGACCACGCTCGTGCGCGCGGAGACACTCAAAGTTCTCACCCTGCGCTACTGGTGGGCACTGGCCATCGCACCGGTCGTCGTGGCCGTGCTGATTGCTGCCTCCACCAGGACGTTCGTCGAAGTCGTGGCCGATTCGGCAGACACCACCTTCGACGTCGATGTCGTGTCCACCGGCGTCAGCCTCGGTGTCTCCAACACGCTTGTCCTGGTGTTCGCGGCTGTCTTCGGAGCACTCACCGCCGGATCCGAATTCGGCTACAAAACTCTCACCACGACGTTCCTCACAGCTCGCGGCCGTGACGGAGTTCTCGGCGCAAAACTTGCCGTCGTCGCGGTATTCGCCGTCGGCTACGCGTTGGCGGTCGAAGTAGTCAGCATCGGCGCGATGTTGCTCTTCGGCCGGGACTTCAGCTTCACCACCGATCTCTTCGCCATCTGCGCCGCAGGCATTCTGGCGTGCGCTCTGTGGGCACTGCTCGGCGCCGGGGTGGCACTGCTCACCGGTTCGTCGATGGCCGGTGCCCTCTCGGTCATCCTGTGGTTCGTCTTCGGTGAATGGATCGTCCGCGCAGTGCTGCTCGCGATGGATCTCGGCGGGGTCGGGGCCGCGCTTCCGGTGTCGGCCACGATCGGCACGATCGTCAATGCGGCCCCGTCGATCGACGTCGACGCGTTTGCGTCCTGGCCGAGCGGCCCGATGATGCTGGCAGCTTGGGTGGTTCTGTTCTGCGGGCTCGGTTGGCTGCGGACCAGGACCCGCGACATCACCTGAAAAGGCTGTCTGGGGCCGGGTCTACCGTGGATCTCGATGAACACGATCAACACGGACAGTCCGGTAGCTGGAGAGGTCGATCGAGCTCCGGGCTGGATCCGCCGCTTGGCGCACGCATGCTGGTTGCACCGAAGAGTTGCCATCGGCGCGCTTCTGGTGACCGTCATCGCTTCGGCGATCGACATCTCGTTTCCTCTTCTGACCCGCTATGCGCTCGACGCCGCAAGCCAGGAGAACCCAGGCAAGGTGATCGGGTTCGCCGCGCTGGCGATCGCGCTGCTCGCGGTCGTGCGCTTCGCGTGCCAGTACGGCCGACGGATGCTTGCCGGCCGACTCTCGCTCGATGTTCAACACGACTTGCGGCTCGCCCTGCTCGGCTCGCTGCAACGCCTCGACGGACGCGGGCAGGATCAGATCCGCACAGGCCAGGTGGTATCCCGGTCCATCACCGATCTACAACTCGTCCAGGGTTTGCTCGCGATGGTGCCCATGTCCGCGGGTGCGCTCCTGCAATTCGTGCTCGCGATCGGCATCATGGCGTGGCTCTCGCCGCTGTTGACTCTCGTCGCTGTCGCCGTCATCCCCGCAGTAGGGCTGGTGGTGTTCCTGATGCGACCGATGCTTTTCGCCGCAACATGGTCCGCGCAGCAGCGGGCCGCCGACCTCGCCCAACATGTCGAGGAAACCGTCACGGGCGTGCGCGTCGTCAAGGGATTCGGGCAGGAACAACGAGCCGTCGACCAACTCGAAAAGCACAGCCGCACGTTGTATTCGGAGCGTCTTCGCGCCGCGTGGTTGAACGCGAAATTCGCGCCGACCATGGCCGCCTTGCCCCAGCTCGGGCAGGTGGGAGTGATCGCTCTCGGCGGGTATCTCGCACTGCACGACAAGATCACCGTGGGAACGTTTCTCGCGTTCGCCACCTACATCGTGACGATGACCGGAGTCACCCGAACTCTGTCGTCGGTCATCGTCATGGCGCAGCTGGCGCGCGCCGCTGTCGAGCGTGTCTACGACGTCATCAACGCTCAGCCGGACATCGCCGATCCAGACCATCCGGTGGACCTGCCCGACGGTCCTCTCGGAGTCACCTTCGACGACGTGGCATTCGGATTCGACACCGAACGCGACGTCCTGACCGGGCTGAACCTCCGCATAGAACCGGGCGAGACCGTCGCCGTCGTGGGGCCGGCCGCGTCGGGCAAGACCGCGTTGTCCTTGCTTCTCCCCCGGTTCTACGCCCCGACTTCGGGTGTAGTGACCGTCGATACCGCGGGCGAGACGTTCCCCATCGGCGAACTGCGCACAGAACAGCTTCGTGCCGCCGTCAGCCTGGTCTTCGACGAACCTTTCCTGTTCTCGGACACCATCGCCGCCAACATCGCACTGGGGCGCGAGGACGCCTCCGACGAGGACATCCGCGCCGCAGCTGCATTGGCACAGGCAGACACCTTCATCGAGGCACTCCCGGACGGATACGACACCGTTGTCGGTGAACGAGGTCTGACGCTGTCGGGCGGCCAGCGTCAGCGCATCGCGCTTGCCCGAGCCCTCCTCGTCGACCCGCGGATTTTGGTCCTCGACGACGCCACCTCCGCGGTCGATGCGGCAACCGAGGCTGCGATCTTCGACGCGTTCCGGGCCAGACGACGGCAAACCACGCTGATCCTCGCGCACCGGCGATCCACCTTGACGCTGGCAGATCGCGTCGCGGTTCTCGACGGCGGACGGATCATCGACTCCGGAACCGTGGACGAACTGGAAGCGCGATGTCCGCTCTTTCGCGCCCTGTTCTCCTCGCCGCCGGAACTACCGGCCGAACTCGACGACGTCGACTCCGATGCTTTCGGACGTGACCGCAGCGAGCCGACAACCGAGCAGTTGTGGCCGCAGGCACCGGAATCCGAAGCCGACAGCACAGCCGCTACGACGCAGGGTGCGGGCGGACCGATGGCCGGAGCGCTCAGCGGAATCGCGGTGACTCCGTCTCTGCGGGCAGCAGTCGACGCTCTCCCACCCGCACGCGAAGACCCCGGAATTGCTCCTGAGAGCCTGCGCGAATCGAATCCACAGTTCTCACTCCGACAGATCTTGAGGCCGGTCCGCTGGGTTCTACTGGCGGTTGTCGTGTGCCTTGCCCTGGACTCCGCCGCGGCGATCGCATTTCCCTCCCTCGTCAGATATGCGATCGACCACGGAGTCGTGACCGCGGACAGCACCACACTCTGGATCGCGACGGCGTTCGGCGCGCTCCTGGTCGCCGCAGACTGGGTCATCGTGGCGGTCATGACGGTGCTCACGGCCCGAGCCGGTGAACGCGTGCTGTTCGGGCTCCGCGTCCGCAGCTATGCACACTTGCAGCGCCTGGGTCTGGACTACTACGAACGGGAATTGTCCGGCCGCATCATGACGCGTATGACCACCGACGTCGACGCGCTCTCGTCGTTCATCCAAACCGGTATGTCAACGGCGATCGTGAGCGTCCTGACCGTCGGCGGAATTTCGATCGCCCTCCTGGCGACCGACGTGACGCTCGGCCTGGTGGCGCTGGCCGTCATCCCACCGCTCGTGGTTGCGACCGTGATCTTCCGCAAGATCTCCTCGGTTGCCTACAGCCAGTCCCGCGAACGGATCTCGCTCGTCAATGCCGACTTCCAGGAGAACATCGCCGGTCTGCGAGCGGCTCAGGCCTACCGCCGCGAAGAAGGTGCGGCGCGTAGGTTCGCAGAACGCTCCGAGAGCTACCGCCGATCGCGGATGCGGTCGCAGCGAGCCATTTCGATCTACTTCCCTTTCATTTCGTTCCTGTCCGACCTCGCGTTGGCCGCGGTCGTGTTCGTCGGTGCGCACCAGATCGCCAACGGATCGACTTCGCCCGGCGTACTGATCGCTTTCGTGCTCTACCTCGGTCTGCTGTTCGGACCGATTCAGCAACTCTCACAAGTGTTCGATGGTTACCAACAGGCAAACGTCGGATTGCAACGAATCGGCGACCTGCTGCGCACTCGCAGTTCGATCGAGACTGCCGACAGCGAGGATTTGATCGCGATCTCCGGACGACTCGACGGCGCCGTCCATCTCGACGGGGTCGGGTTCCGGTACTCGGGTGCGGACGTCGACGCCCTCTCCGATTTCGATCTGCAAATCCCGCCGGGCACGACCGTCGCTCTGGTCGGCCGAACCGGTGCCGGGAAGTCGACGGTCGTGAAGTTGCTCGCCCGCTTCTACGACCCGACGTCCGGATCGGTCGACGTGGACGGAACCGACATCCGGAACTTCCACCTCTCGCAGTACCGACGTCGCCTCGGCGTGGTCCCACAAGAAGCCCATCTGTTCACCGGCACGGTCGCCGACAACATCGCGTACGGCAGGCCGTCGGCGTCGCACGCGGAGATCGAGGAAGCGGCACGTTCCGTCGGCGCTCTGAATTCGATAGCCGACATGCGTGGAGGCATGAATCATCCCGTCGGCGAGCGCGGCCAGGGGCTCTCGGCGGGCCAACGCCAACTGATCGCATTGGCCCGTGCCGAACTCGTCGACCCGGACCTTCTGCTCCTCGACGAGGCGACCGCGACGCTCGATCCCGCGACCGAACGAATGGTGCTCGAAGCAAGTCGGTCGGTCACCCGGAAACGGACTTCCGTCGTCGTAGCTCACCGCCTCGCGACAGCTGCCCGAGCGGACCTCGTTGTCGTAGTTGACCGGGGACGTATCGTTGAATACGGCCCGCACGATGTTCTGCGGTATGCCGGTGGTCACTACTCGGGACTCTGGGATGCATCGCAGGCGCGTGAGGGGAATAATCTGACGTCGAGAACTGTCATCGAAGGCAACCCCGTCGCGTGACAGTCGGCACGGATTTGTACCGCCGAGAGGTAGTGCGCGATCGCAAGATCACGGACTTCCGTGAGACAGCTCACAAATTGTGTGCCGCACAATTGCTCGTCACACGCTCGGGCTAATCTCATGTATATAGGCGCTCTGATCGGGTACCGAAATAGAAACGAGGCGAACACCTGCCGTGAGCAGCAGTTCTACATCCCAATTCGGACAGAACCAGTGGCTGGTTGACGAGATGTACCAACGCTTCCAGGACGATCCGTCGTCCGTGGATCCCAGTTGGCACGAATTCTTGACCGATTACTCGCCGGACTCGGCGAACACGGGAGGTGGAAACGGGACTGCCTGGCCCAGCCCGCAGCAGCCAAGCCCGCGGCCGCTACTGCGAAGCCCGCCCCTGCCGGCGGAGCCGAGGAAACCAAGGTTCTCCGCGGCGCCGCAGCCGCAGTCGTCAAGAACATGTCGCTCTCGCTCGAGATCCCGACTGCAACCAGCGTGCGTGCCATCCCCGCGAAGCTGATGTTCGACAACCGCATCGTCATCAACAACCACCTCGCGCGTACCCGCGGCGGCAAGATCTCGTTCACCCACCTCTTGGGTTACGCGATCGTCCAGGCAGTCAACGCGTTCCCCAACATGAACCGGCACTTCGCCGAAATCGACGGCAAGCCGAACGCGGTCACGCCCGAGCACACCAATCTCGGACTCGCGATCGACCTTCCCGGAAAGGACGGCAACCGCTCACTGGTAGTTGCCGCCATCCGGAACACCGAGTCGATGAACTTTGTCCAGTTCCACGCGGCATACGAGGACATCGTCCGACGCGCCCGTGAAGGCAAGCTCACCGGCGAAGACTTCACCGGCGTCACCATTTCGCTGACCAACCCGGGCGGTATCGGCACGGTTCACTCCGTTCCTCGCCTGATGAAGGGCCAGGGCGCCATCATCGGTGCCGGCGCGATGGAATACCCCGCCGAGTTCCAGGGCGCCAGCGACGAGAAGCTGGCCGAGATGGGCGTCGGCAAGTTGATGACTCTCACCTCGACTTACGATCACCGCATCATCCAGGGTGCCGAGTCGGGCGATTTCCTGCGCACGATCCACAACCTGCTGATCAGCGACGAGTTCTACGACGAGATCTTCCACGCGCTCGGCAACCCGTACGAGCCGGTGCGTTGGCGCAAGGACGTGCCGGAAGGCGCTGTCGACAAGAACACCCGCGTTCTCGAACTGATCGCTGCATACCGTGACCGCGGCCACCTCATGGCCGACACGGACCCGTTGCAGTTCGTCAAGGACAAGTTCCACAGCCACCCCGACCTCGACGTCATCAGCCACGGCCTGACGCTGTGGGATCTGGACCGTGAGTTCAAGGTCGGCGGCTTCCACGGTCAAGAGAAGATGAAGCTGCGCGACGTGTTGAGCGTGCTGCGCGACGCGTACTGCCGCCACGTCGGCGTCGAGTACACGCACATCCTCGAGACGGATCAGCGTCAGTGGATCCAGGACCGCGTCGAGGGCCATCACGCCAAGCCTTCGGTCGCTCAGCAGAAGTACATCCTGAGCAAGCTCAACGCCGCCGAGGCCTTCGAGACGTTCCTGCAGACCAAGTACGTCGGCCAGAAGCGCTTCTCGCTCGAAGGCGCCGAAGCCGTCATCCCGATGATGGACGCCGTGATCGACCAGGCCGCCGAGCACCAGCTCGACGAGGTCGTCATCGGCATGCCGCACCGTGGCCGTCTCAACGTGCTTGCCAACATCGTCGGCAAGCCGTACTCCAAGATCTTCACGGAGTTCGAGGGCAACATGAACCCGGCAGCCGCTCACGGCTCCGGCGACGTGAAGTACCACTTGGGTGCCAGCGGAACGTACATCCAGATGTTCGGTGACAACGACATCGCTGTCTCCTTGACCGCAAACCCGTCGCACCTCGAGGCCGTCGACCCGGTTCTCGAAGGCCTGGTCCGCGCCAAGCAGGACATCCTCGACAAGGGTGAAGAAGGCTTCACCGTCCTGCCGCTCATGCTGCACGGTGACGCTGCATTCGCCGGTCAGGGCGTTGTCGCCGAGACGCTCAACCTCTCGCTGCTTCGCGGTTACCGCACCGGTGGCACCGTGCACATCGTCGTGAACAACCAGGTCGGCTTCACCACCGCTCCGGAACATTCACGCTCGTCCGAGTACTGCACCGACGTCGCGAAGATGATCGCCGCACCGGTCTTCCACGTCAACGGCGACGACCCCGAGGCTTGCGTCTGGGTTGCTCAGCTGGCCGTCGACTTCCGTGAGAAGTTCGGCAAGGACGTTGTCATCGACCTCATCTGCTACCGCCGTCGCGGTCACAACGAGGGCGACGACCCGTCGATGACCCAGCCGGCCATGTACGACGTCATCGACACCAAGCGCAGCGTTCGTAAGAGCTACACCGAGTCCCTTATCGGCCGCGGTGACATCTCGCTCAAGGAAGCCGAAGACGCACTTCGCGACTACCAGGGCCAGCTCGAACGGGTCTTCAACGAGGTCCGTGAACTCGAGAAGTTCCAGCCCGAACCGTCCGAGTCCGTCGAACTCGACCAGACTCCCCCGGCTCGCCTGACCACGGCTGTCGCTCCCGAGGTTCTCGAGCGCATCGGTGATGCGTTCGTCAACGTCCCCGAGGGCTTCACCGTTCACCCGCGCGTCAAGCCGGTTGCCGAGAAGCGCCGCGAGATGGCCCGTGAGGGACATGTCGACTGGGCGTTCGCAGAATTGCTCGCGTTCGGCTCGTTGGCCGAGCAGGGTGCCTTGATCCGCCTCGCGGGTCAGGACTCCAAGCGAGGAACGTTCACGCAGCGTCACTCGGTCCTCATCGACCGCAAGACCGGCAACGAGTACAGCCCGATCGCCAAGATCGCTGCCGACGCCGAAAACGGCGGCAAGTTCATGGTTTACGACTCCGCACTCACCGAGTACGCAGGTCTGGGCTTCGAGTACGGCTACTCGGTCGGTAACCCCGACGCTCTGGTCCTGTGGGAAGCGCAGTTCGGTGACTTCGTCAACGGCGCGCAGACCATCATCGACGAGTTCATCTCTTCGGGTGAGGCCAAGTGGGGTCAGCTCTCCGACGTCGTGCTGCTCCTGCCGCACGGTCACGAGGGTCAGGGTCCGGACCACACCTCCGGCCGCATCGAGCGTTTCCTTCAGCTGTGTGCAGAAGGCTCGATGACCGTTGCGGTTCCGTCGACTCCGGCCAGCTACTTCCACCTGCTGCGTCGCCATCACCTCGACGGCATCCGCCGTCCGCTGGTGGTTTTCACGCCCAAGTCGATGCTGCGTAACAAGGCTGCCGTCAGCAACGTCGAGGACTTCACGACGGGCAAGTTCCGTTCGGTCTTCGAGGAGCCGGCATACGAGAGCGGCGAAAGCGCACGCGAATCGGTCAAGCGGGTTCTGCTGGTCAGCGGCAAGCTGTACTGGGAACTCCTGGCGAAGAAGCACAAGGACGAGCGTGACGACATCGCCATCGTGCGCATGGAGCAGCTCTACCCCGTGCCGAAGCGTCGCCTCAAGGAGACCCTGGACCGTTACCCGAATGCGGATCAGTTCCGTTGGGTCCAGGAAGAGCCCGCAAACCAGGGTGCGTGGCCGTTCCTCGGGCTGGCTCTGCCGGACCTTCTGCCGGAGACCTTGACCGGTATCAAGCGCATCTCGCGTCGTCCGATGTCCGCTCCCTCTTCGGGATCGAGCAAGGTCCACGCGGTGGAGCAGCAGGAGATCTTGGACGAGGCGTTCCTGCCGACCAACTGATCTCAGTAATTTGACAAGGGCCGGGCCCCACATTCCGCAAGGAGTGTGGGGCCCGGCCTTTCTGCGTTCACGTCAATTCGATTGCAGCAGGCCCAGATCCGGCCCGGCATCGAAGCCGACGGCGGCCAGTGCCAACGCAGGTAACGACTGAACCGTCAGGTCGATCAGTTCCTCGCGGGTGATGGCGGGCGCTCGGAGCCAACTGATGGTGGCTTCCTCGACAAACGCGATCCAACCGCGAACGGCCAACTCCACCTGAGGTGTTCGAGTCAGGCCGATCTTCGGGAGCTGATCGAGGGTTCTCTTGGCCATGATGTCGCGAGTCTGCTCGAACACCTCACGCATCTGCGGATCCCCGCTGGCGGTCCCCCGGAGCAGCGAGACGTAGGTATTGCGGTTCTCGGTCACGTAGTCGACGTACGACGCCAGCACCGAGCGGAGGGTGAGCATCGGATCGTCCGACTCGCTCGGCTCGGTGCGCTGGAGCATCTGTTCACTGCTGTGTCGGACGATCGCCAGATGGAACTCGCTTTTCGACGCGAAGTAGTGGAACAGAAGCCCCCGCGAGACACCAGCCTGATCGGCGATGTCCTCGACGGAAATCTGTTCGAGCGGCCGTTCGGCCAGCATCCGCGCCCCGAGGTCGATGAGTTGCGCTCGGCGTTGCGCAGGGTCGAGCCGCGTTCGCTTTACTGCGTCCATGCCCAACAGACTACTGAATATTCGTCAATAAGCTATTGACCGTGACTCAATAAAGGCATATCGTTCCCTACATGAGTCTTCCAGTTACAGATACCTCAGCACCTGCCGCGGATACTCGCCACGTCGGCACACTGATCATCGGCAGTGGTTTCGCCGGTCTCGGTGCGGCGATCAAACTGGCACAGGCCGGCATCACCGACTACGTCGTTCTCGAGCGCGGCAACGACGTCGGCGGGACCTGGCGCGACAACAGCTACCCGGGCGCCGCGTGTGACGTGCCGTCGCATTTGTACTCGTACTCTTTTGCACTCAATCCGGAGTGGACACGCTCCTTCTCCACTCAGCCCGAGATCTACAAGTACATCCAGTCGGTGGCCAACCGCCACAAGGTGCTCGACAAGCACATCTTCGACTGCGACGTTCTCTCCGCACGCTGGGACGAGGCGTCTGCTCGGTGGCACGTCAGCACCAACAAGGGCGAATTCGTCGCAAAGATCGTCGTCTCGGCCGTCGGCGCATTGTGTGAGCCTTCACTTCCGGACATCAAGGGCATCGACGGCTTCAAGGGCGAGATCTTCCACTCCTCGCGTTGGAACCACGACGCCGATCTGACCGGCAAGCGTGTGGCCGTCATCGGAACCGGCGCCTCGGCCATCCAGATCGTGCCGGCCATCGGCAAGAAGGTCTCGCATCTCGACGTGTACCAGCGCACGGCGCCGTGGATCCTGCCCCGCGCAGACCGCGAGTACACCAAGATCGAGCACCTCGCGTTCAAGTACCTCCCCGGCTTCCAGAAGTTGTGCCGCACCGGTATCTACTGGATGCGAGAGACGCAGGTCGTCGGCCTGGCCAAGGCGCCGGTCTTCATGAAGCCGTTGCAGTTCGCCGCCGAGCGTCACCTGAAGGCCCAGATCAAGGACAAGGATCTTCGCAAGAAGGTCATGCCCAACTTCCAGATCGGCTGCAAGCGCATGCTGATCTCGAACAACTACTTCCCCACCCTCGCCCAGGACAATGTCGACCTGGTGACCGAAGGCATCGAGGAGGTCACCGCCAACGGGATCGTCTCGAAGACCGGCACCACCCGTGAGATCGATGCCATCGTCGTGGCGACCGGATTCCACGTCACCGACTCCCCCACCTTCGCGGGAATCTTCGGCAAGGACGGACGCTCGCTCGCCGAGGTCTTCGAAGAGACCGGCATGCAGGGATACAAGGGCGCGGCAGTTGCCAACTTCCCCAACATGTTCTTCCTCGTCGGACCCAACACCGGCCTCGGACATTCGTCGATGGTCTTCATGATCGAGTCGCAGATCAACTACCTGGTCGACGCGATCGCCACCATCGACAAGTACGACATCGGCACCATCGAGGTGCGCAAGGACAAGCAGGACAAGTACAACAAGGACCTGCAGGCAGCTATGTCCAAGAGCGTGTGGAACAACGGCGGTTGCGCCAGCTGGTACATGGACAAGCACGGAAACAACACCACCCTGTGGCCTGGCTTCACCTTCCAGTTCCGCAACGCCACCAAGCATTTCGACCTCGCGGCATACCGCAGCGTCGCCACCTCGGATCTCGGCGCCGTCGGCACCGCGACCACTTCACAGATCGACCTCGACGACGAGAAGGCAGTAGCACAATGAGTGATTTTGCAGGCAAGGTCGTAGTCATCACCGGAGCGGGATCGGGCATCGGTCGCGCACTAGCACTGAACCTGGCCGGCCAGGGCGCCAAGTTGGCGATCTCCGACGTGGACACCATCGGGCTCGCCGAGACAACGCGTCTGGTGGAAGCCATCGGCGCCGAGGTGAAGTCGGACCATCTCGACGTCACCCAGCGCGAAGCGGTTCTCGAGTACGCCGACGCGGTTGTCGCCCATTTCGGCAAGGTCAACCAGATCTACAACAACGCCGGAATCGCCTACCACGGCACTTTCGAGAAGTCCGAATTCAAGGACTTCGAACGTGTCATGGACGTCGACTTCTGGGGAGTTGTCAACGGCACCAAGGCATTCCTCCCCCACGTCATCGCCTCCGGCGACGGGCACATCGTGAACGTGTCGAGCCTCTTCGGTCTGCTGTCGATGCCGGGTCAGAGCGCCTACAACTCGGCCAAGTTCGCCGTTCGCGGTTTCACCGAGTCGCTTCGCCAGGAAATGCTGATCGCCAAGCACCCGGTGAAGGTGACCTGTGTGCACCCGGGCGGAATCAAGACCGCCATCGCACGCAACGCCACCGCAGGCCCGGGTGAAGATCTTGCGGTCTTCTCCGAGTTCTTCGACCGCAAGCTCGCGCGCACCACACCGGAGGACGCCGCCAAGACGATCGTCAACGGTGTTCGCAAGAGCAAGCCGCGAGTTCTCATCGGGATGGACGCAATCGCACTCGACGCCTGGGTTCGCCTCGTAGGATCGGGCTACCAGCGCATCGTCGCGATCGTCGCCGGCCGAATGATGCCCAAGTCCAGCTGAGTTCGTTTCACAGCGCAGTTCGTTTCACAGCGCAGTTCGCATATAGAGTCAGGAGCCCTGCCGGTGAGCACGTTCACCCTTCCGCTGCCCGTGGTCGCATTCTTGTTGAAGCCGTACTTCCGTCTGGCTTTCAACTCGCGGCTGCCGTATCGGATTCAACGTCTGTTGCTCGAGGCCGGGGCACCGCTACAGCAGGTTCCAGCGGGCGCCGTCGTGCGCCCGCTGGAGCTGGCTTGCCGACCGGCAGAGAAGATCACCGTCGGCGCAACCGAGCGCCCCACCGCAGTTCTCTACCTGCATGGCGGGGCGTACACGCTGGGTTCGCTGTCCACACACCGTTCTCTCGCAGCTCATCTCGCCCGTGAGTCGTCCAGTGCGGTCTTCACCTTGGACTACCGTCTCGCGCCGGAGAATCCGTATCCCGCCGCTCTCGACGACGCGGTCTCAGCCTTCATGCAGTTGGTCACCGAGTTCGACTATTCGGAAGACCGCGTTGCCATTGCCGGCGATTCGGCCGGTGGCGGTTTGGCCGCGGCGACCGCTATTCGTCTGATCGAGCGTCACGGCGTGACCCCCGGCGCGCTTGCACTGATCTCACCGTGGGTCGATCCCGGCGATCGGGGTGCCACCAAAAAGGCCGACCTGGTGGTCAACACAGCGTGGTCCTTCGACGCCGCCGACGCCTACCTTGCCGGAGGCGACCGTACTGATCCCGGCTACGCACCGATGCACGGCAAGCTCGACGGGTTGCCACCCACCAGGATTCACGTCGGTTCCGAGGAAGTCCTCTACCCGCAGATCATGACGTTCACCGACAAGCTCGCCGCTGCCAGCGTCGATGTGTCCCTGGTCGAGTACGCAAGACTCTGGCACGTGGCTCACGCACAGGCGTCACTGGTGAAGGAAGCAGCAGACGCCGTTTCCGACCTCGGCCAGTTCATCGCATCGAAACTGATTCGTGCCAAGGATGATTCGAGTTCAGCAGTGGGATCAAGCGCTCACTGACGGGTGGCCCACTCCGTCTATGTCGCTGACGGGTGGCCCACTCCGTCCATGTCACTGACGGGTGTCCCACCAGGTGCGGGCGACTTCCGAGGCTGACGCCTTGCCGGTCCGCACCTGCTCGATCATTGCGGCGAGATCGGTGGTGGACAGTTCACCGGCAACGACGCTGAGCGCCTTGACAGCCGAATCTCCCAGTGCGCCCGCTCGAAAGAGCGGAACGACATTCTGCGCAGCCAGAACGTGATTCGAATCAGCGAGCACTGTGACGGCATCGGATTGTGCCAACGCCGACAGCGTCGTGGTTCCGAATACTTGTGCACCGGGTACGTCTGCCGGCGTTGCCTGATCGACACCGGCGAAGACACACTCGGCGCCCTCGGCCAACTGTTCCACTGCCCCGTCCTCGACGAATCTCGCGGAGACGAGCGGCCTCGCCGCGGCACACGAAGGAGCAAAGGCTTCTATCGTCTTCGCTCCCAACGACTGTGCGTATCCGGTGTCGAGTGCGAGGACCGCACGATCTTCGGCCATCGCATAGTCGGAGACCGAAAGACCCTCCGGCAGAGAGCGACTCAAGGCTTCGAAGACGTCGTCGGCCTTGCGGGCCGGGGATGACGGGTCGTAGTGATCGAGCAGCGCGCCGGTGAACTCGGGCACCAAAGTGACTCGCGCTGCGTCCAGAGCCTCGAGTGATTGGTTTCGGCCACCACCCACCGATTCGACGCGAGCCGACAGGCCGGAGGAGGAGAGCACCGTCGAATACACCTCGGCCAACACCGAACTCTCCACCGATGCGTCAGCAGCCACCACGATCTGGTCACGAGACTCCGCTTCGGCACCCTCTACCACCGAATCACCGTTTGCGCATCCGCTGAGAATCGGCAGGACCATCAGTGCTGCAACAACAGTCGAATACTTCGTGCGTGTGCTCTTCACCGAAATCCTCACATCCAATCCCATGGATCGAAAACCGTGCCATGTCGGTACCTATCGTTACACTTGTCGGGCGATGCGCGGTAACCAGTCCTGACGCAGCCACTCGGTGGCGGCGCCGTCGAAGTCACTCGGGTGGCTTCGCCACAAGGGAATGGTTTCCGACGCCCGAAACACGGGACGCCCGAAAAACCGGAAGGACGCTCATGCGCACCTCACGATTTCGTTCCAACCGTTGGCTCGTAGCCGCGGCAACCGTTGTCTCTCTGACTGCACTGACAGCGTGCGGTAGCAGCGACGGTGACTCCAACAGCGATCCCAACGCGATCGTCGTCGGCTCCGCCAACTTCACCGAATCCGAGACGATCGCCAACATCTACGCCGAAGCACTGCGTGTCAACGGGTTCGATGTGTCCACGTCGTTCAACGTCGGCAGCCGCGAGGCGTACATTCCGGCACTCAAGGACGGGTCCATCAGTGTCATTCCGGATTACACGGGAAATCTCCTGCAGTACTTGGATCCCGACAGCACGGCCACCAGCTCCGCTGACGTCCTCGCTGCTCTTCCCGCAGCTCTCGGGTCGGAATTGGCAATTGCGACGCCTGCATCCGCCGAGGACAAGGACGCCGTCGTCGTCACGAAGGAAACCGCTGACAAGTGGAACCTGAAGACGATCGCCGATCTGGCTCCGCATTCCGCCGAGGTCAAGTTCGGTGCTCCGGCCGAGTTCCAGGAACGTCCAGCCGGATTGCCCGGTTTGAAGTCCAATTACGGCCTCGACATCTCGGCAGCCAACTTCGTTCCGATCGCCGACGGCGGTGGACCGGCAACCGTGAAGGCTCTCTCCTCCGGTGACATCACCGCGGCAAACATCTTCACGACGTCGGCCTCCATCCCGGAGAACAACTTCGTGGTTCTCGAAGACCCGAAGAACAATTTCCCGGCTCAGAACGTGGTGCCGGTGCTGCGCGCGTCGAAGTCTTCCGACAAGTTGAAGACAGTCCTCGATGCGGTGTCCGCCAAGCTCACCACCGAAGAGTTGTTGGCACTCAACGTCCAGGTGTCCGGCGACACCAAGACGGAGCCGGCAGCGGCGGCCAAGGCGTGGGTGACGGCGCAGGGCCTCGACAAGCCGGTCTCGTAGTCACGTGATCACCTTCGAGGGCGTCACCAAGCAGTATCCGGACGGCACCACCGCCGTCGACCGTCTCGATCTCACCATCGAGGCCGAGTCGTTCACGGTGTTCGTGGGGCCGTCCGGGTGCGGCAAGACGACGTCGATGCGCATGATCAACCGGATGATCACACCGACGTCGGGCAAGATCTTCGTCGACGGTCGTGACATCGCCCAGACCGACGCGGTGAAGCTGCGTCTCGGCATCGGGTACGTCATCCAGAACGCCGGCCTGCTTCCGCACCGCACCGTGATCGACAACGTCGCAACGGTTCCGGTGCTGCGCGGTGAGTCCCGCCGCGCCGCCCGTAAAGCCGCGTTGGGTGTGCTCGAACGAGTCGGTCTGGACATCTCACTTGCCACCCGCTACCCCGGGCAACTCTCGGGTGGACAGCAACAGCGTGTGGGAGTTGCGCGTGCATTGGCGGCCGATCCGCCGATCCTGTTGATGGACGAGCCGTTCAGCGCCGTCGACCCGGTGGTGCGTGAGGATCTGCAGACCGAAATGCTCCGTCTGCAAAGCGAACTGAAGAAGACGATCGTCTTTGTCACCCACGACATCGACGAGGCAGTCAAACTCGGTGATCACATTGCCGTCTTCGGTCCCGGCGGGCGGCTTCAGCAGGTGGCGGCACCTCGCGACGTGTTGGCCGCTCCGGCAACGGATTTTGTCGCCGGATTCGTCGGACGCGATCGCGGCTATCGGGGATTGTCGTTCCGCGCTGCCGACGAGGTTCCGTTGCACCCTGTACGCACGGCCGTCGAGAACGAATTGAAGGCTCTACGTCTCGAATTGGGCGAATGGGTTCTCGTGGTCACGGACAACGGAACTCCGCAGGGATGGATCGACGTGACCGGCGTCGAAGGCCTGCGCTCGGGACGAACCCTTGCTCAGTCGACGTCTGCCGGTGGTTCGCTGTTCTCCCCCGGCGGCGACCTCCGCCAAGCACTCGATGCGGCAATCTCGTCGCCGTCCGGTATCGGCGTTGCCGTCGACGGCGAGGGCGCGGTCATCGGCGGGATCCTCGGTTCCGAAGTCGTTGCGAAATTGGCAGATCAGCGTCGACGCGAGGACGAGGAACGCAACCGCGTCGCCTTCACCGAGGGATTCGGGTCGTAGCGGCATGCGCTGGCTCATCGACAATTTCTCGACGGTCGTGGATTACTCGAAGACCCATCTGTATCTGGCACTGCTTCCTTTGCTGATCGGTCTCCTGATTGCCGTTCCGGTCGGAACAGCGATCCGCAACGTCAGATGGCTGCGCCGAATCACGTTGACCCTGGCGAGCATTGCGTTCACGATTCCGTCGCTCGCGCTGTTCGTCACCATCCCCCAGTTGTTCGGACTCAAGACCCTTGATCCTCTCAACGTCGTGATCGCACTCAGCGTGTATGCGACGGCACTGCTCATCCGGGCAGTACCCGAAGCACTCGACTCGGTGCCGGACAACGTCATCGACGCCTCCACCGCCGTCGGTTTCACACCACTACGACGCGCTCTGACGGTCGAGTTGCCATTGGCGCTGCCGGTGATGATCGCGAACATCAGAGTTATTGCCGTTACCAATATTTCGCTGGTGTCAGTCGGATCTCTGATCGGAATCGGCGGGCTTGGAGTCCTGTTCAAACAAGGCTACGACCGCGACTATCCCGACCAGATCGTTGCGGGCATCATCGCGATCGTCGTGCTGGCACTGGCGCTCGATCTGATCCTGTATCTGATCGGCCGATTCCTGACCCCGTGGACCAGAACGTCGACCTCGTCGAAGGTTCCCGCCGTCCTGTCAGCCGAGGGGGAACCCGTATGAGCATCTTCACCGGGGCCTGGGACTTCATCGTCGATCCCGGAAATTGGAGCGGCGACACCGGAATCGGCACCCGCATCCTCCAGCACCTCTGGTACAGCGTTCTGGCCGTGGCACTTTCGGCTGTGATCGCGGTGCCCATCGGATTACTCATCGGCCATCTGCGTCGCGGTGAGATCGTGGTCGTCAGTCTGGTCAACGCACTGCGGTCACTGCCCACTCTCGGCCTGCTGACCTTCCTCGTTCTTCTCATGGGTCTGGGAGTGATGCCGCCGATTCTCGCCCTCGTCATTCTTGGTATTCCCCCACTACTCGCCGGCACGTACGCCGGAATCGCCAGCGTCGACCGCGGCGTCGTCGAGGCCGCACGGGCGATGGGTATGACCGAACTCCAAGTGCTCTTCCGCGTCGAGATACCCAATGCGCTGCCATTGATTCTCGGCGGACTGCGTAACGCGACACTACAGGTGATTGCCACGGCAACGGTCGCCGCCTACGTCAACCTCGGCGGCCTCGGCCGGTACATCTTCGACGGTCTCGCGCTCTACAAGTACGACCGAGTGGTCGTCGGCGCAATCCTGGTCGCGGTTGTGGCTCTCGTCGTGGACGGCTTACTGGCGCTGGTGGTCTGGGCATCGGTTCCCGGGACCGGCAGGCTGCGCCGAACACCCGACCTCACTCGTCTGTAGCTCTCGGTACACACGAAAAAGCCCCGATCGGAACCTTGTGTGCGGGTTCCGATCGGGGCTTTCGTAGTCCCTCTTAGCTGGTCACGCCCTCAGCATGCGCTGCGGCCGCGACGGCTTCCGCTACTGCGGGTGCCACGCGAGGGTCGAGTGGGCTGGGGACGATTTTGTCCGCCGCCAACTCGTCGCCGACCACCGACAGGATTGCCTCGGCGGCAGCGAGCTTCATACCTTCGGTGATGCGACGGGCGCCGGCGTCGAGCGCGCCCTTGAAGACACCGGGGAAGGCAAGAACGTTGTTGATCTGGTTCGGGAAATCACTACGGCCCGTCGCCACGATCGCCGCGTACTTCGACGCGGTTTCGGGGTGAATCTCCGGGTCCGGGTTGGAGAGTGCGAACACGATCGACTCGGGAGCCATCGAAGCGATGAGCTCCTCGGGGATCTTGCCCGCCGAGACACCGAGGAACACGTCAGCACCTTCGAGAGCCTCGATGGCACCACCATGCAGGTCACGGGGATTGGTGCGGGCCGCGAGTTCTGCCTTCACGTCGTTGAGGTCGTTGCGCTCACCCGAGATGATGCCCTTCGAGTCCAGCACGATGACGTCGCTGATTCCGGCGGCGAGCAGGATGTTCGCGCAGGCAACACCCGCAGCGCCGGCGCCGGAGATGACGACCTTGAGTGTGGTGATGTCGCGGCTCTGGACCTTCACGGCGCCCTTGAGTGCCGCGAGGACCACGATGGCGGTCCCGTGCTGATCGTCGTGCATGACGGGGCAGTCGAGAGCTTCGATGACGCGCTTCTCGATCTCGAAGCAACGCGGCGCCGAGATGTCCTCGAGGTTGACCGCGCCGAAGCTCGGACGCAGTCGGATGAGTGTCTCGACGATCTCGTCGGGATCCTTGGTGTCGAGAACCAGCGGAATGGAGTTCAGTCCGGCAAAGTTCTTGAACAGCGCCGACTTGCCCTCCATGACGGGCAGCGACGCGCGAGGGCCGATGTCGCCGAGTCCGAGAACCGCGGTGCCGTCGCTGACCACGACGACGAGTCGGTTGGTCCACGTATATCGATCGGCGAGGGTTTCGTCTGCAGCGATGGCGCGGCTCACCTGAGCAACACCCGGCGTGTAGGCGATCGAGAGGGCCCGCTGCGTATCGAGCGGTGCTGTGGTCTCGACCGAGAGCTTGCCACCGACGTGAGCGGCAAAGATTTCTTCGTCGGTCAACTCGACCTTGGGTACGTTGATGGCTTCAGTCACGAGGGACACGATGACACTCCTGATTAGTCCAGCCTCAAGCGGGGCTGGGTTACTGGGAAGTAATCCTTCGGACCGCTGCGAAACTACGTTCACAACGGTCAGAGATCATTTCTTCCGCGAACGACTACTGAGAAGAAGAGCATTCGGCGTGCGCGAGAAAGTGGGCCGCAATACATCCGAAGCGTCATGGTGTGGGGCGGGTGAGCCCTGGCGTATCCATGCAATCTAGGTTTCGGGAGAAATTCTGACGAAACCTGCACTTCGGGGCCGGGCTGTGGCGCCGCCTCGAAGTAACTCCAGTTTGCCACCAGAGTCGGATCACAATCAAATCCTCCAAGCGGTCGGATTCCTCACCACACTCGAACCCGAGCCGTCATCCCCACCGTGTCATCCCCACCCAGTCATCCCCACCGTGTCATCCCCACCCAGTCATCCCCACCACTGCGTCACCAACAACAGCCCTGCCACCACGAGCACGACCACCGATCCGGCAACCGCCGCGATACCCCTCCTGCGGTCGCACCAGATCTGCGCGGCGAGAGCAACCACCGAGGCCGCAATGTGCGCGGTGATCGACGTTGTTCCCGGACCCGGGAATCCGCGGTTGCCGCCCAGATATGCCGAACCGATGATCACGAGTGTCAAGACCACGATTCCGGCCGCCACGGTGCCACTCAGGGCGCGTAGAGCGCGGACCAGCAGCCATTGTCGTTTGTCGGCGGGATAGTCGTAATCGTCTTCGTACTGATAGTCCTGATATTCCTGGTACTGGTAGTCGTCCTCGTACCTGTCGTTCCGGTCGTACCTGTCGTCGTATGTCATCTCTTACGCTCCCGCGACGAATCCGCGGACTGATTCCGCAATGAGTTGAACCGCGATGGCGGCGAGCAGAAGACCGGCGATGCGTGCCAGCAGACTGATGCCACCCTCGCCCAGTATCCGGATCAGTGCGGTCGAGAAGCGCAGGACCACGAACAGCACGAGGTGGATGGACAGAATCGCCAACGCGATGGCCAGATACGACGCCGCTTCACCGTCGGCCTGGGCGACAAAGACGATGACGGCTGCAATCGCACCGGGACCGGCCATCATCGGCGTTCCCAGAGGAACGAGTGCGACGTTGACGTCGTCGGCTCCCTGCGGACGGTTGGAGGCCTTGCCGGTCAGCAGTTCGAGTGCGATGAGAAGCAGGAGTAGTCCGCCGGCGCCCTGCAACGCCGGAATGCCGATGTGGAGGTAGTTGAGGATCGCCTGACCGCCGATGGCAAAGACCGAGATGACCGCCAGGGAGACGGCGGGGGCCTGCCATGCCGCTCGATTGCGATCTTCACGGCTTTTACGTCCGACGAGTGACAAGAACACCGGGATGACTCCGGGCGGGTCCATGATCACGAACAGCGTGATGAACACGGTGAGGTAGAGCGTGGTGTCGAGCATCAGCGCCCCAGTACCTCCACGCCGGTGGCAGCCGAGACGAGTTTGTCGAACTCGGCTTCGTCCGTGAGCTCGTCGCCGAGTCCGATCGTCTTGTTCTCGCCGTGGTAGTCAGAGGATCCGGTGACTGCCAAGCCGAGATCGACGGCCAGTCGGCGCAGGACGTCACGATCGTCGCTGCGATGGTCCGGGTGATCGACTTCGAGACCCCCGAGACCCAGCTCGGCCAGATCACGGATGTGGTCGAGCGCAAGCAATCCGCCGCGCGAACGCGCCCGTCCATGCGCAAGGACAGTTACTCCCCCGGCCGCTGCCACCAGTTCGACGGCGTACTCGAGCGGAGTGTCGTACTTGGGAACGTCGTATCGCCCTCGACTGGACAACAGGTCGGAGAAAGCCTCACTGATGCTCGACACCACTCCCGCTCGCATCAGGGCCGCTGCGACGTGCGGGCGTCCGACGGACGGACCGGCGTCGGCGAGGATCTGATCGGGATCGACGGGCAGACCGTCACGCGCCATCATGGTCGTCATCACCCGGATACGTTCGACGCGTTCGGCGCGCAGTCGCTCACGTTCTTTTGCGAATTCGGGGTGCGTCGGATCGAACAGGTACGCAAGCAGATGTACAGCGACCGGCCAACCACGCTCACCTCGACCTTCGCACGACATCTCCATCCCACGAACCAGGCTGACGCCGGCCGGCAAGGCCTGCGCCGCCTCGGCCCAGCCCGAAGTCGTGTCGTGATCGGTGATGGCGACGACGTCGAGTCCGGCGTCGGCTGCGGCGCGCATGAGGGCAGCCGGGGTGTCGGTGCCGTCCGATGCGTTGGAGTGGGTGTGAAGATCTATTCGCACTGTTCCAGTGTGTCAGCAATCGGCAACTTCATCGCGCTCCGGTGGGCGAGCCGGAAGCTGACGTACGATTACGCCGCAGCGGCAGCGCAATTCGATCAGGTGTCGCTGTAGTGCCGTTCCCCTGCCGTTCCACTGCATTACAGACCGAGAAGGAGCGAGCGTGCCAACCATGCCGTCACTGCCGAATTGGTCGAACGGCAAATCGACGCAAGCCGATGCGCCCAAGATCCCCGTTCCGGCAGCCCGCGCGATCGTCGACTGCGCGGTCTACGTGGACGGCGTGCGGTTGCCGGGCAAGTACACGCACCGCGCTGCGTTGGCCGAGGTTCGTAGTCGCGACAACGCGTTCGTCTGGGTGGGCATGCACGCTCCCGACGAAGGTCAGATGCAAGATGTCGCAGCAACTTTCGGACTCCACGAGCTGATGGTCGAGGATGCCGTCCATGCACACGAGCGCCCGAAACTCGAACGCTACGACGACGTCATGTTCCTGGTGCTGCGCACGGTCGTCTACGTGCCGCACGAGTCCGTCGCGACGGCGAGCGAGATCGTCGAAACCGGCGAGATCATGGTGTTCGTCGGCCCCGACTTCGTGGTGACCGTCCGGCACGGGGATCACTCCGAACTGGCAAGCGTGCGCAAGTCACTCGAGCAGAACCCCGAGCGCCTCACCATGGGCCCGTTCGCGGTGTTGCACGCGATCACCGACCACGTCGTCGACAGCTATCTCTCCGTCATCCAACTCGTCGAACAGGACGTCGACAGCATGGAAGAGTTGGTGTTCAACCCGCGGAACACCGTTGCCGTCGAGCACATCTACCTGCTCAAACGTGAAATCGTCGAACTACGACGCTCGGTCACTCCACTCGGATTGCCACTGCTCCAGCTGACCCAGCCCGCGGGCGGCCTCGTCCCGAAGGAGATCCGGCGATACTTCCGTGACGTACGAGATCACCACACGATCGTGGCCGAACGTATCTCGGAATACGACGAGGTGTTGAGTTCGCTGGTCGACGCCGCACTCGCGAAGATCGCGGTGCAGCAAAACACCGACATGCGCAAGATCTCCGCGTGGGTCGCGATCGCCGCCGTGCCGACCGGCGTTGCCGGTATCTATGGGATGAACTTCGAGAACATGCCGGAACTCGGTTACAAGTACGGCTACCAGTCCATCCTGTTCCTCATCGCCTCGGTGTGTGTCGGCTTGTTCTTTCTCTTCCGCCGCAACAACTGGCTGTGAACCACTCACGCTGACTCCCTGTACTTGCCACCGTCGCAGGCGGACAATGGATATGGGTACGCATTTTCATTCCGTTCCCGAAATCCATTTTGCGACAAGCAAATTCAGATCTTAGGAGAAGTGGAGGAGCAACCATGCCTACAGTCGAGCAATCCGTGGAGATCGCGTTGCCACCCAAGGACGTCTGGGAGTACATCGCCGTCGCCGAGAACTGGCCCAACTGGGAGAATTCGATGGTCGAGTGCAAACAGATCACCGACGGCCCGATGGGCGTGGGAAGCCGCTGGCACGGTGTCTCGCGAATCCTGGGCAAGCGTCTCGAGTGGACATCCGAATTCACCGAGTACGACCCACCGAGATCGTCGAAATCGACGTCCGTCGAAAGTCCGGTCAGCTTCTCGCAGACCACGACCTGCGAAGAAGTCGGTGACGGCACTCGGGTCACCTACCGACTCGACAGCGAAAGCGGCCTGGGAGGAGTATTCGGCAAGATGGCCGACCCGATCGTCACGAAAGCATTTTCACGGACGGTTCGGGTAAGTCTCGAGAACTTGGCGGACATCCTCGTGCACGCCGAATGATCTGACGGACAAAGCGCCAGCGCAGCTAGAGCGAGGCAGCGGAACGGTGCGGATCGCGGATGTCGATCCCCGCCTCGGTCCACGCTTCCCTCAGTGCCTCCGCGCCGCGCAGACGCACCCAGGCGGCTTCGGTACCGGTCAGGGGGACCACACCAAGGAAGCGCACCGGGTCGAACGGCTCCGGCAGCGTCAGGTCTTCGATCCCGCTGTCACCGAGAAGCACCGCCGTGAACGCAGTGTCCTTCCACAGCGGCTCGCCCAGGTCCAACAGTGCGTCCTCGAGCAGCACGACGCCTTCGACGGACGGCGCCGCGGCCAGCACCGCGAGCGTCCTGGCCACACCTGACGCCACACCGGTGCCACCGCGCAGCGTGAGTACCAACTCGGCGCGGGGTCCGCGTGTGGGGTCTGCGACCAGTTCGTTGGGGTCGCCCATCGGATGACGCGAGCACCCCAGTGTGACGTAGCGGACCAGGCCGTCGGGTGATTCGAAACGCAGCACGTCCAGCGGTTCGACACCGAGGAACGTCACTGAGGCCGCGGTGGGGTCCGGCCCCTCGATGCTGCTGACGAGATGGGCCCGGACGGAAGATACGACGCTGTCTGACACTCGTCCATCTAAACACCGTGCCCGCGAGGTTCGCAGCGCAGATACCTCGCGGTGGCGGTAGCGTCGTCGAAATGGTCTCCGTTCTCGCTGTCAGCGACGAGACTGTCGAATTCCTGTGGAGCAGTCAGGTTCGTTCACTCCGAGTCGACGTGATCCTCGGCGCAGGCGATCTGCCGTTTGCGTATCTGGAGTACCTGTCCGATCAGCTGAATGCGCCGTGCGTGTTCGTTCCCGGCAACCACGACGCCGATCTGTCCGGATATTCGAACAAGAGATCCGGTTGGACGCGGGCAGGGATGCCGGCGCAGTGGCCAGGGCCGACCGGCGCAGTCAACGCCGACGGACGCATCGTGACCGTCGCCGGTCTGCGGATCGCCGGCCTCGGCGGTTCCATCCGATACCTGGCGAAACGCCTGGCAATCGCGGCTTCCCGGCAGCCGGGCGGGCGTGGATGTGCTGCTCACCCACAGTCCCGCCCGCGGTGTCGGCGACGCCGAGGATCGGCCACATCGAGGGTTCGAATGCTTCACGCCTTTGATTCACAACCTCGATCCGACGGTGATGGTCCACGGACACATCCACCCGCACGGGCGAACCCCTCTCGATCTGGAGGTAGGCCGGACTATCGTGCTCAATACCGTCGGCTTCACGCTGATGGAGATTTCCCCAGGTACTCCGCCGACGATCGTGAGGCGCCGACATGGCTCGTGACACCGGATTTCCCACAGCCGACGCGGAAAACGACTTCGCTCGTCAGCGTCGACGTGCCGACGTGGCACGTCTGGTCAGTTGGCTACGACGCGAACCCGACGACGTCAACGCGATCCTGCCGTTCGACGAGGTTGTCGCAGCTCTGGGCAAGGTCGGCGAGAAGTCTCTGGGGCTGCAGGTCGTCACCATCGAATCGATAGTCGGAAGTGTCGACCGCACAGGTGATTTCGACAGGTACTTCCGTCCGACGTCCACTCACTCGCGCGCTCGTTGGGAGCGACTTGCGGTGGCGCAACGACGCGGCGAATCGGTACCACCTGTTCAGTTGTATCGCGTCGGCTCCATGCATTTCGTGATCGACGGGCACCACCGAGTGTCCATTGCGTGTGCGATGCACCAGAAGACAATCGACGCGTACGTCACCGAGATCATCACGCGTATCTCACCGGAAGGCATCACTCAGCGCGCCGATCTGCTCATCAAGGATCATCGCCGCCTCTTCCTCACCCGCGTTCCGCTGCAGGGTTCACAACGCGAAGCCGTACAAGTCACGGACCCGTGGGAGTACGCCGAACTCAGTGAGTGCGTGGAGGCGTGGGGTTTTCGCCTCATGCAGGAGAAGGGTGAGTTTCTCGGCCGGGACACCGTCGCCCGCCGCTGGTTCGGTGAGGAGTTTCTCCCCGTCGTGCGAATGCTGCGAGGCGCCGACATGTTGCCCGAACACACCGACGCCGAGGCATATCTGTGGATTGCACGGGAGCGGTACCGGTTGGTGCGGCGCCACATGTGGAACGACGAGATCGTGGCCGAACTACGCGATCGAGCACCGCGAAAGCACAAGCCCGCTACGTAGCGACAGCGATCCGCACCTCTCGGTTCGGGATCTTCGGGTGCATGAATTTCAGCAACGCACGCGCTTCCTTCTCGATGGATGCGAGCGCGGTCTTCGGTTGCTGCGCAAACAGAGTCGCGCCCAATTCGACCGTCTCCTTGTCCGGCGTCACCGTCGCGAATCCCACCACCTTTCCGCGCACCAGGATGGCGGGCTTGATGATGCCGTTGACGGTGAAGACGCGAGTTCGGTACTGCTCGTCCATGATTCGCGAGCGGTCGGCGTGCGAGAGCAGGATGTTGTCGAACGGAGCAAGGATTCTGACCGGCGGTGTTCCGGAGGTCGGTCGTGGCGCGTCCGGCAGGTCGAACACCTCGGCCCCTTTCGCGTTGACAAAGGTGATCAAGCCGGGACGTAGCCTCTCGAAGACTTCGGCGAGTCTCGTGAGCCCTGACCACGCTTGCGCATCTTTCACACTGGCGGGCCCGAAGGCCGCCAGATAACGAAGCACCATCGCATCCGGATCCGGCGATGAACTCACTTCCGTGCCAAGCCAATTCTCCAAGGTCGTCAGTGCCGGTACTCCGGATCGTCCCCACAGGCCTCGCGGTGGGACCTGCACCATCGGCAGAAGTCCTCGAACTCCGTGCGCCAGTCCCTCGGCCGCGTGACCGGGAAAGCGCTCTGCCAGTATCGGTCTCATCTGCATCTGGGTGAGCGGCCCGTCCGCTACGAGGTCCCGTCCCGCCCGCGCCAGAGCGTCGAGATCCAACCCGGTGAGCGCCGCACGCTGTGTGCTGTTGGTGTGGAGATCGCGTTCCATGATCGTCTGAACCGTGGCCCGGAAGGGACCCGCATCCGCGGCCGAAAGAGCAAAGACCGTGCCCCGCATGGCAACAAGCCGCACCACCTGGCGCTTCTCGACAAGGGTGGAGAGGTCTTCTGCCGCAAAGTTCTTCAGCCGCGCCCACAGCGCCAGGTAGGGCGGGTTCGGCGCCTGGGCCTGCAGACCTGCCAGGTGCTCGATCGCATCCAACGCACTGACCTCGGCCCTCCGCAGCAGGAACTGCCGCGCCAGAGTCGCCAGGTTGAGCTCGCGATCGGTGATCAGTGCAGCCATCGACAACTCCTCAACGATCGTGGTCAGTGGCGGTGACGATCTCGAACGGTATCTCGACTCGCGCGAGGGTTCCGGACTCTTCACCCGGTCCGACCGAGAACGAGCCACCCGCGGCAACAACCCGCAGTTCGTGCGAGAGCAGTCCGATGTGCCCGGCAGCCCGTCGTTCGGCAATCCGATCGGCGCTGATCCCCCGACCGTCGTCCGAGACCACGAGCACCGCACGGTGGTCCAGTCGTGCAAGCTCGATCCGGACGTTCTGCGCGCCGGCATGTTTGACGACGTTGCCCAGAAGCTCTCGGGTGGCGCCGAACAAGACTTCGTCCGCGGACGTGCGCAGATCGTCGTTCCAGCCCGAAGTGTCGACGTCGACCACCACTCCGCCGCGTCCCTGCGCCGATCGCGCGAGGTCCCCGATTGCGCGGGCAAGACCCACGTGAACAAGGACAGTGGGATGCAACTCCGAGACGGAGGATCTCAACAGCGTTGTCGCTTCACCGAGCGCTTTCGCGGCTCGCGCCAGGGCGACAGGCTCCGCGCTGTCTGCCAATTCGTCGAGATCCATCCGCGCCGCGAGGACGTACTGCAGCGCCCCGTCGTGTAATTGCTCCGACAGTTCCGTGCGCTCACGCTGCTCGAGCCCCATGAGCTCGGCAAGAAGGCTCGTGCGATGCCCGACGAGTTGTCCGATGGTCAACACGCGTGATCTTTGAATCCGAGTCAATCCGATTGCGCCCGCGCCCACTCCGGCCAAGGCCATGGTGCTCAGCAGGATCGACGGCCACGGCTCGGAGTTCGAAGTCATCGTTGCCCAACTGGAAACGAAGAACACCCCGATCGTGCAGGCAACGACGCCGACACACACGTCCGTCCGCAGTTGCGTACACGCAAGAACCGGAATGACGAAGAGCCCGTTGCTCAAGATGTCGGCGGTCCAACTCTGCTCGGCTGCGAGACCGGTCAGCAATGTCAGAGTTGCGAGCACGGCGAGGTCGACGAACAAGCCGAGCCAGATCATCGTCACCGGGCCGGTGCCGCCTTTGCGGATCCACAGCGCCACGGCTGCCGACCAGAGGGCATAGGCGCCCAGAATCGCGAAACACCATCCCGCGTCGTTCATCGGCGGGACGAAGATCAGTGTCAGGGCGATGAACAGCACCAGAGCGCCACGCACCGTCAGTTGGAGGTACGCACCGCGGTAGGCGTGTTCGCGCATGATCCGCTCGAGGTCCGGGCCACCGGGCAGGTGCTCGGTTCGTACCGAGGATTCGTTCATCTGTCCTCCTGTGCCGCCCATCCCAGTTCCCTGTGAATGAGCTTCGCACACGAGATTTCACAATCAACCCGCAATACCGTGAATGGCACAGCATTCACCGAACCTCGAAACCACGCAGGAGTGCTCATGATCTCGACCCGAGCAAGCAAGCGCCGCATCGCCACTCGATTTGCCGTCGCCGGCGCCCTGGCAGCGGCGCCGATCGCCGTGGTGGCCGGGACAGCGCAAGCCACCCCGGCCTCCACCCATCACGAACAATTCGGCCGCCTGGTCCCCCTACCCGAACCGGCCGACGCAGCGCCCGGCCCCGAACAGGTACCGCTCCCCTGGGGCGCGACGTATTCGGTCACCTTGCCCGGGTAAAGGTCACAGCAGCAGATTGGCTCCCGTACCGCCGTCGAACACCGCGATCTTGGCGGGATCGAACCACAGATCGACAGACCTGCCCTGGGCCACCGTGGACTCGGACGAGAGCCTGGCAACCAGTTGACCGCCACCAGCGACGGCCGTTCCCGAATCGGCGGCGAGTTCCTCGAGTTCACGAGAGTTGACGGCGGGGCCACCAGCGAGGAAATACGCGTACTTGTCCGAACCCATCGATTCCAGCACGTCGACGTCGACGGTGAACGTCCCACCGTGCGGCTTCTGCGCTGCATCGACCAGCGCCACGTCCTCGAAATGTTCCGGCCTGATACCGACCACGACGTCCTTGCCCGAGCCGCTGCCCGAGATCTTCGACTGCGCCGCCGCGGGCAGGCGAACATCGCCGATCGGCGTGCTCACACCGTCGGCCGTCAACTGTCCGGGGAAGAAGTTCATGGACGGGGACCCGATGAACCCCGCCACGAACAGATTGTTCGGACGATCGTAGAGTTCCTGCGGCGCACCGATCTGTTGCACGATTCCGCCGCGCAGCACGACTACCCGATCGCCGAGCGTCATCGCCTCGGTCTGGTCGTGGGTCACGTAAATCGTTGTCGTACCGAGCCGCTGCTGCAGACGGGCGATCTCCGTCCTCATCTGCACGCGCAGTTTGGCGTCCAGGTTGGATAGCGGCTCGTCCATGAGAAACGCCTTCGGGCTGCGCACGATTGCGCGTCCCATCGCCACACGCTGACGCTGACCGCCCGACAGGTTCGCCGGTTTGCGATCGAGATGCTGGGTGAGGTCGAGGACCCGCGCCGCGTCGTCGACCTTGGCGTTGATCTCGTCCTTGGACATCTTCGCCAAGGTCAACGGGAACGCGATGTTCTGGCGCACCGTCATGTGCGGATACAGCGCATACGACTGGAAGACCATCGCGATGTCGCGGTCCTTGGGGGCGCGTTCGTTGACGCGTTCACCCGCGATCCGCAACTCACCGGTCGAAATGTCTTCCAGCCCGGCAATCATGTTGAGAGTCGTGGATTTTCCACAACCGGACGGGCCCACGAGAATGATGAATTCTCCGTCGGCGATGGTGATGTCGACATCACTGACCGCCTTGGCTCCGTCCGGGTACAGCTTGGTCACCTTGTCCAGCACGATCTCGGCCACAGGCTTATCCCTTCACTGCGCCGGAAGTAAGCCCGGCCACGATACGACGTTGGAAGAACAGAACAAAGATGATGATCGGAATGGTGATGACCATGGCGGCCGCGGCGATCGACCCGGTGGGCTCCTCGAATTGTGAAGCGCCGGTGAAGTTTGCGATGGCCGCAGGGGCGGTGATGGAGCGTTCGGTCGACGTCAGCGAGATCGCGAACAACAGATCGTTCCAGCAGAAGATGAACACCAGAATGCCCGCCGTGACGATGCCGGGCGCGGCGAGCGGAGCTACCACCTTCCGGAACGCCTGCCCCGGCGTCGCGCCGTCCATCTGCGCCGCCTTCTCGAGTTCCCAAGGAATCTCTTTGAAGAATGCCGAGAGCGTGTAGATCGCCAACGGCAACGCAAAGGTGATGTACGGCAGGATGAGTCCGGCCCAGGTGTCGAAGAGTCCGAGCCGTCGTTCGATGTCGAACAGCGGGCTCACCAATGAAATCTGCGGGAACATCGCGATCAGCAGGGCAACAGCCACCAGCAGCTTCTTGCCCGGAAAATCCAGGCGCGCAATCGCGTAAGCAGCCATGGTTCCGATCACCACGGCGATGACCGTCGAGATGAGTCCGATGCCGATGGAGTTGATCAGAGCACTGGTGAAGGCGCTGGTGTCGAAGATTCCTCGGTAGTTGTCCAGGGTCCACTTCTCCGGAATGAACTTGCCGTCCTTGATGGTTCCGGCGGGCTTGAAGGACAGGCTCGCAATCCACAGGACGGGAACCAACGCGTACAGCAAGACCAGAAGGTTGACGACGGACCAGCTGATCTTGAGTCTGGGAGTCACGGTCATGTCAGCGTCCTTCCGTATCGGATCCGGGAGCCGAAGCACCGAAAAGTTTGATGAAGATGAACGCGATCACGGCCACGCACACGAAGATCAACACGCTGATCGCGGATCCGATGCCCAAGTTGAATGCCTTGAACAGATTGTCGTAACCCAGAATCGACACCGACCCGGTGTCGTTCGCTCCCTTCGTGAGCACGTAGATGTTGTCGAAGATGCGGAATGCGTCGAGTGTGCGGAACAGCAGAGCGACGAGGATGGCGGGCTTCATCAGCGGAAGGATGATGCGTACCAACCGGGTCCACGCGCCGGCGCCGTCCACCTGAGCCGCCTTGAGAAGGTCATCGGGCACGAGCGCCAAGCCGGCGAGCAGGAGCAGCGCCATGAACGGCGTCGTCTTCCAGACCTCGGCAAGGACGATGATCGCGAGCGACGGGATCTGGTCGGTGAGCGGCGCACTGCCGTCGGGCAGGAGATTGGCGAGGTAGCCGGTCCCCGGCGTCCACGCGTAGTACCAGCTGTATGCCGCCGCGACGGTGACGATGCCGTACGGGATGAGCACAACGGTGCGGACGAGCCCCTTACCCACGATCGTTCGGTGCATCACCAGTGCGATGGTCAGTCCGAGAACGAACTCGATGACGACCGAGACAACCGTGATCGACGTCGTCACCGCGAACGCTTGCCACCAGTAACCGTCGGTCAGCACCGACACGTAGTTGTCGAACCACACGAACTTTCGTTGATCCGGGAAGCGCAGGTCGTAGCGCTGCAAACTCAGCCAAACGGCGTAGACCACCGGATACGCGGTCACCGCGATCATGAGAATCGCGGCCGGGGCCACCAGCCAGAGACCGAGTCGACGCTCAGCCGCCTTTCCGTCGGACATCTTCGACTTCGCGGAGTGCTTCGGCTCCGGCGATGGCGTCGCGACTGTTGGTGCAGCTCCCGAATTTTCGCTGTCGATCGTCACGGAATCAGCCCCTCGGAATTGACTGCCTTGCGTACCTGCTCGGCAAGATCGTTCACGGTCGATTCCGGATCGATGTTTCCCACAGGGTTCAGCGTGGCAGTGATGAGCGTCGAAATACTCTGATAGGCAGGAGAAACCGGCCGAACCGAAGCGGTGTCCAGGCTGTCGCGAACCTCACGCCACGCCGGGTACGCCTCCTGGAACGCCGGGTCGTCGTACAGGCTCTCGAGAGTCGGCGGAACGCCACCGGCTACCGCGTTGTTGCGCTGATTCTCCTCGTTACGCAGACAGGTCAGCGCATCGAAAGCGAGGTCCGGATGCTGGCTGGTCTTGGCCACCGCCACGTTGAAGCCGCCGATCGTGACCTCGGCCGGCTTACCCTCGATCACCGAGGGATACGGAGCGGCAAGGAAATTCCGTTCTCCGTTCACCGTGAGCACCGTGTTTCCGGTGTTCTCACTGGTGACGTTGCCCTTGTCGTCGATGTACGGCAGATCGCCCTTCTCGGCGTTCTCCATGATGCCGGGCAGCACGAACGGCCAGTTGACCTGGAAGGCAGATTTGCCGCTCTCCATACCCAGTCGCGACGACGCTTCATCCCCCTGCGAGATCGAGGGATCCGCACCCTTGGCGGTAGCGACGCGCTTCATGACGGTCAGCGCCTGCTGGGCAGCATCACCGTCGGCCACCGTCACGGTTGTTCCGTCCGGCCCCACCACCGATCCGCCGGCACTGGCGAGAAGGGTGTTGAACCAGACCATCAATCCTTCGTACTGCTTGCCCTGCACACCGATCCAGCTGGGGCGCCCCTCCGCGGCCAGGCCTTCGGAGATGTCGATCATCTGATCCCAGGTCTGGGGTGGTTGCCCGTCCGGCATCAAATCCTTTCGATACCAGAGCAATTGGGTGTTGGTGTTCAATGGCGCCGCATAGAGTTGGTCCTGCCACTTCGCCGACTCCAGCGGACCCTCGAGCGTCCCGTTGCTGACCTCGGCCGCCACGTCGTCAGGAAGCGGCAATGCCCATCCCGCTTCGGCGAATTCGGCAGTCCACACCACGTCGAGCGTCATCAGATCGAGTGACTTGTCATTGCCGGTCAGACGCCGGGCCAACTGAAGTCGCTGGTCGTCGGCACCCTTGGGCAGAGTTTTCTGCTCGACCCGGTACGCGCCGTTCGACGCCGCCGAACAATTGGCGGCGGCCTCCGCATACTGCTCGGCGCCGTCGGCAGCGGTGTAGAAGGACAGCACCACGCCGTCGTCATTGTCCGATCCGCACGCACTGAGCAAGGGCGCCAACAACAATGTTGCCGCGCCGAGCAGCCCCGCCCGCAATTTCTTCTTCTGTCCCGCCCGCGATCTCTCGTTCTGCCCCGCCCGCGATCTCTTGTTCTGCACAGCCGTCCTCCTCGGGCGGCGAGACGGCGCAGTCGTTACGGCTGGCCGACGCACCACACATCGGCACTTTTGCCGGAGAAGGGACCTATTTCCTTGTCCGGCAAACGGTCACGGGAAGCCAGTACTACCTCGCCCGCGTGTACATAAAGTAACCGAGATCACACAAGTTGGCAGCCCGAGCGAGAATGTCAGATGGCGAGCTTGGCGAGCAGGTCGCGCGCCGACTCCGCCGTCTTGGGCTCACACAGTACGTCGTAACGTCCGGCGACCAACTGCATCGTCGAGGCGAAGTCCCGCTGCCCACGCGTCGCGGCGTACGGAATCGTCGTGGAGATGACACCGAAGATGATGCCGCCCACGATGCCCGCGATCAGCGGAGCGAGGAAACCACCGGTGACGATTCCGAGCACCAGGCCGAAGAAGACACCGAGCCAAGCACCGGAGACGATGCCGCCACCGATCACCTTGGCCCACGTCAACCGACCGAGAACTCGCTCGACCTGCATCAGGTTCACGCCGACGATCGTGACGTCCTGAACCGGGAATTCCTGATCGGAGAGGTAATCGACTGCGCGCTGCGCCTCGGCGTAGGTGGGGTACGACCCGATGGGCCATCCCGAAGGCGGTGTCGGCAACGCTCCACGGCGCGACCCATTCGACGATTGACCGAGCGGATTGGACATGGCTGGCTGCGCTCCTCTTTTCGGGCACGTCATCCACGCGGATGACGCAAGTACATCTACCCCCTATTGTGCCCTTTACAGACCTGATTCGTTCGGCTATGCGAGCGTCAGGCGTGTTCGGGCGGCGTGAATTCCGACGTGCGCGCCATCCCCGCGGCGCGACCCTTGGCCGAAATCACCAGTGCCATCTTGCGACTCGCCTCGTCGATCATCTCGTCGCCGAGCATGACGGCGCCCCGCCCTCCCCCGGCAGCCGAGGTGTGGAACGCGTACGCGTCCAAGATGAGTTCCGCACGGTCGTAATCGGATTGGCGCGGACTGAACACCTCGTTGGCCGCCTCGATCTGCGTGGGGTGCAGAACCCACTTGCCGTCGAAACCGAGCGCTGCCGTTCGCGCAGCCGACCGAGTGAAAGCCTCGACGTCGCGGATCTGCAGGTACGGCCCGTCGATGGCCTGGACGCCGTGCGCCCGCGCGGCCATCAAGATGGTCATCAGGATGTGGTGATACGCGTCACCGCGGTCGTAGCCGTCCGGTTGCTCACCGACGACCAGAGTTCGCATGTTCAAGCTCGCCATGAAGTCGGCCGGGCCGAACACGAGCGCCTCGACGCGGGGACTCGCGGTGGCGATCGCGTCGATGTTGGTCAAGCCGATCGCGTTCTCGATCTGCGGTTCGATCCCGATCCTGCCGACCTCGAGACCGTTGGCCTTCTCGACCTGCGTCAACAACAAATCGAGCGCCTGGACGTGACTCGCATCGGGAACCTTGGGCAGCAGAATGGCGTCCAGATGCGCTCCGGCGCGGCCCACCACCTCCACGACGTCGGCATACGTCCATTCGGTGGTCCAGTCGTTGACCCGGACGACCTTGACCTGTTTGCCCCACCCGTCCTCGGCCAACGCGTCGCCGATCGACTCCCTGGCCGCCTGCTTCGCCAGCGGCGCCACCGCATCTTCGAGGTCGAGAAAGATCTCGTCGGCGGGCAATCCCTTCGCCTTGTCGATCATCTTCCGACTGCTGCCGGGAACTGCCAATACCGATCGACGGGAACGGTTGCGTGAAGTCATTGCGGACTGCCCTTCTCGATTTTCGGTGGCGCCGTTGCAGATTTTGACGCTGGACGAATTAGCCTTGCAATCATGGCAGCAGCAGGCAAGGTATTTGCAGCCAGGCTTGCCGGCCTGGTTGTACTCGGCCCGGACGGCGAATCGATCGGTCGTGTGCGCGACGTCGTCATCACGGTCCGCATCGGACGCCAGCAACCCCGCGTTCTCGGTCTGGTGATCGAAATGTTCACGCGCAAACGCATTTTCGTTCCGATGTTGCGTGTGACAGCAATCGAACCGAGTGCAGTCACCCTCACCACCGGCAACGTCAGTCTGCGGCGCTTCAACCAGCGCCCGGGCGAAGTGCTCGCTCTGGCGCAGGTACTCGATTCGCATGTGCGCGTGGACGACCCGGAACTCGAGGAGCTTCACGGCGTCGACACGATAGTCGTCGATCTCGGAATCGAATCGACGCGGACGCGAGACTGGGTGGTCTCCAAGGTCGCGGTTCGCGGCCATCGCGGACGCCTCGGTCGACGCGCGGCGATTCACATCGTCGACTGGCAGCACGTCGCCGGCCTCACCCAGAGCGATCTCTCACTCCCCGGCCAGGGCGTAGCTCACCTGCTTCTCCAGTACGAAGGCATGCGACCCGCCGATGTGGCCAACGCCATGCGCGAACTGCCGGAGAAGCGCCGCCACGAACTGGCCGTGGCGCTCGACGACGAACGCCTCGCCGACGTCGTGCAGGAACTGCCGGCGGACGACCAGACCGATCTGCTGATGCACCTGGAAGTCGAACGCGCCGCCGATCTACTCGAAGCGATGGATCCCGACGACGCCGCCGACCTGTTGGGCGAGCTGCCCGAAACCGAGGCCGAGTCACTGCTTCAGTTGATGGACCCGCAGGATTCCGAACCTGTTCGACGCCTGCTCGAGCATTCCCCGGACACTGCCGGTGGTCTGATGACGCCCGAACCGGTGGTACTGACGGCCTCGACGACGGTCGCGGAGGCCCTTGCCCGCGCCCGCAACTACGACGTGACCCCGGCGCTGTCGAGCATGGTCTTCGTCGTACGTCCGCCGACGGCGACTCCGACCGGGCGGTATCTCGGCTGCGTCCACTTGCAGAAGCTTCTCCGCGAGCCTCCCGCCAGCCTGGTAGGCGGACTACTCGACACCGACATGCCCCGGTTGGCCCCGGACGACTCGTTGGCGTCGGTCACCCGATATTTCGCGACGTACAACTTGGTATGCGGGCCGGTCGTGGACGACGAGAACCACCTGATCGGGGCCGTGACGGTCGACGACGTGCTCGATCACCTCCTGCCGGAAGACTGGCGTGAGGATTACTCCGACGACGAGGAACTACTCCGATGAGCGAACGGGCGTCGAGCACGACCGCACGGCAACGACTGGAAACGCCCCGCGGAAGCCGCCGGTTCAATCTCGATTTCGACGTCGAAGCTGTCGGGCGCGTCAGTGAACGCATCGCCCGCTTCCTCGGCACCGGGCGTTATCTCGCAATCCAGACGATCATCGTGATCGTCTGGATCCTGATCAACGTGTTCGCGGTGGCCCTGCAGTGGGACCCGTACCCGTTCATCCTGCTCAACCTGGCCTTCTCCACCCAGGCCGCCTACGCGGCGCCGCTGATCCTGCTGGCCCAGAACCGTCAGGAGAACCGCGACCGGGTCTCACTCGAGGAGGACCGCTCACGCGCCGAGCAAACCAAGGCGGATACCGAATTCCTCGCCCGAGAACTCGCAGCTCTGCGTATCGCCGTCGGCGAGGTTGCCACCCGCGACTACCTGCGACGGGAGCTCGAGGAGATCAAGTCGATCCTTGCTGCCGACGGCGAACCGACCCCGAAGAAGAAGCACCGTGACTCGAATACTGCGAAACAAAGTCACAACTAGCTGAGCGTTCGCTGAGTTTTGCTGCACGCACCGTGACCGATATGTAACGTAAGTCACAGCAATATGGATATCACGGTGGGTACTCCGGAGCGGGAGCGCCAGCAAAGGGGAATCGTGCGAGTACGCGGAATGATTGCAGCATCCACACTGGTGGGGGGACTGCTCGTCGTCACAGGTCCAGCGGCCCTCACTGCCGGAAGCGCACCGACCGGAGGGTCACAGGTTCCGATCGCACTGGCGGGCTCCGCCTCGATTGCGCAGCCGGACTCTGTCGACTTCCTCCCGACGCCCCGCACGGTCCGAACGCAAAGATCGGCCCCGCCCAGCGATACGGTCGCCGGCGCCCCGGCAGCGCCCAACGCTGCGGCCGTCGTCCTCACCTCTCTGGGCATCCCCGAGATCGTCCTGAACGCGTACCGCTCCGCGGAGCTGGTGATGATGACCGAGGCACCGGGATGCGGAATCCCCTGGCATCTTCTGGCCGGCATCGGACGCATCGAATCCGGTCACGCCAACGGCGGCAAGACGACCTCGGTGGGTACGACGGTCACCCCGATCCTCGGCCCCGTCCTCGACGGACGGCTGGCAGGCAACGAAGTCATTCGGGACACCGACAAGGGCGCAATCGACGGCGACCCCACTCACGACCGCGCCGTCGGGCCGATGCAGTTCATTCCGGCCACCTGGGCCGGATATGCCAGCGACGGCAACGGGGACGGAATCAAGGACCCCAACAACGTCTTCGATGCGGCACTCTCGGCAGCGAAGTACCTCTGCAGCGGCGGACTCAACCTGCGCGATGTCGCCCAGGAGACCAAAGCTGTTCTGCGATACAACAACTCGGCCGCTTACGCAGCAAACGTGATCATGTGGTCGACGGCATACAAGAACGGTGTCATTCCTTCCGGTCAGCTGCCGTACACCTCGGGCATCAACACCGGCAGCTCCGCGATCAACGCCGCCGCCTCGGCAGACTCCGCCGCTTCGGCCGTACTCGCCGCGGCTGCGGCTACCGATCCGGCGGCCGGCGACAAGGAATCAGCGTCGACGACGCCGACCCCGACCACCACTCCCCTCTTCCCGGGTCTGCCGGACATGCCTGCACTCTCACCCGAGATCCAGGCACTGATCCCGCCGG
>NZ_BCWH01000002.1:1668325-1783013 GCF_001653035.1 Rhodococcus sp. YH3-3 | reverse complement strand
GCTCCCCGCGTCCATGGCCGAGGGAGCACTCGGAATCCCGAGCGTGAGCGTCGCCGCCTACCAGAACGCCGAGCGGATCCTCGCCGTCGAGAAGCCCAGCTGCAACATGCACTGGACGCTCCTCGCCGGTATCGGCCGCGTCGAATCCGGCCACGCCAACGACGGCAAGGACGCCGACGCGAACGGCAACCTCTACAAGCCCGTGATCGGCCTGCCACTCAACGGCAGCCTCCCCGGCCAGGCCGTCATCATGGACACCGACGGCGGCGCCCTCGACGGCGACACCGTCTACGACCGCGCAGTCGGCCCGATGCAGTTCATCCCGTCCACGTGGAACCAATACGCCGGTGACGGCAACGGTGACGGAATCGCCGACCCGCAGAACCTTTTCGACTCCGCACTGACCACCGGCAAGTACCTGTGCGACGGCGGACTCAACATGCAGGACGTCACGCAGGTTGCCTCCGCGATCCACCGCTACAACAACTCGGCCGCCTACGTCGCCAACGTTCTGGCCTGGTCGCTCGGGTACTCCACCGGCATCGTGCCCGCCGCATCGGACCTGCCGCGCATCCACTGACCTACCTGGACTTACCATGGAGTCATGTCTGTACTGACCGAGTCCGACGTTCGCTCCGCGCTCGCGCGAGTTCTGGACCCAGAGATCCGCAAACCCATCACCGAACTGGGGATGGTCAAGGGGATCTCCCTCTCCAGTGACAACAGCGTCGACATCGGCATCTATCTCACGACCGCCGGCTGCCCGATGCGCACCGAGATCACCGAACGCGTCACCAAGGCCGTCGCCGATGTCGCCGGGGTCGGTGCGATTCGCGTCGAACTCGACGTCATGGACGACGCTCAGCGAACCGAGCTCCGCAAGTCGCTTCGCGGTGATTCCGCCGAGCCCGTCATCCCGTTCGCCCAGCCAGGTTCACTCACCCGCGTCTACGCCGTGGCCTCCGGCAAGGGTGGCGTCGGAAAGTCCAGCGTGACAGTCAATCTCGCGGCAGCAATGGCCGCGCGCGGACTGTCCGTGGGTGTACTCGACGCGGATATCTACGGCCACTCGATCCCCCGCATGCTCGGCACCGACGCCAAGCCGACTCAGGTCGAGCGCATGATCATGCCGCCCGTCGCCCACGACGTGAAGATGATCTCCATCGCGCAGTTCACCCAGGGCAACACACCTGTCGTCTGGCGCGGACCGATGCTGCACCGCGCGCTCCAGCAGTTCCTCGCCGACGTGTTCTGGGGCGATCTGGACGTGCTGCTGCTCGATCTGCCGCCCGGCACCGGTGACATCGCCATCTCTGTGGCTCAGCTCATCCCGAGCGCCGAGATCCTGGTCGTCACCACACCGCAGCAGGCTGCTGCAGAGGTCGCCGAGCGCGCGGGCGCGATCGCCCTGCAGACCCGCCAGCGCGTCGCCGGCGTCGTCGAGAACATGTCGTGGCTCGAACTTCCCGACGGCACCCGTATGGACGTCTTCGGCGAAGGCGGCGGGCAGACCGTCTCCGATCGCCTCACGAAGGCCGTCGGAGCCAAGGTTCCGCTTCTCGGACAGATCCCGCTGGATCCGTCCGTCCGCGAGGCAGGCGACGCCGGGACGCCGATCGTCCTCAGCGCTCCCGATTCACCCGCAGCCATCGCACTCAAGGACATCGCCGACAAGTTGGCCGTCCGTCAGCGCGGGCTGGCCGGAATGTCGCTCGGTATCAACACGGTTCGCAACCTGTAGAACCCACTCATACGGAAGGGCGCCTGTCACCGATCGGTGACAGGCGCCCTTGCGTATGTCGAATCTAGGTTGCGTCGAAGTCCACAGGAGGACGTTCGCCGGCGGTGAGTGGCTTGTCCTTCGACAGCGTCTTCGGCTCCTGCACTCCGCTCTGCGGCTTCTTGTCGAAGTTGCCCGTGAAGATGGAGTCGTCGCCGTCGAGGAGGTGCTGGGTGATCACAGCGCGCGGCGTCATTCCGCGCAGCTTGTTCAGATCTGCGAGCGGTTTACGCAGATCCTCGAAATCGGTGCCCAGTTCTTCCTTGAGCTGATTGGAAGCGCCCGAAGCATATTCGCGCACCTGCCTCAGGGATTTCGTGACCCAGGAGACCGCACCAGGAAGCCGCTCAGGTCCCAAGATGACCAGAGCCGCTACGAGGAGGATCATGAACTCGCCCCAACCGATGTTGCCAAACACAGGGTCAGCCTACTGTGTGCTCGCTCGGTGCGCGCATGTCCGGATCAACCTCACAGGAAGATCGCAGGGTCCGATCAGTCCGACACCGGCGTGACCGAAATGTCGACCTGCCGTCCGTCGCGGATCAACTGAATGTTGACGGGTTGGTCGACGGTCGTCGCGTTGACCGCAACCACCAATTCGTCGGCGCTTGTCACCGGTCGGTCACCGACCTTGACGATGACGTCACCCTCGACGATCCCCGCACGTTGCGCTGGGCTGCCGTCGCGCACGTTGGCCACCGCAGCACCACTGGTCGCGTCGTTGACCGCGGTGCGTGCATTCACGCCGATGTCGGGGTGATGAACCTTGCCGTCGCGAATGATGGTCTGCGCCACCTCGGTCACCGTGTCGATCGGAATCGCGAAGCCGAGCCCGACCGAACCGCCGGACTCACTGAGCATTGCGGTGTTGATGCCGATGACGCGGGCTTCGTCGTCGACGAGCGCACCACCGGAGTTGCCGTGGTTGATCGCCGCGTCGGTCTGGACGGCGTCGATGACGGCGTTGGTGTCGGTGCCTTCACCCGACAACCGCAGAGGCCGGTTCAGTGCACTGACGATTCCGCGGGTGACGGTCTTGCTCAATCCGAGCGGTGAGCCGACGGCGACGACGTCGTCGCCCACCTGAACATCCTCGGATTTTCCGAGCTGAGCGACCGTCAGATTGTTCGCCGACACCTTGAGCACTGCGAGGTCTGTCTTGACGTCACGTCCGACGATCTGGGCGTCGGTCTTGGTTCCGTCGGAGAAGATCACCTGGATCTTCGCGTCCTGAGCGGGCGGAACGGCCGAGGAGATCACGTGGTTGTTGGTGACGATGTATCCGGCGCCGTCGATGACCACACCGGAACCCGTGCTGCCCTGGTCGCCGACGGCGACCTGAATCGACACCACTGATGGCAGTACCGCGTCGGCGACCTTCGCCACCTGAGACTCCGGCTGTTCCCCACCGCCGGATTGAACGAGCGTGACACGTGAGCTGGTGAGTGAACTGCGATCGGCAGTGATGACAGTGGCAAGCAACCCACCGACAAGAGCGATGACAAGCGCCATGCCCGCAAGCGCGGCCAGTGCCGAGGGGGCGACCTTGCGACCGAACAACAGCTCACGCACGTCGAGTTTCTGGGCGGGAGGCAACTGCACCGGCGCCTCGGACTCTGCGGGCTTGCCCAGCGAGACGGCGGATTCAGGATCACGCCACGGATCACGCGGCGGTTCTTCGTCGGGCGTGTTGTTCGCCGTCGCATCGGGATCGCGACCGATCGACTCGGTGGCGTCTGCGGGTCGACCGAACGCTTCGGCCAGAACCGGGTCCGGAGTCCCGATCACGACATCGGAGGACGGAGTCGATCGCGCGGCCACCGGAGTGAACGAGCCCTCGACTCCACTCGGCCGACCGAACACCTGGCGCGAGGCCGGATCGATCTGGGGTCGATAGACCGGACGGGGGTCGAGAACCGGCGCATCTGCCGGTCTGTCCACCGAACCGTTTGCCGAAGAATCCGAACTCACTCCGGAGTGCCCCCTTTTTCCGTCAGTCACATGGTCCAGTATCACTGATCCGCGCCGGGAAGCTGGCGCGCGGCGTCATTTGCGCCAGCGACGGGACAACCTCTTGCTGATGGTGGAGAAGCCGGCGGGTTGATTACCGACGGAACTGTCGGCGTTTTCCGAATTCGGCCCGGTAGTCGGACTGTTGCACGAAGGAATCTGGCTGAGAAGTCCCACCAGGGACAACGGCATCGTCATCTCGCCGCTTCGACGCAGCGCACCACGTGCCTGCTGCTGAGCATCGACGGCCGCAGCGCACTCGGCACAGATCGAGATGTGATGCGAGGCCCGCAAGTAGGCCTGCATTCGGAGTTCTCCGTCGACGTAGGCAGCGATTGCCTCGCTGGCCAGATGTTCGGTCGAACCGAACTGGCGATGTGCCCGCGCCTCCGTCATTCGTCCCTCCAGGTGATTGACCACGTCCCGCTCTGTAGCTCGAACCCGACCGTCAGAAACCGACGAGTTCGGATTCGGCTGCGCGCTGCGCTGCCAGATGATCACGAATCGCCTGTCGCCCACGATGGATACGGCTACGAACCGTTCCGAGCTTCACTCCCAGTGTGGCACCGATTTCCTCGTACGACAGACCTTCGATGTCACAGAGCACGACAGCGGCACGAAATTCAGGTGCGAGCGAGTCCAGTGCGGCTTGCAGACCTGCGTCGAGGCGCGCGTCGTGGTAGATCTGCTCGGGGTCGGGACCGGGCGAGGGAACGCGGTCGTAGTCCTCGGGCAGCGCTTCCATACGGATGCGATTGCGTCGGCGAACCATGTCGAGGAACAGGTTTGTGGTGATGCGGTGCAACCAGCCCTCGAAAGTTCCGGGCTGATAATCGGAGAGCGAGCGGAACACCCGGATGAAGGTGTCCTGCGTCAAGTCCTCGGCATCCTGGGCATCGCCTGACAACCGGTAGGCCAGGCGGTACACCCGGTCACCGTGCTGACGCACGAGTTCGTCCCAAGACGGCATGGAGGACTTCTCACCAGTTGCATCGAACACAGCAGTGCCGATCAATTCGGAATCCACAGCCGATTCCGTCGTCAAAACTTCCGACTCTCGAGGGCGAGGCTCGTCGTTGACCTGGTAAATAAGTTGATCCTCCTGCTCGGGATCGCGTAGTTCGATCACCGCGTTGTCCGAATCACGTGATGCGCGATATTCGGGAGAACCAGCCGATGCTGTGATTTGTTCCCGATCACCGAGCTGCGAAAGATCAACTTGGTAGAAATCGATACCGCCGTGCGATCTTCGATCCGGCGATGTATACACCTTTTCTCATCGCGGTGTGCACGCCATATGAGGAGCCTGAGGGATTCCTGAGAATCCTGGTGACTGCGCGCCTTGCAGCGACAATCCGAACCGCCCGATAACCTCATGAGCGTGACCCACGCCGAACAGATACTCCGCCACGTCGAGGACGTAGTTTCCGAGGACGAGATTTTGACCGCGGCGCGAGATCGAGCGCTGGATCTCGGAGCCCATCCGGTGACGCCCGCCGTCGGTGCGACGCTCGCGATGTTCGCGAGGATGCTCGACGCGAAGACGGCCGTCGAGGTGGGTACCGGAGCCGGCGTGAGCAGCCTGTGGCTTCTGCACGGAATGCGCGACGACGGCGTCCTGACCACGATCGACAGCGAACCCGAACATCAGCGGGCCGCCAAGCTGACCTTCCGCGAAAGCGGAATCGCTCCGGCACGCACTCGCCTGATCAACGGACGGGCTCTCGACGTGCTTCCCCGGCTCGCCGACGGCGGCTACGACCTGGTATTCGTCGACTGCGCCGCGATCGACCACCCGCACTACGTCCGCGAAGGTGTCCGCCTGCTGCGCTCCGGCGGTGTCATCGTTCTGCACAACGCCCTGGCCGACGGCCGCGTTGCAGACAGCTCCGCACGCGACGCGACAACGGTTGCGGTCCGAGAAGCGGCAAAGGCCGTGACCGAGGACGAGCGACTCATTCGAGTCCTCCTCCCCCTCGGTGACGGCCTCCTCTGCGCGAGCAAGCTCTAGATCCAGACGCCCTTACCGATGGCGACGACGCCACCCTGACTGACGGCAAATCGTTCGCGGTCACGTTCGAGATCGACGCCGATGATTTCGCCGTCACCGACGACGACGTTCTTGTCGAGGATCGCTCGCCGTACGACGGCACCCTTGCCGATGCGCACACCCGGCATCAGCACGCTGCCCTCGACGGTCGCACCGTCCTCGATCATCACGTTGGAACTGAGTACCGAATTGCGCACGGTCGCCGCGGACAGGATCGACCCAGCACCGACCACCGATTCCTGCGCGAGTCCGCCCTTCACGAACTTTGCGGGCGCGAGATTCTCGGTGGCGCCGCGGATGGGCCAGCGACGGTTGTAGAGATTGAAGATCGGGTGCACCGACACCAGGTCCATGTGAGCGTCGTAGAAGGCGTCGAGGGTACCGACGTCACGCCAGTAGCCGCGGTCTCGATCAGTGGCACCGGGGACGACGTTGTCCTTGAAGTCGTAGACCGACGCCTCACCCGCGGCGACCAAGGCGGGAATGATGTCTCCGCCCATGTCGTGATCGGAATCGGAATTCTCTGAATCAGCGCGGATGGCGTCTACGAGTACCTTGGTGGTGAACACATAGTTACCCATGGACGCGAATGTCGAATTGGGGTCGTCCGGTGTCCCGGGAGGATGGGCGGGCTTTTCCAGGAACTGGGTGATGCGTCCGGACTCGTCACTGTCGATGCAGCCGAAAGCAAAAGCCTCACTTCGCGGTACACGAATACCCGCGACCGTCACGCCTGCCCCGGATTCGATGTGGTGCTGAACCATCTGTTCCGGATCCATCCGGTACACGTGGTCGGCACCGAAAACCACGATGTACTCGGGGTCCTCGTCGTAAACGAGATTGAGCGACTGCAGGATTGCGTCGGCACTGCCGGTGTACCAGCGCGGCCCGAGCCGCTGCTGGGCCGGGACCGGGGTGATGTACTCACCCGCGAACCCGGACAATCGCCACGTCTGCGAAATGTGGCGGTCGAGTGAATGTGACTTGTATTGCGTCAACACACAAATACGCAGATATCCCGCGTTGACAAGGTTGCTCAACACGAAGTCGATAAGTCGATATGCACCTCCGAAGGGCACTGCGGGCTTCGCTCTGTCCGCGGTCAGCGGATACAAGCGTTTGCCCTCGCCCCCGGCGAGCACGATTCCAAGCACATGCGGCTGGCTTCTCACACCGCTAACCTATCCGCACTGGTGAACTCCCGCTAGCGAAGCAGTCCGAGAGGTCCGATCGTGTCCCCCTCCGAACGGCCGGGGATAACGTGATCGGTAGCCGGATCGACCACGGGCGGTTAGGTTTAGCGCGTGCGAGTCGCGATGATGACCAAGGAATACCCGCCGGAGATCTACGGCGGCGCAGGAGTACACGTAACCGAGCTCGTCGCTCAGATGAAACGGCTGTGCGAGGTCGACGTGCACTGCATGGGCGCCCCGCGCGAAGGCGCGATCGTCCACTCTCCCGACCCCGCTCTCGCCGGATCCAACCCGGCCCTGACGACGCTCTCCACCGAACTGCGCATGGCGGACGCCGCGGCCGGTGTCGACATCGTCCACTCCCACACCTGGTACACCGGACTGGCCGGGCATCTCGCGTCGGCTCTCTACAACGTGCCGCACATCCTCACCGCGCACTCACTCGAGCCCAGACGCCCGTGGAAGGCCGAACAGCTAGGCGGCGGCTATCGGATCTCGTCGTGGTCCGAACGCAACGCCGTCGAGCACGCAGACGCGATCATCGCCGTCAGTTCCGGTATGCGACTCGACGTCCTCGACGCGTATCCCGCTGTCGATCCGAGTCGCGTTCACGTAGTGCGCAACGGAATCGACACCGAGGTATGGCATCCCGGGGGATCTGCGCCGGGAGCACAGTCCGCACTCGCGTCGATCGGCGTCGACCCGGCAAAACCCATCGTGGCCTTTGTCGGACGCATCACGAGGCAGAAGGGCGTCGGGCACCTCGTCGCGGCAGCCCACCACTTCGACCCGGAGATTCAGCTCGTGCTGTGCGCCGGCGCTCCCGATACGCCGGAGATCGCCGCCGAGACGGAGAAGGCGGTGGCCGAACTCGCCCGGCACCGGGGCAATGTCTACTGGGTGCGCGAGATGCTCCCGACCGAGCAGATCAGGGAAATACTCTCGGCAGCAACGGTATTCGTCTGCCCTTCGGTGTACGAACCCCTCGGGATCGTCAATCTCGAAGCCATGGCGTGTGAGACCGCCGTGGTCGCTTCCGACGTCGGCGGCATCCCCGAGGTGGTCGCCGACGGCGTCACCGGTCGACTCGTGCACTACAACGCCTACGAGCCGAACGCGTTCGAGGAATCGCTCGCGGCCACCGTCAATGCCGTTGTCGCCGACCGAGAAGGCGCCGACGCGATGGGTCGTGCGGGCAGGATCCGTGCGATCGACGAGTTCTCCTGGGCCGAAATCGCCAAGCAGACGCTCGAGGTCTACGCGGACGCCGTCACGAGACGCTGATCCGCGTCAGATCTTGCGATAGGTCGAGACCGTCGCCGACGCGGTGACGGTACTCGGCTGCGGCAGCTTCTCCACGGCGGCAGCCAGATCGGCGGGCGTCAGGTGTCTCGCCGACGGTCCCATCCCCACCAAGTCGAGGACGTCCTGGTGTGAGAGTGACATCGTGAACTCGACCTCGTCGCTACTCACACGCTCGAAGTATCCGGCCATCGACGATTCGAGACGTTCCACTTTGCGGTCGTCGACCCGGACCATCGCGAGAATGTCGATCAGCTCGCGCAGATGCCTGTCGGTGGGCGTCAGGACCACCAGAGCGCCGTCTTCGGCGAGAACTCGATGGGACTGCGGACCGTTACGAGGAGCGAACACACAGAGCACATGAGAGAGCGCTCCGCCGCGAATGGGCAGTGGTTGCCAGACGTCTGCGACGATCGAACCGATTCTTTCGTGGACCTTCGCGGCACGCCGGGCCGCGAACTTGGACACGTCCAAGGCTATCGCCCGAGAATCAGGCAGCGAATCCACGACGTGTGCGAGGTATTGTCCTGTGCCTGCGCCGATTTCGACGATCCGCGCGGGATCCGACCCCGCCGTCGTCGCGCAGGCCCGGGTGACGGCATCCATCAGCGGGCCGAAGTGGCCGGCGCCGAGCAATCGTGCACGCGCGGCAATCATCTCGGCACTGTCGCCGGTGAACTTCGTGGCACCGCCACTGATCAGGCTCACGTAACCCTGACGAGCGATATCGAATCGATGTCCGCGGTCGCACTCGGCGGCGCCGTCCACCAATTCCAGATCAGCAGCACACTGCGGGCAGGACAGAAGATCGATCACGGCGGCAAGCATTGATCCGTCCTTTCGGCTACCGGCGGTGCGCACACACTTCAGGCCCCGTACCGAAACGGATACGGAGCCTGCGTGCAATCACGTGCTGTTGTTCGTACTGCTACAACCTGGACCCGACTAGCTGGTGACGTTCGTGAGTTCCACACCGAGCGCTGCAGCTTCATCCGGGGTCAGCTCGACGACGAGGCGTCCGCCACCCTCGAGTGGAACCCGCATGACGATTCCTCGTCCCTCTTTGGTTGCTTCGAGGGGACCGTCCCCGGTCCGGGGCTTCATGGCCGCCATCCTCTGCTCCCTCCAGATCTGCGCTGCATTGCTCTGCGCCTCGACTAACGGTGCGCCCCGCCAACAATCAGCGAGGCTCGTACCCTCCATTGTTCCCTATGGATGCGGGAACCGGGAATCTGAGTCACATTTAGGGGTGTTCAGTCGACCGTCACACCTGCGCCGGAACCCAGCAATCAGCCACGTGATCATCGACCATTCCGGTGGCCTGCATGAGCGCATAAGCCGTGGTAGGACCCACAAACTTGAACCCGCGCCGCTTGAGTTCCTTAGCCATGGCAGTCGACTCGGGAGTGACCGCGGGAACCTCTGCAATTGATGTCAGTCTTCTGGTGCGTCGAGGCGGCGAGAACGACCAGAGTAACGAATCGAGGTCCAGATCGGGCGAATTCACGAGCACTCGGGCGTTGGAAATCGTCGCCTCGATCTTCGCGCGATTGCGGACGATCGCGGCATCGGAGAGCAATCTCTCGACATCCGCAACTCCGTACGCTGCGACCTTGTCCGGATCGAACCCGTCGAAGGCTTCGCGGAACGCCTCGCGTTTGCGCAGAATCGTGATCCACGAAAGTCCCGATTGGAATGCTTCGAGGGCGAGTCGTTCGAACAGTTCGTCGCGCCCGTGCAGCGGACGCCCCCACTCCTCGTCGTGATAGTCGCGGTAGAGCGTGTCGCCGGGCGTCTCGACCACCCAGCCGCACCGAACGAGTCCGTCGGCCATCAGCCCTGGGAATCCTTCGATTCGGATACGGTCTCAGGCTCCTCCTGCGATGCTTCGGCCTTGGCCGGAGCATCCGCTTTCACCAGGACCTCAGACCGCTCGTCACGGCCCAGTTGTGCACGCAGAGAATCGATTTCCAACCCGAGGCGATGCAGGGCCCAATCCACTTCACTCGCTTTGTAGCCACGCAGCACCTGCTGAAAACGCAGCGCGTCGACATCCGCCCCGGTGACGTCCTCTGCCGGGAGTACGGTCGCCGTCGTGCCAGGAGGCAGCGGCGGCAGCTCTTCCGAGCGCCCGAACACAGCGCTGGCGGCGAGGAAGATCATCGCGCCGACCAGAGCCATGACAATCAGGTACAGGAGGATCGTCATCATGGACCGATACTCCCATACCCGAGTGTGAGCGGTCAGACCCCCGCGGTGCGCACTATCGAATTCATCGGGGGTCGATCGAGTAGCGAAACCTCGGTGGTCTCGGGCACGAAAGAATCGCCGTCGACCAGGAATTGGGTCAACCCGGCACCCGAATCCTCGATCCCGCACCGCCTGAGCATCGTTCCGATGATCTGCCGGCTCATCACGCCGAGGTCGGCGAGCGGCCGGTTGCGATGCTTGCGCACGCCGAGATTGACCTGACCGATCGCCGCCAGCCCCAACGTGTCGTACGTGTCGAGCAGCAAACCGATCTCGACGCCGTAGCCGGGCGCGAACGGGACAGCGGACAGCAGCTCACGGGTGCCCGCGTATTCACCGCCAAGCGGTTGCAGTACCGACGTGAGTTCCGGCCGCAGCGCGGCCAACATGGGCCGCGCAACCAATTCCGTGACTCGCCCGCCGCCGTTGGCATCCTCCGTGCCGCTCACGCGCAGCGGACGGCGGTAGTAGCCCTTCACCAGATGGATGCCGTCAACCGTGAGCAGTGGCCCCAGCAGTTTGGGCACGAACGCCGGATCGGGATTGATGAGATCGGAGTCGACGAATGCGATCAGATCACCGGTCGTTGCGGCGACCGAACGCCAGAGCACCTCACCTTTGCCCGCAGTCGGCGGGATGGACGGGACCGCGCTCTCACGACTGATCACCGTTGCTCCAGCAGCGCGAGCACGCTCGGCGGTTCTGTCGGTCGAACCGGAATCGAGAACGATCAACTCGTCGACCAGGCCACCGAGCAACGGATGAATGGTGTCGACCACCGCGGCAACGGTGTCCTCTTCGTTGAGTGCGGGCAACACCACCGAGACGGTTCGGCCACCCTTCGCCCGTTCGAGCTCGGCGACCGTCCAACTCGGATGGTCCCAACTGTTGGCGTCTGCCCATACGCGGGTCGGGCCCGCACCGGTGATGCTCATGCCAGACCTCGAACCGTACGTACCGGGGCACGGCGTCCCTGGATCGCGGCCACCATGTCGACGACTCGACGGGTGGACGCCACCTCGTGAACACGGAACACCCGGGCGCCGCCCGCCGCGGCCATTGCTGTCGCTGCCAATGTTCCCTCCAACCTCTCGGAAAGCTCCACACCAAGAGTCTCCCCGATGAAGTCCTTATTACTCAGCGCCATCAGCACTGGCCACCCGGTGTTTACAAGAACGTCCACTTTCCGCAACAACTCGAGCCCGTGAAAGGTGTTCTTACCGAAATCGTGGGTGGGATCGATCAGGATCGCGTCACGCGGAACCCCGAGTGCCAGGGCGCGCTCTGCCGCCGACACGACCTCGGTGACCACATCTGCGACGACGTCGTCGTAGCGGACACGATGCGGGCGGGTGCGCGGAACCGCGCCACCCGTGTGCGAGCAGACGATCCCGGCACCAGTCTCGGCAGCAACCAGGACGAGGTCGGGATCCGCACCCGCCCACGTGTCGTTGATCAGGTCGGCGCCTTCGACGCGTGCCAACCGCGCGACGCCGCTCCGCCAGGTGTCGACGCTGATGATCAGCTCGGGGTACTTGGCTCTGATCGCGGCGACGAACGGAACGACTCGCCTGACCTCTTCGTCGGCGTCGACGAGGTCACCGGGCCCAGCTTTCACTCCCCCGATGTCCACCAGATCGGCGCCCTCGTCGACGGCCCTGTCGACGGCAGCCATCGCTGCCGAATCCGAGAACGTCGCGCCTTGGTCGTAGAAGGAATCGGGAGTGCGGTTGACGATGGCCATCACCAGTGCACGGTCGACCGCGACCGGACGCCCACACAGGGTGGGCGCCGGACCTGGCTGCGCGGTAGAACCGGGGAGTGAAGACATGCCACTCATACTGGCATGACGGAACTCGGTCTAGCCCTTGGGTACCGAGCCCGCCGCGACCTTTCCGACGTATTCGTCGTACGAGTCCACGTAACCACCCTCGCGGCCTTCGAGAACGTGCAGAGTGTCGGCGCCGACGTCGTAGCCCTCGTTGCGCAATTCCACCTTGCGCGACTTGAAAGTGCTGGTGTGTTCGAGTGAGTCGACGATGCGGATGAACAGCGGGACCGCGTAGTTGGGGAGCTTGCCGTATAGGTGTGCCGCGACTTCACTTCCCTCCAAGCTTTGACCGTCCCGCAGCTTGACCGCCGCCATGCCCGCGCGACCGTCGGTGCCCGGAATCTCGACGCCGTAGACAACTGCTTCCTCGACGGCCGGGTGCGAACTCAGTGCGCCCTCGACCTCCGTGGTGGCAACGTTCTCGCCCTTCCAACGGAAGGTGTCGCCGAGGCGGTCGACGAAGGCGACGTGGCCCCATCCCTGCTTGCGCACCAGGTCTCCGGTGTCGAACCAGGTGTCGTCGTCCTTGAATCCGCCGCGTACCAGTTTGCTGTTGCTCGCCGCTTCGTCGGTGTAACCGTCGAAAGGCGCCCGGTCGGTGACCTTCGACAGCAGGAGTCCGACCTGACCCGTGGAAACCTTGCGGAGTCGACCGTCGGCTCCACGCAACGCTTTTCCGGTGTCCTCGTCGAACTCCACGACGGCGTGCGGCAACGGGCAGATGCCTGCTGTCTTGTCGACGTTGAGTGCGTTGACGAACGCGATGTTGCATTCGCTCGCACCGTAGAACTCGGCGACGCGGGGTATGCCGAACCGCTGGGTGAATTCGGCCCAGATCTCAGGGCGCAGACCGTTACCCACCATCAGCCGAACAGCATTGTCGCTGTCGGTCGGCTTGACCGGCTGGTTGAGCAGATAGCGGCACAGTTCGCCGATGTAGGTGAACGCGGTCGCCTTGTTGAGTGCGATGTCGTCCCAGAACCGCGAGGCCGAGAACTGACGTCCGATCGCGATTGTCGCACCGGACGCGAGCACCGAGGACAGCGAGACCGTCAACGCGTTGTTGTGGTAGAGCGGCAGGCAGCAGTACAGGGTGTCCGAGCCGCGCAAGCGCACGCCCATCAACCCGAGCCCCGACATCGACTTCAACCAACGGAAGTGAGTCATCAAGCTGGCCTTGGGCATTCCGGTGGTGCCCGAGGTGAAGATGTAGAACGCCTTCTCCTTTGCCAGCACCTCGGCGGTGACCGCGGGGTTGGACGGATCAGCCGTCTTCGCCAGATCCGCGAGTTCGCTGACGAGAAGTTGGTTCGGTCCGCTAAATCCGGCGGGCAACGATTCGAGGGCTTCTTCGCACTCGTCGGCGACCACCAGGACCCGCGCGTCGAGGAGCGTAAGGCTGTGTGCCAGAACGTCGTCGCGCTGGTTGTAGTTCAGCATGCCCGCTGCCGCGCCGAGTTTTACCGCGGCCAAGGCGATCAACAGCGCTTCGGGAGTGTTCTTTGCCAGCACTCCGACGACGTCTCCGCGGTCGACTCCTCGACCACGGAGAACGTCCGCGTAGCGGTTCACCAGTTCGTTGGCTTCCGCGTAACTGGTCGCGTGGCCCTCGTACCGGATGAACGGGCGCGACGGGTGCGCGTGCGCGGCCTTCTGGAAGATCAACCCGATCGATTCCTTGGCCGAAGGCTTACGGGTGAGCCCGGCGGCCCCCCGCGCCAGGATCGGCACCTCGGTGATCATCGACGGCAGTTTTGCCGCCAGATCGAGCAGGCCGACGGTCGAACGGGCTTCCGAACTCATGGCTCCCCTAACACGTATCCGGCGCCCATTCGGCCGCCCAGTCTGCGGCCACCTTACTGCACGGTAATAAAGCCCGCCATGCCCCAGGTCAGGGTTTCACGCAAGCGTCTGATCAGGATTTGACGCACGCGTCGAGCGCGGCCTCGACGTCCGTCCTCACCAGCAGAGTGTCCAGCGCCTGACGCCCGACGAAGCCCGTCCCGTCGAGCTTGTTCAACCACTCGAGCAGGCCGGTGAAGTGGCCGACGGGATCGAGCATCACGACAGGTTTCTCGTGCATTCCCAGGTAGCCGGCGGTCCACGTCTCGAACAACTCTTCCAGCGTCCCGATTCCGCCGGGCAGCGTGATGAACGCGTCGGCGTGGTCTTCCATCAGCTTCTTGCGTTCGCGCATGGTGTCCGTGACGATCAGTTCGTCGGCATCGACGTCGGCAACTTCCTTGTGCACCAAGGCTTTCGGGATGACGCCGACGGTCCAGGCACCCGCCGCGCGAGCGGACTCGGCGACAGCGCCCATCATCGACACGTTGCCGCCACCCGAGACCAACTGCCATCCGCGTCGACCGATCGCGGTTCCCACCTCGGCAGCCAACGCCAGGAACGATTCGTCCACCGGACCCGACGCGCAGTAGACGCAGATCGAGTACTTCTTGTCGGAATCGGTCACCATTCTTCTTCTTTCCCCAGATCTGCGGCCTCGTCGACGCCCTTGTCGGCGTTGAGGACGATTCGTACTGCTTCTTCCACACTGTCGGTGACGTGCAGCAAGTTCACGTCACCTTCGGAAATCTTGCCGTCACGCTCGAGGGTGCCGCGGATCCAATCGACGAGTCCGGACCAGTACTCGGTACCGAACAGGACGATCGGGAAGCGCGTGACCTTGTGGGTCTGCACCAGGGTGAGTGCCTCGAACAGCTCGTCGAGTGTTCCGAAGCCACCCGGCAGGCAGATGAATGCCTGGGAGTACTTCACGAACATCGTCTTGCGTGCGAAGAAGTACCGGAAGTTGATTCCGAGATCCACCCACTCGTTGAGTCCCTGCTCGAACGGCAACTCGATGCCGAGGCCGATCGAGTACCCGCCGGCCTCGCTGCAACCGCGGTTGGCAGCTTCCATCACTCCTGGCCCACCACCGGTGATGACGGCGTACCCGGCCTCGGCCAACGCCGTTCCCAGCTCGCGCCCGGATTGGTACTCGGGATGATCGACCGTGGTGCGGGCCGAACCGAACACCGTCACCGCACGCGGGACCTCGGCGAGTGCGCCGAAACCTTCGATGAATTCGCTCTGGATACGCAGCACACGCCACGGATCGGTGTGTACCCAATCCGTGGGTCCGCGCTTGTCGAGCAAGCGCTGATCCGTCGTGGTCTTCTCGTCCTTGCGCTTGCGTCGAAGCTGAACCGGCCCGCGGTGCTTGATCGACGAGCTCTGCTTCTTCGAAGCCGAATTCTTCTCTGGTGCCATGCGGCAAGGCTAACGGTCAGGCCGACAGATACTTCCTCAGCACGGCCGCGACGTCGGTGATCTGCTGCACCGGAACGTGCTCGTCGCGCTTGTGCGCGAGGTTCGGATCACCCGGTCCGTAGTTCACGGCAGGAATGCCGAGCGCCGAGAACCTGGACACGTCGGTCCACCCGTACTTCGCACGGAACTGACCACCGGCCGCCTCGATCAGGGCGGCAGCGGACGGGTTCGCCAAGCCGGGCAGCGCGCCAGGCGAGGAGTCGGTGACCTCGAATCCGAGGCCCAGACCGTCGAACACTTCGCGCACGTGCGCCTCGGCTTGTGCCTCGCTGCGATCGGGTGCGAATCGGAAGTTGACGTCCATCTCGGCTTCGTCCGGGACGACGTTTCCGGCGACGCCACCGGAGATCCGCACCGCCGACAAGCCCTCGCGGTAGCCGCAACCGTCGATGTCGACCGAGCGCGGCTGGTAACTCGACAACCGCTCCAACGCTCCGCTGAACTTGTGAATGGCATTGTCCCCCAGCCAGGACCTGGCCGAATGGGCGCGAGTTCCCGAAGCCGTCAACCGCACCCGCATCGTGCCCTGACACCCGGCCTCGATGAAACCGGCCGTCGGCTCACCGAGAATTGCGACGTCCGCCGCGAGCCATTGCGGGATCTCGCGTTCGATCCGTCCCAGGCCGTTGTACGTTGCGGCGATCTCTTCGCAGTCGTAGAAGACGAGGGTCAGATCGTGGGCCAGGTTCTCGATGGTGGCCGCAAGGTGTAGGAAGACCGCGTCGCCCGACTTCATGTCCACGGTCCCGCAGCCGTGCAGGATGTCGCCGTCACGCCGCGAAGGAACGTTGTCCGCGATCGGCACCGTATCCAGATGTCCGGCGAGCATGACCCGACTGGGCAAACCACGCGACGTACGCGCCAACACGGCATTGCCGTTGCGGATGATCTCGAAGCCCGAAGTCTGCTCACGCAGCGCATCCTCGACAGCCTGCGCAATGACGGATTCGTCGTGCGAGACGCTGGGGATGTCGACCAGGGCGGCCGTCAAGTCGATGGGGTCCGAAGCAAGATCGAGGATGCTCACACGCACCAGCCTAGGCCGGTGCACCCACCACCCAGTAATCTCTAGTCCCGTGAGCGCACAGGGAGCAACAGCAGTAGGTATCGCCAACGTGACCGCGGACGGAACCGTCCTCGACACCTGGTTCCCGGCACCGGAGCTGGGAACATTCGACAAGACCGGTACCGAGAACGTCGAGGGAACAGATATTCCTTCCGATCTTGCACTGCTGGCAGGCACTGACGACGCTCGCGAGGTATCGCAGGTCGTCGTGCGCACCACCATCGCCGATCTCTCCAAGGCGCCGGTCGACGCACATGACGTCTACCTGCGCCTCCATCTCCTCTCGCACCGTCTAGTCGCACCCCACGGTGTCAACCTCGACGGCCAGTTCGGCCTGCTCAGCAACGTCGTGTGGACCAACTTCGGCCCGTGCGCCGTCGAAGGTTTCGAGCAGGTTCGCTCGCGTCTGCGCATCCGCGGCGTCGTGACCGTGTTCAGCGTCGACAAGTTCCCCCGCATGGTCGACTACGTCGTGCCGTCCGGAGTTCGCATCGGTGACGCGGACCGTGTCCGACTCGGTGCACACCTCGCCAGCGGAACGACCGTCATGCACGAGGGCTTCGTCAACTTCAACGCCGGCACCCTCGGCAACTCGATGGTCGAAGGCCGCATCTCCGCGGGCGTCGTCGTCGACGACGGATCCGATGTGGGCGGCGGCGCCTCGATCATGGGCACCCTCTCCGGTGGAGGCAAGGAAACGATCTCCCTCGGCAAGCGCTGCCTCCTCGGCGCAAACGCCGGCCTCGGCATTTCGCTCGGCGACGACTGCGTCCTCGAAGCGGGCCTCTACGTCACCGCCGGCACCAAGGTCACCGGCCCGGACGGAACCGTCGTCAAGGCCAAGGAACTGAGCGGCAAGTCGAACCTTCTCTTCCGTCGTAACTCGGTCTCGGGTGCCGTCGAGGTCGTGCCGTGGAAGGGCACCGGCGTCGAACTGAACGCTGCTTTGCACGCCAACGACTGATGAGTAGCACCGACGTCTCCGACGGAACAACCACTGCTCTCGGCCACGGTCTCAAGGTCCGCCATCTGACGATGATGGGCCTGGGCTCGGCCATCGGCGCCGGCCTGTTCCTCGGAACCGGCGTCGGTATCGCCAAGGCCGGGCCGGCCGTCCTGATCTCCTACATCCTTGCGGGCGCCGTCGTGGTGTTCGTGATGCGCATGCTCGGCGAGATGGGCGCCGCGATCCCGGCCAGCGGTTCCTTCTCTCACTACGCGCGCCTGGGGATCGGCGAGTGGGCCGGCTTCGTGATGGGCTGGCTCTACTGGTTCATGCTGATCATGGTGCTGGGCGCCGAGATCACCGGGGCTTCGGCGATCGTGAACGACTGGGTGCCGTCGATCCCGCAATGGGTTGTCGCCCTGGTTTTCGTGGTGTTCTTCGCCGTGGTGAACCTGGCGAAAGTCAGCAACTTCGGTGAGTTCGAGTTCTGGTTCGCCGCAATCAAAGTCACCGTCATCATCGGCTTCCTGATCATCGGTGTCCTGCTGGTGTTCGGCATCCTCCCCGATACCGACCCGGTCGGTACGAGCAATCTGTTCGGCCAGGGCGGCTTCATGCCCAACGGGCTGTCCGGCATTGCCGCAGGACTTCTCGTCGTGGCATTCGCCTTCGGTGGGATCGAGATCGTCACCATCGCCGCAGCCGAATCCGAGAATCCGGAACGCTCCATCGCCGTCGCTGTCCGGAGCGTCGTGTGGCGCATCAGCGTCTTCTACATCGGCGCCATCTCGATCATGGTTCTGGTGCTGCCCTGGAACGACCCCGAACTCGAGAGCGGCCCGTTTGTGGCCGTCCTGAACAAGGCGAACATTCCAGGCGTTGCCGGGTTCATGGAACTCGTCGTAGTGGTGGCGTTGCTTTCCGCCTTCAACGCCAACATCTACGGCACCTCTCGCATGGCGTTCTCACTTTCGCGCCGCGGCGACGGACCCGCCTTCATGGCGAAATTGTCGAGCACCGGAGTTCCGACCAATGCCGTTCTGCTGTCGGTGTTCTTCGGCTTCGTCAGCGTCCTGCTCAACTGGCTGCTCCCCGACGACCTGCTCGGCATCCTGCTCAACGCAGTCGGCGCTGCGCTGCTCGTCATCTGGATCTTCATCGTCGTCTCGCATCTGCGACTGCGAAAACAACTCGAAGCGTCGGGCAAGCTGACGGTTCGGATGTGGCTGTTCCCGTATCTGAGCTACGCGACACTCGCGATGCTCGGTGTGTTCGTCGTCCTCATGCTCTTCGACGCCGATGCCCGTGCACAGTTGATCTCGACCACCGTGTTGTTCCTCGTGATCGCGGCATTGGGTTTCCTGAACGCCCGTTGGCGTAAGCAGAATCAGCCCGTCTGATCCGTGTGCCTATGCATCCCGCCTGTTCACGACGACGATGCTGAGACCGAATACGACGAGCACGAAGAGGGCGAAGTAGATCAGGCTGCCCCAGGGTCCCCAGTGGAAATCGACGCCACCGCTGGAACCGAGAAAGTTGTTGGCGTTCATGAACGGCAGGAACGGCATGATCTTCTCGCCGATACTTCCGAACAGGTTGAAAAGATTCTCGATCAGCAAGGGCCACAACAGCAGAAGCGCGATCGCACCTGCAGACTGCCGGAGCAACGTGCCCACTCCGACTGCTAGAACTACGCAGAAGAACGCGTAGATCGGTGTTCCGTAGACGACCCGCCAGTTCTCGTCGCCGGACAGAGTCAGGAATCTTCCGGCGTCACCTGATGTGGCCTTCGTGAGGGCGAAGGCGCCGAACGACAACACGAGAGTCAGCACCGCTCCGAACCCACCGATGAGGCCCGCTTTGGCGACGAGCACCGAGGCGCGGTTCGGAACCGCCTGGAAGGTGGTGCGGATGGTCCCGAAACGATATTCGCTGGTGATCGCGAGAGCCGCCATGATCATCAGAACCAACACACCGAAGCCGGTCACTCCACTGAGTGCCCCCGAAACTGTCGGCATCATTGCACCGTTGGGGTTGCTGAGCGACGACTTGGCGCTCAGTCCGAAAACGGTAGCGAGTCCCAACCCGAGCACGATGATGATGATCGTGCACCACAGCGGCGACTTGGTCGTGGTGATCTTGATACGTTCAGCACTGAGAACAGCCATTACAGTGCACCTCGCATAGCCTGCTGCGTGTTTGCCTGCTGTGTATTTGCGTGGTGGGCACCGGCACCCGGATCGATACCGGATGCGTGGTACTGGACATCGTCCCCGGTCAACTTCATGAACGCATCCTCGAGCGACCCCTGCACAGAAGCCAACTCGTACAGCACGATCCCCTGCGAACCAGCCAACCCACCGATCACATCAGTGGTCGAATCCACCACCACCAATGCCGGGGCAACACCGGAACCGTCCTCACGCACCGTCAACCCCTGCGAGAGCAACACACTGCGCAACGCATCGAGCTGAGGACTACGCACCCGCACCGTCGACTCCGACGAACGATCCACGAACTCCGCCACCGTCGAATCCGAAATCAACCGACCCCGACCGATCACCACCAACTGCTCCGCCGTGAGCGCCATCTCCGACAGGAGGTGACTCGACACCAGCACCGTGCGGCCCTCGGCCGCCAACCGCTGCATGAACTTACGAATCCAGACGATGCCCTCCGGATCGAGACCGTTGACCGGCTCGTCGAACAACAACACCTTCGGATCCCCCAACAACGCACCCGCCAACCCCAGACGCTGCGACATACCGAGCGAGAACCCGCCGGCCTTCTTACCCGCCACCTCGGACAACCCGACCAACCCGAGCACCTCGTCGACGCGGGACTTCGGGATCCCGTTCGAAGCAGCCATCCACTGCAGATGCGCCCGCGCACTGCGATTGGGGTGCACCCACTTCGCATCCAACAACGCACCCACCGTCCGCAACGGCGTCTTGAGCTCCCGGTACGGCTTGCCCTCGATCAACGCCGCACCCGACGTCGGCTGATCCAAACCCAGGATCATCCGCATCGTCGTCGACTTACCAGCACCGTTCGGGCCCAGGAAGCCCGTCACGATGCCCGGCTTGACCGTGAACGACAAATCGTCCACCGCTTTCGTCGGTCCGTAAACCTTGGTCAATCCCCTCAGCTCGATCATGAGGACCAGTCAACCACGAAAACCGAACTGTCGGAACTTTCAGACGCCAACAGAGAAAGGCGTTGCGTCCGTTCGCTGTCGAGGCTAGTATCGAATGTATGTTCGACACTACCGGGGGGTAAAAGTGACGACGCAAGTATCTGAACAGGCCATATCCAAACAGGCGATATCCGAAGAGACCATCGGACAATTCCGGGCATCACTCGCCAGCATGGATCGATCCATCGACAACGCAGCACGCGTGGATCTTCTGCGCGCATTGGAAGAGTTGAAGGCCAGTTGCGCTGGTGCCCAGGCATTGCTGGCTGCCGATCTCGACGCGTTCACCCGCAACGACCGCGGCGAACGGGGAGTGCCGCGCGCATACCAAGGCCGTGGAATCAACGCGCAGATTGCCCTCGCACGGCGAGAGTCGGCTTGGTTCGGAACTCAGCATCTGAACCTGGCCCGCGCACTGAACGACGAGATGCCTCACACACTTCGACTACTCGTCGACGGCTCCATCAGTGAGCATCAAGCGACGATCCTCATGCGCGAGACTTCATGTCTCACCGCCCAGGATCGCGCTACATTGGATCGCGAGTTCTGCTGCGACGCTGCAATCTTGGACGGATGCGGCAACCACCAACTGACACAAAGAATCCGCGCACGCACTGCCGAAATAGACTCCGACAGTGTTGCCAGACGAGCACGCAAAGCCGTGGGAGACAGACGAGTGACGTCACGGCCTGCGCCCGACACGATGTGCTGGCTCAATGTATTTCTTCCCGTGGCCGAAGGTATCGCCGTGCACGCCACGCTCAGGCGCGACGCAGATTCCGTACTTGCCGGCGGGGACAAGCGCACCCGAGCGCAAATCATGGCTGATCTCCTGGTCGAGCGAGTTACCGGAATCGGCCGCGCCACACCGACACCCGTCACCGTGAATCTGGTTGTCTCCGACCAGTCATTGTTGGGCGAAAATTCCGACCCGGCGTACGTCCACGGGTACGGACCTGTACCAGCCGCTATTGCACGCGAATGGATCACCAAGGCCAGCGAAGACTCCGAAACGGTGGCAACGCTCCGAAAGCTCTACGCACGCCCCGATACGGGCGCACTGACCGCAATGGAATCCACGGCGAGAACCTTCCCGAAGGGGTTGGCGCGATTGATCGAACTCCGTGATCGAAGCTGCCGTACTCCGTGGTGCGACGCGCCGGTTCGCCACCGCGACCACATTCGCGATCACTCGAGGGGTGGCCTCACCAGCGCAGCCAACGGTGCCGGGTTGTGTGCGGCATGCAATTACGCGAAACAGGGCTCGGACTGGACTGCCGAACCTGTACCAGGTAACCGGCACACCTTCACCACAACGACACCTACCGGGCACCGGTATTCGTCTGAGGCTCCGCCACTTCCGGCACCCTGGACCAGTCCGGATGCGGCCTAAGTTCCTCGGTGAGCCAATGCGTTCACGAACACCTCGGAAATCTCCGAGGGGTCACGAGCGATGTACGTCGAACCGCCCGTCACGCGGGAGATATCGGCGAGCGCCGCCGCATCTGCGTCATCGGTGATGCCGATGGTGACGATGATGACCGGACGCGCCGGATCCTGCTCGCGTGCAAGTACATCGAGCAACTGTTCACGGCTGATGCTGTCAGGATCTTCGTTTGCGCCGTCGGTCAAGATGATGACGCTGTTGACTGCTCGCGGATCGTACGATTCCTGAACCTTACGGAATGCGGCCAGCGTCGTGTCGTACAAACCTGTGGCGCCACGTTTGAGTTCGGTGAGCCGGTTCGCCTGATCTGCCATCAACTTTCGTTGAGTCACACCGTCGACGATCGTGTCGTAGCGCCTGATCGGCACCAATTCCTGGAAGTCCTGGGTTCCGTTCATACCTTGGGAAAACGCCCAGAGACCGGCAGCGACGCTGTCTGGGAAGACCTGATTGCCGGCCAGAGCAGCAGCAGTGGTCAACTGCATGCGCGTCTTGCCGCCTGCCGCCGGGTAGTCCATCGACGCAGACACGTCGATCGCAACGAGTGTCCGGATCGGCTTGGCCATCAGAGCCCAAGCGCCCAGCGTTTGATCGGCCACCGACTGTTCGGACACGGTCAGTGCCGTGACGTCACCGACTCCACCTTCGACGGCTCCACCGCCGGAAGTACGGAACCCGCTGCGCGTCAGCACTTCCTCAGCAGATTCACTGTGCAACAGCTCGGCGATGGCGTCACTCTTCTTGGCTGCGGCGTAGTGCCGGTCCGGTGCCGAAGCACTGACCACCAGGGGGTAATCCATGATCATGGTTCCCGTCGCCGGTACTGTCGCGGAAATCTTCGACTCAGCCTTCGTGAACTCGACGACCTGTTGCTCGGTCGAAACACCGACCTTTCCGGAGCTGACCAATTCGGTGAGCATCTTCTGTCCTACCGGCTGATCTTCGGTACGAACACTCTCCGCTTGCGCATGGGGTACGAGTGCCGCTCGAACGGATTCGGAGGTGGCCCCGGTCTCCGCGAGAGCTCCGAGAATGGGCGCCGACGCAACCCCTGTGAACAACGGATTGCCCAACGCCAGGTCGGGAACCTGAAGCGCCGTGAGCCAACTGGCAAACTGTTCGCCACCGCCGGAGGCGAGAACGACAGGCGAGGTGGCGATCGAACCTCCCGCGGCAGCGACCGGCCCCTTGGCCGTCAATGCAGCTTTGCCGACCCACGCTGTCGAATCCGGTATCCACATGTCCGGCGCGTCCACGCCCTTACCCAGGGTTCCCGCAACGTCCCCGGGCAGCGCAGAGGTAACCGTGATCCGCGAACAGCCTGTCTGCTCCGGCGACGATTCTGCGAGGATCTCCGTGACTGCCGGCGCGATCGCAGGATCCGCTGCCAGCGAGTACTCGTCGACGCTCTCGCAGGAATCGGACTGTGTTGCCTTGAAGACCACCACCCCAGTGGCGATTACCGCGACGGCAACCAACCCACCCACTGCGTAGAACCCGATCGACCGCCCGCTGTCAGGACTCGAATGCCGTCCGCCCGCCATGAAATCTGCCCTTCCGAGGCCACTCGCACTCAGGCATACCGACGGTATGCGCGCGACTGGAACTGTCCCTACCGGGCGGTAGTGTAGCCAAGAACACAGAAATTCCAACTAGCGCTGAATCGTCGGAGAACCGGCGAGCCCACATTTCGGGACAGGCCGGCCGAATTCACGAACCTTCAAGCGTCGCAGCGACTTTTCAGCAAACTGACCTGCCTAGAGCAGCTCACGCTTCTGAACCTTGCCCATCGCGTTACGTGGCAGAGTCTCGGCAAAGCGAACCTCACGGGGACGCTTATGCGCCGACAACTCCGCCCCGACCAACTCGACCAATTCGGCTTCGGTGACCTCGGGAGTCCCGGGCTTACGGACTACGACGGCGATGATCCGTTGCCCCAGATCGGCGTCGGGGACACCGATCACCGCAACTTCGGACACCGAAGGGTGCCCGAGGATGGCGGTCTCGATCTCGCCGGCGCCGACTCTGAATCCACCGGATTTGATCAAGTCGATGGATTCGCGGCCGACGATTCGGTGGAACCCACCCTCGTCGATGACGGCGACGTCACCGGTCTTGAAGTAGCCGTCCTCCGTCCAGGACTCGGCGGTTGCGTCCGGACGGTTCAAGTAGCCGTCGAAAAGCATCGGCCCACGTACCTGTAGGCCGCCGATACTCTGGCCGTCGTGCGGCACATCGTTGCCCTTCTCGTCACGAAGACGAGTCTCGACTCCGCGCAGCGGCACGCCGACCCACCCCGGGCGTCGCTCGCCGTCGAAACGCGTGCTCAGGGTCAGCATCGTCTCACTCATGCCGTAACGCTCGATGGGCGTCAATCCTGTTCGCTCCCGCAGCTTTTCGAAGACCGGCACGGGAAGCGGCGCACTACCGGAGACCAGAAGTCGGGCACCGGACAACGCGCGGGCAGCTTCTTCGTCTTCGGCGATACGCGACCAGACGGTGGGGACACCGAAGTAGAGGGAGCCTTTGGCCCTTGCGTAGTTTTCCGGCGTCGGCTTGACGGTGTGGATCACCCGGCTGCCGATCCGGAGGGGGCCGAGGATTCCGAGAATCAGTCCGTGCACGTGGAAGAGCGGAAGCCCGTGTACGAGGGTGTCTCGCCACGTCCAGTCCCAGGCCTCGGCGAGCGCGTCGAGCCCGGCTGCGATAGCCGAGCGACTGAGCAGAACGCCCTTCGGTGGGCCGGTAGTTCCGGACGTGTACAGGACGAATGCTGTGGACTGCGGTGCCGGTTCGGGATAGCTGTGCCACGAGCGAGCGTGCAATCGGACGGGAACCACGGGCAGGCCTTCGCAGTGGTCGTCCGTTTCGCCGAGCCACGCCTGGGCACCGGAGTCACGCAGAATGTGCTCTCGCTCAGCCTTCCCCGAGTCCGGCGGGACCGGCACAACGGTGACGCCGGCAATCAACGCCCCGACGACGGCGAGAATCGTTTTTGCTGTGGGAGTTGCCAATACGGCAACCCGATCGGCCTGCGCCACTCGCTCCGCGACCGAGGTCGCGGCACCGAGAATGGCACTCCGCGAGAGAACCGTGTCACCGATCGTCACGGCGTCATCGAGGTCGTCACCGCGGGCAACAGCAAGGGGGTTCAAGGATCTCAGCAGCACCACGACAGCATCTCACAGCGCGGATGGTCGCAAACTTTCTCCTGCCCGACGCGCGTCCATCGAGTGCGGAGGGAACAGCGTCACCAGCGCAGCCCCCAAGAGCGCCCCGGAAAGCACCGCGAATCCGTGTGCGTCGTCGACCGTCACCAATGTTGCGCCGCCGACGACAATCAGGACCGTCAGAACAATCTCAGGCATTCGCGGGCGCACCAGAACGCCGATGCCCGCGGCCGCCGCTGCCAGAGCAAGCGTGGCACCGGAGTTGCCTGCGCCGGTCGACGGGAAGACTGCGGTGGTGAGCAAACCGAACAACAGTTGACCGAGCAGGAAGAGAGCCCAGCCACGTGCGGCGCCCCAGAGCCGAAACGCAAGCGGTGCAACCACGGCCAGCGTCGCGAGATTGGTGACAGTTCCTGCGGCCCCTCCGTCCTGAACGAGCACGGAGGTCAGAATGCGCCACCATTGCCCGTCACGAATCAACGCGGGATCACGACGAAACATCTCGAGCAGTCCCGGCATCGCCGCCTGCAAGATGGAAGGCACTGCAACCATCAGCCAGAGGAGAGCTGCCGAGAGTGGGAATTCTCCGAAAACTCGACGACTTTTCAACCACACGAGCATCAGTGCAACCGAGGCAGCAACGACAGCAAAAATCAGTACCGCGTCCAAGCCGCCGGTCCCTGAGGTGGTCACAGCGCGACCTTACATCGGACCGATACCGACATCAGGGAACCTGACACCCGCGAAAGCACACGGTTCAGGCGGAGAGGCGCTTTGCTGCCGCGGCGATTCGTTCGTCTGTTGCGGTGAGAGCGATCCGAACGTGCTTTCTCCCGCTCGGTCCGTAGAACTCACCGGGGGCAACGAGGATCCCACGATCGGCGAACCAACTGACCGTCGCTCGACATTCCTCGCCGCGCGTCGCCCAGAGGTACAGACCTGCCTCGGAATTGTCGACGGTGAATCCGGCGCCTCGAACAGCTTCGATCAACACACTACGACGCTCGCGGTACCGCTCGCGCTGGATGTTCTCGTGTTGGTCGTCGCCCAAGGCTGCGGTCATCGCCGCCTGGATCGGTAGCGGCAGGATCATGCCCGCATGCTTGCGCACCTCGAGCAGTTCCGACACCAGAGCCGGATCACCGGTGACGAACCCGGCGCGATAGCTCGCGAGATTGGACGTCTTCGAAAGTGAGTGGACCGCAAGCAAACCGGTCAGATCACCGTCGTTGACACGAGGATCGAGAATGGAGAGCGCATCGGCTTCCCACGTCAATCCGAGGTAGCACTCGTCGGAGACGACGATGGCGCCGCGCTCGCGCGCCCAGGCCACGACCTTCTGCAAGTGCTCGAGGCCGAGCACCTTGCCGGTGGGATTCGAGGGCGAGTTCACGAAGATCATCGCCGCCGACTCGGGACCGAGCTTGTTCAAGCCGTCGGCGCGCAGGACACGAGCACCTGCCAGTTTCGCTGCGACCTCGTACGTCGGGTACGCCAACTCCGGAATGACCACCAGATCGCCGGCTCCGAGACCGAGCAATTTCGGCAGCCACGCGATCATTTCCTTGGTACCGATGGCCGGCAGCACCGCTGCCGGATCGACGTCGGGAATGTTGTAGCGGCGATCCAGTGACTCCGCCACGGCCTCGCGAAGCGCGAGCGTGCCATGAGTCGTCGGGTATCCGGGCACCTCGGCAACAGAGGCCAGAGCCTCCTGAATCACCGGGTCCACCGGATCCACCGGCGTCCCCACGGACAGGTTCACGATGCCGTCGGGATGAGAGTGCGCCTTCGCCGTGACATCGGCGAGCGAATCCCACGGAAAATCAGGAAGCCCAGCGGCCACCGGAGTACGAGACAAGATCTCTATTCCTCACCCATGGGAGGCAGCGCCTTGATGAACGGCGTGTCGTAGTCGACCTTGCCGAGCTTGGCCGCTCCACCCGGTGAGCCGAGATCGTCGAAGAAATCGACGTTGGTGCTGATGTACGCGTTCCACTGGTCCGGGACGTCGTCTTCGTAGAAGATGGCTTCGACGGGACAGACAGGCTCACACGCGCCGCAGTCGACACACTCGTCGGGGTGGATGTAAAGCATGCGTCCACCCTCGTAGATGCAGTCGACAGGGCATTCTTCGATGCACGCCTTGTCCATCACATCTACACACGGTTCAGCAATCGTGTAGGTCACTGCCGATCTCCCTGCCTTCCTGTCGTGCATCGCCGCCGCAACACGCAGTTGCAAGGGGCCGAAAATCCGATACGACTCTCACGTACCGCGGGAACAGCCTATTATCCCCCTGCCGACCGACTCTGAGCAGGCGGGGGTAACACATTTCAGCCTACTGCGGTGAAGTTCCTCGACCGAATCGCGATCCACTTCTCCCCCAGAGCGGCCGCGCGTACCAGTGCGCCCCGCTCACCGAGGTAATCCGCCACGACGCCGACCACCGGAATCTTGCCGATGATCTCGTACGGTTTTGTCCGCGACGGCCGCTTGTGCAACTCGTCCGTGATGGCACGAAAAGTCTTGGACGTGCGCCACAACGTTCCGATGAGCGCGAACGGGCGCCAGGTCTCGTCGGCGCCGCCGGCTGATTTCTCGGCGAAGTCTTCTCCGGTGAGAAGCTCTCGAGACTTCGTCTCACGCCGGCACAGCACCGACGCCAGGAGGTCCACCTGCTGATCCCGTTCGGTCACTCCGTGTTCACGGGCAACCGCAACGAGCACAACGGCCTGATTCGCGAAGGCCAGCAGGTCCTGGATCGGCAACCGATTGAGGAGGACGCCGAAGATGCCGGGAAACGCGACGGCGACGGTGTTGAGTGCACCCAACCGGGTCGTCCACCACTTCGAGCGCTGCTCGTCGGTCATCACCGACCACGCCGCCGTCCCGGGGAACTTGACGACGTCGAGGACCCAAGCGGCCGCGTCCAACACCATCGCAGCAGCGTTTCGCTCGGGATCGGTCGGCTCGAACGTCCGACGTTTGATACCGAGCGGATCGCTGTAGGCGAGGTCGAGAACCGGGTTGATCCCCCACACCGCTCGATCGAGAACCTCGACGACCTTGCGGTCCCCCAGTACGTCAGCCATCAGGCAATCGCTCCTTCGCGTCGTGCATGTGTGGTGGTTCGTTCGCGTGCCGGGCGTCCGATTCCCTCGGCGATGGCGCGCAGCTCTGCGACGGTCTTCTCGGAACCGTGTTCCGAGCCGGCCATCCGCGAGATCGTCTCTTCCATCAGCGTTCCGCCGAGGTCGTTGGCGCCGCCGTTGAGCATCATCTGCGTTCCGGTGATGCCAAGTTTGACCCAGCTGGTCTGGATATTGGGTATGCGGCCGTGCAGCATGATGCGTGCCAACGCGTGCGCAGCGCGGTTGTCCCGATTGGTCGGCCCTGGCCGGGAAGCGCCCGCCAGGTACAGGGGCGCGCTCTGGTGAACGAACGGCAGCAGCACGAACTCCGTGAATCCGCCTGTACGGTCCTGGATTCCGCGAAGAACGTTCAGGTGCCCGACCCAATGGTGCGGCTGATCGACATGCCCGTACATCATCGTCGAACTCGACCGCAGCCCCACCTCGTGCGCCGTGGTGACCACTTCGATCCATTCCGCCGTCGGCAGTTTGCCCTTGGTGAGGATCCAGCGCACCTCGTCGTCGAGGATCTCCGCTGCCGTACCGGGAATGGTGTCCAGGCCCGCCTCACGAAGGGCCGTCAGCCAATCCCTGATGCTCTCACCACTGCGCGATGCACCGTTCACGATCTCCATCGGAGAGAACGCGTGGACGTGCATCGACGGCACGCGCTTCTTGACGGCCCGGACCAGGTCGGCGTAACCGGTGACGGGAAGTTCCGGATCGATACCGCCCTGCATGCACACCTCGGTTGCGCCGGCGACGTGCGCTTCCCACGCACGGTCGGCGACCTGCTCTGCCGACAGCGTGAACGCGTCGGCGTCACCCTTGCGCTGCGCGAACGCACAGAATCGGCAGCCCGTGTAGCAGATGTTGGTGAAGTTGATGTTCCGGTTCACCACGTAGGTGACGTCCTCGCCGACGGCATCCTTGCGCAGCGCATCCGCCAGTGCCACAACGGCTTCCAGGCCCGGGCCCTCCGCCGTGGCAAGGGCCAGGTACTCGTCGTCGGAACATCCGGCCGGGTCGCGTTCGGCACTGCGGAGCGCAGCCAGCAGATCGGTGTCGACGCGAATCGGAGCACTGAGTTCGAGGACCTGTTCGCGCACGGTCTCCCAGTCGCCGAACGCACTGCCCAGGTCACTGCGGGTCTCGGTGTTGCGCCCGTCCGTGTCGATCTCGGTATTGAGATCGACGCGTCCGCTCGATTCCCACGACTCGTCCGGTTCCTGCCACGGTCGACCCACCGGTTTGGTGTCGGGCAGGGCGAGGCCGGTCTTGGGGTCCGCCAGTGCCTGCACGTGACCCGCAATGCGCGGATCGATCCACGGAGCCCCGGCGAGGACATATGCCGGTTGGGCCGCAGTGCGTTCGGTCAGCGTGAAGCCGCCCTCGGCGCTGATCTCGGCCAAGGTCTCGAGATTCGGCCAGGGACGCTCGGGGTTGACGTGATCGGGGGTCAACGGTGATACCCCGCCCCAGTCGTCCACGCCTGCGCCGAGCAGCGCGAGGCACTCGCTGTTCGAGACGAGATTCGGCGGACTCTGAATCCGCATCGTCGGCCCGAGCAACAGGCGTGCGACCGCGATGGCCGCGAGAAACTCGGCGAGTCCCGCATCAGGGGTATTGCGCATCGCGGTATCAGGCTTGGCCAGGAAGTTCTGAATGATCACTTCCTGGATGTGGCCGAACGCCTTCTGCGACTTGCGTATCGCCATGATCGACTCGGCACGCTCGAGGAAGTTCTCCCCGATGCCCACAAGAATTCCGGTGGTGAAGGGGATGTTCAGTCGGCCTGCGTCGGTCAGGGTGCGTAGCCGAACCGCCGGGTCCTTGTCCGGGCTGCCGTAGTGGCATTCGCCCTTGTCGGTGAACAGGCGGGTTGCGGTCGTCTCGAGCATCATGCCCATCGACGGCGCAACGGGCTTGAGCCGCGAGAGTTCCTGCCAGCTCATCACACCGGGATTGAGGTGCGGGAGCAGTCCGGTCTCCTCGAGTACCCGGATCGACATCGCACGCACATAGTCGAGGGTGGAGTCGTAGCCGCGTTCGTCCAGCCATTGCTTGGCTTCCGGCCAGCGAGCCTCGGGGCGATCCCCCAGCGTGAACAACGCTTCCTTGCAGCCCAATTCGGCGCCTGCCCGGGCAATGTCCAAAACCTCGTCCGGTTCCAGGAACATGCCGTGCCCAGCGGCACGCAGCTTCCCCGGCACCGTGACGAATGTGCAGTAGTGGCACTTGTCCTGGCACAGACGGGTCAGCGGAATGAAAACTTTCCGCGAATACGTCACGGTGTTCGGCCGACCCGCTGCCAGCAGACCGGCATCGCGAACCTTGGCCGCCGAAGAACACAGATCGGTCAGATCGGTTCCCCGTGCCTGCAGCAGCGTTGCCGCCTCGTCGACGTTCAGGGTCGCTCCGTCGCGTGCACGACGGAGAACTCGCCGCATCGCCGACGCTGACGGGCCGGGCGACGGACTGGACGAGGCGGACGCGGAAATACCTGGCATCGGAAGCATGGTGGGTTTGCCGGAGTCATCACCAGTTCGGTTCACCTAGCGATCATGCGCCATGTGGGACGACTAGTGCCACCCGGTGCCAGAAGTAGGAGGCCTCACCGCCCCGACACCGCCTCGATCACGACGGCCGGTAGTCGTCGTCGACCGCAACCTCGACTCGTTGATCCACCACGTCAGCCACTGGCGCGTCGAGCGGAATGTCGGTCAGATCGGGTTCTTCAGGGGCGTTCGGATCTACGGGTGTCGATTGTTCGAGCGCATCTGATTCCGGAGCCTCCGGGTCGAATGTCGCATCTTGTTCGGTCATCACGTGCTCCCTTCGCGGTCGCCACACTCCACGATAGGGCCGATGTCGACAGATCGCCCCTCACTCGACCAAAGTAGTGCCCATGACTGCGCCGCAACCGCTGACCATGGCCGACCCCTTATGGCGACCCAGCACCAAAGCCCCGAGGCTGTGGGCAATCACTGCCTCACTGTTCTGGGTACCCGTCATCGTCGCCGAAATCGTCTGTGCCGTCTTGATACCCGGAATCCCGTCCTGGGTGGTCGGCACCGTATTCGCAGTCACCGTGCTCTTCGCTGCCACCTACATTCTGATGGTCCCGGCGTGGCGGTATCGCGTCCACCGATGGGAGATCAGTGACACCGCGGTATACACCCGCACCGGCTGGTTCACCCAGGAGCGACGCATCGCACCGATCTCGCGCGTGCAGACCGTGGACACCGAGCGCGGACCGATCGACCGCATGTTGGGTCTGGCAACCGTCACGGTCACGACAGCGTCGTCGGCCGGGGCCGTGAAGATCTCCGCACTCGACCAGGAAGTCGCCGACCGCACGGTGGCTCAACTGACGGAGATCGCGGGTACCAACGTGGGAGACGCGACGTGAACGAGAAACAGTTGGGCGACCCGACCGCGATCGAGATCCCGGCAGAGGCGGAAACGGCAGCTGCCGAGGCCGCGGAAGAGGAACAGCCCTGGCTCCGCCTCGACCGACGCATGCTTCTGGTCCACCCCGTCAACGAAGTCGTCAAACTGCTCCCGGTCCTACTCGTCTCCGTAGTTCTCGGCAGCCAATCCGGAAACCACTGGTGGGGACTCGGCGTCGTCACTCTGCTCGTCATCTTCGGTCTGTTGCGGTATTTCACCACCACGTACCGAATCGGACCCGTCCACGTTCAACTGCGCACCGGGGTCTTCCAGAAAAAGCTGCTCTCCGTCCCGCGTAGCCGCATCCGATCCGTCGACGTCGAGGCCGGGGTCATGCACCGGTTGCTCGGACTGTCGATCGTGCGCATCGGTACCGGCCAACGCGCCGGGAGCGGCCACGATTCGAACAAGTTCGAGCTCAACGCCCTGTCGACCGCCCTGGTTCCGGACCTACGCGCCGCACTGTTGGCCGGCGCCCAGCAAGCACGGCGACTGGAAACCCCGGGCACGCCGGTCGAAAGCATCACCGAACCGGTCGACACCGAAATCGGTCACTGGGAACCGAGTTGGGTTCGCTACGCCCCCTTTTCGTTCACCGGAATCGCCATCATCGCAGCCATCATCGGCATCTCGTTCCAATACGGCATCGGCACTGCCGTCGCGAAATCCTCGGCAGTAAGCGACAGCTTCGACTCACTCGAGAGCCTCGGCATCGCACTGATGGTCGTCATCGCACTCGTCGTGCTGCTGGTGCTGTCGAGTGCACTCGCCTGCGTCCAGTACCTGATCGCGTTCGGCAACATGAAACTCACCGACAACGGCCGCATCCTGCATGTCAGTCACGGCCTGTTGAAGACTCGGCAAACCACACTCGACCGCGCCCGCCTCCGCGGCACGACGCTCAAGGAACCGCTCCTGCTGCGATTGGCCCGCGGCGCGCGGCTCGACGCCATCATGACCGGGGTCAGCGCCGAGAAGAAGGAATCTTCGCTACTGCTCCCGCAGGGACCGCGCAGGGAAGCCGAGCGAGTGATGGCCACCGTGATCGGTGACTCACGCCAGGCGTCCGCCCCGCTGATCCCGCACGGCCCGGCCGCGCGGCGTCGCCGGTACACCCGAGCACTGTTCCTCGCCGCGGTGGCGTTCCTGGTCTGTGTGGCGTGCACGGCTTCTGGACTCGATGTACCGATCTACGCGTGGTTCGGGGTCGCCGTACTCGCCATCGGTGGCACCGCCCTCGCCTACGACCGATACAAGGGCCTCGGCCACGCAGTACTACCCGGATGGTTGATCACCCGAAACGGCTCGCTCGATCGCCAGCGTCACAGTCTCGAATCCGAAGGTGTCATCGGATGGACGGTGCGCGAGACGTTCTTCCAGAGGCGCGCGGGAGTGGCAACCGTCGTCGCCGCGACGCCCGCCGGCACCGGAAGCTACGAGGTGATCGATCTCCCCGCCGAGAACGCGTGGGAATTGATCGAAGCCGTCACTCCGGGCGGTGGCGACGTGTGGGCAGGTCGTCGATGATGAGCCTCGCCAGCGAACCGAGACGCGATCGCTCGGGCTGGATGGTCGGAACACCGAGGAGTTCCAGCGGAGCGGCCGTGACCGGTCCGACGCAGTAGGTCGGTACCGGTCCGCGCATCGCTGCGACGAACCGCTCCAGCTCGCCCATTTCTTTTGCCGTGCTGAGCATCGAGGAGACCGCGGGGGCACTGGTGAAGGTCAGCGCGTCGATCGCACCGGAACGAACTGCAGCGACCAATGCGCGGACCGGCGACTGATCCGGCGGCCGGATCCACCGATAGACCGATACCGGAGTGACAACCGCGCCGATGTCGGCGAGGGAGGCGCTCAGGTCCGTCAACGGCTCCCATTCGGTGATGGTGCCGTGCAACTGGACTGCGATGCGCAAGCCTGCCACTCCCTCGCTTCCGAGATGTGCCAGAACTTCCTCGGACGACTCACCCGAAGGCGACCATTCCTCGCGCAGTCCGGCGCCTCGGATGGCGCCCGTCGCCTTGGGGCCGCGGGCGATGATGCGCGTGTGGGCGAGAGCCCCGAGGAACTCCTCGGTCAAACCCCACGAGGCGACGGCGTCGAGCCAACCCCTGAAGCCGATCCCGGTACTGATCACGACCAATTCCGGAGGATCGGCAATCAAAGCGGACGTCTGAGTCCTCAGGTCTCGATCGTCCACCAACGGCAGCACATGGATCACCGGTGTCCGCACGATCTCCGCGCCTCGACGTTCGAGGAGCGTCGCAAATTCTTCGACACGCCGTTCTGCGGTCAAGGCGATAGTCGCACCCGCCAAATCATGTTCAGCCACAGGCTGAGTGTCCCTTATGCACGGGTCAGTTTCCTACGCGCGCGCCGAGAACTATTGCGAGCTGAGGGTGGCGAGTCTGTTGATCGCCACTTTGAAGAGGAAAACGGCGGCCGGAGCGATCGCACCGACCAGCAGCAGGAAGGTCAGAGGGGACGAAAGCACGAGTACGTCGCCGCCGGGGCCGCCCACCATGCACACCAAGAACCCGACGATCCAACCGGCGAGCGGCAATGCGGCCCTACCCGGCGTCGTAACCGTGCGGGCGGCGATCACCAATACGAGGTTCGCGGTCGCGGCTACGAGAATGCTGATGGGAAATGCCGTCGTACCGAGATGAGTCGGCAAGAACAGGACGGACAACACCGCGCACAAGAACCCGTCGAAAATCAGGACGCCGAGGATGACAGGGTCGAGCCACGACAGCGACGTTCCTGTCGAGGCGTCCGTGTTGTTCTCGACCGTCGTCATGGTTTTGATAGTGGTCTATCGGTCGTCATCGCGCGAGCGCGGGGTCCCTCCCGACAAGCACCCCGGCTCGCGCCCGCAAAGCACGAAGCTGATCAGGGAACCGGCGGGAACCCGAGCAGAGTCAGCAAATGACTCTGCTGATCTGCGAATGCGTAGAGCGACCCGTAATACAAGTCGTGGTAATAACCAGCCATCGGACGCAACGAATCGACGAAGGCGACGATCTGGTTCTGCAGGTCCCAGTTGTACATTTCTTCAGCCCCCAGGCTTTGCTGTTACCGAAAGGACCACCCATCCGGTGACACGCATCACACACCACTACGGCGTCGATCGCAATGCCTGAGAGCCGACGCCCAGGTCAGCTGTGCAGCCCGCCGAACAGATCGCGCTCGCGGCCGTCCTCACCCACCGGACCGAGCGCGCCGGCGGCCAATACGAAATGCTCGACCGTCAGGATCGGTTGGACCACGTTGTTCGACAATGCGAACTCGGCTCGGCTCGGGGCTACCGTCACCTGAGTGGCGTGGGCGCTGAATGCCCTCGCCTTCGCATCGATGACGCCTCGAACGTCGATTGCCGTCGTCACGTCTGCGTCCTCGACACTCGGCAATTCCCCGGGCTCGGGCAGACGCCAGTTCTCCGGGAACTCGGAAATCGCCGCGATGCCGCGTTCGAGTCCGCTGCGCTCGGTCACGGTCCAGTAGAACTTCGGAGTCGACCACGGCTCGCCGGTCTCGGGATACGCGGTCGTTCCTGCAGCTTCGACCGCCGCTGTCGTGATCGCGTGCGCCTGGATGTGATCCGGGTGCCCGTAGCCGCCGTTGGGGTCGTACGTGATCACGACGTGCGGCCGAATCTCACGAATGACGGCGACCACCGCGCCAACTGCTTCGTCGAGTCGAGCATTGACAAAAGCACGGGGATTGGCGGCCGAAGGTGTGCCGATCATTCCGGAGTCGCGATACCGACCGGCATCGGCGAGGAAGCGAGGAGCGGCACTGCCCAAAGCCGACAAAGCAGCGCTCAGTTCCGCGATCCGGTAGCCACCGAGTTGATCGGCCTCGGAAGCCACGAGCCCGGCCCACGCATCACCGATCACTTCGCCTTCCTCCCCCAACGTGCAGGTGAGGACTGTGACCTCGACGCCTTCGGACGCGTATCGCGCGATGGTGCCACCGGTGGTGATCGTTTCGTCGTCCGGATGTGCGTGCACCAACAGAAGTCGCTTCGCCGACGCGGTCACTTTTCCACCCTCACCCAGTCCGTAGCGTTTCCGAATATCCCCACCTGCACCGGCCCGTCGAGGACCACGCCCTCGACTCCGGTCCCGACCGCGACCAGCGCTCGGCTCTGCACGATCGGCAAAACCGCCGCAAGATCCCACAGCTTGGGTTCCGCATCGGCGATCAACGACCCCAGATCCCCGATGCCACTGAGCGCTTCGTCGATCCGACCTTGCAACGCCGGATCACACAGCCCGGACAGGTTGCTCGGAGCCTCGACGCTTGTCGTTCGGATGGGCTCCGGTGTCTGCGACGGCGTCGGTGCGGGCACTGCCGAACTTGTTGCCGGAGTGGAAGGTGCGCTCGGGCAACTGAACCGCGAGGCCAGCGAAGTGGCCGTGTCGGCGCCTGCCCGGCTCCAACCGACGATCATGTCGACGCGTCCTGTCGTCAGGTCCTCGCCGTAGAGTTCCTCCGGCGCCACCGATTCGACGGTCGCCAGGATTCCCACGTCACGCAATTCGTCGGCAGCGGTGTTTGCCACGGCGATCGCGATGTCGTCGTTTTCGGGAGCGCCGATCAGCAGTGTCAACTGGGCGCCGTCACGGACGATCGATCCGACCGTTCCAGTGCCCGTGACGATTCCGGTGGGCGGTGCCGTCAGGTAGCCGGCTGCAGTCAGCTCGCCCAGTGCTTGCTCCCTGGTCGGTTTCGGCGGCGCGGTGGGCGCATATCCCGGATCCGACGGAGCGAGGATCTGAGCTTTCACCGGGGCCGACGCCGATTCACTCCCTGCCGCCACCACGGCGAGCAGGTCCGGATCGAGCAGTCCCAGAACACCTTTACGCACCCGAACATCCGCGAAGTTCTTGCTTCGCCCGTTCACGTTGATGTCGAGAGTGCGCGGAACGTAGGAGAATGCCGTCCTGACACCCGGGATTGCAGACAGCTGAATATCCGTGGCACTACCCGAATGAACCTGCGCCACTTGGGCATCGTCGGTACGCAGCGCATCCGCCAACTGCGCAGCCGTTCCTCCGCGTCGCAGAACTATCTGATCCGGGTCTGAAGGCTTGCCCCAGAATCGGTCGTTGCGTTCGAGCACGATTTCGTCCCGGCCGCGGTCGACCGAGCGCACGTGAAAGTGGGCTCCCGACACCGGAATCCCCTCACTCAGGCCGGTGCTGAAACCGCCGGGAGTGTCCTTGATCAGGTGGGACGGAAGAATATCGGTGAACAACTCTCGCCATGCCGGATACGGCGCACGCATCACGACGTTGACCGTTTTGCCGCCGCCGGACGAGTTCACGTCGTCGATCATCTGATAGCCCGCGGGATTGACCACACCGGGAACCGAGATCATCTGCTGCCACAGGTAGCGAAAGTCTTCTGCCGCAATGGGAGCGCCGTCCGACCATTGGGCTTCGTTGCGCAGTTGGTAGCGAATCGTGAACGGGGCCTCCGACGTCACATCAGCGGAAACGAGGAAAGAATCGTCGATCGCCCACTCCGTCGCGCCAGGTTGTGTGGGCGAATTGATCGGGCGAAACGCACTGGGCAGTACGAGGTTGCCGACTGCGGAGTTGACCGGCGACTGATCCGCGAGCAGGTGCGGGTTGAATCCGCCTCCCACCTCGTCGATTGCCACAGTGACCTGCTTCATCGCCGGAACGACCGGAGTCGGTGTGGGCTTGACGGTTTCGGTGCTCTCGACCGGAGGCGGCGGATCGGCTGTACATGCAGTCAGTGACAACGCCGTCACTGCCACTGCCAACGCCAGGTAGCGACGTCCTGAGGCCACAGACAATTCCTTCCGTACGGGGCCGCGTCGCCCCTTTGCACTCGATTCCCTGGCAGATCTTTCGCCTGGAAACCATGAAGGCGAATGTACCTTTCCGCCGAAAACTCGGCTGAAAGGCACATCCGCCTGTCAGGTTGTAACCGACGAAAGACTACAGAGCAGCCTTGTCGCGTGCCTTGCTACGTGAACGCTCGCGAGCGCGCTCGGTTGCGTTGAGGTGCACCTTGCGGACGCGGACGTCCTCCGGGGTGACCTCGACGCACTCGTCGCTGGAGCAGAACTCCATCGCTGCTTCGAGTTCGAGCTTGATCGGCTTTGCGAGGGTCTCCATCACGTCTGCGGACGACTGACGCATGTTGGTCAGCTTCTTCTCGCGGGTGACGTTGATGTCGAGGTCTTCCTGACGCGGGTTGATACCGACGACGTGTCCCTCGTAGGTGTCTGCGCCGGGCTCGACGAAGAAGGTTCCACGGTCGGCCAACTGGATCATGGCGAACGGCGTCACCGTGCCGGAGCGGTCCGAGACGAGCGAGCCGGTGTGGCGCGCACGGATCTCGCCGGCCCACGGACCGTATCCGTCGAACACGGCGTTGGCGATACCGGTTCCGCGGGTTTCCGTGAGGAAGTCCGTGCGGAAGCCGATGAGGCCACGCGAAGGAACGATGAACTCCATGCGAACCCAGCCTGCGCCGTGGTTCGACATCTGGACCATCTTGCCCTTGCGGTTGGCCAGGAGCTGCGTGATGGCGCCGAGGTACTCCTCGGGGCTGTCGATGGTCAGCTCTTCGAAAGGCTCGTGAACCTTGCCGTCGACGAGCTGCGTGACAACCTGCGGCTTACCGACGGTGAGTTCGAAGCCCTCACGACGCATCTGCTCGACGAGGATGGCGAGCGCGAGCTCTCCACGACCCTGGACCTCCCACGCATCGGGGCGACCGATGTCGAGGACCTTGAGCGAGACGTTACCGACGAGCTCCTGGTCCAGGCGGGACTTGACCATGCGTGCAGTCAGCTTGTGACCCTTGACGCGACCAACGAGCGGTGACGTGTTGGTGCCGATAGTGACCGAGATTGCCGGCTGGTCGACGGTGATGCGGGGCAGTGCGACCGGGTTCTCCAGATCGGCGAGGGTGTCGCCGATCATGATGTCCGGGAATCCTGCGACGGCGCAGATGTCACCGGCGACGGCGACCTCACCGGGAACGCGCTCGACACCGATGGTCGTGAGGAGTTCGGTGATCTTGGTCTTCGTGACGACGGGCTCGCCGTCGACCTCGCGGCACCAGGACACGGTCTGGCCCTTGCGCAGCTCGCCGTTGTGGATGCGAACGAGTGCGAGGCGACCGAGGAATGCGGATGCGTCGAGGTTGGTGACGTGAGCCTGCAGCGGTGCGTCGACCGAGCCCTTCGGCGCGGGGACGTACTCCATCAGCACCTGGAAGAGTGCGGTGAGGTCCTCGGCGTCGGGAGCCTTGCCGTTCTCGGGCTGCACGGTCGATGCCTTGCCTTCGCGACCGGACGCGTAGAGGACGGGAAGTTCGAGTGCGAGCTCAGCGGCTTCGGCGGCCTCGTCGGACAGGTCCGATGCGAGGTCGAGGAGCAGGTCCTGAGCCTCGGTGACAACCTCTTCGATGCGGGCGTCGGGGCGGTCCGTCTTGTTGACGACCAGGATGACGGGCAGCGAAGCGGCGAGTGCCTTGCGCAGCACGAAACGCGTCTGCGGCAGGGGTCCCTCGGAAGCATCGACGAGCAGGACGACGCCGTCGACCATGGACAGGCCGCGCTCGACCTCGCCACCGAAGTCGGCGTGGCCGGGGGTGTCGATGACGTTGATGACGGTGATGGAACCGTCTTCGTTGACCTTATGTACTGCGGTGTTCTTCGCGAGAATGGTGATGCCCTTCTCGCGTTCGAGGTCGCCGGAGTCCATAACGCGATCGACCAGCTCGGCGCGCTCCTCGAACGCGCCGGACTGACGAAGCATGGCGTCGACGAGGGTGGTCTTGCCGTGGTCGACGTGTGCGACGATGGCAACGTTACGGAAGCTGGTGATGGTCACGCGATGGCTCTCCTGGCTGAGTTGATTCGGCCACGCGAAAGTCAAGTCGCACGGCTCTTCTGGTGGCCGCTGCACGAGTGTGTGATCCGAATCAGGGCACGAATCGCCTGAGAAGGCACCGCGGCCTAGTAAATACTACTCGCTCCGGGCTGATACTCCTGCATTGTGCGGCCTCTATCACCGCCCCCACCAGCGAATAGTGATCTGCACCACGCCGATGCGCGTAGGATTACGACCTGGAGAAACAGGTCATTTAAGGGTACGCTAACCTCGTTCCAAGAGCGGGCTCTCCGCCGTAGTGAAACAGGAAAGCCGCAGCGTCACATGGGAAAAGTCAAGGCAAGCAAGGTCTCGCAGCTCAAGCCGAAGAAGAAGTGCTGCCGCAAGAAGACGCGGTGCATCAAGTGTCCCGTCGTCATCATGCGGATGAAGAAGCTCGAGAACGAGGGCGCATCCAAGAAGGAACTGAAAGCGGGTCTCAAGAAGGCTCGTGCGGCGTAAGCGCGCTCAATTCCGCGAGTAACTCGGGGATCCAGGCTCGATCGTTGTCCACCAGATCCATCGACAACAGTTCTTCGGCGTCGACCCATGTCAATTGAGCATGGTCGAGCGCGACCGGTTCTCCCGACACCAACTCCGCCCGGTAGGCCCGCAGGACCAACCCAGGCGACAGTGGCACGTCGACACCGATTCTGGCGCCGCATCTCACCTCGACCGCCAGTTCCTCGAGCAGCTCCCGCACCAACGCGTTCTGTGGCGATTCGAATTCTTCGACCTTCCCGCCCGGCAGCTCCCAACGACCGGCCAAAGCCGGCGGACTCGTCCGCTGCGCGAGGAGCAGCCTTCCCTCACGGAAGATCGCACCGGCGACAACTTCCCGATCCCTTGCAGGTGCATCACTCATCGCACCATGATGGAGTATGGCCACTTTGTTGTCCGACTCCGCGATCCAAAACGCTCTCGACGAACTGCCCGCCTGGCAACTGTCGCCAGGGTCGATCACTCGCACGGTCGACTCCGCGACATTCCCGGACGCCATCGCGCTTCTTCAACGCATCGCGGCAGTCGCCGAGGCCGCGGATCATCATCCCGACATCGACGTTCGCTGGCGAAAGGTCACGTACACGCTTTCGACACACTCGGCGGGCGGTCTCACGGAACTGGACTTCGACCTTGCCCGTCGAATTGACGTACTCGTCGACGATTCGGTCCGTTTCGACTGATCTTCGAGTGAACAAACCTCGCAATCTGACGTAACAGTTGCATCAACTTTCACATAGATCACTTCAGTCACAGGTATGGTCGCCGTAAATCACGATCGAGGCCGGTCATGCCATAGACTCCCCCCGGTGCGTAGCTGCTCAGCAACTGAACAGCTGTACAACCCGGGGGCTCTGTACATAGAGTGACCCCTCGAGCCGTCAAACGCGGAGCTCGCCTAGGCGCCCGCGCGGTATGACTAAGGATGGGGAAACAGTGCTTCGAACCCGAGGTATGCGAAAGGCGTTCACCGCCGTCGCTATTGCCGCAGTAGCAGGACTGGCATTGCCGGCACAGGCAATGGCCGATCCGGCAGCACCGCCCGCACCCGAAAGTGTGCCGATCGAGTTCCTCGCATCGTTTGCGCCCGCCATCATCGGCGCCGCCGCAGGTCCGGCCGATGTTGCAGGCGGACCGCAGCAAGCGTTGCTCGACCAGGCTCGCGCGATCCTGAACTCCCCCGGCATTCCGCCCGAGATCAAGGCCACCCTCGAGAAGGTCATCACCTTCCTCGACGGCAGCGGCGGCGGCGGACCGGCGATCCCGGACGAGAACGCCCCCGTCATCGCGCAGTTCCTCTACCCGACGCTTGGCAAGGGCTGCATCTCGGCCACCGCCGATTCGGTCGGAACCGCACTTGCCGTTCCCGGCCCGGCTCACCTGCCTCCTCCCGGCCCCGCTGCCGGTCAGGCCGGATTCGTCTTCACCGCTCTCGGTACGGCTCCCGCCGTCGACGACCAGCCGGTGCCGATGACCGTCACCTGGGTCAACATCGACAACCAGCGCAGCGCCACCCAGAACTTGACCAACGCCGCACGCATCAACCCGGACGGCCCAGCCACTCTGTCGGCTATCGCCGATACCGGCCCCGGACGCGTTCTCTCGGTAATCAGCGGTTCGCTGACCACCCAGCCGGAAGGCGCAGATCGCATCACCTGCAGCTTCCTTCCGACTGTGGGCATGTTCGCGGTAGCTTGATCGAAGTCTTGTGAAAGGGACCCACCGAATTTCGGTGGGTCCCTTTTGCATCTCCGATCACCGTGATAGACCCGATAGATGGGACATCTACGAGTGGACATCACGCACGGTCGTCCAGAGAAGAAATCCGGCCCAGACCAGTCGATACGGTCACACAAGTCGACGCGATCGATACTGTCCATCCGATCCGAGGGGTCCATTCTCTCGATCGGATCGGCGTACTCGATCCTGTCGATCGGTAGCGTCGGCTCTTTTCTTTCGATCGGAAGCATCGGGTCTACGGCGTCGGTCCTGAGTTCGGGCTCGTTCGCCAGTCTCGGGTCCGCGCTGTCCGGTCTCTCACGTTGGTCACTGCTCTCCTGGCGTGGAAATCATGCAGCCCCCGAAGAACACCCGAAACTTGTTGTCATTGCGCCGGAATCGGATTCGAGCGATCCGGACCGCTCACTACGATCCGTCTCGCACTCTCAGACCTGATTCGGTCGCGGCCATTCGCGGCCTTCCAGCGCTTCGACCGAGGTATTGAATTGCCGCAGTAGGTCACCGAGCGCGAGACGCTGCTCCGGCGTCCACTCGCGGAGGACCTTTTCGACACCGGCTGTCGAATGTTCGCGATCAGCACGAAGTTTCGACAGCCCCTGCGCCGTCGGCCGGACCTTTCGCGCGAGCCCTCCGTCCGGATCCTCCACTCGCTCCACCAAGCCCTGACGCCTCAGCGCGCCGATCTGCCGGTTGATGGTGGAGATGTCGAGCGAGAAAGCGCAGGAGAGCTCCTTGAGGCTCATGGGATGTTGCAATTCCAGTCGACCGAGCAGTAGATACGCCGACCGGTCCAGATGAAGTTCGGCCCGTTGTGCGAGCGCGTGGTAACGCGAGAGCAGAGTCAACTCGTACTCGATATTCACCAGATCAGGGTCCCGGTCCATCCTCATATTGTGCAGACTACACACGATGTGTAGCGTGCACACTGGGGCGAACGCACCAATCAGAACACGCCATGGCGGGAGCCGCATGTCCGTTCACGCAGGGTCGTCCAATGTCGACGAGAAAATCCCCGACACGAACTACGCATCCTCGGGTCCAGTGCTCACCGTTCTAGGACTGTGCGGAATCGTCGTCGCCTTGATGCAGACGCTGGTAGTCCCCATCATTCCGCAATTGCCGCACCTGTTGAACTCCACTCCCGCCGACACCTCGTGGGCGGTCACCGCAACACTCCTCGCCGCCGCGGTGATCACGCCGATCAGCGGGCGCCTCGGCGACATGTTCGGCAAGAAACGAATGCTGCTGGTCAGTCTCGCGATGGTCGTTCTGGGCTCGGCCATCTGCGCGATCGCACCATCACTGATCGTGCTCGTTGTCGGCCGTGCACTTCAAGGAGCATCGGTCGGGGCAATTCCATTGGGCATAGCCATCATTCGTGACGTTCTTCCACCGAAGAAAGTGGCCGGCGCGATGGCGGTCATGAGCGCCACCCTCGGCGTCGGCGGTGCGATCGGACTGCCGATCGCCGCGGTGATCGCCCAGAATGCCAACTGGCACTTCCTCTTCGTCACATCGGCAGTGTTCGGGCTGATCTGCATCGCACTGGTTGCGTTCGTCATTCCCGAATCGACCGTACGACGCCCGGGACGTTTCGACTTCGTCGGTGCGCTCGGCCTCACCGTTGGTCTGATCACCCTGTTACTCCCCATCACCAAGGGCGGAACCTGGGGATGGAGCGACGCGAAAACCCTGGGGCTCCTTGCGGTTTCCGCGCTCAGCTTCCTGATGTGGGGATGGTGGGAACTTCGACGCAACGCACCGCTGGTGGACCTCCGCGTATCGGCCCGGCCGCAAGTTCTCTTCACCAACTTCGCGTCGATCGCCGTCGGTTTTGCCATGTACGGCAATTCTCTGACGCTCCCCCAACTGCTCATGGCACCGACGTCCACCGGTTACGGACTCGGACTGTCCATGGTTGCAGCGGGACTCGCACTGGCCCCCGGCGGACTCGTCATGATGGCGCTCTCGCCCGTCTCCGCTCGAATTTCGGCGTGGCGTGGCCCACGAATCACGCTGATGCTCGGCGCCCTCGTCATCGGATTGGGTTACGCCTTCGCATATTTCACGGTGTCGAGCGTCTGGCAGGTCGCGGTGGCCGGAATGTTCATCGGAGCGGGCGTCGGGCTCTCGTACTCGGCCATGCCGGCCTTGATCATGGGCGCAGTCCCCATCACGGAATCTGCAGCCGCGAACGGACTGAACTCACTGATGCGATCGATCGGCACGTCGACGTCTGCCGCGATCGTGAGCGTCGTCCTGGCCGGAATGACCATTACCGTCGGCACCGCAGTGATCCCCTCGTTCGAGGCGTTTCGTGCCACGTTCCTGATCTCCATCGCCGCCGCCGTCGTGACGATGGTGTTCGCCGGGTTGATTCCCAAACAGAAAGTCTCGTAAGGGAATCAACCCGGCGGAGGACTCACTTCTCCGAAGAGCCTTCGATGCTGCCCGTCTGCAACTTCGACAGAAGTGTGTAGATGAAATTGATGATGATATCCACGTGGTGCCCTCTCACATAACGGGTCCCCGACCCGACAACGACGGTACCGCAGAACTCTTCTCCATCGAATCGCCGACAATCAATTCTGCAACGTGTTCTAATTTGAGGCGACGACTACCCGAGGAGCCTTTCATGACCTGGACACGCACCGAACTCGAAGACGCCTTCGCGGGTTACCAGAACACCGTTGTCGAGTGCACTCGTTCCGGCGATTGGAACGCCTTCGCGGACATGTTCACCGAGGACGTCGTCTACGTGGAACACGCTTTCGGCACCCTCAATGGCCGAGAGGCCGTACGCAAGTGGGTCACTCGCACGATGACGGAGTTCCCGGGGCACCGCATGACCGAATTCCCGGCCAACTGGTTCGTGGTCGACGAGCAGCGCGGATGGATCGTGTGCGAGATCGACAACCCGATGGAGGATCCGGGTGACGGATCCAAGCACGGAGCCGCCAACATCACGATCCTGCATTACGCCGGCAACGGACTGTGGTCTCGCGAGGAAGACGCCTACAACCCGATGAACTTCCTGTCGATGGCAAAAGCATGGTGCCTCGCCGCGGAAGCGGCGGGCACCCTCCCCGACGACGCCAAGGCCTGGCTCGCCAAATTCGGCGCTATGGTGCGATAGATCCTGTCGGCAACGAGGATCCGACCGGCTGAGCCGGACCGACCGCACCGGCCAACGACCACTGCCCGTAGTCCCGAGTGAGGATCGAGTTCAGATCCACGCCGACGCCGTCGACCTTGCGCTTGTCGATCTCGAACTGATGCAGGTTTGCCCGCGGGTGCACATACCCTGCGGGCGAGCCCCAATTGTGCTGCCAGAACCAGGTTCCGACGCCGGCACTGATCATTGCGTCGATCACGCGAGTGTTTCCGTAGACGCCGAGCGCTCCGTTGCCGACAACCGAGGCCCACCCCTCGAGGTACGGCGTGATCAGCGTAGTGATTTCAGTAGTGGTCGGGTTGTCGTCGATCGACGCGTAGATCGGCCGACCGGACGGCCCACCAGCCGCCGCATGTAGTTCGAGGCCACGGGCAGCATGACGCTTGCCCGCTTCGCGGGCCCCGCGCCAGTCCGCCGTTCCGCCCTTGCCGAATTGATAGCAAGAAACGACTTGAAGTCCGGCCGCGGTCAACGCGTCGGTTTCCCGCGCCAGTACGGGCTTGCCGACCATCCAATCGGCGCCCGGGCGCCTGTCCGAGACGTATCGAATGGCGCCCGCATACCCGGCGGCCTTGATTGCCTGAGCGGACGGCACACCGGCGGCGTAATCGAGCAGGGTCCCGAGCGAACCGGCATTGGCCACCGACGTCGTACCGCTCAATGCAGCGAGTCCGGCAGCCGCCGATCCAGCCGCTGCGTACTTGAAGAGGTTTCTTCGCGAGACGTGCACAAAGCTCCGATCATCGGCGTGTCCCGCTCGAAGTGGCGGGCAGGCAAGCTATCTTCTTTCGCTCGCATTCCACCACAGTCACATCAACCCCGCCATGCACTTGGTCAACAATGCTCACATTGTCACCAAATTTGGACGCCTGACAGACAACAGTGGCCCCCGAAGGCATCGCCTTCGGGGGCCACTGAGTCGGCCTAGCGGCCGGAAGCTATCAGCTGAGCGAGGTGAAGAAGCTCAGAGCGCTGAAGAGATCAGACGCGTTGCTGAAGAAGTCGTTGAGGAAGGTGAAGGCATCCGAGAATTCTGCGCTGCTCATGCGATGTGCTCCTGTCGAAGATACGGTCCAGAGGATTGCCGCCACGTGAGTGGCTGCTGGCGATAAGAGTAGAGGCCTTCCGTTACTTCCGCGACACCAAATGTGTCCGGGACGTTACATTTCGACCCCTTCGGGGCGCGGACATACACACAGGTAACACCCACCGGCAGTGATCAAACTGTCACCTAAGGACGATTTATTGACGTATTCCGAACATCGTTCCCGATAGCAGCTACCGCACAGCATCAAACCTGTAGGGCGACCACAAGATTGGCAAGCCTTACTTAACAGGATGGGTGTTGCTCCCGATAGAGGGCGTACCAGCAGATTGGCCAAATCCCCCGCGGCAATGAGCCACGCGAGCTTAGTGCGGGCGCAAACATTCAGCCACAGTTCGAGTTAGCGAGATCTTTACGCCGAAAACGACCGTCCCGACGGCCCGCGAGACAGTACCTATCGGTCGTCATGGTGACGCTATTCACACTGATTTGAGGAACTCCCGGCACCGATAACAACCGGATCTCGACACCGATTGGACGTTCGAGGGCACAGTGGAGTTCATGAACCTCACAAAAAAGAAATCCTGGAGTGAGCTGTCACCCGCGCAGCGCCGCGTCGTCTCCCTGCTCGCAACGATTCAGTCCCTGTTGGCGATCGCAGCGTGGACCGACCTGGCGCGACGCCCTGCCGATACGGTCAACGGCAGCAAGAAGAAGTGGGCGGCGATCATCTTCGTCAACTTCTTCGGACCGCTCACCTACTTCCGCCGAGGCCGGATTCAGTCGAAGTAGTCCCAGAACTGCAGCCACTTCACGGAGGCGAAGAGCGTCAGAGTCACGACGTACACCGCAATTACCGCTGCGCCACCGCGCCAGTTGGTGCGGGGAACGGCGCCGTCGACCGGGTCCAGCCAATGACGGAACCATCTCGTGACCGTCGGCATCAGGAACCACGTCATGGCGCCGACGCTGACTATCTGGCTCAACCACATCGACAGCCACGGCGGCGCTCCGATCCCGTCGAGCAGCGGCCCGAGAAACCTCGACAGCGTCATCACCGTCGGATAGAGGACGAGCAGGATGATCATCGCCGTCTTCCAATTCGGCGTCGCGCGAGTCTGCCCGTTCTCCGTACGCAGAATGGTGCCGAACGGTGTCGACCGCGTGGTCTCGGTGAAGTCCTCGGCCAACTCGGCCCGCAGTTTCGGTAGTGCTGCGGCCCTCTCGGGCGACGCCATCCACACCGCCAACTGCTGCTCTGTCCGAAACCGAAGGACGGACTTCCACTGGGTGGAGTCGGTGACCGACCGCAACAACATCACCGACTCGTAGCCGGAGAATCGCGAACTGAGATCGATGAGGTGTCGTTGCGTTCGCAGAAACTCGTTCTCCTTACCCACGACGACGGCGTGGTCGTACACACCGATACCGGGCGGCGGCAGCACGCCGTCGATCAGAACGAGATCACTCGTCTGCGCCAGAATTCCCGTTGCAGCAGCTGATCTTTCGAGATCGCGGCGATCAGTCGACTCCAGCCAACGATGAAGATCGTCGGCACTGTCGAACGTGACGGACACGCCGTGCGACACCGGTTCCGGTTGATCACTGATGCCACAGCTCAGGTAGCCGTCGAATCGACCGGCGGTCTCGGCCGCACGCTCGACCCACGCCCGGAATCCCGAACTCGTTCGGTGGTACCCGGTGATGGCAGTTGCGGACACGTCAGCCCGATATCCGGCGCCCTTGCACGTACACGTGCGCAATCGCGGGCTCGCGCATCGCCATCAGGAGCCCGAAGAGCGTCTGGTCGCGGGCGAGTATCGGATCATCCGAACGCGTTCCGTAGTTGACGAGCCCGGCGAGCGGCGGCCACCCGGACGGATCGATCACCAGGAAGTCGGCCTCTTTGCCCTCGTCGAAGTTGCCGATCCGGTTCTCCATGTCCAGCGCGCGAGCACCGGCGAGTGTTCCGGTGAACAGCAGTTCGGCAGGGTGCATCGACACTCCGTCGTCGCCGGCTTCGGAGATGTGAACCTTGAAGGCGTCGCCGAGGACTCGGGTGAGCAGGCACTCGTCGCCGCCACCGAAGTCCGATCCGATCGCGATGTTGACCCCTGACGCAACGGTTCGTTTCCACGGCATGGTGCCGGAGCCGAGAAACTGCTGGGAAGTAGGGCAATGTGCGATCGAGGTTCCGGTCTCGGCCATTCGTGCGAGTTCGGAGTCCTGGCAGTGCACCGAGTGCGCGAGTATCGCGCGTGGACCCAGGAAGCTCTTTCCGCCGACCTGTGAGCCGGGGAGGAACTTGCCGTCGTACGTGTCGAGATAGGTCTCGACCTCGTACTCGGCGAGTGTGGTCGCCACCTCGCCGGTTCCGGGCCGATTGTTCTCGTTGAGATGACTGTGGAAGTAGACGCCCCGGTCACGGACGGAGTCGTACAACTCCCCCAAGTCCTTCAGCGTCCGTGTTGTCACCGCGAGAGAGAAGCGGGGAACCACTGCGACGTGAATGAGCGCAGTGTTCACGTCGCCGGTGTCGGCCGCGTGCCACTTGTCGATCTCCTCGCGGGTGAGTCTGATCGCGTCCTCTTCCGAGGTGATCAGTGCAGCGGCGGAGGCCGGGCCGGTGGTCTGAATCCCGCGTCCGCTGACCACTCGAAGGCCGCGTTCCAGAGTTTCCGAGAACAGGGCGTCCTGCGCGTGCGGGAAGGCCGATCCGAACACCATCGCGGCCGTGGTTCCCGTGGCGATTCGGCGAGCGCAGAAGGCCTCGGCAGCGTGCTGGGCGAATTCCGGATCAGCGAATCTCGATTCGGAGGGAAAGACGCACAGGTCGAGCCACTCGAGGAGTTGGCCGCCACCGTAGGCGTCGCCGGCGTAGGTCTGCGGGAAATGAATGTGTGCATCGACGAATCCGGGCAGCAGGAAACCCGGTCGGTGGTCGTGAATTTCGCCGCCCGCGAGGTCTCCGGGGAGCGATTCGAATTCTCCGCAGTAGACGATCGTTCCGGCATCGTCGATCGCCAAGACGCCGTCGGGGATCGAGACGAGCGACTGCGCCGCATCCTCTACCGTCGGACGACCGGAGATGTGGAAGACATGGCCTCGATGAAGGTGCGTCACTTACTGAGCAAAGCACAAAACTACCCGGCGCCGCGCGGCGAATGCTGTCCTTTTTGTCAGATATTGGGATCAAGCAAGAGTTGCATGCCAAACAAGAGCCGCAGCCAGCGCACCTGCACCGTTCAACGACCAATGCAGAGCAATCGGCGCAATGAGGCTGCCGCTGCGATGACGAAGCCAGGTGAATACGAGACCGGCCGCAGCGGTGGCGAGAACAGCTCCGAGGATGCCGGCGACCTGGCCGACGACTCCGGTACCGAGAAAGCCGGACAGCCCTTCGTTACCACTGGTCAAACCCATCGACGACGCGATGTGCCACAGTCCGAACATCAGAGAACCGGCAGCGGCGACGCCGCGGAATCCACTGACCCGGTTCAACGTGCCGTGCAGGACGCCACGGAAAGCCAACTCTTCGGGAATGACGGTCTGCAGCGGGATCACGATCATCGACGCGACGATCGCGCCGGAAATTGTGGCGTAGCGATCCGCCATGAAGAAGGGGCGTGTGAGCGGAAGCAACGCGCCGACGGCGACAACGGTCAGGACCAGGCCGACGGCGGCAAGGGCGTACTTCGAACCCCGTCGGAGATCGCGAGGGGACAGCCCCAATTCCGCCCAACCCATTCCCCGGCGCTTGGTGAGCGCCAACAGGACGAGAGCAGAGATGGGTACCGTCGCGATGCTTGCCCAGGCGGTGGTGAAATGCGCGATCAGATTGGTTCCCACCAGCACCACGATCACAACAGCGATATCCACGTATGCATGCATCCGCGGAAAACGAGGAGCGGTCGCTTCGATCTCCACTGGGCCGCCGCTCGTTAGCTGAAAGTTCACTTTGTCCAGTGTACCGGCGCACGAGAACTGCCCGCCACTGTTTGCGAACACGCTCACAGTGACGGGCAGGTCCCGAAACAGCTCTGATCAGGCGCCGAGCGTGCTCGCAAACTTCGGAACGGCGTTGTCGATTGCGTAGGTCAACCCCGGTACCGAGCCACTCGAGAACGCATTGACGAGTGCCGGGTCATCGAGGATCAACAGATGTCCCTCCTGAGCCGACGGGATTGCGCGCAGTAGCGGATCGTTCGCAAACGCACTGCTGTCGAGGAAGATCGGAAACAGCACCGTGAGATCCGCGTCGAACAGGTTCAGGTTCTCGTTGGCGACCGGGATGTAGAAGTTTCCGGTGGCTTTTTCGGTGATCGCCGTCGGGATCGTGAAGCCGAGGCGGGTCATGAAGTCTGCGCGTGCGTCGCCGGGTACGTACGCGCCGTAACCATCGGAACTGTAGGCGCCGACGGCCGTTGTCTTACCCGCAAAGCTCGGATTGGCGGCAATTGCAGCGTCGAACTTGGCGTTGAGGCCGGACAGTAGCGCCTTTCCTTCTGCTTCCTTGCCGAGAGCCTTCGCGACGAGTTCGGTCTGCTGCTCGACCGTCGTCCCGTAGGCCGTGGCGAGACCTGGAGGCGGCCCGACCGTCGGCGCGATGGCACTGAGCTTGTCGTAGGTGGCCTGCGTGTTGTCGCTTCGCGTCCACAGAATGAGGTCCGGTTCGAGCGCGATGACGTCTTCGACGCTCAAGTCCATCGTTCCGAGGATCTTCGGGTCCGTGGTGAACTCGTCCGCAATCCAGGGTCCGACGCCCTTGCCACCGAACGCCATCCAGTCCGCGACACCGACCGGCTGTGTTCCGAGGGCAAGTGCCGTCTCGGCGTCCGACCAACCGAGCGCGACGACGCGCTGCGGGTTGGCCGGGACCTCGACGTCGCCGAACATGGTCGAGACGGTTGCTCCCGCCTCCGCGGGTGCGTCAGCGCTGTCGCTGCTGCAGCCGGCAAGTCCGGCGACGGCGAGCGAGGCGGCCAAGGCGGTGACTGCAATCTTCATTCGAGAGACTTTGATTCGCATGGTTACCAGCACTCCTCCAACGCTCCAGCGAGAATTAGGGAAGGCTAGCGTCAGCTAACGAAGGCTGTCGCCCATCGGCCAGATCGTGTTCAGGACGCGTCTGCGGCCCGTTCGAGCTCCGCGATGTCGATCTTCTTCATCTTCATCATCGCGTCCGTGGCGCGTTGCGCCTTGGCCCGATCCGGATCCTTCATCAGTTCGAGAAGGCGATTCGGGACTACCTGCCAGGACAATCCGAACTTGTCCTTGGCCCATCCGCACGGGCCCTCTTCCCCACCCTCGGTCAGCCTGGACCAGTAGTGATCGACCTCAGCCTGATCGACGCACGGAATCTCGAAAGACACTGCTTCCGAGAACGTGAACATCGGCCCGCCGTTCAATCCGGTGAATCGCTGACCGCCGAGTTCGAAGCTGACGGTCATCACCGAGCCTGCCGGCATTCCGGAGGGCGATCCCTCGACGTACCTTTCGATTCCGAGTATCTGCCCGGAACCGAACACCGAGATGTAGAAGTTGGCTGCTTCTTCTGCCTGGTTGTCGAACCACAAACAGGGAGTGATGGAAGGCATGTTCTGTCCTTGTCGGAGAGGTTACGAAACAGGTGTACAGGGTTATAGACCCGACCCGAAACGAAAACTCATCGCCAGGAACTGCTCAAGCGGACAACGCAGATTCGAGCATCGGCCAGGAACGAACGAGTTCGTCGCGCCAGTACGGCCAACCGTGCGTCCCCACCGGCTGAGCGCTGCGGGTGACATCGACTCCGCGATCACGCAACACCTGAGTGATCTGGTCGGTGCACAGGTTCGATCCCAGTTCCATGACCCCGCCGACGACCAGTACCCGGCCCAGGGCAGGAGTATCGAGAGTTTCGTGCGGACCTGGTAGTCCCGATCCCGAGGCGAGATACACCTTGGTGCCGCGCAGCTTGTCGGCATTGGCGAAAATGTCGTGCTCTTGCCAAGCCTCGCTGCCGGCCGGACCCCACATCTGCTCCGAACGGGCATTTCCGTTGATGACCACGAGATCGGTCAACGCCTTGCCGAATCCTCCGACGGTTGTGTAGCAGCCGCTGTAGCCCGCGACCGCGTCGTACAACCCGGCCGAGCGTTGGGCCAGGATCAGAGCGGCTTCTGCACCCATCGAGATCCCGCCGATTGCGTTGTGCCCGTTGGTGGCGAACCTCGTGTCGATCAGTGGGGGAAGCTCTTTCGTCAGGAACGTCTCCCACTTCAGACGACCGAATTTCGGGTGGTCTTCCTGCCAATCGGTGTACATGGTGCCGGTTCCACCGATGGGGAGTACGACGTTCACATTCTTGTCGGCAAAGAACGGGACGATATCGCCGTTAGCCGGGGCCAACCAGTTGTTCTCTTCGATCTGCCCGGAATTGCCGTCCAGGAGATACAGCGTCCCGCGCGGTTCCGAGCGGTCGGCAGGAAGCAGCACTTTCACCGCCATGGTGCGCCCCATGGCGGGACTCGCGACGTCGAGAAGCACCAAGCGCGAAGACAGTTCGGTGACACTCGTTATCTGCGGAGTCTCGTCGGCGAGTGCGGTCGACGGCAGCGCAAGAAGTGAAGTCAGGGCGAGCGCGCCGACGAGAACAACGCTTCGAAGGCTCGCTCGACGGGAACTCACAGGCCGAGCGACGCGGCGATCATCGGCCACGAGTCGTGTAAGTCGTCTTCCCAGTATCCCCATGAATGCGTTCCTGCCGGCTTGAAGTTGTAGCGAATGTTGTTCATACCCAATGCGTTCGTCTTGTCCGCAAGCTGGGTGGTGCAGTAGTGAGTTGCCGCCTCGATTCCGCCACCGAGAACAAGCTGCAACGCCAAATCTGTGACGTCGTTGCCGATCCGCGGATCGGCAAGTGTGTCGTACGGACCCGGAATTCCGGTTGCGGTTGTGATGTACATCGGGATTCGAGGTAGCTTGTCCGCGTTGACAACCGGATCGTGAGCCGGCCAACCCGGACCATCGTACGGACCCCACATGTTTTCCGCGTCACCCCCACCCACGGCGACCACGAGTTTCACGAAGTTCTGCCCGATGCCCGGACTCGTCATCGCGCACCCGCTGAAGGACCCGACACTGTTGTACAGCGCGGGCGCCGCCATAGCCAGATCCAGTACCGACGTGCCTGCCATCGACAGGCCTGCCAGTGCGTTCTCGCCGGTCGTCCCGAACGTCGAATCAATGACTGGCGGTAGTTCTTCCGTCAGGAACGTGGTCCACATGTTGACCCCGTTGTTGTTGCCGGATTTCGCGAGGCCGGGGTCCGGCCGCTCCCAATCGGTGTAATAGCTGAATGCTCCACTGAGAGGGGTGACCACGTTGACATGCTTGTCCGCGAAGAACTTCGGTGCGTCGGTCCGCACCGACCACGTCGCGTCGTCTTTTCCTCCGTCTACTCCGTTGAGTAGGTAGAGCGTCGGAGCAGGCGTCGAAGTATCAGCCGGCCGCAAGACCTGCAACGGAATGTCGCGCCCCATCGACGGTGAGTGCACCGAGATGTCGACCAGCCTGCTGTCCGCCGACTGAGCGTGACCTGGTGCGGCGAGGAGCTGGAACCCACACACTGCCGTGGCCAACGCCACGAAGACACGGAAAACCGTTCGTAACGCACGAGTCTCGATCATCCGGGTCACTCTCTTCCGCAGCGGAACCTTTCGAACGGTACCGCCTGAAACAGGCAAACCCGACGTGATCGGAAAAACTCGATCCGGTCGACACGGAAAGGCTCACGCACCGAGTGCGTGAGCCTTTCTCGTCAGACGACGCTTACTTAGGCTTAACCGTGCCGCCGCTGAGCTCGGTCAGCGAATTGAAGAATGCGGTGCCGACGTTGTTGACAGCCGTGATGACGTTCCCCACGATTTCGAAGGATCCCATGAAAACTCCTACAGTTGTTTAGGTCTCGGTCACCCGAGCGGAATTTTGAGGTCGAACGGTCCGATTCCGGCGAGCGGGATCAGAGGAGCGGCTTGAGGCTGCCCGTGTTCGTCTGAACCGAACCGATGAAGGTTTCGAACAACTGGTCGCCGGCACCAAGCGAGCCCATGCCCTTGAGTGCAAGTTCGACGATCGACATCAGTGAACCCATGTGAATCTCCTAGAGAAGTCAGAGGTCAGCTGCCAAAAAGCACCCGACAGTGCTGTGACAGCTGCGTCACATCTGTAATGTATCCGTGACGTGGGTAACAGTAATCATACGAACGACCAGTTGGCAAAGGATTCCGACAATGGGGTCATTATTTCGACTAATAAGGCCTGCTACTGAAAAAATTCCGGCCAATCGGTCGAATTTGACCAATTCTGTCGCCGCATTGATCAACCGCCCCAAATCCTGCGGTTACCCACCAGTAAACTGAAATCATGTCTAGCGCAACCTCACTCACGCAGGTAGCTAATTTCCGGTGGCACCGCCATCAACTCGACCGAGCGGTTGCCGGTGACGCCAATCACAGCGATTGCAGCATTCTCGATCTCGGGATTCAGAACACCGGACCTGACGGAGCCGCCTGGGCCCTGCGGATCCGCGGCGTCCGCGGCGACGCCACTGAGCTCGCTCTTGCCTGGACGTTGCGCGGAGCTCCCCACTATTACCGTCGGGGCGACCTGCCTGCCATCGCCGTCGCCACGTCGCCGTTCAGCGAAGCCGATGCAGCCAAGCGCATTTACGACGCGAATCGGCCCCTGAAGGCCGCCGGCATCCCGACGCTGACTGCCCTGCAAACAGTTGCTGCTGCGATGCGGGACATCGTCTCGAAACCAACCGTCAAGGGCGAGATGTCCGCGCAGTTGACCAACCGAGTGACCGAGCCCTATCTGAGATTCTGCCGCCCGTGCAACGCCACTCATCTGTACGAGATGCCGTTCCGGCTCGCGGCACTCCAGGCAGGCCTCGAGCTACAGCCGGACACATCTCCCCCAGTGCTCGAACGCATTCCGGGTTGGCGCCGACGCCCATTCAGCGCCACGGGCGCAGACGCAGATTCCCGCTTCGACGTGATCCGGGGTTATCTGCGGTTCTACGGCCCCGCGACACCTGCTCACGTCGCGTCGTTTCTCGATGCTCCGGTCAGGGACGTCAAAGCCCACTGGCCAATCGATGCCGAGGAGATCGAGGTGAACGGCGAGAAGCGGTGGATTCTCGAACAGGACCGCGAAGACTTGTTCGGCTCCCCCACCGATTCAAATACGCGCTTGCTCGGGCCTTTCGATCCGTATGTACAGCTCAAGGATCGGGAGACCCTGGTTCCCGATCCGACCGCCCAGAAGACGGTGTGGCCGACCCTCGGGCGACCGGGCACGGTGGTAGTCGGTGGCACGATCACCGGATTGTGGCGACCACGAGCATCCGGAAAGACGCTGAAGGTCGCGATCACCCCGTGGGGAACGTGGTCACGATCGGCCCGCGCAGCAGTGGCCGAGCAGGCCGAAATACTTGCCGAATTTCGCGGCGTCGAGCTCTCCGAACTGGTCGAAGTATCTTGATCGAGCCAGTGGCATCCGGATAATTCCAGCTCACACCCGCCCCGATTCGGAGAAGGAAACCCCCAACGATAACCTGAATGCGACCTTCGCACGCACCCTTGTTCAGGAGAGATGATGGCCGACTTCCTCTATGAGGACCTGTTGCCGATCGGTGATGACACCACCGAGTACCGATTGCTCACCACCGAAGGGGTGTCGACAGTCGAGGGACCGGACGGCCGCACCTTCCTGCAGGTCGAGCCAGAAGCGATGCGCTTGCTGACCGAAACGGCGCTGCACGACATCTCTCATTACCTGCGCACGGATCACCTGACGCAGCTCGCGAGCATCCTCGACGATCCCGAAGCGTCGAACAACGACAAGTTCGTCGCGCTCGATCTGCTCAAGAACGCCAATATCGCCGCTGCCGGCGTTCTGCCGATGTGCCAGGACACCGGAACCGCCATCGTCATGGGCAAGCGTGGACAGCATGTGCTCACCCCCGGCGACGACGAGAAGTCCATTGCCCGCGGTGTCTACGACGCCTACACGCGTCTGAACCTGCGCTACTCGCAGAACGCCCCCATCACGATGTGGGACGAGAAGAACACCGGCAACAACTTGCCCGCGCAGATCGAGCTGTACGCCGATACTGCTGCCGGACATGAGAACTCGTACAAGTTCCTCTTCATGGCCAAGGGCGGCGGAAGCGCCAACAAGTCCTACCTGTACCAGGAAACCAAAGCGATCCTCAATCCCGACTCGATGATGCAGTTCCTCGAGGCGAAGATCCGCTCACTCGGCACCGCAGCCTGCCCGCCCTACCACCTTGCAATCGTCGTCGGCGGTACTTCGGCCGAGTTCGCGATGAAGACGGCGAAGTACGCGTCGGCGCACTATCTCGACGAATTGCCCACCGAAGGCGCCATCACGGGTCGCGGCTTCCGCGATCACGAGCTCGAGAAGAAGGTTTTCGAGCTGACGCAGAAGATCGGTATCGGAGCACAGTTCGGCGGCAAGTACTTCTGCCACGACGTCCGCGTCGTCCGACTCCCCCGCCACGGCGCTTCGTTGCCCGTCGCCATTGCGGTGTCCTGCTCGGCAGATCGACAGGCGAAGGCCAAGATCACCCCGGAGGGCGTGTTCCTGGAACAGCTCGAATTCAACCCGGGCCGTTTCCTGCCCGAGGTCACGGACGCTCAGCTCGACGAAGAGACGGATGGCATTTCGGGTACCGGCAAGGGCGCTGCGGTCAAGATCGATCTGACCAAGCCGATGTCGGAGATCCTCGCCGAGCTCTCCAAGCACCCGGTGAAGACTCGTCTCTCCTTGACCGGTCCGCTCGTCGTGGCACGCGACATCGCGCACGCCAAGATCAAGGAACGCCTCGACGCAGGCGAAGAGATGCCGCAGTACCTCAAGGATCACCCGGTGTACTACGCCGGCCCCGCCAAGACGCCCGACGGCATGGCGTCCGGTTCGTTCGGCCCGACCACGGCCGGCCGTATGGACTCGTACGTCGAGCAGTTCCAGGCCGCCGGTGGCTCGATGATCATGCTGGCCAAGGGAAACCGCTCCAAGCAGGTCACCGACGCCTGCAACTCGCACGGCGGTTTCTACCTCGGGTCGATCGGTGGACCGGCCGCTCGCCTGGCGCTCGACTGCATCAAGAAGGTCGACATCCTCGAGTACGCCGAACTGGGAATGGAAGCCGTCTGGAAGATCGACGTCGAGGACTTCCCCGCCTTCATCGTCGTCGACGACAAGGGCAACGACTTCTTTGCGCACACCGGTGAAGTGACCCTGACGATCGGCAAGCGCCCGGGTCTGTAGACACGTCAACAGCAAAGAGCCCCGGCGAGTTTCGATCGCCGGGGCTCTTTTGTGTCTTTGTCAGGTCCAGAGCGCGGCCACGAATACGGTCACGATCGACAACCCGCCGACGACGTGTACCAGATTCGGATTGGGCTGGCCCTTCTTCTGCTTCGCCCGGGTGATCTCGGCAAGCGCCACGATGACCAGCGAAAGCACCAGCTTCACAGCGATCTTCGCGTGAATGTAGTTCTTGTCCAGGGCGCCTTCGCCCAACCCGACGATGATCAGGCCGGACACGAACTGCATCCTGGCACCCCACACCATGACCTCGGTGATCGAAGGAGCCTTGAGGACGGTGAAGTAGCTACCGACCAGGGCAGCCATGCCGAGTAGGTGAATCACTACAAAGACGTTGTATAGAACAGACATACAAGCACTTTAACTTGTACCTTGTTCTGGCCGAACGGAACTGCGACTTCTCTCAGAGAATTCCGGCTTCGGATGCGGCGGAACGATATTTCGCTGCCAAGGTGTCCACCGTCTCGTGTGCGTTGAGACCACTGGGATTGGGCACGATCCACAGTTTTGCCCCCTCGAAATCACGGTCCTGACGCCCGGCCTTCGCCTTCTTGTCACCGAAAGCTGTTCGATAGGCGGTGATCCCGGCGAAGGCAACGACTACTGGATTGGTTGCGCGCACGATGTTTCGGACCCGAACTCCGCCAGTTGCGAGTTCCTCCGACGTCAATTCATCGGCGCGCGCAGTTGCCCGCACCGCCAAATTGGTGATGCCCACTCCCCGATCGATCAGATGCTGTGTGTCAGCGTCCGACATACCCGCGGAAGGATCGATCGCATGCTCGATTATGCCTGCCCGCAGCAGTGCCGGATAGAACCGATTACCCGGTCTGGCGAAATGCGCGCCGGTCGCCGCCGTCCACAGTCCCGGATTGATACCGACGAACAACAGCCGGCAATCCGGCCCGATCAGATCCTCGATCTCGGCGTCTCGGAACGATTCCAGTTCGGCGCGCGTGAATCCCATGCAGCCAGTACATCAGGCCGTCACGACAGCGCTTCGCGCACCTCGTCGATCGCGTCGTGCATCATCTGCTCGTACACATCGATGTCCGGAATCGAGGCCGGACTGCTGGTGATGCTGATCGTCACAGTGTCCCCGATCCCGTGTACGCCGTGGGTCAACGACATGACCGGCGACAAACTCGGGAAGCCCGCTGTGAACCGAACGACGCCGCCTCCGAGCACCAGATCCGCGTCACCGCGCGCGACACTCGACACCACGGTGTTTCCAGTGACCTCGTCGGGTACTGCCGTGAAATCGTATTGCTGCACGCCCCAACGGACCAGCGGGCCGGGAACCGCGTTCAGCGCGAGATCCGACGCTGCGCTGGATGGATGGGACGCACGTGCGCGACGCTCGTCCATCGACTCCCTGATCAATTGGGCTCGCTCACGAAGATCATCGACTTCCGGGAACAGCCCGACACCTGCATTGCGGAAGTGATTGCGCGCCGTGGGTGTACCTGCCTTGGCGATGGTCACCTCAGCTCCCAATTCGGGCGGTACCGAGCCGTCTCGCTCGGTGAGGTAGTTCGCCATCGCTACCGAGATGGCTGTCATCGCTCCGACTGTGACGGATACGCCGTCGCCACGGAAATCGGCGCTGTCCCGCACGACCATGCGCACCAGTCGGTGCGGTCCGGGAGGGATGTTCGAGCGCACCTTCGGACGGCTCGCCGCCTGCGGCGCAACAACTCCCGATTCGGTGTCCGCCTGCAGCTGTAACTGCGCGCGGTGCCCCGCCCGGCCGTCGCGGAACAGCGAAACGAGTTGGCCCGGAAGGCGCAGGGCGGCGCGGCCCAGAATCTCGGCTGATCCGCTACGCCGCACGTCCGTCTTCTGCTTCGCGGGCGGTTGCGGCGAGAACAGTTGGCGAGCAATCGCCGACGCGCGTTTGCCGTCCGCCAGAGAATGAGCGACCTGCAGAACTGCGATCAGCGCCGGGCCACTGCAGCGCGGCACGCCGGTGACGCCGTGAAACAGGTGCAGCGTCCACGGGGACTCGCGCGGGTCGACGTGGTTCTCGAGTAGTTTCTCGATTCCGTGAATGCACGAGAGCCACGAGTTTTCGGGCAGCTCATGCACTCTCACCAAGGAGGCGTCGACCGGCATGGGCTCCCACACCGGATAGTCGAGGTGCCACGGCGATTCACGAATCCGAACATTGAGATCCGGAATGAGCGACGCTCTTTCGACCACCGAGCGTCGTAGCTCGTCCATGTGCTGGCTCTGCCCGTCGAAACAGTAGAGCAGCAGCTGATCGTTCGGGATCTTCTCCGAAATCCAGAAGGTTTGGGCATCGGTGGGCGTCATCCGTAACACCGGGAGACGGTACCACCGGCTTGTCAGCTCTTTTCTGCAGCAGCTTTCAGCTGGGACAGGCCCTTCTCGAAATCCTTTCCGACAAGCTTGTCCATGCTGAAGATGAAACCGAAGATCTTGAAGAACAGATTCTTCTTTCCGGTCATCTTCCACGTCACCTGAACTTCACCGGAATTCGGCGAGATGAGAAACGTGGTGACGTTCTGCGCCTTGAACGGCTTGAGGAAGGCCAGGTCCAAAACTACTCGTTCATTCGGGACGGATTCGGTGATCACCATCGAACCGGAGCCCGCCTTCTTGTTTCCCGCCCAGGCGTACGAAGCCCCGACGCCCGCGTCAGGCCCCGCGTACGTCCGCTGCATCGCCGGGTCGAGACCTTCCCACGGCGACCACTGAGTCCACTGATGGAAATCGTTGATCAACGCGAAGACGACCGGTGCTTCTGCCTTGACGATCTTCGTACGTTCTACCAGGAATTCGTTGGAATTCTGCGAAGCCATCGTCGATCTCCAATTCTCGGGCGTGACAAGTGTTCGGAATTATCCACGGTCGACGAGATCGGAGCGAGTCGACACTCAGTCCCGCAGGCACAGGCAGAAATAGTGACCGACCGGGTCGCGGTACACGCGGAAAGTCTGATGCTCCGGAATGTCGGTCACCCGCTGCGCTCCAAGGTTCGTCACCCAAGCCTCGGCGGGGTCGAGAGAATCCACGAACAGATCCAGATGGATCCCGACACCGGAGGTCGGCCAGTCCACCGGAACAAAATCCGGAGCGAGCTGAAACGCGAGCCGCTCCCCGCCGGGTCCTTCGATCACGTGCCAATCATCCTCGTCGCGAACACTTTTCCACTCGAGGACCTGGACGTAGAAGTTGGCCAATGCAGCCGGATCCGGGCAGTCCAGGACTGCGTAGTCCATACCGATGTTCGGGCGCGTCACTGTGCCTTCTTCTCCTGAACTTTCTTACGCACGAACAACAACGGAAGAACCAGCGTCGCAACGGCGGTTACCAGCCACACGACGACGGTTCCCAGAATCCACGTCGAGACACCGGAGATCGACAGATTGGAGAAGAGCGACGCCACCAACAGCGCGACAAATGTCGACACCAATCCGATTCCGCCGAGAAATGCCGGTGCATGGCGCTTTGCCACCGTGGCGATGAACGGCGCCAGGACCGACTGCGCAATCGCAAAGATCACGACCGCAACGATGAATCCGGATGTGGGCGCCGAGAAGCCCGAAAGAATCAACGACGCAACAAGAAGCCCGACAGCGGCAGAACCCAGGAAGATCGCGGCGCGAATCAGGAAGCTGATCATTTGTTGATCCTATATGTCGGATATCGAGGAGAACAGATATTCACAATCCCAGAGATTCCTGCACCTCTCGCAATGTCCGGGCAGAAGATCGGAGCCCCGAAGCCTCCTTTTCCGATAGCGGTACTTCGAGGACTCGGCCGGCACCAGCACGACCAACCATCGTGGGAAGGGACAGGCAAACGTGCTCGAGTCCGTGGACGCCGCTCTGCAAAGTCGACACCGGCAGAACCCGTTGTTCGTCCCGCAACACGACTTCCGCGATGAATGCGCTCGACAATCCGATGGCGAGGTTGGTCGCACCCTTACCCTCGATGATCTCGTAAGCACTCTCGACTACAGACTTCGCTACTTTCGCGCGTAGGTCGGGGCCGAGGACGCCACCCGACGGTCCCACGAACGAGGTTGCCGGCACTCCGCCGATGGTTGCGCTCGACCAGAGCGGAATCTCGGAATCCCCGTGCTCGCCCACGATGAAGGCATGAACGTTCTCCACCGCGACTCCGAGTTCGGTAGCCAGCAGGAATCGCAATCGGGCCGTGTCCAGCACGGTCCCAGATCCGAAAATTCGGCCGCGGTACGACGGTCCCGCGGCCTGGATCGCTGCGTAGGTCGCCACGTCGACCGGGTTGGTGACGAAGAGAAGGACCGCGTCCGGTGACACCGCCAACAGTTGTTCGGTCAGTGTCTGCGCGATCTTGACGTTCACCGCGGCAAGTTCGAGCCGCGACTGACCGGGATGCTGTTTGGCGCCCGCGGTGACGACGACCAAGTCGGATCCCGCGGTGACCGAGATGTCATCGCCTCCGTCGACAGTGCACGGCGGTGTGAACTGGGTGCCGTGGTTGAGATCGAGAACTTCGGCCCGGACCTTTGCGCTGTTGGTGTCGTAGAGGGCGAGCGCGTCGGCCGATCCGCGTATCAGGCACGCATACGCAATTGCGGTGCCGACGCTTCCCGCACCGACAACGGACACTTTTCGTCTGGATGAACGATTCGGCGTCGTCATGGGTAAATGGTGCTCGCTCGATAACGATTTCGCAGTACAACGGATTGCCAGTCTCTTCTCAGGGTTTGGATGCCGACCTCTCAGAATCGACGTGGATGATCGCTGACATGGCTGAGGTAACCGTTCTTGCAGTTGGCGGCACCGGCGAATCCCACGTCGGCGACCACGGCGCCCGTGTGCGCGGACTCCTCAGTGCCGTCACCGACGAACTCGACAGTCGATTCGATTCTCGCTGGGTCGCTTATCCCGCGTCGTACGGTCCGGTCGCCGACGGTGGCCTGAGCTTTCGGCACAGCACCGCGATGGGGGTGAAGGCCCTCACCGCCGAAATCGCACAGACAGACGGCCCGGTCATGCTGATCGGTTACTCACAGGGATGCACCGTGATCCGCTCGGCTCTTCCGACGCTGAACCGCGCCAACATCATCGGAGTCGGACTGATCTCCGATCCTCAACAACCGGCAGGCGTGATCGAAGGTTGTGAGGGACACGGAGTTGCCGGCGACGGACCCGAGATCCAGCCGTGGATTCCGGTCAAGTGGATCGGGCACCCGCAGGACATGATCTGTAATGCCAGCGACGACAGCTACATTCGCGACATCGCAGACTTGACGCGCTGGATGTCCTTCTCGCAGGCACGCGTGTGGGCAGGAAAGGTTTGGGAACTACTTCGTAGCAATGCTTTCCAGAATGCGCAGAAGACTCGTTTCAGTCCCAAACAGTGGCGTACCGATCTACGACGCATTCGCACCGCGTTCCTCGAAGTACTTGGTTACCTGCCGACGAAGTTGAACCTGAACCGATTTCAGCTCAAGAACCCTCGCGGCGGTAGACACATCAGCTACGCGATCGAACCTCTCGACGAGAGCGGACTGACCGGGTGTGAGCTTCTGGCGTCGTGGATGAAGGTCCACGCGAGCGGCGTCGGGCAGCGCATTCACGCGGCCTGACCTTTACCGTTAGTTTACCTAACGAACCCCGGCGAGCCATTCGACGCCTCTACGTTCCTTTCATGCAACTGAGCAGAATATTGTCGTGTGCCGCCGTGACCGTCGCACTCCCCCTCACCGCCCTGGCGGCCCCGGCCGGCGCATCGCCAACCGGCAGTCTCGACTGGTCCGGTTCGTTCGGTAGTTCAGCACCCCAGCCGGTTTCGACGTTCGACGTCCAAGCCCACCGCGGCGGGCTCGGCCTGTACACGGAAAGCAGCCTGGCCGCGTTCGCGAATGCCCTCGAAATGGGCGTCAGCACACTGGAACTCGATACCCAGATCACCGAGGACGGGATCGCTGTCGTCACGCACGATCGTAAGATCTCGAACAAGAAATGCCTCGACACCGAGCCCGCAACTGCGGGTGACCCGGAGTTCCCGTACGTCGGCAAATTCGTCAACACGCTGAGCCTGCAGCAGATCAAGACCATGGACTGCGGCACTCTCCCCCTTGCCGGATACCCTGAACAGCAGAATGTTCCGGGAGCGAAAATGCAGACGCTCGAAGAAGTGCTTGCCCTGGTGAAGTCGTACAACGCACCCGGAATCAAGCTCAACATCGAGACCAAGGTGGAAGCGGGAGCGCCTCACGAGACCGCCCCGCGTGAGCAGTTCGTCTCTGTAGTCCTCGATACGATCCGGGCAGCCGGATTGTTGGACAGCGTCACCATTCAGAGCTTCGACTGGGGCTCGCTCATGCTCACCCGTCAACTCGCGCCGAGTGTCCCCGTCGTTGCGCTCACAAACGGCGACTTTCTCCAGGTAGGCAAGGACGGAGCGTCACCGTGGCTCGGCGGTCTGGACATCGATGATTTCGGTGGCGACGGCATCGCGGCGGTAGCAACCTTTGGTGCCTCCGCCTACTCCCCCGTCCAAGGAACTCCGCAGGGCGGAAAGGTCGGGGATCCCGGTTTCACCCTCTATCCGACAGCCGACATGATCGCGAGCGCACATGCGCGTGGCATGAAGGTCATCCCGTGGACCGTCGATGATCCCGCCACCATGCACGCCCTGATCGACCTCGGTGTCGACGGGATCATCACCGACTACCCCGATCGTCTCCGAGCCGTTCTGGCCGAGCGAGGCATGCCACTACCTGCACCTGCGGTCAAGAAGTAGCCTCCACCGCGCACCGAAGCAGGTACCTGAACAGGTACTACGGCCGATGTCCCCGGGGTCCTACCGGACGCATCCTGGACAGGTACTTGCTCGGGTGATCGGAGGTGAATTCTGATGATGTCTTTGAAGGACCAACTGGACAACTGCGAATACCTACTTGCCGACGCGGAAATGGCCGGCGACTGGAATGCTGTCCGGCGATTCAGGGAATACCGGCTCAGGCTCGTTCGACAACTGTGCAGGCAAAGGGCCGCCGGCCTCTGCGCCTAGAAGCCCGACCTCAGCCGTATCTGAGCTGGTCCCTCTGGGCGGTTACGATCCGCCGTCGCCCGAGTCACAGTCGGGTGCTCTCACCAATTGAGCTACAGAAGGTATGGACCGCAGCGCTTTTCGACTGCGATCTTTCTCTGCCGAACCATACGGACCCGCCTGTCGTCCGCGCCACTGATTTTCGACTCGACGATCTATGCCGACTACCGCTGCGAGTTTGGTTCCGCGTCCCCGCGGGGACGTCTCCGGCAAGGCCACACCGAATCACCGCTGACCAGCAGTCGATGGGATGATTACCTGTGTGTCCATGTCCGCACCGCTGCCCGTCAAGAACGGGGTTGGCCCGACGCGGCTACGCATCCCGCTCTCTGGGCCGTGGGCGACGATCGCCGAGTACGTCGTGGACAAGTTCGACCATCTGGACGCCGAAAAACTGTATCAGCGTTTTGACGACGGCGAGTTCGTGAATATCGACGGCCACTCGATCTGCCGGAACACAGAACTCAGCGCGCACCGGTTCGTCTGGTACTACCGTGAGTTGCCGACAGAGGATCCGGTGCCGTTCCACGAGCAGATCCTGCACACCGACGACAATCTCGTCGTCATCGACAAGCCACATTTTCTCCCGACCACTCCGAGCGGGCGATACCTGCGTGAGTCGGCGCTCGTCCGCCTGCGGGTTCGTCTCGACAACCCAGATCTGACCCCGATCCATCGACTCGACCGCGGCACCGCAGGGGTGGTGATGTTCTCGGCCCGCCCCGCGACGCGCGGCGCGTACCAGTCACTGTTCGAGAAGCGTCAGGTCACGAAGGTCTACGAGGCGGTGTCGGCGCGACCGACCCGGCGGGGCCGGGATGCACCAGCGCTCGACGTCCCTCTCGTTTACCGCAACCACATCGAAGCTCGACGCGGCGAGTTGCGAGTCGTCGTCGACGACAGCCGTGAACCCAACTCCGAGACCATGATCGAGGCACGAGGGACGGGCGTGAGCGCCTCCGGACGTGCTGTGCTGCACACGGTTCTACGTCCGCGCTCCGGACGGATGCACCAGTTGCGGGTGCATCTGGCAGCTCTCGGCGCCGGGATCCTGGGCGACCGGCGATACCCCGACCTGCTTCCCGACGCCCCGGACGATCATTCTCTCCCACTCCAATTGCTCGCGAGGGAACTCGAATTCACCGACCCGCTGTCGGGGAAAGCGCGGCGGTTCGTCACCCGTCGGACGCTCAGCGAGATGCCCGTGGGGTGACGACCAGAAGCCGCGGATTTAGACGTTGAAGCGGAACTCCACCACATCGCCGTCGGCCATGACGTATTCCTTGCCCTCCATGCGGACCTTGCCGGCAGCCTTGGCTGCGGCCATGGAACCCGCCTCGACGAGATCGTCGAAGGACACGATTTCAGCCTTGATGAAGCCGCGCTCGAAGTCGGTGTGAATGACGCCGGCAGCCTGGGGAGCGGTGTCACCCTTGTGGATGGTCCAGGCGCGAGCTTCCTTCGGACCAGCCGTCAGGTAAGTCTGCAGTCCGAGGGTGTGGAAGCCGGTGCGCGCGAGAGCGTGCAGGCCGGGCTCGGTCTGACCGATCGAGTCGAGCATCTCCTGGCGGTCTTCCTCGTCGAGCTCGAGAAGTTCCTGCTCGACCTTCGCGTCGAGGAACACAGCGTCGGCCGGTGCGACGGATGCGCGCAATTCCGCAATCTTCGCTGCGTCGGTGAGCACAGACTCGTCGGCGTTGAAGACGTACAGGAAGGGCTTGGTGGTGAGCAGGCTCAGCTCACGCAGCAACGAGAAATCGAGCTTGTCCTTGACGCTGAAGAGCGTCGTGCCCTCGTTGAGGAATGCCTGAGCCTTGAGTGCCTCGTCGTGGGCCGGCTTGAGCTCCTTGTTCTTGCGAGCTTCCTTGTCCAGACGCGGGAGAGCCTTCTCGAGAGTCTGCATGTCGGCGATCACGAGCTCGGTCTCGATGACCTCGATATCGGAGGCCGGGTCGACCTTGCCGTCGACGTGGATGACGTCGTCGTCGGCGAAGACGCGAACTACCTGGCAGATGGCGTCCGCTTCACGGATGTTGGCCAGGAACTTATTACCCAGGCCTGCGCCCTCGGACGCGCCCTTGACGATGCCGGCAATGTCGACGAACGACACGGTCGCAGGGAGGATGCGCTCGGAGCCGAAGATCTCGGCGAGCTTCTGCAGCCGCGGATCGGGCAGCTCGACCAGACCGACGTTGGGTTCGATGGTCGCGAACGGGTAGTTCGCTGCCAACACGTCGTTGTTGGTCAGTGCATTGAAAAGGGTGGACTTGCCGACGTTGGGCAGTCCGACGATTCCGAGGGTAAGGCTCACGGTCTGTGGATTCTACGGCCTCGCGGCGACGTGACGGGTACTCGCCCCACCGTCACGTCGCGGCAGGTGATCAGTTGTAGGTATACGAATCGACGGATGACACGATCGCAACCAGGAAGATGACGTAGAACGCGATGAACAGCACCCAGCAGATGACGGCTATGAGGAGCGAAATCTGCCCGAGCTTCTTCACCCGCTCGGACGCGTACTGCGCGCCCTGGTGATCGCCCATCGCCCACTTCGGGTAGATGTCGTGGAGATGGTTGAACGCGGCGAACGCGATAGGCCAGAAGAAGATGATCGACGCGACGGCCCATCCCGCGTTGGACTTCGGCGGACCGTACTGAGGCGCCGCGTACGTGGGAGCAGCGCTGTACTGCTGGGCTGCGCTGTACTGCTGACCGGTCGGATACTGCTGTCCGGCTGAGTACTGCGGGTCGGTTGGGTACTGCTGGCCCGTCGGATATTCCTGGCCTGCTGAATATTGCTGACCGGCTGAATACTGCTGGCCTGCCGGATACTGCTGCTCCTTCGGATCCTGCGGGTCGGTCGGATATTGCGGTTCGGTCATCATTCCCCCAAAGAGTCGGATTCGGTTCTCTATCGCAGAACCTAGTGGAGACTTACCGCTGCCGTGTCACAGTGAGCGCCTACGCTCTCGAGGTGACTCGGATGCTGATCGTGCTCTTGATATGGATAGTGGGTCTCGGCACCGCCGCGCTCGCGATTGTCGCCTCGCCCGGATGGTGGGTGATCGCTGTCGTCACACTCGCGCTGGCGGCCATGGGCACCTACGACCTCACTCAGAAGTCCCACAGCATCCTCCGTAACTATCCGGTCCTGGGGCACGCGCGATTCCTCCTCGAGAAAATTCGACCGGAGATCCAGCAGTACTTCGTCGAATCATCCACCGATGGAATGCCATTCGATCGCGAAACGCGAGATCTGGTTTACGAGCGGGCAAAGGGAACACTGGCGGAAGAGCCCTTCGGGACCGAGCGCGACGTCAATGCGATCGGCTACGAGTTCATGACGCATTCGATTCGCGCACGGACCGCCCCCGACACCGTTCCCCGAGTTCGCCTCGGCGGATGCGATTGCACGAAGCCGTACGACATCGCTCTCTTGAACGTCTCCGCGATGAGCTTCGGGTCGTTGTCCGCCAACGCAATCGAGGCCCTCAACGCCGGCGCAGCCAAAGGCGGCTTCGCTCACGACACGGGCGAAGGCGCGATCAGTCCGTATCACCGCAAACACGGCGGCGATCTGATCTGGGAAATCGCCTCGGGATACTTCGGATGCCGAACCGAGGACGGCCGATTCGATCCTGACCGTTTTGCCGAGCGTGCCGGACTCGATCAGGTGAAGGCCATTTCGATCAAGCTCTCGCAAGGTGCGAAACCCGGGTTGGGTGGCGTGCTTCCCGGAGTCAAGGTCTCCCCCGAAATCGCCGAAACCCGCGGGGTACCCGTCGGCCAGACTGTGATTTCGCCACCCGCGCACACCGCGTTCAGCACCCCGGTCGAACTGGTCGATTTCATCGCGACCCTGCGAAAACTGTCGGGAGGCAAGCCGGTCGGGATGAAACTGTGTGTCGGCTCGCGTCGTGAATTCCTCGGAATCTGCAAGGCGATGATCGAACGCGGCATCACGCCCGACTTCATCATCGTGGACGGTTCCGAAGGCGGCACCGGCGCAGGTCCGGTGGAGTTCGAGGACCACATGGGCATGCCGTTGACCGAGGGCCTGATGCTGGTGCACAACGCTCTGGTGGGAACTGGTTTGCGCCCTCTCGTGAAAGTCGGCGCTTCCGGAAAGGTGGCGAGCGGTTCCGACATCGTCAAACGCATCATCCAGGGCGCAGACTTCACGATGGCGGCCCGCGCAATGATGTTCGCAGTGGGCTGTATTCAGGCCCAGATGTGCCACACCAACCGCTGCCCGGTCGGCGTTGCCACTCAGGATCCGGCACGCACCCGCGCACTCGACATCCCCGACAAGAGCGAGCGCGTCTACCGATTCCAGAAGGCAACCGTCGCCAGCGCGCAACAGATGATCGCGTCGATGGGCATCGATTCCTTCGACCAACTGCAACCGGGAATGCTCAACCGCCGCGTCGACGGTCTCACCACTCGCACCTATGCCGACCTGTTCGACTGGCTGATGCCGGGCGAACTGCTCGACTCCCCGCCGCAGAGCTGGCTCACCGATTGGATCGACGCCGACGCTCACCGATTCTGACGTCGGTCGACTCCCGCGTTTCAGATCGCGCGGATTCACCCTTCTGGTCCTACAGTGACAGATGGCCCGCTGTGACGGCGGCCACACGTGCACTAGTGGACGGAGTTCGACGATGAGCTTGACGACTGCGCCGGAACCAAATGTCGAGTACCTGAAAACCGATCCTGACCTGCCACCTGTCGGCGTCATCGACAAAACACCCATCTCCACGACTGCGCGCGTCGTCTTCCTTGTTCTCGGACTGGTCGGCGCGGGCGCCTGGTACATGATTGCGATCGTCCGCGGTGAACACATCAGCGCTGTGTGGTTCGTGTTGGCCGCAATCTGTACCTATCTGATCGCCTACCGCTTCTATGCGCGGTTGATCGAACGCAAAATCGTCAAGCCTCGCGACGACGTCGCAACTCCCGCCGAAATCATGGAGAACGGCGCCGACTACATGCCGACCGACCGTCGGGTGCTGTTCGGTCACCACTTCGCGGCAATCGCCGGTGCCGGTCCCCTGGTCGGACCCGTGTTGGCCGCGCAGATGGGATATCTTCCGGGAACGATCTGGATCATCGTCGGCGTCGTGTTCGCCGGGGCGGTGCAGGACTTCATGGTCCTGTGGATCTCGTCGAAGCGCCGCGGGCGCAGCCTCGGTCAGATGGCCCGCGAAGAACTCGGCCTTGTCGGCGGCGTCGCCGCACTGATCGGCGTGTTCGTCATCATGATCATCCTCATCGCGGTGCTCGGACTTGTGGTCGTCAATGCGCTCGCCGAGTCCCCGTGGGGAGTGTTCTCGATCGCGATGACCATCCCCATCGCGCTGTTCATGGGCGTGTACCTGCGGTATCTGCGGCCGGGCAAGGTTTCCGAGGTCTCCTTGATCGGCGTCGTCCTGCTTCTCCTTGCCATCGTCTCCGGCGGATGGGTTGCCGATACCGGTTGGGGCGCAGACTGGTTCACACTCTCGAAGGTCACCATCGCGTGGCTGATGATCGCGTACGGATTCGCCGCATCGGTGCTGCCGGTCTGGGTGCTCCTGGCACCGCGCGACTACTTGTCGACGTTCATGAAGGTCGGCACCATCGCGCTGCTGGCCATCGGAATTCTGGTCGCACGACCCGCGCTGAACATGCCGGCAGTGACGCCGTTCGCCTCCAACGGCGAAGGCCCGGCCTTTGCCGGTTCACTGTTCCCGTTCCTGTTCATCACCATTGCCTGTGGCGCGCTCTCGGGCTTCCACGCACTGATCGCGTCCGGTACGACGCCGAAGCTGCTCGAGAAGGAAAGCCAGACCAAGATGATCGGGTACGGCGGCATGCTGACCGAATCGTTTGTCGCGATCATGGCTCTGGTCACCGCCTGCATCCTCGATCAGCACCTGTACTTCGCACTCAACGCTCCCGCGGCACTGACCGGTGGAACACCGGAAACCGCAGCCGAATACGTCAACAATCTGCCCCTCGGCACTGCCCCCATCACACCGGACGTGCTGACTCAGGCAGCCGAGGCCGTCGGCGAAGAATCGATCATCTCGCGAACCGGCGGCGCCCCGACGCTCGCGTTCGGAATGTCCGAAGTGCTCAGCGACGTCTTCGGCGGCGACTCGCTGAAATCGTTCTGGTACCACTTCGCGATCATGTTCGAGGCGCTCTTCATCCTCACCACGATCGATGCCGGCACCCGCGTCGCTCGATTCATGCTCTCCGACTCGCTCGGCAACTTCGGCGGTCCGGCAAAGAAGTTCAAGGACCCGTCGTGGCGCATCGGCGCGTGGCTGTGCTCGCTGATCGTCGTCGCTGCCTGGGGCGCGATTCTGCTCATGGGTGTCACCGATCCGCTGGGCGGGATCAACACACTCTTCCCGCTCTTCGGCATCGCCAACCAGCTACTCGCCGCGATCGCGCTGACGGTGGTCATGACGATCGTCATGAAGAAGGGCCTGTTCAAATGGGCCTGGATTCCCGGCGTCCCGCTGGTGTGGGACCTGGTCGTAACCATGACCGCGTCGTACCAGAAAATCTTCTCCGACAACCCCGCGATCGGGTACTGGGCTCAGCACAACGTGTTCAAGGACGCGAAGGCTGCCGGCGAGACGGCGCACGGTTCCGCGAAGACTCCGGAGGCCATCGATGCCGTCATTCGCAACACCTTCATCCAGGGCACGTTGTCGATCATCTTCGCGTCACTGGTGATCGTCGTGGTCATCGCCGGGATCATCGTATGTGCCAAGGCAATCCGAGCGGGCGGGCTGCCGACCACCGAGTCCCCGGAAGAACCGTCGAAAATCTTCGGACCCGCCAGCTTCATTCCGACGCCCGCGGAGAAGGAAATCCAGAAAGAATGGGACGAGCTGATCAAAGCCGGGAAAGTCCGGGCGCCCGGCGCCGCACACGGAGGTGGGCACTGACCATGACGACGGCGACCATGACGGCAAAACTCACCACAGCGTTCCGCGGAACGCTGTGGTGGGTTCGCTCGGTGATGGGTGATCTCGACTATCAGCGCTACGTCGAGCACACCCGACGCCACCACGCCGACTCACCGGTGATCAGCGAACGAGAGTTCTGGCGCCGCCGTCACGCAGCAGCCGACGCCAACCCAGGCGCCCGCTGCTGCTGAATCCGGTCAGGGGCAGGTGGCCTTCGCGAGTTCGTAAATGTGGCCGGCCTGCTCGTCGGTGGGCTTGTTGCCGTTGTTCTCGGCCAGGTCGGTGATCTTGGTCTTGACCTCCGCCTCGTCAGTGCCGTTGGCGACCTCGGTACACGTGGTCGTCAAGATCTCCTCGATGTCTGCGTCGTCGCGGTTCTCCGCCAACGGTGCGTAAGCCCCACGGAACGTGGCGACGAACAGCGCCGTCTTGCCCTGATCGATGGCGTTGCCCGCTGACTGTTTCGCCGTCTCGAGCGCCTGTTGCCCGCTCGTGACTGCCTCGCTGATCTTGTTCTGCGCGTTGTCCTGATCCTCGGTGCTACACGCGGTGAGCCCGAGAACGACGATTGCTGCTGCCCCGACTGCTGCTGCGATTCTCATGACGGAAATGTTAGTCCGATCAGCATGCTTCAAAACACAGTATTGCAGCGCAACACACGAGTTATCGCATGCAGTCGTTACGATCAGCTCAGCTAGATCACCGGATTCGCACATCGGCGAGGAGATCCCTGCGCCGACGGAAAGGACGATCAGTGAGCGAGCAAGACAAGGGGACGTCCGCAGGGGTGCGCAAGCGCGACCGCGGCGAGATCATCGGGCAAGGGGGTATGTGGCTCGCAAAATGGTCGTTGGTGTTGGCGTCGATTTCGCTGGGCGCCTGGATTTTCGGCTGGCTGATCGAAAAGCTCTGGGTCATCATCCTGCCGGTGGCTCTGGCTATCGTTGTTGCGACAGTCATGTGGCCGCCGACCCGCGGCATGATCAAGCGCGGTATGCCACCGGCCGCAGCAGCCGGCATCACCCTGGTGCTCTCGATCGGAATCCTCGCCGGTGTGATCGCAGGCATCGTTCCGTCAGTGGTCAGCCAGGCCCCCGAGCTCGCGAACAAGACCACCGAGGGCATCAACCAGGTTCAGGACTGGCTCCAGGGTCCGCCGCTGAACCTGAAGGACGACCAGATCGACAACGCCGTCCATGCCGTCATCACCAAGGTGCAGGAAAGTGGAACCGCCATCGCTTCAGGCGTTTTCAGCGGCGTGAGCACAGCGAGCTCGTTGTTGGTCACGCTCGGTTTGGTCCTGATTCTCGCCTTCTTCTTCATCAAGGACGGACCGAGGTTCATCCCCTGGCTCCACGCTGTCGGCGGCGGCCGCGCCGGTCGGCATCTCGAAGAGGTCCTCACCCGCATGTGGGACACGCTCGGCGGATTCATCAGGACACAAGCACTGGTGAGTCTGATCGACGCGGTCTTCATCGGCGCCGGATTGCTGATACTCGGGGTCCCGCTGGCACCGGTGCTGGCAATTCTCACGTTCATCGGTGGCTTCATCCCGATCGTCGGTGCCTTTGTCGCCGGCGCCCTGGCTGTGTTGGTTGCGCTGGTGGCCAACGGTCTCACCACCGCCATCATCGTGTTGATCATCATCCTGGCCGTTCAGCAGATCGAAGGAAACGTCCTTCAGCCTGTGCTGCAGAGCAAGTCGATGAAACTCCACGCCGTCATCGTGCTGCTTGCCGTGGCCGCCGGTAGCTCGCTGTACGGCATCGTCGGCGCCTTCCTCGCAGTGCCCGTCGCCGCTGTGGCAGCAGTTGTCATCCGGTACATCGGCGAGCAGATCGACGAACGCGCAAGCGACAACGAGCCGATGCCCGCCGGCGATGCGTCGGACATCCTCGAGGATCAAGACGACGACGCCGAGTCAGAGGTAGAGAACAAAAAGGCCTGATCAGCCCGCGATCACCTTCACCGAGGAGCCTGCACGTCCGCGAATGACGTGCAGGCGACTCGGGATTCGCTGCCTCATCTCGTCCACGTGACTGACGATGCCCACCACTCGTCCACCGTCGCGAAGCTCGTCCAACACAGCCATCACCGAGTCGAGGGTGTCGGCGTCGAGAGTGCCGAATCCTTCGTCGATGAACATCGTGTCGAGAACGATTCCGCCGGACTCCGCCGCAACCACATCGGCAAGTCCGAGGGCCAAAGACAATGACGCCAAGAATGATTCACCGCCCGAGAGCGTCTTCGCCGAGCGAACGACACCCGTGAAGTCGTCCCGGATGTCGAGCCCCAGACCGCCGCGGCGACCCCGAGAACCTGCCTCGTCACTGTGCACGAACTCGTATCTGCCCCCGGACATCCGCTGCAGCCGAACCGATGCCGACACGGCGATCTCTTCCAACCGCGACGCGAGTACATAAGCCCTCAGCGACATCTTGCGACTGTTCTGCCCTTTACCGGCGATCACGTCGGCAAGCGCCGCGAGTTCGTCGTGCAGTTCCCGCTCAGGTGCAACCGCTTCGTATGCCTTCTCGAGTTGTCCGCTGAACCGTTCGAGATCCGACACACGGTTCTCGGCCAGGGAAGCAGCTGCAACAGCCGAGTTCACCACCTCGGCGCACTGAAGAGCACGCTCGCGAGGACCGTCGACGTCGACTGTCTCGACTTCGCTCACCGCAACGACCTCGGGGTCGTCGAGGACCGTCCGAGCGGCCACCTCGAGGTCGCGTGCTTTGGCGAGTTCCGTTTCGATCGCCGCGATTCGGGCCGGCGATCTCACCCCTTCGATCGCAGCCTCGACCGAATCGAATCCAGCAGCGGCCGCCGCAGCGGCCAGTTTGGTCGACAGTTCCGCCGATCGCGCCTGCGCACGAACGGCGTCGTCACGCATCTCAGACGCCGCCGAGGCAGCGGAGGCAAGCCTTTCGAACCACGAGCGCCGAGCAGCGATGGTCGAATCTTCTCCCACCGCAGCGACGATCGCCGCTCGAATCTGCTCGACCGTGGCCGACAGAGTCGTCGTACGCTCGGTCAGTGCCGCCAATTCGGCCGTCAGAGAAGCGGATTCCTGTTGCAGCTCGCCGTCACGCTCGTTGAGATGCCCGAGCTTGTCGGCCAACCCTCCAACCTGACCGGCAGAGTGGGTCGCCTCGTCAACGGCGTTCCGAGCCGCGGCGCGGAGCCTGTCGAGTTCTGCGACGTCGCCGTCCCCGCCGCGGGCGATCACCCGGTCGATGTCACGGTCGACGGTTACCTGGCGGTCGACTACCTTGCTCAGGGCTTTCTCGGCCGCACGCTCGGCTGCGGACGCGACTTCCAGATCGGGCTCGGTGACCGTCACGACATCAGACTGCGCCGGCGCAGGGTGTTCACGCGAACCACACACCTGGCATGGGTCACCGGGCGCGAGTGAACTCGCCAACTCCGCCGCCATGCCCTCGATACGCTTCTGCACGAGGTCGAGCCAGCGCCCGCGAGCACTCTGATGGGCGTCGCGCGCATCCAACACCTGCACACGAATCTTCTCGGCTTGCGCACGCAGAGAGACGAATTCATGAGCCGCTGCCGCAGCATCCGATGCTTTGGCCAGTGCAGCTTCGAGGCCGGGCAGAGTGGCATGCGCGCGTTGCGCATCGTCCAATCTTTGGCCGGCCGAGCGCACCAGTTCCGGTAGTTGAGTTCGTTCAACCGCGATGGCATCCATGCGCTCGGACAGGGCGTCTCGCCGAACTCCGAGTTTCTCGATCTCGGCTTCCGCCGCATCGGCTCTGCGAGCGTCCTCCGCCATCGCGTCGAGACGAACGATCTCGTCACGCCAGGTCCGGATCCGAGCTACGACGCGTTGACGCTCGTCGTCGGTGGGTGGCCACACCTCCGGCACGAAAATCTCCGGACCGCCCGTTGCGGAGTAGGTCGACATCGCTGCGGTCATCGATTCGAGTGCGGCAGCGAGGTGCAAGCCGGCAGCGTCCACATCGCCGGCGACAGCGGCCACCGGCAGTGCGCGCTTGGCGGTCTCGAGTTCAGCGCCGATCACAGCTCTTTGGGCGGCGCCCGTATTGAATGCTGCGAGTTCAGCGGTCGCACGATTACGGCGAGCGACCAGATCTGCGGTTCGCTGCGCCGCCGACAGAACCCGATTAGCCTCGGCTGCTGCATCTTTCGCGGTCACCAGCTCCGCAAGACTTGTATCGCGGGTGTCCTGAGCCTCGGCGAGGAGTTTGCGCGACCATTCCAGTGGGTGTGCCTCGGCGCCTACCTCGAGTCCCGCAGCTGTCTCGACCTTCGCGAGCAGCAGCCGCACGGATTGCTCCCTGGCCGCGAGCGCGGTCGCACTTGCCTTTCGCTTGGCGTCGAACCATGCCTCGACGGAGACAAAACGCTTGGTGTCGAACAGACGCTCGAGCAGTTTGCCTCGCTCGTCACTCTCGGCACGCAGGAATTTGGCGAACTCACCCTGCGGCAAGAGCACCACCTGGAAGAACTGATCAGCGCTCATGCCCATGAGGCGGTTGATCTCGTCACCGATGTCAGGGATGCGCGAAAGATTCTCGCCGCGGCCGTCCAACCACGTCAGTGTGGCCTTTGCATTCTCTGTGATCGAACCGGTGCCACGCTTCTTCGGGCGCGAATACTCTGGACTACGAACAAGTTTGATTCTGCGACCACTGATGGTCGCTTCGAGTTCCACGCGCGGCACCGAACCGGCGGGCGCGTGATCGGACAGTAGCCGTTTGCCCTCGTTGCGCGCACCCGGAACCCGCCCGTACAGGGCAAAGGAAACCGCGTCGAGGATCGTGGTCTTGCCTGCACCGGTGTCGCCGTGCAGAAGGAACAGCCCGTCTGCACCCAGTCGGTCGAAGTCGACCTCGACAGTGTCGGCAAAGGGCCCGAAAGAGCTGACTTCGAGTTTGTGCAGCCTCACGCGGTTTCACTCAGTTCTACCGTGGACTCCTCGGCGCGCGCGGCAGCGCTGAGCGCTTCGGCCATCAACGTGACCTCCCGCTCGGACGGGTCACTACGCACGGCCGAGACAAAGCCGCGGGCGATCTCCATGTCGGTTCGACCCCGTACCGCGTCGCGATACTTGAGATCCGATTGTCCTTCCGGCCTTTGCCATTCGAGGTGAACGGCAAAGGGGAAACGTGCCTGGAGCTGCCTCATGGCATCGACGGGACGAACCGGGTCGGTGAGCAAAGCGGAGACGTAGCACTGCTCGGAATCGGCGTACTTCGACTCGGTGAGAAGTTCCTCGAGAGTTCCCGTCACCTGGCTCAGCCCTCGAATCACCGGAAGATCGAGGCGCTGCACCGACGACAGACCGGCTGCGTCGAGTTCGATCAAAAGCGCAGCCTTGCGGTGGCTGCGCTCACCGAACGAATACGGCAACGGTGAACCTGAGTACCGCACACTCTCCGAGAGCATCTGCGGAGAATGCAGGTGTCCGAGGGCGACATAGTCGACGCCGTCGAATTCGCCCACTGCGACGGTCTCCACTCCGCCGACCGAGATGGAGCGTTCCGATTCGGAGGCCTCACCGCCCACGACGAAGGCATGGGCGAGCAATACCGATCGAGTCGCGGGGTCGGCAGCCGTTCGTTCGGCGAGATCTCGCCGAACACGCGACATGGCCGCTCCGAGGATGTCGGAATGAGTACGAGCCCGGGGCACGTCCAACTCGACGCGCGTGATCTCCGGCTCGAGATACGGAATCCCGTAAAAGGCGACGGGCCCGAACTGATCGCTCAGCATCACCGGAGTACCGATCTGGCCGACTCGGGTGATCAAGTGCAAGCCGCCGGCAGCGGCAAAGGATGCCCCGGCTCCGAGCCGCACCGCGGAATCGTGATTGCCGGACGTCGCGACGATGACCGCCCCCGCCGCCCGGATTGCCTCGAAGCCTCGATTGCACACGGTGACCGCGTCGGAACTGGGAATCGAGCGGTCGTAGATGTCCCCCGGCACGACCACGACGTCGACGCCGTGTTCGCGGACGGAATCTGCGATGGAACCGAGCACACTCGCCTGATCGGCCAGCAGATCGACGCCGTGAAAGGTGCGACCTATATGCCAATCGGAGGTGTGCAGAATCTTCATGAATCCGACGGTAGAGCAGCCCACCGACACCGCCGATCTCCCACGCTGACGGCTTCGTCGGTGTGCCCCAACCCACGAGCGTCCGGTGACCCTGCACACAATCCGTCCGGTTCGTTTGGCGAAGAACCCGAAACCATCGCGCCATCGCGTCGATAAATGCGCCAGCCACGACCCGCACAAACACGGCCGACAACGCAAGAACCGCTAATGTCGTTATGTGTCTGCAACCCAACGTGCTCGCTCCGGGGTACCGCTGGACAAGCGATCGCTCATCGTGACCGTCCCCGGCCTGCCCTGGTGGGGAGTGATCCTGCTTGCTGCCGGTGTGACCGCCGTCGGCGTACTGATCGATGCCACCGGAGGCGGCGGAGAGCTCACCGCGGTGTTCTCGACGTTCTACTTCCTGGGCTGTCTCTTCGCTGTGGTTGCCGCTTCGAACAAGGCCCTCTTCACCGCGATGGCCCAACCGCCGTTGCTGCTCTTCGCTGCGGTGCCGATCGGGCACACGCTCATCGGCAAGGACAACAGCACCGCGCTGCGCGATATCGCGATCAACATCGCGTACCCGTTGGTCAACCGCTTTCCGATCATGTTGGCCGCAACCGTGGTCGTGCTGATCATCGGTGGCTTCCGGTACTTCCTGCTCAATCAGCGCCCCACCGGGCCCGCGCGCTCGACCCGCTCCCGCCGCTCGGCCCTCAGCCACCCAGGGTCGATCGCACGCACCAACCGCCTACGCGTCGCCCCCAGCCCGACAGTCGGCCCGTGGCAGACGACGACTACCCGTCGTACGGTCGCCGCCGGGCGCCCGAGCCCACTCCGTCGCCCAGACGTGAGGAGCGGATGGAGCCCTTCTTCGCTTCGGGTGACGACGTATCGCCGCCGCTGCCCCCTCGCCGCCGCCCACCCGGAGTCGATCTTCCCGCGTATCCGCCGCCGCGAGTTCGGTACCGCGATCGCGAAGAGCCCTGAACAGACGCGCCCGGTAGCACAAAAAATGCGGGGCACCTTCCAGATGGAAGGTGCCCCGCATTTTCTTGTTTCAGGACGTGCGCGCTGCTCGCAATTCACGGGGAAGGGCGAACACCAGAGTCTCGTTGGCAGTGGTGACGGGTTGAACGTCGTTGTATCCGTGCTCGGCAAGAAGTTCGATCACGCCGCGCACGAGCACCTCGGGTACCGATGCGCCTGACGTGATGCCGACTGTCTGGACACCCTCGAGCCACGCGAGATCGACCTCACGGGCGTAGTCGACCAGGTACGACGCGGCAGCGCCCGCCCCGAGCGCGACCTCGACCAGGCGAACCGAGTTGGACGAGTTCCGCGAACCCACCACGATCACGAGATCACACTCGGGAGCCATCGCCTTGACCGCGACCTGACGGTTCTGCGTGGCGTAACAGATGTCGTCGGACGGCGGGTCCTGCAGATTGGGGAAGCGCTCACGCAGGCGCGCGACGGTCTGCATCGTCTCGTCGACGCTCAGTGTGGTCTGGGAAAGCCAGATGACCTTCGACTCGTCACGAACCGTGACCGCGTCGACCGAATCCGGGCCGTCGACGATGGTGACGTGATCGGGAGCCTCACCTGCGGTGCCCTCGACCTCCTCGTGGCCTTCGTGGCCGATGAGCAGAATGTCGTAATCGTCGCGGGCGAATCGCTTCGCTTCCTGGTGCACCTTCGTGACCAGGGGGCACGTTGCGTCGATCGTGCGCAGGTTCCGCTCGGCAGCCGAGTCGTGGACGGCCGGCGACACACCGTGCGCCGAGAACACGAGCAACGATCCCTCGGGAACCTCGTCGGTTTCGTCGACGAAGATCACGCCCTGATCTTCGAGCGTCTCGACGACGTGGCGATTGTGGACGATCTCCTTACGCACGTAGATGGGAGCGCCGTGCTTCTCGAGGGCCTTCTCGACGGTCTCGACCGCGCGGTCGACGCCGGCGCAGTAGCCGCGAGGCTCGGCGAGGAGCACGCGCTTGGCGCTGCCCTTGCGGGTGGACGGCGAATCAGCCGAGTGCGCGATACCGAGATTGAGAGGAACAGCCGAAGACATGTGATCAGCCTACTGGCACCTCGAACGTGAGACACTCCGGCAAACGTGAACACCTCGGTTTCGGGCTCCGATCGAAGGTTCCGAAGTAAACGAGTACAGCCGTCACAGGCAAGTCGGCTACCGATTGTCGGAGCTTTGCGGCAAGCTGTGGGAATGATCCGACCACCGTTCGTGGCGCGCGTTGCCGCGGGACTCGCCGTCACCGCGATGGAAGAGGCAAAGAAGTTGCCCACCACCGCCGTCGCCCTGCCGATGACCGCCGTGAGCCAGATGCTGCAGACAAGCATGCGCGTGCAGCAGTCGATCACCTCGCTGGCGATCAAGGGCGATCAGGCATTTGCACTGATCAATTGGTCTTCCGAGGACGAACAGCCCGAGTGGGCGGTCTTCGACGAAGACGTCGATGCGCCTGCTGACCCGACGCCTTCCACCGGATCGACCACCGCTGACACCCCGACCAACGCCGGTCGCTTCGCGCTCTACTCGCTCGAGCCGACTGCCCCCATCGAGGAACCCGCACCCGTCGCCGAGTCCGAATCCACGGCAGCTACGACGGACGGACCTGCCGAAGAGCCCGAGATCGTCACCGAACTCGACTACCCCAACCTCACACTCGCACAGCTCCGTGCGCGCATCCGGACGCTCAGCATCGACGAGCTGACCGCAGTCCTGGACTACGAGAATGCGACGCTCGCTCGCGCACCGTTCCAGACCATGCTCACTAACCGCATCACCACAGCCAAGGCAAAGTGACTTCCGCAACGCCCCCCGCTTCATCGCAGCGATCGTCCGGCGCCAGCAGCGCTGAGCAGCCGTGGCCGGTCCGCACGGTTTCCGCCAAGGTCGCCGGCTGGATCGATCGGCTCGGCAGTATCTGGGTCGAAGGTCAGATCACCCAGATCAATGCACGCCCCGGCACCCGAACGGCCTTTCTCGTCCTGCGTGATCCGTCGGCAGACATGTCGCTGTCGATCACGTGCTCACCGCAGTTGTTGCACAACTCCCCGGTGCCGTTGACCGAGGGCTCGCGAGTCGTGATGTTCGGCAAGCTCTCGTTCTACACCGGACGCGGAACGGTGTCGTTGCGTGTCACCGAGATTCGCGCCGTGGGTATCGGTGAGCTGCTTGCCCGCATCGAGAGACTGCGCGCCTTGCTCGCCGCCGAGGGCTTGTTCGATCCGCGGCTCAAACGGCCGCTTCCGTTTCTGCCCGGCACGATCGGCCTGATCACGGGCCGAGCCAGTGCGGCCGAGAAGGATGTCGTCTCAGTCGCCCATCGTCGTTGGCCAGCAGTTGCCATCGCGGTGCGTAACACCGCGGTTCAGGGCCCGACTGCTGTTCCCCAGATCATCGAAGCGCTGAAGGAACTCGACGCCAACCCGGTAGTCGACGTCATCATCCTCGCTCGCGGCGGCGGTAGCGTCGAGGATCTCCTGCCGTTCTCCGACGAAGCGCTGTGCCGCGCCATCGTGGCCTGCACGACGCCGATCGTCAGTGCCATCGGACACGAGCCGGACAGCCCGCTCAGTGACCACGTCGCCGACCTGCGCGCAGCCACACCCACGGACGCGGCCAAGCGCGTCGTACCCGACGCGGTTGCGGAAGCTGCCCTGGTTGCGGATGTCCCGAACGATCGAGCATCTGCGCGCCCGGCTCACCACGCTGGGCCCCGCCGCGACGCTGGCCCGCGGGTACGCAGTCGTGCAACGTGTTGTCGCCGACGGCGATCCGGAGGTTCTGCGCTCGGTCGAGGACGCGCCACCCGGAACCCAGATTCGAGTTCGACTTGCAGACGGCGCCGTTCGCGCCGCAGTGATGGGAAGAGAAAAATGAGCAACGCCACCGACACCGACATCAACGAACTCGGCTACGAAGCAGCCCGCGACGAATTGGTGAGCGTCGTGAAGATTCTCGAACAGGGCGGTCTGGACCTCGACGCGTCACTCTCACTGTGGGAGCGAGGCGAAGCGTTGGCCAAGCGCTGTGAAGAGCACTTGGCCGGCGCGAGGGCCCGCGTCGAAAAGGCTCTGGCCGAAGCGGACGAGTAACGTCCGCTCCGACCGCAAATCCTATGGCGTGATCGGCTGCGCTGCACCGACCTTCTCGGCAAGAATCCGGAACTCTTCCGGCGTCGCCGCGCCCGTGAGCAACAGGCGAACATCCCCGACGTCCGTGACCCAGATCGACTCGACACCTTCGCCGCCGAAGACGTTCCACGTATCGGCACCGACGGTCTCGACTCCGGTCGCGAATCGCTGTCCACCGGCAACATGTGACACCAACGGGAATTCCTCGGCGTTGCTCTGTGTCAGCTGGATGTAGCGACCACTGGTCGTGATGAATCCCACAGTGCTCGAATCTCCGCCGCCGTCGCCGGAGATGATCTTGCGACTGCCGGAGTTCGGAGTCCACCCGTCCGGAACACCGGGATTACGGATGGGAAATCCGAGTTCCTTCGCGTCGTAGTTCAGAGCTGCGTCCACGTCGACGCTCGGGATAGGCCCCTGTGTCGGGCCGCCAGGACTGAACGTGCACTGGCTGGCGATGCCCGCAATGATGATGCAGAACAGCACCAACGGTACGAGAGACCAGACCATGTCTTTGTTGTCTTCGAGAATGCGGGGTTTCTTCGATGCCACACCCCCAGTATCCAGGTACTCCGCAGTAGATACGATTCCCGGTCCCCCTCGAGCGAGACAAAACGTCTCTGCGGCGACCCGACAGCGCACGTAGCCGCTCCCATCTGGGACAATGACGCCTGAAGAAACCACTGCGTCGACACACCCCGTCGACCGCGACCGCGCCAGGAGGCACCGCACATGACGGCCAGCAGCACTCATCGTGAGACCCCGGACCGTAACCTCGCACTCGAATTGGTCCGAGTCACCGAAGCCGGTGCTATGGCTGCCGGCCGCTGGGTAGGCCGCGGCGACAAGGAAGGCGGCGACGGAGCAGCCGTCGACGCCATGCGTCAGCTCGTCTCCTCAGTCTCGATGCGCGGCATCGTCGTCATCGGTGAAGGCGAGAAGGACGAAGCGCCGATGCTGTTCAACGGCGAAGAGGTCGGAAACGGCGACGGCCCCGACTGTGACTTCGCCGTCGACCCGGTCGACGGCACCACCTTGATGTCCAAGGGCATGCCCAACGCGATCTCTGTTCTGGCTGTTGCCGAGCGCGGCGCGATGTTCGATCCGTCGGCCGTGTTCTACATGGAGAAGATCGCTGTCGGGCCGGATGCCGCAGATGTCATCGACATCAGCGCACCGATCGCCGAGAACATCAAGCGCGTGGCCAAGGTCAAGAAGGCGTCGGTCTCCGACATCACGATCTGCATCCTGGACCGCCCGCGTCACAACCAGCTGATCCAGGACGTTCGCGACACCGGCGCTCGTATCCGTCTGATCTCCGACGGTGACGTTGCCGGCGCGATCGCCGCAGCGCGTCCGGAGTCCGGCACCGACATGCTCGTGGGCATCGGCGGAACGCCAGAGGGCATCATCGCCGCAGCAGCCATGCGCTGCATGGGTGGATCGTTGCAGGGCAAGCTGGCCCCCACCGACGACGAAGAGCGTCAGAAGGCCATCGACGCCGGTCACGATCTCGATCGGATCCTGTCCACCGAAGATCTCGTCTCGGGCGAGAACGTCTTCTTCTGCGCCACCGGCGTCACCGACGGTGACCTCCTGCGCGGCGTCCGCTACTACGGCGGCGGCGCCAGCACGCAGTCCATCGTGATGCGTAGCAAGTCCGGCACCGTTCGCATGATCGACGCGTACCACCGTCTCGAGAAGCTGCGCGAGTACAGCTCCGTCGACTTCGACGGCGAAGAGGGCGCGGTTCCCCCGACGTTCTGATGGGCTCCGCCCCGTGAGTGGTTAGGGAGTCCCTGCACTCCTTAACCGCTCACGGGGGACGTAGTCCCCTACCCGCTCTCGAAAAGTGGCAATGTGGAGCCATGACGGAGAGCAACGATCAACAGTTCCGAATCGAACACGACACCATGGGCGAAGTTCGGGTGCCCATCGACGCACTGTGGCGAGCACAGACCCAGCGTGCAGTCGAGAACTTCCCGATCAGCGGGCGCCCGCTCGAGCGCACCCAGATCCGCGCAATGGGCCTGCTGAAAGCAGCGTGTGCGCAGGTCAACAAGGACCTCGGACTCCTCGACGCGGACAAGGCCGACGCAATCATCGCCGCCGCGAACGAGATCGCCGAAGGCAAGCACGACGATCAGTTCCCCATCGACGTCTTCCAGACCGGCTCGGGAACCAGTTCGAACATGAACGCCAACGAGGTCATCGCATCCATCGCGAAGGCCGCCGGTGTGGACGTACATCCCAATGATCACGTCAACATGTCGCAGTCCTCCAACGACACCTTCCCCACCGCCACGCATGTCGCAGCTACCGAAGCAGCGGTCACCGATCTTGTTCCGGCACTGGAACATCTGCATGCTGCGCTTGCCACGAAGGCGACCGAGTGGAAGACCGTCGTCAAATCCGGACGCACCCATCTGATGGACGCTGTGCCGGTCACGCTCGGTCAGGAGTTCGGCGGCTACGCACGTCAGATCGAGGCCGGCATCGAGCGCGTCAACGCAACACTCCCCCGCCTCGGCGAGCTGCCGATCGGCGGAACAGCAGTCGGCACCGGTCTCAATGCTCCGGATGGATTCGGCCCCAAAGTTGTTGCCGAACTGGTCAAGTCGACCGGTGTCGACGCGCTGACTCCGGCGAAGAACAGCTTCGAAGCGCAGGCCGCGCGTGACGGACTGGTCGAGGCATCGGGCGCGCTGCGGACCATCGCCGTCTCACTGACGAAGATTGCCAACGACATTCGGTGGATGGGATCGGGTCCGCTGACCGGGCTCGGCGAGATCGCACTCCCCGATCTGCAGCCGGGTAGCTCGATCATGCCCGGAAAGGTGAACCCGGTCCTGCCCGAGGCAACTACTCAGGTTGCGGCTCAGGTGATCGGAAACGACGCCGCCATCGCGTGGGGTGGCGCAGCCGGAGCTTTCGAACTCAACGTCTACATCCCGGTCATGGCTCGCAACCTGCTGGAGTCGTTCACCTTACTGGCCAACGTCTCTCGACTGTTCGCCGACAAGTGCGTGAGCGGACTGGTCGCGCACGAGGAGCACCTCAAGACACTCGCCGAATCGTCGCCGTCGATCGTGACGCCCCTCAACTCGGCAATCGGTTACGAGGAAGCCGCAGCCGTCGCGAAGCAGGCACTCAAGGAGAAGAAGACGATCCGTCAGGTCGTCATCGAGCGCGGACTCGTCCCGGACAAGCTGAGCGAGGAAGAACTCGACAAGCGTCTCGACGTTCTGGCGATGGCGAAGGTCAAGGACTGAACAAACAACAGAGTGGCGGTTTCCACTTCGGAAACCGCCACTCTTTTCCCTACACCGTAGTGGTTGCCCGCCACTCGTCGGTGCGATCGGGGCTCGCCTCGGCCAATGCTTTCAGCGTCGCTTCGCGATCGAAATCCTTGCCGTACACGGGAGTTCCCGGCTGCTGACGCCAGGAATCGTCGATCGTTCCCGCATCGACGGGATCGAAGCCCAACTGATTGATCAGATCGAAGACGACCTGCTTGTTCGCGTCGTCGTCGCCGGCGACGGGTAGCGCAATGCGCCCCTCTGCACCTTCGGGAAGGCCCTTCTCTAGGAGATGCTTCCACCAGATTCCGTTGAACGCCTTGAACACCGGTACACCCAGGTGTTCCTGCACCCATCCGCTTTCGGTCTGTCCGTCCTCGATGGCGGCGATCAGACCGTCACGCTGTTGCGGGTAGTAGTTGTTGGTCTCGATGACCGGGGCACCGGCGACCGCACCGCTGAGAATCCCCGCCGGTAGATCAACCACGTTCTTCTGCGGAATGCTCACGATGACCAGCTCGGCACCCTCGGCGGCCTCGGTGCTGCGGACTGCCTTCGCACCCGTCTCGGCTTCCAGTTCTGCAAGCGTGTCCGGTGTCCGCGAGTTCGAGACGCGCACGTCGTGACCGAGCGCAGCGAGCCTACGTGTGAGCGTGCCACCGATCTGACCGGCTCCGATGATTCCGATGCGCATGACCCTGCTCCTTCGTCGTGTGCAGTGGCGATCGCGCCACCGCTGCATTCGTCAACGACGAGAACGCACCGGGTCATTCCGCACCGGCCATTTCAACTCCCGTTGATTCAATCGGTTGACGAATCGAGTGCGAGTTTGATGCGAACACTGACCGGGTCGGTCTGCAATCCGCGAAAGGCAGAGGCCGTCAGCGCCGATCTGATCTTCCCCGACGCAAATGTCTTCACCCGCGCCGGCACGTCGTCGTCCGGCATGATCTGGGCCTGTCCGTCCACCCACTCGCCGCGGCGACGGATCCGAACCTTCGGCGTCGCAGAGATATTGGCACCCCACCCCGTGCCGGTGCCATGCTGCGCAATGACCCACGCCTCGTCACCGTCGTAGGTGATCGCAACGGGCACTCGGCGGGTCAGACCGGTTCGGCGTCCAACCGTCTCGATCTCGGTCATCAACGACGGCATCAAACCGATCCGATTCAATCCGGTGACCAGCGGATTGGCGAAATACTTCCCGACTGCGACTTCGATTCTTCGTTTTCGTGCAACTGACGTCGGTACCGGCATGTCGTTTCCTCTCCTCCGAAGCTGGTGCTCGAAGCAACAGCTCTATACCGCACGATATAACCACTGTTCGGGGAGTTTTGCCACCAAGAATCTCCGTCGATACCCACCACCTGCACACAACACTTGACTGTGTCTGTCAGTTACATCTAGTCTCAGATTCGTTCCTATACCGATCGACATACTGGGAGGCAGTGATGAACACACCTCGAGACGCCTCGTTGCCATGACCGGCCCGCAGACGCGTTGTCCGATCGCCGCAGCGCGTCGCAAGTGGGGAGTACCAAGAGAATCAGCGGCACCAGATGATTCGAACAGCACTGCGATTGCATACGATGGCGGGATGGCCGACTCCGATTCCCGCACTCTGATGCTGGTCGGCGCCATCAATGCCTTCCGTGAACACGGGATCGCGACGACCTCGCTCACCGAGATCGTCGAACGCTCGGGAGCTCCCCGCGGGTCGGTGTACCACTACTTTCCCGAGGGCAAAGGACAGCTGGCCGGCGAAGCAGTTGCCTACTTCGGCCGGGGCGTCAGTGCCGCCATCAGTTCGATGATCGCTCAGTCTTCCCCACCGGAGATCATCGACGCGGTTGTCACGATATTTCGAAACAGCTTGGTAGAGAGCGATTTCTCCTCCTCCTGTCCGGTCGCAGCCGCGGCAGTGGAGGGCGCGTCGACGCCGGCGGCATTAACTGCTGCGGGCGAATCCTTCACCTCGTGGGAATCGCTTCTCACATCGTTCTTCTGGCAGCAGGGACAGCCGTCCGAGACTGCAGCACAATGGGCAACCGTCGTGATCGCGTCAATCGAAGGCGCGACGCTGATGGCAAAAGCTCAGCACACCACGGCGCCTCTCGATCGCATCGGCGCTCACCTCAAGGCTCTGGTCTCGGCCCCGAGCTGACCAACCCTCTTTCTTCCAACCGCTGCTGCCGTCCGCGCAGGAGCAGAGATGGCGTACAAACATGTCTCACACACTTGCACCGGCGCCCTCGGCGCCCATGATGACCAAGTCCCGTCGATTCACTGCGCTGATCTTCATCTGCCTCGCCGAACTCCTTGTCGTGCTGGACAACACAGTGGTCAACGTCGCACTGCCGACGATGAGCGTCGACTTGTTCGCCAGCGTCAGCGACCTGCAGTGGATCGTCGACGCGTACACGTTGACCTTCGCCGGGTTCCTACTCACTTTCGGCCACCTGGGTGACCGCTTCGGACGCCGCCGAGTGATGATCATCGGCTTGATCGGCGTCGGTGCGATGTCGCTCGTCGGCGCCTTGGCTTCCAACCTCGAACAGGTGATCATGGCGCGAGCCGCCATGGGTGTCTTTGCCGCAGCTGTCTTTCCGGCTACGTTGGCCATGATCACCAACATCTTCACCGACGCCAGAGAACGAGCCATCGCCATCGCGGCCTGGACCGCAATGGCCGGCTTCGCGATTGCCATCGGCCCGACTGCGGGCGGCTGGCTTCTCGAGCACTTCTCCTGGCACTCGGTGTTCTGGATGAATGTTCCGGCAGCATTGTTGGTCATCGTGGGTGTGCTGCTGGTTGTTCCGGAATCGAAGGCGCTCCACGTCGGCCGATTCGATTTCGTCGGAACAATCTTGTCGCTACTGGGCATCGTCATTCTGGTGTGGACCATCATCGACGCACCACATCGCGGATGGGTCTCGACATTCAGCATCACGGGATACCTCTCTGCGACAGTGTTGTTGGCCGCATTCGTAGCGTGGGAACTGCGCACCGACGCGCCGATCCTGAACATGAATCTCTTCCGAATCCGGCGGTTTTCTTTCCCCGCCTTGGCTATTGCTGTCAGCTACTTCAGCATGTTCGGATTCTTGTTCCTGATCACGCAGTACTTCCAGGGCGTTCGGGAGTACTCGCCGCTCGAATTCGGCATCCACTCTTTGCCTTTCGCTGCAGCTGTCGCCGTGGGCGCCCCAGTCGCCACCTTGGCGGCACAGAAACTCGGCACGACTGCAGTGATGGTGTTCGGCCTCCTCGTCCTCAGCGGCGGGATGTTCCTGGCGGGTCGGACGACCGTCGAGACGCCCTACCTCGGACCCGTCGTGATCTCGATGGTCCTCATGGGCCTGGGCCTCGCAATTGTCCAGGGACCGGCGACCGACTCCATCATGTCCTCGGTGCCCCTCGACGAAGCGGGCGCAGGTTCGGCAGTCAACGACACGACGCGTGAGCTCGGCGGGACCCTGGGCGTCGCCGTCATCGGTTCGATCGTCGCCTCGTACTACACGTCCAAGGTGGCTCCGATCGTCGACGCCATTCCCGACGCCGTGATGTCGGCGCAGGAGAAAGGCTTCGCTCGTGAGTCCGTGCTCAGCGTCATCGAGATCCGCTCCCGCGACATCAGTCCGCTCTTCGAGCAGCAGAAGGACAGTCTGATCTACACGATGAAGACCGCATGCCTGGAAGGTTTCGCCATCGCGTCGTACTTCACGGTCGGAGCAGCATTGATCACCGCTCTGCTGGTCGCGTTGTTGCTCCCTTGGAAGCCGGTCACGGAAGGCTCCATTCTCGGCAGTCTGACAACCAAGACCCCGAAGTAGCTACAAGGTTTCCCGATTTGTCCCAATATCAGCCCGCCGTTCCCCGATACTGGGTTGACCGAGTGGTACCGACGACAACCCTGCTAGGGAGAATCTCGTGTCCATCACCAGTAGAAACAGCTCGCGACTGTCGGCAGCTGCGGTTCCGGTAGTACTGACGGTCGCCCTGCTCGCCGGATGCTCGTCCGATTCAGACACCACCTCGGCGCCCGGGCCGGTCGTCAGCGACGCCAGCCCGGGTCTCGACGCCGGGGTGCCGATCCCGGACGGGCAAATCGACGACGCGGTCGGGAAGCTCGACGACCTCGCGAACGATCTCATGGCAAGTTCCGGTGTTCCCGGCATGGCGGTGGCCGTGGTGCACGGAGGTAAGACTGTGTACGCAAAGGGATTCGGGGTTCGCGAGTTGGGTAAGAGCGCCACCGTCGATGCCGACACCGTGTTCCAACTGGCATCGGTGTCGAAATCGGTCGGGGCCACGGTGGTCGCCCACGAAGTCGGAATCGGGACCGTCGACTGGGACACTCCGGTGATATCGAAACTGCCGGGGTTTGCGCTTGCCGATCCGTGGGTGACCGACCACCTCACGATCTCCGATCTCTACACGCATCGGTCGGGGTTACCGGACCACGCCGGCGACGGGCTGGAGGACCTGGGCTACAACCGGGCCCAGGTACTCGAAAAACTTCGCCAACTACCGCTCAATCCATTCCGAATCACATACGAGTACACGAACTTCGGCGTCACAGCCGGTGCGGAGGCCGTTGCAGCCGCGGCGGGCACCGATTGGGAAACGCTGTCGCAGAACACGATCTACGGTCCGCTCGGTATGACTTCGACGTCTTCGCGGTTCGCCGATTACCAAGCCCGAGAAAATCGAACAGTCGGCCATATCCTCGAAGACGGAAAGTACAAGGTAGGGCCGGTTCGGGACGCCGACGCCCAATCCCCCGCCGGTGGAGTCAGCTCCTCGGTGAACGACATGGCCAAGTGGTTGGACATGGTGCTGTCTGGCGGTCGGTATCAGGGGCAGCAGGTCGTTCAGACGGATGCGCTCGTGCCCGCAGTCAACCCGGAAATCGTCTCGCGCCATGCGCAGGAAATCGGGGAACGTTCCGGCTTCTACGGCTACGGGTTCAACGTTTCCGACAGCGCGGCAGGCCGTGTGACCGCCAGCCACTCCGGCGCCTTCCTGCTCGGTGCCGGGACCAATTTCGTGACGATTCCCTCCGCTGACGTCGGCATAGTCGTTCTGACCAACGGCACGCCCACCGGCGTCGCAGAGACTTTGACCGCTGAATTCGCCGATCTGGTGCAGTTCGGGAAGATCACCCGCGAGTGGCGCCCGCTGTACGAAGCGTCCTTTGCCTCACAGGCCGACCCTGAGGGCGAACTTGCCGGGAAGACGCCGCCGGCCTCCCCCGCTCCCGCGCCACCGACAGACCAATTGACCGGCGACTACGGCAATCCGTACTGGGGTCCCGCGCTCGTGACGCAGCAGAACGGTGCGCTGACCTTGACCATGGGTCCCGCGGCCGCGACGTACCCTCTGACCCACTGGGACGGAAACACCTTCACGTTCCCGCTCAGCGGCGAGAACGCACCGGCCGGGACGGTCTCGAAGGCCACCTTCGACGGAAACTCGCTAACCTTGGAGTACTTCGATCACGATCATCTCGGTACCTTCATCCGGGCAACACCGGCCGAATAATCAGCCAAGGACACCCCATGAGTAGTTCGACAGCCACGGTGAACGCAATGTTCGCGGCCCTCACCGATTTCGACGTGGACGCCGCAGCCGAATTGATGACAGACGACATCGTCTGGCAGAACGTCTCGCTCCCCACCCTGCGAGGCAAGAAGACCGTCGTGCGAGCGCTACGTCTGGTCACCAAGCCTTCACTGAAATTCGAGGCGGAGATGCACCACATCGTCGGCGACGAGTCCACGGTGCTCACCGAACGCACCGACATCCTCACCGTCGGACCGCTGCGCATCGAGTTCTGGGTATGCGGAACTTTCGAACTGCGCGACGGCAAGGTCTGCGTCTGGCGGGACTACTTCAGTCTGCGAGACGTCGCGTGGGGCGTGGTGACCGCGGTCGGCCGCGCAGTCGTCGGGACCGGGACACGAAGTAGGCTTGCTCCGGCCTGAAATCACCTGCCGAAAGCGAGCGAACCTGCCATGTCCGAAAACACCACGCCTGACTCCTTCGACGCCGGATTGGCTGTGCGCACCGAAGTCATGGGGGCCGATTTCGTCGACGCCGCCTTCGAGCGCACCCGGGGAACGGACAGCGAAGAACTGCAGAACTTCGTGACGGCCAACGTCTGGGGTTCGGTATGGACGCGTCCCGGACTCGATCGCCGCAGTCGCAGTCTGATCAATCTGGGGATGCTGATCGCGCTGCGCGCCGAGAACGAACTCAAAGGCCACGTACGTGGGGCATTGCGAAACGGATTGACGCGCACCGAGATCGTCGAAACCGTGATCCACGCGAGCGCGTATTGCGGCGCGCCGGCGGGGCTGGCGGCGATGCGTGTCGTGCAGGAAGTTCTCGACAACGAACTGGGACCGCTGCAAAACTGAACAACTTCAAACCCAGGCATCTCCCCGTGCAGACCGAAGTCCGCACGGGGAGATCACTTCTCAGGAAGTGGGGCCGAACTCCTCGAGCATGTCGGTCACCAACTCGGCGATCGGCGAACGCTCACTGCGCGTGAGTGTGATGTGCGCAAAAAGCGGGTGCCCCTTGAGCTTTTCGATGACGGCCGCAACTCCGTCGTGCCTGCCCACTCGCAGGTTGTCACGCTGCGCGACGTCGTGCGTGAGGACCACTCGCGAGCCGGTTCCCAGACGAGAAAGCACTGTCAGCAGAACATTTCGTTCGAGCGACTGCGCTTCGTCGACGATCACGAACGAATCGTGCAGCGACCGACCGCGAATATGCGTCAGCGGCAACACTTCCAGCATTCCGCGGGCGAGAACCTCCTCGAGAACCTCTGGCGAGGCCAACCCGTCGAGAGTGTCGAAAACGGCCTGAGCCCACGGGCCCATCTTCTCGCTCTCACTACCGGGAAGGTAGCCGAGTTCTTGTCCGCCAACGGCATACAACGGACGGAAGACGACAACCTTGCGCTGAGTGCGGCGCTCGAGAACCGCTTCCAGACCTGCCGTCAGAGCCAAGGCCGACTTACCGGTGCCCGCCTTACCACCGAGAGAGATGATGCCGATGCTCTCGTCCATGAGGAGATCGAGCGCAATGCGCTGCTCGGCGGAGCGGCCGTGCAACCCGAACGCCTCGCGCTCACCGCGCACCAACTGGATGCGCTTGTCGGGAGTCACCCGACCGAGGGCGCTCGACGAACCACCGAGCAGGCGAAGACCCGTGTGACACGGCAGATCTCGCGCTTCGTCGAGGTCCAGGAAACCCTCGTTGAACAGCTCGTCGATGTCCGTCGAGGCGACGTCCAGCTCAGTCATGCCCGTCCATCCGGATGGCACGACGTCGTGAGCGTGGTACTCGTCGGCAGGTAGTCCCACCGCGCCTGCCTTCACGCGAAGCGGAATGTCCTTGCTGACGAGGACTACATCCTTGCCCTCCGCAGCAAGATTCAGCGCACACGCCAGAATCCTCGAATCGTTACTGTCCGTGCGGAATCCGACGGGCAGCACCGCAGGGTCGGTGTGATTGAGTTCGACCTGCAGTGTCCCGTTCTCGGTGCCGATCGGCACCGGACGGTCGAGGCGGCTGTATTCGATCCGTAGATCGTCGAGCATGCGGAGCGATTCTCGGGCGAACCATCCCAGTTCGTGGTGGTGCCGTTTGCCTTCGAGTTCACTGATCACGACCAGTGGGAGTACCACGTGGTGTTCGGCGAATCGAGTGACAGCCCATGGATCGGACAGTAGTACCGAGGTATCCAAGACGTACGTGCGAAGTGCATCTCCCGAATGATTCCCGGCTGATTGATCAGCCCGGGCCGAGTGGGCAGAGACGGAGCGTGATGCAGTCACGTTGGGCTCCTAGGTCTGCGCGGCACCCGCGCAAACTCAGCTCGCTGGGCCGGACGGCTCTGGTGTCAGGTGACGCTGTGTCAGCTGAAACAAGGGCCGGGCGCCGGCCCTCTCGTACTGAGTGTTTCAGTCACGATCAGAACCTCCCGCACAAGTAACTTCTGGTTACTCGTTACTGCCGACGGTACTGCGGATCGGACACTCGCGCCACGGAACGAGCCGCACATCTGGTGAACGCCAGGTAACAAAATGCCACTCGTGTGATTCGGCGTCACTCAGGACTCGATCAGACCCCACTTGGCGGCGCGCACCGCTGCCTGAACCCGCGAATTGGTTCCGGTCTTGACGAAGATGTTCTCGAGGTGGGTGGCGACGGTGCGACGGCTGACGAACAACTCCTCGGCGATCTCGACATTGCCCGCGCCCCTGGCCACCAATTGCAGTACTTGGATCTCCCGTGGGCTCAGATGGACACGATCGAGCGCCACCTGGTCCCCCACGACGCGCGAGCAGGCCGCGCTGGACGCCGCCACCACCTCGCGCACGCGGTCGACGACGCCGGAATCCGCGAAGCTCATGTGCAGCAATCCGGTCACCTCACGGCCGGAGAACCCCAATGCGACCGACGCGCCCTCGGCGTACCCGGACGGCCGCAGAACATCGGTAACCATCTCGACCTGCTCGAATCGTGGCACGTCCTGCCAGAACACGGGCACGCCCGAAGCCTCGCGAATGATGCCGAAGAGATTGCGATCGGCGACGAAGTCGTCGAGCAGGAACTCGAGCACCCTGGCGTCGTATCCGGAACTCGCCAGAGCCCGATGCCGTCCGCTCGACGGGTCCCGGTACGTGACCGCCGCAGCCGAGTACGCGAGTCCACGTGCGCGGAGTTCTTCGGCGCACAGGCCGAGAATGCCGTATGCCCCGGCCGCCGGCGATCGCGGCGCGAACATGTCAGGTCCAGCGCCGCGATCAGGCAGTACAGACGTCATCACACCAATCTAGCCAATCGTGTGAGCTAGGCCACCACCAGTGAACCGGCCGGCTTCCTGTCCGCCCACGGACGCACCGCTTCGAAGTTCGCGGCAGTCCGCAGGACCAGTGCGTCCTGGCGGTGGCGTGCGGCGATCTGCAGCCCCACCGGTCGACCGTCGGCGGTGAATCCGGCCGGCACGGTGATCGCGGGGTTGTTGAGCATGTTGTACGGGTAGGTGAAGAGCCAATCGAGCAACTGCTCACGCAACGACGCACCTTCGAGCCACGACGGCGCGAACTGACTGAGCGGGAACGTGGCCGAAGCCAAGGTCGGCGAGACCAACACGTCGTAGTCGTTCATGAACGCGGTCCACGTGTCCCACATGACGCCGCGGAATGCGTCGGCCCGCCCGACGTCGACACCGGTGAGCCGCTCGGCCTCGTGCATGATCTCGATCAGGTTGTCGTCGACCTCGCCGCGCTGGTTCTCCCAGTCGAGCAAGTCGTATTCGGAAGCGAAACCGGGAACCCAGATGCCGTTCCACATCGACTCCGACGGATTTCCCCACTGCGGGGTCGCCTCGGTGATCCGGGCACCCAATTCCTCGAATGCCGACAACGCGTCGAGACACACCGCCAGCACCTCCGGATCAACATGGCCGAGACCGAGATTCGTCGACCACGCCACGCGAAGGCCCTTCACGTCGCCCTTCGAGGCTTCGACGTACGAGGTCTCGGCACGCTCGATCGAGAGCGGGTCCGCATTGTCCGGCCCGGCCATGATGTCGAGCATCAGCGCGTTGTCGGCAACAGTCCGGGTGATCGGACCGTGATACGCCCAGTTGTAGAAGCGCCCGGCCAGGATGGTCTGCGGGATGACGCCGGTGGTCGGCTTCAACCCGACGACCCCGCAGAGCGCCGACGGGATACGCACCGATCCCGCGCCGTCACTGCCCTCGGCGAGTGGCCCGAGGCCTGCAGCCACGGCAGCCGACGCACCGCCACTGGACCCGCCCGCGCTGTTGCCGAGCTTCCACGGGTTGTGCGTCGGCCCGTACAGGTGGTTGTCCGTGCCACCGTAGTAACCACTTTCGGGAGTGTTCGTCTTTCCCAGGAACAGTCCGCCGGCGCCTCGCAGCCTGTCCACGACGACGGCATTTCCCGTCGCGATGTTGTCGGCCATCGGCTTCATCCCGAACGTGGTCGGCAGCCCGTCGACTGCCGTCAGATCTTTGATCGTGAACGGAACGCCGTGCAGCGGGCCGAGTTTCTCGCCCGCTTCCTGTTGCCGTGAGAGTTCGGCCGCATCGCGCGTCACCTGCTCGCGATCGAACTGGACTATCGCGTTGATCGACGGATTGACGGCGTCGACGCGCTGGATCATCGCTTCGGCAATCTCGTTGGGCGAGAGACTGTTCGACGCGACCGACGCCGCCATCTCGGTAGCGGAGAGCCAATGCAGATTCTGTTCGGTCATGGGGTTTCCTTCGCCGGAGGGGTGATGCTCTCAGGCTAGGAAGCACCGAACTCGGCCACCATCGGTCATGTGACCGATGCCACAATCCGCGACTGGAAAGAAACCAGCGGCCCGGCCCCTCGAAAGGGACCGGGCCGTCGGTGAAGGAATTCCTAGACGTTCTTGCTGAGCAGGCCCCAGTTCTCGAGACCGTCGTACAGCGGAAGGTCGAGAGCGAGCTTGGCGACGCGCGCACGCAGCGCCGGCAGATCCGCGTTGCCGGCCAGAGCGGTACCGATGATGTCGGCGACCTCGGTGAACTCGGCATCACCGAATCCGCGAGTGGCCAACGCTGCGGTACCGATACGCAGACCGGAGGTGGTCATCGGCGGGCGGGGATCGAACGGAACAGCGTTGCGGTTGACCGTGATGCCGATTTCGTGCAGAAGGTCCTCACCCTGCTGGCCGTCGAGCTGCGAGTTACGCAGGTCCACGAGCACGAGGTGGACGTCAGTGCCGCCGGTCAGGACGCTGATGCCCTGGTCTGCGACGTCCTTGTTGCCCAGACGCTCGGCAAGGATGCGCGCACCGGAAAGGGTGCGTGCCTGACGATCCTTGAACTCTTCACCGGCAGCGATCTTGAAGGTGACTGCCTTGGCCGCGATGGCGTGCATGAGCGGTCCACCCTGCTGACCGGGGAAGACAGCGGAGTTGAGCTTCTTGGCCCACTCTTTCTTCGCCAGGATCAGGCCCGAACGCGGACCACCGAGGGTCTTGTGGACGGTCGAGGAGACGACGTCTGCGTACGGGACGGGCGACGGGTGCAGGCCTGCGGCAACCAGTCCGGCGAAGTGAGCCATGTCCACCCACAGGTACGCGCCGACCTCGTCGGCGATCGCACGGAACGCCGCGAAGTCCTGCTGACGCGGGTATGCGGACCAACCGGCAACGATGACCTTCGGCTTCTCGGCGAGGGCGATCGAGCGCACCTCGTCCATGTCGATGCGGTGATCTTCCTTGCTGACGCCGTAGGACGCGACGTCGTACAACTTGCCGGAGAAGTTGAGCTTCATGCCGTGCGTGAGGTGACCGCCGTGTGCAAGGTCGAGGCCGAGCAGCTTCTCACCCGGGTTCATCAGTGCCATCAGAACAGCAGCGTTGGCCTGTGCGCCCGAGTGCGGCTGAACGTTCGCGAACTCTGCACCGAAGAGTTCCTTCGCACGGTTGCGCGCCAGATCCTCGATGACGTCGACGTGCTCGCAACCGCCGTAGTAACGACGTCCCGGGTAGCCCTCGGCGTACTTGTTGGTCAGGACGCTGCCCTGAGCCTGCAGAACCGAGCGGGGAACGAAGTTCTCCGACGCGATCATCTCGAGCGTGTCGCGCTGACGAGCCAATTCACCAGCCATCGCCTCGGCGACTTCGGGGTCGAGTTCGGCGAGTGATGCAGAGTTGACGTCGGAGCCGGGCACAGCGGTCATCGAGGAATCTCCAAGCTGGATGCGGAAACGAATGCGTCCAGTCTACGAAGTTCGCTCCCGCCGTCTCCACCCGGCACTAGGCAGCACGCAGAGAGCTGGGGACCAGCGGCTCGTCGAGCAGCCTGCGGAAGCGTTCGGTGCGCTCCGCGCCCACCGGCACCTCGTCCAGCCAGCCCCCGAGCAGCCGGTATCCCTCGACATACGTGCTGGTGTATGCCCGCCACAGCGGCGAAGACAGGAACTTGAGCGATTGGCGAGCGCGTTCCGGCGTCGACAGCGACCACCGTTCGAGGAACAGCGCCACGTCGTCGAGGCTGCGCCCCTCGTCGTGCAACATCAGCGCCGCATCCTGCCGGACACTCAGCAGTTGCCCCGACGCGGCGGAGAGCCGTTGCGCCTTTTCCCCGTCGAAAGACAAGCCGAGATCGGCGTAGATGTCCTGCGCCCACAAACCCCAGTCCGGGCCGACAATCGCTTCCAGCGCCAAATCCGCGAGGCCTTCGGCCATGATGCACTGCGGCGTGTTGACCAGGAACAGTGTCTGCTCGAGCTGGCCCGAACCGACCAGACCGGCTTCCTTACGGCAATGCTCGGTGTGATGGCCGGGGTAGGACTCGTGCGCGATCAGCCGCGGCAGGTTGGCCATGAACTGCGGCAGATCCGAATTGATCGCAACCTTGGAGCGGTAGTCACCGAGGTAGTAGTTGAAGCCGGACCACGGCTTGTCCCCCACCACTTCGTATTCGACGGTTTCCGACGCGGGAAGCCCGAACGTGCCGCGGACCAGATCGCGCAGCGCACTCGACATTGCCTCGACGCATTCGTTCAGTTTCGCCGCGGGGATCTCGTCGGCCTTGCGATGGGCCTGCACCCGCTCGGCCAACGGTCCCGGACCGGGCAGAACTTCACCCATCAACCGGTGAGCGTCGCTGTAGGCGTCCTCGTTTCCCTTCTCGATTCGGACGTCGAAGTACGCCTCGACCTCGTCCACGAAGCCGATGTCCTCACCCGCGAACTTGCGCCCGGAGCATTCCAGGGCGCGAAGGTGTACGTCGACGAAGTGGGAGCGTTCGGCATTTAGACCACTTCCGGCCAACTCGCCCCGCAATTCACGTGCCGTGCGGGCAAGTTCACGCGGATCGGGCTTCGGGGCGCTCTCGATCTGCTTTCGCAGCGCCGGGTCACCGGTGAACGCGTCGACGAACCCGTCTTCGAGACGGTCGAAACCCAGTCCGAGCAGCAGGTATTGGCGAACAAGTGTGTCTGGATCCATAACGACCGAGCCTAGTCGCTCGCTCCGGAATGCCACCCGGCGAAAGTCCCGGACGTGGCACCGAGCACAATCCGACTATGCACTCGGATCGTGCGCACACGCGCCTGGCTTGCTCGCATAGCTGTTTCGTCCGCCGGGCCCCGGGTTCACTACGTGCCGGTGAGCTGGGCTGATGGCGCGCACCAACGAATCGAGTCCCTACGTCGAGTTCGACCGCAAGCAGTGGCGGACACTGCGTAAGTCGACGCCACTGGTGTTGACCGAGGACGAGTTGTACGGCCTGCGTGGTCTCGGCGAGCAGATCGATCTCGAAGAAGTTGCCGAGGTTTATCTCCCCCTCGCACGTCTGATCCACCTACAGGTAGCGGCACGCCAACGACTGTTCGCGGCCACCGCGACCTTCCTCGGCGAGAAGCATCCCGACCGTCAGGTGCCCTTCGTCATCGGCGTCGCCGGTTCGGTCGCGGTCGGAAAATCCACGACTGCTCGTGTGCTGCAAGCTCTCCTGGCCCGCTGGGATCACCATCCGCGCGTCGACCTCGTCACCACGGACGGATTCCTCTATCCGACCAGGGAACTCCAGCGTCGGGGCATCATGCACCGCAAGGGTTTTCCCGAAAGCTACGATCGCCGCAAGCTGTTGCGCTTCGTCACCGAAGTCAAGTCCGGGGCGGAAGAGGTAGCGGCACCGGTCTATTCGCACACGTCGTACGACATCATCCCGGGCCAGTACCACCTGATCCGCCAGCCCGACATCCTCATCATCGAGGGCCTCAACGTCCTGCAGACCGGCCCGCGTCTGATGGTCTCCGATCTGTTCGACTTCTCGATCTACGTCGACGCCCGCATCGAGGACATCGAAGCCTGGTACATCCAGCGGTTCCTCGCGCTACGCAACACGTCGTTCGCCGATCCGAACGCCCACTTTCACCACTACTCCGGCCTCTCCGACCGTGACGCGACCATCGCGGCGAAGGAGATCTGGAACTCGATCAATCACCCGAACCTGGTGGAGAACATTCTCCCCACCCGTCCCCGCGCAACCCTGGTGCTGCGCAAGGACGCCGACCACACGATCAACCGGCTGCGGCTGCGCAAGCTCTGAGACGGCTCAGGCGCCGAACCGGCGGTGGCGCGCCGCGTAATCGCGCAAGGCTCGAAGAAAGTCGACTCGACGGAACTCGGGCCAGTACGCCTCGGTGAACCAGATCTCCGAATAGGCGCTCTGCCACAACAGGAATCCGGAGAGCCGCTGCTCGCCGGAGGTTCGGATCACCAGATCCGGATCGGGCTGTCCCGACGTGTACAGATGCCCGTCGATGCCGTCGACCGTGACGGCCTGGATCAGTTCGTCTCCGCTCAGACCCGCACCGATCTTGTCGCGCAGGAGCGATTGGACGGCGTCGGCGATCTCCTGACGCCCGCCGTATCCGATCGCGACGTTGACATGTGTCCCGGTTCGGCCGCTCGTCCCCGCCGCCGCTTCCCGCAAGCGCCTGGACTGCTCGGGAGGCAGAAGATCGAGAGCACCGACGATCTGCACACTCCAGTTCTTGCCGGGCCCGGAGATCTCTTCGACGACGTCGGTGATGATTTCGAGGAGGGTGTCGAGCTCTTCCGGCTCGCGGCGCAGGTTCTCGGTCGAGAGCAGGTAGATGGTTGCCATCTCGATTCCGGCGGCGTCGCACCACTCGAGCAATTCGGCAATTTTGAGCGCGCCCATGCGGTGCCCGTGACTGACATCGGTGAAGCCGTTCTCGCGAGCCCATCGCCGATTTCCGTCACACATCACGGCTACGTGCCGTGGGTGCGCGAGACCGTCGAGATGACTGAGGAGTCGTCGCTCGTAGATGCTGTACAGCAGTCCGCGCAGATTCACCGTGACATCACCATGGTGTCAAAGACTACGCCCGGCAGTGACAGCCACATGCGAGCGCCGTCACGGTTTTTGTACGCGTCGAAAACCCGCAGGTAGGTTATGCTACTGATGCGTAACCTACGGTACCGTAGGTTACGCGGTTCGCAACAGTACGGAACGAGAGGGGTTGCACATGACGGCATTCGGGGTCGACGAGCTTCCGGTCAAACCACGCATGCGCGGTTGGATCCATCTGTGGGCGCTCGGTGTCTCCGTCGTCGCGGGCGTCGTTCTCGTCTCCGTAGCCGGCGCTCAGGTCGGCGCCAAAGCGGCTTGGGCAACCGCGATCTACAGCGTCACGATCTGCGGCCTCTTCGGCATCAGTGCGACGTATCACCGCATCCAGTGGCAGACGGTCAAGGGCCGTACGTGGATGAAGCGTGCGGACCATTCGATGATCTTTCTCTTCATCGCCGGCAGCTACACACCGTTCGCCATGCTCGGCCTCCCGACTCACACCGGCAAGATCATCCTCGCGATCGTGTGGGCAGGCGCGCTCGCCGGCGTCGCACTCAAGATGCTCTGGCCCACCGCCCCGAAATGGGTGGGAGTCCCGCTCTACCTGCTCCTCGGTTGGGCGATCGTTCCCGTGGTCGGTGAACTGACGCACCAGGTCGGTGTGGCGCCGATGGTGCTGCTGCTCGTCGGCGGAATCTTCTACAGCGTCGGCGCAATTCTGTACGCGACGAAATGGCCAAACCCGTGGCCCACGACGTTCGGGCATCACGAGTTCTTCCACGCCGCGACGGTCGTCGCAGCGATCTGCCACTACATCGCGGTATGGCTCGTCGTGTTCAACTGACTCGCCAGTTCCACCACCGTCGTCACCGGCCGATCACACACGAATCCCCGACAGATGTACGCGGCTTCACCTCCGTCGACGAGGGGTCGATCTGCAAGCAGCGGTGAAGAATCCGGGGCACCCCCGACAACCACTGCACCACCCGGCGCAAGCTGGCGGGCATCGGCCAACAGCGAACCTTCCCCGACGACGGCCACCTGTATCGGACCACGCAACGACGCTTCCGCCACCGCGAGCCAGTGCCCCGCCGACCGAGGCGCACGCTCGAGCGGCAGCGTGGCCCTCGCCAGCGCGTCCGCCGCGGCCTGGGCGTAACGAGAAGAGCGCTCGGCATCGGTCAACGCCGCTGCGGTCAACAGAGCCTCCGCGACGCTCGACGCACCGGACGGCGTCGCGCCGTCCAACGGGTCTCGGGGCCGAGTCACGAGCGACTCCGCGAAATCGGCCGTGTCGAACCAGCTTCCCGGCTCGGCCGGATCAGCGAAGTGGTCGACAGTGACGTCGAGCAACTGCTGCGCCGCATCGAGCCACCGCGCCAATCCCGTTGCCTGATATAGAGCCAGGAGGCCGGTGGCCAACATTGCGTAATCCTCGAGCACACCCGTCGGGGCGCCGACAGCCCCGCCGAGGGAAGCGCGACGCAAGTGACCGTCCACCAGGTGAAGGTCGAGAAGAGCGCCTGCGCACTCGGCCGCCGCGGTGATCCAGTCGGGTCGGTCCAGGGCAAGTCCGGCTTCCGTCAAGGCCGTGACGGTCAACCCGTTCCAGGCCGTCACCACCTTGTCGTCGCGGCCAGGCTGTGGACGCTGAGCCCGGGCGGCACGGAGAGCGTCGGAGACCGTCTGCCAGCGCGACCAGTCGTCGGGGTCACGGAGCAACTGCAGTACCGACGCACCCTCTTCGAAGGTTCCGGTATCGGTGACCCGGAACAACTCCGACGCCCACTGCCCGTCCTCCGCGCCGAGAATCTCGACCAGCTGCGTCGGCGTCCATACGTACGTGAGGCCTTCGACGCCGTCGGTGTCGGCATCGAGAGCCGAAGCGAAGCAACCGTTCTCGGTCAGCAGATCGGAGAGCAGGAACCTTGCGGTCTCCTCGGTGACGCGAGTGGCGAGGTCCGATCCGGTGCGCCGCGCCCAGTGCGCGTAGAACCGCAGGAGCAGCGCATTGTCGTAGAGCATCTTCTCGAAGTGCGGAACCACCCACTCGGCATCGACCGAGTACCGCGAGAAACCGCCACCCAACTGGTCGTAGATCCCGCCACGTGCCATTGCTTCGGCGGTGCGCTCGATGCCGCCGAGGATCTCGCCCGAACCCGTTCGCTCGTACTGTCGGAGCAGCCCCTCCAGTAGTGCCGACGGTGGAAACTTCGGTGCCCCACCGAATCCCCCGCGCGGGACGTCCTCGTCGCCGAGGATCGATCGACCCGCCGCGTTCAGCAGCTCGGCGTCGATAGGCGCTCCGCCGTACGGAATCCCGCCCGACGCGCGCTGAAGTTCCGTGACGATCGACTGCGCCGCGTTGTCGACCTCGTCGCGCCGATTCGTGAAGGTGTCGACTATCGCTTCGAGAAGCTGTGTGAACGAGGGCATTCCGCCGCGAGGCGTCGGCGGGTAGTACGTGCCGCAGTAGAACGGTGAACCGTCGGGAGTCAGGAAACAGGTCATGGGCCAGCCGCCCTGGCCGGTCATCGCAACCGTCGCATTCATGTAGACGGCGTCGATGTCGGGACGTTCTTCTCGGTCCACCTTCACACAGACGAAATTCGCGTTCATGACGGCCGCGATCTCGTCGTTCTCGAACGACTCGTGCGCCATGACGTGGCACCAGTGGCACGCCGAGTATCCGATCGAGAGGAGGATCGGCACGTTGCGCTCGCGCGCCCACTCCATCGCTTCTTCGCCCCACTGTTGCCAGTGGACCGGATTGTCGGCGTGCTGACGCAGGTAAGGGCTCGAGGACCCACCCAGGTTGTTCCGCATCCGTGGGTCCATCGCCGCTACCTCGTTCGTCTCAGGATTCTTGCTTGGGCTTCTTCTCGGTAGAGACGTTGGGGTCCGCCGGGCTCGGAGCAGTGATAGCTCCCCGGTCGGTGCCTTCGTCTGCCTGCTGATCGAGTTCGGGATGATCCGGTTCGAACGTCTCCGGCAGCTTCTTGAGCTGCCGGTTCATCGACCGAACCAGGAGGATCACACCGATGAGCAGCGCAAGAATCACCAGCAGGCCGACCGGAGACGACTTTCCGAACTCCGGGCCGGATGGATTACTCGGGGTCTGAGCAAGAAATTGTGTGGTGCCGAGAACTACCTCGGCGGACAGAGCATTCACTTCTGAGCGTCCTCTTCGAGACCTGCGAACAGGTCGGTTTCCGGAATGGACGTGGTGACCCGCGTCTTGGCGAGCTCGAATTCCTCGGTGGGCCAGATCTTCTGCTGAATGTCGAGCGGCACAGCGAAGAACGAACCGTTGGGATCGATCTGCGTCGCGTGTGCGCGCAGAGCATCGTCACGCTGGGGAAAGTAGTCGCCGCACGTGACCTGAGTGGTCACCCGGACCATCATGTCGCCGCGTTCGGTCTTCCACTTCTTGAGCCAGTCCGCCATCGGGAACGGCTCTCCGCGACGCTCGTACTCCTCCTGGAAGAGTTCGAGGCGCTTACGGATGAATCCGTGCGAGTAGTAGACCTTCTTGATTTCCCACGGCTGACCGTCCTCGGGGAAGTACTCGGGATCGGCGGCGGCTTCGTAGGCTGCCATCGTCACCTCGTGGCACCGGATGTGATCCGGGTGCGGGTATCCGCCGTTCTCGTCGTACGTCGTGACGACGTGGGGACGGAACTCGCGAATCACCTTGACCAGAGCGCGCGTCGACTCTTCGAGCGGAACGAGGGCGAAGCACCCTTCGGGCAGCGGCGGAAGAGGGTCGCCCTCGGGAAGCCCGGAATCGACGAAACCGAGCCAGCGCTGCTTCACGCCCAGGATGCGAGCGGCCTCGGCCATCTCCTCCTGGCGAACTTCGCTGATTCGATCGCGGACACCGGGAACGTCCATGGCCGGGTTGAGAATGTCGCCACGCTCACCCCCGGTGAGCGTCAGGACCATCACTTCGTGGCCTTCGGCTGCATAACGGGCGGTGGTGGCCGCACCCTTGCTCGACTCGTCGTCGGGATGGGCATGGACGGCCATGAGCCGGAATCCGCTCACGTGTTCGTTCACCTCAACTTCACCTGTAGCCGTTGCCGGCAGTTCACCTGTAGCCGTCACCGGCAGTTCACCTGTAGCCGTCACCGGCAGTCTTCGAATCACACGCTGTGCACCGCTCGGATTACTCCGGGCCGTTGCCGTCAAACGTACCGACTGCCGACAAACCTACCGACGGCGCGACGGGATACGTCCTCTATAGTTCCACCCGAGAGTTCCTGGCGCAGCCGTGACCCCTTCGGTAATCCGGCGGGACACAGTCAGTTGCTGCACGACACGCGAACTCGAGTCTTCGAGAGCAGAGTGATGAGCAAACCGCTTCCCCAAGATCGGTACCCGAGCACAACTCGCACGGGCAGTCCCCGCAAGTGGATGGTGTGGGCTCTGACCGCTCTCGTCATCGTCGTAGGCGGCGGAATCGCGTACTACGCGTACGGAAAATTTGCGGTCAAGGAAATCGAGACCGAGACCATCTCGTTCGACATCGCCAACGACTCCACGGTGAAGATCCGTTTCACCGTCACACGCGACGACTCGTCGCGTGAAGCGATGTGCATCGTGCGCGCACGCTCGAAGGACGGCTCCGAAACCGGTCGACGTGAGGTCTACGTCCCGTCGTCGGAACATCAGACCCTCGAGTTCAACACCGAGGTCAAGACGTCCCAGCCGCCAGGCATGGCCGACGTCTACGGCTGCAGCTTCGACGTTCCGGAGTACCTGACCAAGAGCTGACCTCGGAACGCACCCACCCTGCCGGACGTTTGACGCCGGACAGGGCGGGTAGTCATGCGTGATAGAATTGCCCGATACACGGTTCCGGGTGGAACCGTGTATTGCTGCATTGACGCAAGGTTTGACGGCAAGGTTGCATCCCTGGTGGTGCTTCTGTGTCGTTGTTCGCTGCTGTTGCAGCGATCGTCGAGGGAGCCCCCGGCTCCGACTACTAGGGAGTGATCGAGATGACCGAGACCCAGGTGACCTGGCTTACCCAGGAATCACATGACAGGCTCAAGAACGAACTCGACCAGCTCATCGCCAATCGCCCGGTCATCGCCGCCGAGATCAACGAGCGTCGCGAAGAGGGCGACCTGAAGGAGAACGGCGGCTACCACGCTGCCCGCGAAGAGCAGGGTCAGCAGGAAGCCCGCATTCGCCAGCTCCAGGAGCTGCTGAACAGCGCAAAGGTCGGCGAGGCCCCCACTCAGTCCGGTGTCGCACTGCCCGGATCCGTAGTCAAGGTCTACTACGACGGCGACGAGAGTGACACCGAGACGTTCCTGATCGCTACCCGCGAAGAAGGCGCACGTGACGCCAAGCTCGAGGTCTACTCGCCGAACTCACCGCTGGGCGGCGCGCTGCTCGAAGCCAAGGTCGGCGACACGCGTGAGTACAACCTGCCCAACGGCAGCACCATGAAGGTCACGCTGCTGAGCGCGGAGCCTTACCACAGCTGATCGGCTGTACCAGCTCTGAAAAGAAGCGCCACCCGACTCGGTCGGGTGGCGCTTCTTGCTCTGTCGACGCTCGCCGTTTCCTGCCCACTCACACCACGCGGCGAGCCTTCATGCCGGCGAAGATCGGGCCGACCTTCACCACGTCGCCGAACGTGGGTGCGTGAAGCATCTGACCGTTGCCGACGTAGATCGCCACGTGGCCAGGGCCGCCTGCCTGCCAGTTGCCGAACAACAGGTCACCGGGCTGCGCCTGATCCAGCGGGATCTCGACGCCGACACCCCACTGCGTCTCCGAGGTCCGGGGCAGAGTCACCCCGGTGGCCGCGTGGATCGCGTACGACGTCAGCCCCGAGCAGTCGAACCCGCCCATCGACGGCCCGTTGATGTTTCCGCCACCCCACACGTACGGCAATCCGAGAAACTTCAGACCGGCCTCGACGACGCCGCCCACCGCTGCGGCGAGGTTGTTGTAGTCGAAGGGCGCAAGCATCAGGGCGAACGAGTCCTGCAACGATTTGATCTGGGCGACGAACGGAGCGGCGACCGCCTGCTCCGCAGGAACCTCGCCCGACTTGTCTGCCGGAACGCCGCCCGCTTCGCGAACTGCGTCCGGCCCGACGTCGTAGGCAGCGAGCGCGAGGTCGACGGTATCGCCCTCGACCTCACCGGACTTCTGCCAGGACTGCGCTTGCTTCACGAGATCGCACAACCGGTATCCGGTTGTCATCACCGGATCGGCAACGCCCAGGATGTCCATCTTTCCGTCGCCGTCACCATCCTTGCCGTATGCCGTCCACGCTGCGGTGGTGAAGCGGCCAGGCCCGCGCCCACCTTCCGGTGAGATGTCGGTATCGGGTCCGTACTTGAATCCGTTCTCGACCGAGTACAGCGAGGCGATCACCGCGGGCGTGATCTCCGAGCACAGAGCACCGGCCTTTTTGATCCACGGCGCGAACACTGCCACCGCTCCCACGGGCGCCAATGTCGCTCCCGGAAAGTTGGAGGGTACGGAAGGCACGATTCCCTCAGGTGTGTCCTGAGTTCGTGCCGGTCCGTTCCAGGCTGCAAGTGAGACTGCAGCATTCGAAGACTCGTTCTTCTCGACTTGTGCGGGCGCTCCGAGAGTTCCACTCATCACGCCCAGTGCGGTGCCGATCGACACAGCGATCGCCAGGACACCGACTGCCATCCGAACCTCCGATAAACCTCTGAAAATCCACGTACGTGGTCGTACCCGAAACTTGTCGGTGCGAACATCTACTCTTTCGAACATGCATTCGACACGGCTCAGTCTCGCGACTCCTGTAACCAATGTCTCATTTATCTCGGCGGGCGTTACGCAAATGACTACAGACGCCAAGGCTTTTCTCAGGTTCGGCGTGCAAGCTGAGTCCATGAGCGACGATCGGCCACGACCCGCCCGGGGACGCACTACGGTGTATCGACCCGTTCGCCTCGCCCTCGCAGCCACGGCTGTGGCGGGAGCACTCGCAAGCGGCGGACTTTCACTCGTTTCTTCTCCCACTGCCACGGCACTCGCGCCGGACACGTCGGCTTCTCACACCAAGAATCCCGTAGCGAAGCGGCCCGTCGTGGTCGCCGGATTCGGAACCCCGGACGCCGTCTCCAACGGTTCGTGAGTACTCCGCGCTCGGCCTCCGAGTGGCTCACGTGGGGGGTTCAGGCCCGGGTCGTCGTCACCGACCCTGAAGTCCTTCCCTCCGCGGCCAGCCTGGTTCGCGGGTACCTCACCGCTGCCGACGCCGCTACCAATCGAGATCGTGCCGACTCCGAGATTCGTACCTATGTCAGCGCCGCGAGCAACGTCGACGGCGTCGCCGTGACCCCGATGTTCGCGCACTTCCTCGAAGACGCGTTGGCTGTCGCACGACTGACCGACGGCAAACTCACGCCGACGGCCGGGTCGGCAGACCCTCACTCCTGGTGGAAGATTCGCGTCGAGAACAACCGCGTGTACAGCCCGGACGACGTCGTTCTCGATCTGTCCGCGACGGCCCGCGCCAGTTCAGCGGACCACTGTGCCGCGTCCACTGCGACTCTTCTCGGGTGTGGCGTTCTGGTCGGCCTCGGCGGGGACATCGCGGTTGCCGGCCCGGCGCCGGAAGACGGCTGGCAGATTCAGGTGCAAGACCTGCCCGGCGACCCGACCTGCCAGGTAGCACTTCCGTCCGACTGCGGGATCGCCACGGCCAGCACCGTCAAGCCACTGCACCGCGAATCGACAGCGACGCCGATGTGGCGCACGGTGTCGGTGATTGCATCCTCCTGCGCCCAGGCCGCCGCATTCAGTCGGGTTGCGGTCGGCATGGGCGGTTCGGCCATCGACTGGCTACATCAACTCGACGTACCCGCCAGGCTGGTCGACCAGGAGTACCGCGTGACGGTTCTGGGCGGCTGGCCTGACGAGTAACTCGCCTCAGTTCTGCAGTCGTACTGCGTAACCGGCGCGGTCGAAGGCCGTCAGAAGTTCCGCCTTGTTGTCCGGACCACGCGTCTCGACGGTGAGGAAGACTTCCACTTCGTCGAGTGCAAGTTCGCCACCGGTACGGGAATGGATGACATCGACCACGCTGGCGCCGTTCGCTCGAACCACTTCGAGCAACGAGACCAGTGCGCCCGGCCGATCGTCGATGGTGATGTGAACTCCGAGGAACCGTCCGGCCGCTCGCAGACCGTGCGAGATGACGTGCGTGAGAAGTAGCGGATCGATGTTGCCGCCGGAAAGCACGGCGCACACCGGCCCTGTCAGTCCCAGCTCCTCCGGAGTACAGGTCATCAAGGCCGCGACGGCCGCGACGCCGGCCGGTTCGACGATGAGCTTGGCGCGTTCGAGGCACAGCAGGAGCGCTTTGGACAGCGCTTCCTCGCTGACCGTCACCACGGCGTCGACATGGGCGGCAACTTCGGCGAACGGAACCTCGCCCGGGCAGCCAACGGCGATACCGTCTGCCATCGTGGACATCGACGCCAAGGCGGTCGGCTTCCCGGCTGCCAACGACGCCGGCCAGGCAGCCGCGGTCTCGGCTTGCACTCCGACGATGCGGACCTGCGGGCGCACAGCTTTGACGGCTGCGGCCACTCCGGCGATCAACCCGCCGCCGCCGGTGGGGACGAGGATCGTGCCGACCTCAGGCAGTTGCTCGAGGATTTCGAGCCCCACAGTCCCCTGCCCCGCCACGACGTCCTCGTGGTCGAAGGGGTGGACCAGAACTGCTCCGGTTCGGTCCGCGAATTCGCGAGCGGCCACGAGCGCTTCGTCGACAGTCGAACCGTGCAGGTGGACCTGAGCTCCATATGCCTTGGTGGCCACCAACTTCGGCAGCGGCGCACCCGTCGGCATGAAGACGGTCGACTTGATTCCCAATTCTGTTGCAGACCAGGCAACTCCCTGCGCATGGTTACCGGCACTGGCCGCCACCACGCCCGCTGCCCGTTCCTCTGCGGAAAGATTGGCAATGCGGTTGTACGCACCGCGCGGTTTGAAAGAGCCGGTGCGCTGCAGATTTTCACATTTCAAGCTCACGGCGAAGCCGGTGGTTTCGGACAACACTCGCGAGGCTACGACCGGGGTGCGTCGCATGACCGGGGCGAGCAGTTGCTGTGCAGCCTTTATCTGTTCGAGATTCACGCATGCCTCCAGAAAGTGCGCCTCCACACCCTCGTGAGGTGTGAAGGCGCACTGCAGATTCGAAGTCGAATTACTGTAGAGCGAAGATCAGGACAGCGCTTGCTCGATGTCGCCGACCAGATCGGAGGCGTCTTCGATGCCGACCGACAGGCGAACCAGATCGTCGGGAACCTCGAGAGCGGAACCGGCCGTCGAGGCGTGGGTCATCGCACCGGGAAATTCGATGAGGGATTCGACTCCGCCGAGAGATTCTGCAAGCGTGAAGATCTCGGTGCGCGAGCACAGGTCGAGAGCTGCCGCCTTGCCGCCCTTGAGGCGGACGGAGATCATGCCGCCGAAGCGTCGCATCTGCTTGGCCGCGACCTTGTGCGACGGATGCGAAGCCAGTCCGGGGTAGATGACGCCGGCAACCGCGGGGTGGCCGTCGAGCAATTCGACGACCTTCTCCGCGTTGTCACTGTGACGCTCCATGCGCAGCGCCAGTGTCTTGATTCCGCGCAACGTCAGGAACGCGTCGAACGGGCCGGGAACGCCGCCGGATCCGTTCTGCAGGAAGGCAAACGCGGTGTCCAGTTCTTCGTCGTTGCAGACGAGAGCGCCACCGACCACGTCGGAGTGTCCGCCGATGTACTTGGTCGTGGAGTGCAGCGCGATGTCGGCACCGAGCTGCAGCGGCTGCTGCAGGTACGGCGAGGCGAAGGTGTTGTCCACCACGATCTTTGCGTTGCCCTCGTGGGCGACCTCGGCAAGGAGCTCGATGTCACCGATATTGAGCAGCGGGTTCGTGGGCGTCTCGACCCAGACCAGCTTGGTGTTGGACTTCATCGCCGCGCGCACCGCATCGACGTCGGACACCGGAGCCGGGGTGTACTCGATCCCCCACTGCGTGAACACCTTGTCGATGAGACGGAAGGTTCCGCCGTACGCGTCGTCGGGGATGACCAGGTGATCGCCGGGTCGAAGTACCGAACGGAGCAGGCAGTCGGTGGCCGCCATTCCCGAACTGAACGCTCGGCCGTAGGTTCCGGATTCGAGCGCGGCGAGGTTCGCCTCGAGTGGGCGACGGGTGGGGTTACCCGTTCGCGCGTACTCGAAGCCACTGCGCATTCCACCGACGCCGTCCTGGGCGAAGGTGGAACTCGCGTAGATCGGCACGTTGACCGCACCGGTCAGCGGATCGGGTTCGTAACCCGCATGCACCGCTTTCGTGGAGAAACCCTGCCAGCTGATGTTGTCGGCCTTGCTGCGTTGCTCACTCATGGTCCCCAGCCTAATGGCGCCGGTGCCGGCGCAGGAATCCGAACTCAGGAATCCGAACTCAGGAAACCCAGGAGATCGTGGCGCGTGATGACACCGACCGGCTTGCCGTCGTCGACGACCATGAGTGCGTCGGTGTCCCCGAGCGCCTTCGTGGCAGCCGAGACCGGCTCGCCGGAACCGATGAGCGGGAACGGCTTGCTCATGTGCTTCTCGACGGAATCCGCAAGGTGCGCACGGCCTTCGAAGACCGCGCTCAGCAGATCCCGCTCGGACACACTTCCGGCGACCTCGCCTGCCATGACCGGCGGTTCCGCACCCACGACGGGCATCTGGGACACGCCGTACTCGCGCAGGATCTCGATCGCGTCGCGCAGGGTCTCCGACGGGTGGGTGTGAACGAGGTCCGGCAGCTCGCCCGACTTGCCACGCAGAACGTCGCCGACGGTGGGGACGTTGGTCTTGCCGTCGAGTGGGGTGCGCAGGAATCCGTACGACGCCATCCACTGATCGTTGAAGATCTTGGACAGGTAGCCGCGGCCACCGTCCGGGAGGAGGACGACGATCAGGGCGTCGGGGCCCTCACGCTTGGCTACTTCGAGGGCAGCGACGACGGCCATACCGCAGGAACCGCCGACCAGCAGTCCCTCCTCGCGGGCGAGGCGACGCGTCATCTCGAAGGAATCGGCATCCGAGACGGCGATGATCTCGTCCGGGATGGACGGGTCGTATGCCGACGGCCAGAAGTCTTCGCCGACGCCTTCGACCAGATACGGACGACCGGTGCCGCCGGAGTAGACGGAGCCCTCGGGGTCTGCGCCGATGACCTTGACCTTGCCGCCCGAAACTTCCTTGAGGTAGCGGCCGGTGCCGGTGATGGTGCCGCCGGTGCCGACGCCCGCGACGAAGTGCGTGATCTTGCCGTCGGTGTCGGCCCAGATCTCGGGGCCGGTGGTCTCGTAGTGGCTCTCCGGTCCGCCCGGGTTGGAGTACTGGTTGGGCTTCCAGGCGCCGGGGATCTCACGGGTGAGACGGTCGGAGACGCTGTAGTAACTGTTCGGGTTGTCCGGCGCGACGGCCGTGGGGCACACGACCACCTCGGCGCCGTAGGCGCGCAGGACGTTGCGCTTGTCTTCGCTGACCTTGTCTGGGCAGACGAAAACGCACTTGTATCCACGCTTTTGCGCCACGAGCGCCAAGCCGATTCCGGTGTTGCCCGAGGTCGGCTCGACGATGGTGCCGCCCGGCTTCAGTTCACCCGAAGCCTCGGCTGCGTCGATCATCTTGACGGCGATGCGGTCCTTGGAGCTACCGCCAGGGTTGAGGTATTCGACCTTGGCTGCCACCGTGCCGAAGTTTTCGCCCGTGACGGACGTGAGCTTGACGAGTGGGGTGTTGCCGATGAGGTCGACGACGTGTTCCGCGATGCGCATTCGTCCATGTTCCCAGATGAAAGAAAACGGTGCGCGCGGACGTCGGGCGAAGGTGGTGCAATCCGGCTAGATTGGCAAGTGTGAGTCGAACCGGACTGAAAGCGTCGGTGGCCACGGTGGTGGCCGGATCGAGTGCAGGCACGCTCTCCTGGTTGGGCTACAACTATCTGATGTCGCAGGCGGGGGCGGCCCGCGGGGTGATCGGTCGCAATATCGCCAAGCCACCCGAGGCGGACGGGGTGTACGCGCCCGGCGCCGACAACCCGGAACTCTGGTGGCGGGCCGTGCCCTTCGATCTCCACTTGATGATCTTCGGCGATTCGTCTGCGGCCGGCGTGGGCGCGCTGACGGCCTCGGAAGTTCCGGGTGTTCAGGTCGCGAAGCTGCTTGCGAGTGAAACCGGGAAGCGAATCCGTTTGAGCACCAAGGCCATCGGGGGCGCCACCTCCCGCGGGTTGAGTGGGCAGGTCGACGCCATGTTCGTCGCCGGTCCTCCCCCGGACGCTGCGGTGATCCTGATCGGCGCCAACGACGTCACCGCCAAGAACGCGATTCACGCGTCGGCTAAACGCCTCGGCGACGCGGTTCGACGCTTACGCGAGAGCGGCGCCGTCGTTGTTGTCGGCACCTGCCCGGATCTGGGGGTGGTCACGGCGATCCCGCAACCTCTGCGCTCCGTGGTGCGCGAATGGGGCCATCGCCTCGCACTCGCCCAGGCGGCCGCGACCAGAAACGCCGGGGGTCATCCCGTTCCACTGGCCGACCTGCTGGCCAAGGAATTCCTGGCCTCGCCCGACACGATGTTCTCGGCCGACCGTTTCCATCCGTCCGCGGCCGGATACGAACTCGCGGCGAAGCAGATCGTCCCGGTTCTCGCGTCGGCTCTGGGTGAATGGCAGGGTGGCCCGCTACCCGAACTCCCCCACGTCTCGGAGGCGGCGCAAGCCCGCACCGTCGCGGCCCGACTGACGGCGGCGGCAACCCAGTGGAAAGCCTTCGCGAGACGCACCAAACCTGCAGGTCAGCGCCCCGACGTCAACTGAGTGAGACTGCGTGACCACCATCTGGGAGCGGCAACGTAAATTGTAAGTCGAAGCTGCATTCAACTTGCCCTGCTCGACGGCGTTTCAAGCCGCCCTCGAGCAGTACACAAAAGGAGTTTTCATGCCCGAGGCAGTAATCGTCTCAGCAGTACGGTCGCCCATCGGCCGCGCAATGAAGGGTTCGCTCAAGGACATCCGCCCGGATGACCTCGCAACTCAGATGGTTGCCGCCGCGTTGGCAAAGATCCCCGAGCTCGACCCCACCGAGATCGACGACCTCATGCTCGGTTGCGGCCAGCCCGCCGGTCAGTCGGGCTTCAACATCGCCCGCGTCGTCGCCGTCCAGCTCGGCTACGACTTCCTCCCCGGTGTCACGGTCAACCGTTATTGTTCCTCCTCGCTGCAGACCACCCGCATGGCGCTGCACGCCATCCGCGCAGGCGAGGGCGACGTCTTCATCTCCGCCGGCGTCGAGTCCGTCTCCAGCTTCATCACCGGCAACGCCGACGGCCTCCCCAACACCAAGAATCCGCTCTTCGACGCAGCGCAGGCCCGTAGCGCCAAGCTCGCCGAAGGTGGAGTCGCCTGGACCGATCCTCGCGAAGAGGGCCTGATCCCCGACGTGTACCTGGGCATGGGCCAGACCGCGGAGAACGTCGCTTCCGCCACCGGAATCACCCGCGAAGACCAGGACCGCTGGGCAGTTCGCAGCCAGAACCGCGCCGAGGAAGCCATCGCTCGCGGCTTCTTCGAGCGTGAGATCACGCCCGTCACGCTCGCCGACGGCACCGTCGTCTCCAAGGACGACGGCCCCCGCGCCGGCACCACCTACGAGGGCATCAGCGGCCTCAAGCCCGTCTTCCGCCCCGACGGCACCGTCACCGCCGGCAATGCCTGCCCGCTCAACGACGGCGCAGCCGCACTGGTGATCATGTCCGACACCAAGGCAAAGGCACTCGGCCTGACCCCGCTCGCTCGCATCGTCTCCACCGGCGTCTCGGGCCTGTCCCCCGAGATCATGGGCCTCGGCCCGATCCAGGCCGTCAAGAACGCCCTGAAGATCGCCGGCAAGTCGATCTCCGACATCGACCTGTTCGAGATCAACGAGGCATTCGCAGTGCAGGTCCTCGGATCCGCTCGCGAACTGGGCATCGAAGAGGACAAGCTCAACATCTCCGGTGGCGCGATCGCGCTGGGTCACCCCTTCGGTATGACCGGTGCCCGTATCACCAACACCCTGATCAACAACCTGCAGGAGCAGGACAAGACCTTCGGCGTCGAGACCATGTGTGTCGGCGGCGGACAGGGCATGGCAATGGTGATCGAGCGCCTCAGCTGATCCCCTGAGCACGTCGAAAGCGGCCGCCCGGCTT
>NZ_BCWH01000002.1:1548448-1668310 GCF_001653035.1 Rhodococcus sp. YH3-3 | reverse complement strand
TGAGCTTCGTCCGCCCATCCGTGACGGAGCAGTCGTTTGGCGGCAAGGACTGCCGGTCCGACGTTGGCGGCAATCTGCTCGGCACTCTCGCGGGCGCGTGCCTGTACCTGGTCGGCCGGCACGGCGGCTGTCGCCAGTCCGTAGGCGGCAGCTTCGACGCCGCTGAGCCACCGGGCCGACAGGATCAGCTCGGCGGCTCGCTGCGTTCCGATCACCTTGGGCAGCAACCAACTACTGGCAGCTTCGGGAGCGGTACCCAGCGAAGTGAACGGTGCACGCAGACGTGCGTCCTCGGCAACGTAGACGACGTCGCAGTAGAGCAGCATGGTCAGCCCGATGCCGACGGCGGCGCCGTGCACCGCGGCGATCAAAGGCTTCGGGAACTCCACCAGCGCAACGATGAGCGGCGCGAATGCGTGGCCGAAGTCGGCATTGTCCGTGTCTGGTTCGGCCAGTGCCCGTAGGTCGACACCACTGGAAAATGCCTTGCCTGCGCCCTCGACGATCACCACGGCCACGGCATCGTCCGACGCCGCGTCGTCGAGCGCCTTGGTGAACGCTCGAAAACCGGCTGCATCAAATGCGTTCAGGCGACTCGGATTATTGAAGGTCAGCGTTCGCACTGCTCCGGCATCCGCGACCAGGATGGGTTCAGAGGTGTTTGTCGACATTCGCTCCCCTTCGTTCCAAACCAAGCAGTTGCTAGGTATCCAAGCACCGTAACCGTCCACAGACGACAAAAGAAGGGCCCCTCGCGGGGCCCTTCTTCGTGTTACGGATCGACTCGAGAACTAGTCGTTGTTGAAGTAGCTCAGCAGACGCAGGATCTCGACGTACAGCCAGACCAAGGTGACGGTGAGGCCGAATGCGACGCCCCAGGCTGCCTTCTCGGGCGCCTGTGCGCGGATCAGCTGATCAGCGGCGTCGAAGTCGAGCAGGAAGCTGAAGGCTGCGATGCCGATGCAGACGAGGCTGAAGATGATGGCGACGGTTCCACCGTCACGCAGTCCCAGTCCGCCCTCGGTGAAGAAGCTCGCGACGAGGTTACCGAGCGCCAGAACGACAACACCGATCAACGCACCGATGATCATTCGCGTCAGACGAGGTGTCACCCGAATCGCACCGGTCTTGTAGACGACCAACATGCCGAAGAACACGCCGAAGGTTCCGAGGACCGCCTGCGCAATCAGCATCGACGCGTCAGCGCCTTGGAGTTGGAAGGTGAACATGAACGACAGCGCACCGAGGAACAGGCCCTCGGCCGCGGCGTACGCCAACACGATTGCCGGGTTGTCCATTTTGCGACCGAACGTCGCGACCAGAACCAGAACGAGGCCGACGAGACCGCCGCCGATGACCAGCGGGGCTGCGAGGTCGGCGTTGTTGTTGACCAGGAAGTACGACACCAGTGCCGAGATCGTCAGCACACCGAGCGTGATGCCCGTCTTGGTGACGACGTCGTCGATCGTCATGGCCCGCGAGGTGGGACCGGTCTGGTACGGCTCGGCCGGAGCGTACTGCGGCTGACCGAACTGCTGGGTTGCCTGCGAGGCGCCCGCCGTCGCAGATCCGAACGAGGCGTATCCGTTGCCCTCTTGCTTGGGCAGATTGCGGAACACCGGGTTGCTGGTGGTGCGCACCGTGATCATCCCTTCATCGTGGTGGCCTACGACGGGTGCGTCGCGGGTTCGCCGGACGGATCCGAGTTTCCGACACGGTCCGTGTACCTGACTAAAAGTAAAGCACTCGTAATTTACAACGTCGAAGCTTCGGTTGTAGTTCCCGGCGCATTTCCGGAAGATCAACACTCGTCGACACTCGTCCCTTTTCGATACTAGGACGGTTTGATCGACTTCATCACGATGAACTTCGCGTTCTTCGCCATCGCCTCGCTCGGACCCACCGCGGCTTTCAACGGTTCGCGATACCCCAGATGCGCGTTGTGAACAGTCCACAACTCGCCACCGGGACGCAGGACACGGCCGGCAGCTTCGAACATCTTGAGTGCTCCGCCGGTGTGGACCGCCGCGCCGACGTGGAACGGCGGGTTCAACAGAACCAGATCCGCGCTCGCACTGGGCAACGAACTCACGGCGTCGTCGCGCAGGCCGCTCACTCGATCGCCGACGCCATTTGCGGACGCGGTCGCCAGAGCCGAAGCGACGGCTGCCGAGGACTGATCCGTTGCGATCACGTGCACGTCCGGGAACTTCCGCGCGATCGCCGCCGCGAGAATACCGCTGCCACAACCCAGGTCGATCACGTCACTCAGCGGATCGACCGCAATCTTTCCGAGGTTCTCCAGGAGCAACCGGGTGCCGATGTCCAGGCTCGCACCGGCAAACACGGCGCCGTGAGCAACGACGTCGAGGTCGAATTCGTCGAGGCGTTCGGTCATCGGGAACGTGATAGCAACCTCGGCCTTCGGTTCCGAAGCCTTGAGTACGCGGGACTTCTGCCGTCCACGCGAGGCGCTGACGTCGGAAAACGATTCGCCGAGAACCTTGTTCATCGCCGGGGTGATGTGCTTGTCACGCCCACCGGCGAAGACACGAACCGCCGGGTCGGCGTGGAGCGCGATCAGCTGAGCGATCTCGGCAAGTTCGGCGAGGCTACGCGGCAATTGCATGAGCACGACGCGGGCGCCGCTGAGCAACTCCTCGTCCAGTCCGTGCGAGGTGAAGGCGTCACTGAATCCGAGTTCGCGCGCATTGTTCGCGAGGGCCAACTCTCCGGTGAGCGGATCCTGGTGAACGCGCACGCCGGCGATTCCGTGCACGAGCGCAACACCGGTAGTCAGCGCACCGTAGTGATCGCCGATCACGACGACGGTGCCCGCCGGTGCCGCGGCGAGAGCGTCGGCGGCCTCGTCGAGGATCAGACGATCAGCCGCATCGACGGCAAAGAGATTGGGTGCCTCGACATCGGGGAATCGGCGCAGACGATCGAACAGTTCGGGTGTGTCGGACATGCCACCAGTCTTTCAGGTGGAACTACGCAACACTCAATCCCCCGACCAGCAGGTGATCAGTTCGACATCCCTGTCAGTTCGACATCCACTGCACGACGTTGTCGACGGTTTCGCGTTCGGTGCGGAATCCGTTCACCGGGTGGTCGGCGTCGGGGTATCCGAACGAGATCGCGCAGACAACCTTGCGAGTGTCGTCGATACCGAAATGCTCGTGAATGAACTTGGAGCTGCCCGCGAGCGCCGCCTGCGGGATCGTGGCGACCCCCAGACTCTGGGCCGCGAGCAGGAAGCTGTTCACGTACAACCCGCAGTCGACTGCGCCGTAGGTGCCCAATGCCTCGTCAGTGGTGATGATCGCGACGTGAGGAGCGCCGAAGAGCTCGAAATTCTTCATCGTCTGTGCCGCGGATCCGGCGCGGTCACCGTGCTCGATTCCGACGCTCGAATACAGCGCCATCGCGCAGTCGAACCGACGCGACTTGTAGATGCCCTGGTACGCGCGCGGGAACTCGAAGTCCGACTCCTGGGCGTTGGCCATCACGTACTCACCGAGGCCGGCGCGGAATCGCTCGGTGCCCTCCCCTTCGGTGATCGCGACCTGCCACGGTTGCGTGTTGCACCACGACGGCGTCTTCTGCGCCAGCCGAAGGATCTCCTCGATCACCTCACGTGGCACCTGACGGTCCTCGTAGGCGCGGCAGCTGATCCGGGCGTCGAGCAACGCTTCCAGGCTCGTATCCACGACGATGCTCTCGGTCATGTGTTCTCTCCTCGATCAGGCTGCACTACAACACTTCGCACGATAGAACTACCGCCTCGACGCAATCGTCAGCGGGTCACCTTTGCGAAGGCCGACACCAGCTCGCCGAACTCTGCCATCGCCGCATCCGGATCCGGATCTACTGCTGCCAGCGCAACCAGCACATCGGTGGCACCGGATTCGAGCAGCTGCTCGGCGCCGATCATCGTCGCCGGGAGGTCGATCGAACCGTCGGACCCGCGTACGACGGTCAGTCGCCCACGGACCTGCAATTCCGCTGGATCGCGTCCGAGATCCGCCATCGCTTTGCCGATGACGTCGATCCCTTCACGTAGGTCGTCGTCCGCGGCACCCATGATCGGAATCCACCCGTCACCCCAGGTTGCGACGCGTCGTACAACGGCCTTGGAGAGCGAACCGGACACCCAGATCGGGATTCCAGCGGCCGGACGGGGCGCGCAGTACACGTCGTCGAACTTCAGACGAGGGGTGTCGATGCTCGCCGGCGCCGAACTCCACAGGGCCCGGCACACTGCGAGAGCGTCGTCGAGCAGTGGTCCCCTTTTACCGAAGTCCATACCTGCCGCCTCGTATTCACGTTCCTGCCAACCGGTTCCGACGCCCAGGTCGAGTCGGCCCCCGGAGAGCAGATCGAGTGTCGCGGCCGTCTTGGCCAGTACCGCTCCCCCGCGCAGCGCCGCGATGACGATTCCGGTCCCCAAGCGAATTGTCTTCGTCTGTCCGGCAACAAAAGCCAGGACGGTCAGCGGCTCGAGCCAGTTGGCGTCGGGCTCGGTGGGGAACGCCGACCACGTGTACGCCGAGTTGTCCGAGCCCATCACCACGTGATCGGTGACGAGGACCCGGTCGAAGCCGGCAGCTTCCGCGTTCTGACAGACCTGCACGAGTTTCGCGTAGGAGTCCTCCGCGAGAGTGGTGCCGAAGTTGGGAACGTTCAGACTGAAAGTTGTCATGTGTCAAGCCTTTCGGGGCCGGTTGGTCCAGCCACCCTCTTCTGTGGGGAACCAGCCTCCGGCAGCGTGCGAGCCGCCGTCGACGTGGATCACGGTTCCGGTGATGTATCTCGCCAGGTCGGAAGCCAGGAACAGTGCGGGGCCGGCAATGTCGACCGGCTGGCCCGGTCCGCCCAACGGTGCCCACCCCGGCCACTTGTCCCAGTCGTCGGCAGGAACGATCGTGCGATACGGCACCTGTACCGACTCGATCAGATCCGGGGCAATGGCGTTGACGCGCACTCCGGTTCGACCGATCTCCACACCAAGGCTTCTGGTGAACTGTGTCAGCGCGGCCTTGTATGCCGAGTACATCGTGTGGCCCGGGATCGCTCGATGCGCCTCCACCGTCGTCAGGTTCACGATCGATCCACCCAAACCGCGGTCGATCATGCCGGGAAGCAGGGCATGGGTCAGACGCACGACGTGATCGAAATTGATGCTGCCGGCCTCGGACCAGAAACCTGGATCCGTACCGGTGAACTCTGTCGGCGGGTTCAGGAAATGACCCACATTGTTCACAAGGACGTCCGGGGCGAACTCGGTCAACGCGACGGGGACTTCCCGCGTCCGCACGTCGTACTCGAGATAGTTGATCGAACCACCTGCAGCCAAGTCGAATTCGACGTCGCCAAGAGGAGCCACGTCGACAACCAGAACTGACGCGCCATGCGATGCAAATGCTCGAACAATCGCTGCGCCGATTCCCTGGGAACCGCCTGTGACCACTGCCTTCTTACCCACCAACATCGGCCCTGGGGAGTACGCCGATCCGACCACCACGAAGACACCCTTCTGCAGTTCGATGTGAAGCACTTCGGCGTACCGTCACACATCGAACGGCAAAACGGGCGCAAAGTTCTCACTCAGTGGTAGCCGCGACACCCCACCTGCTCGAACCGCCGAGTCGCCCATTCAAATAGTGCGGAATCTCGGCTGCCCGTATCGGCATTCCCTCGAGGTACCCCTGGATCACGTCACATCCGCACTCGGTCACTATCGCGCGCTGCCTCTCCGTCTCCACGCCCTCGGCGACGGTGTCCAGCCCCAGAGACTTGGCAATCGCGATGACGGCTCGCAAGACAGCGAACCTCGAATTCGAGGGATCCGCGTCCAGCGGTGCGACGAACGCCCGATCGATCTTCAACCGATCGAGCGGCAGCCGGGCCAAGCTGGCAACCGAGGAGAACCCGGTGCCGAAGTCGTCCATCGCAATGGCGATGCCGAGCGCCGAGAGCTGTACCAACACATCTCGGTCGGCGTCGTCGATGACCAACGATTCGGTCACCTCGATCTCGAGTCGGCTGGGGTGGAGGTTCACCTCGATCAGTGTCCGGCGTACCGAGTCGACGTATCGACTCGAACGCAGTTGCACCTGAGAAACGTTGACGGCAACCCGAATGTCCTCCGGCCACGTTGTCGCCGCCGTGCAGGCAGCCCTCAGAACACCTGCACCGATCGGCACGATCAAGCCGGTTTCCTCGGCGACCGAAATGAAGTCTCCCGGCGAGACGAGACCTGAAGTCGGATGGTTCCACCGCAGCAGAGCCTCGAACCCGACGACAACTCCCGTCGCGGCCGAGACCTGTGGCTGATAAACCAACTCGAACTCTTCGTCGATCAACGCACGACGAAGATCCAACAATGCCCTGGCCCTACCCGTCGCACGATCCCGCAAAGTCGCATCGAAGGCGCGAATCTGGTTCCGACCGCTCTCCTTTGCGTGGTAAAGCGCGAGGTCCGCGACAATCACCAGGTCTTCGAGGCTGTCGGCGTCGTCGGGCATCGAGCCGTACCCCAGACTGGCACGAATGCGAATCTGGTTGCCGACCAGTGAAAATGGTCGTTCGAATGAGTCGAGAATCGTTTGGAATCTCTTCTCCACCTCATCTGCACTCCCGATGTCGTCAAAGGCTACGTCGTCGAAGGCGATGGCGAACTCGTCACCCCCCAGTCGGCCACAGATCTCGTTCGATCGCAGAACGCTGTGCAGTCTGCCGGCAACATCGCGAAGCACGTCGTCTCCGATGTGGTGTCCCAACCGGTCGTTGATCGACTTGAAGTTGTCCAGATCCAGAATTGCCAGCCACACCCTGTGTCCGTCCCGAATCCGCGAAGACAGTTGAGCGTTGAAGCTGTACCGATTTCTGAGCCCGGTCAACGAATCGATCTCTGCCAATCGCAAGATGTTCTGGCGCTGGTGATACGAGTGCGTGATATCGGATCCGACACCGCGCCACCCGTAGGTCGCCCCATCGCCACTGCCCGGGTGACCTGACATCGACCACCAGCGAGTATCGCCCCGAACGACGACCTGCATGGTGAGGTCCCGAAACGCCGTCCCGGCTTGAAAATTCGCGGCGAGGAGATCAAGGGACTTCCTGCCCACATCTGTTCGGGACGCGCCGATCCCGATCAGGATCTCGTGCATTGTGCGGCCCCGAATCTGTGCTGCCGGCAAACCGACCTGCTCGGCGAATCGATACGACACGGTACTGGCGATACCGCGCGAATCGGTCTCCCAGAGCCAATCCTGTGCTCCGTCTTCGAGATCGTTGAGCAACAACTCGACGAGATCTCGTTCGTCCTCGGCTATGAGTTCGGCGCGTAGCCGTCTCTCGAAAAGTTTGGCCAACAGCAAAGTTCCGCTGTAGAGCGAACCTACAAAGACGACCAGCACCCCGATCAGCACGAAACGCGATGTGCCCGGTTCCGTCCAGAACGCCCCGGCCAACCCGACTCCCACCAGGCTGATCCAGACCACAGTGATTCCGCGAAACATCATGGTGGGAAACACGCCGACCGCGATCCCACCGATCAAGGTCGAGCTCAGTACCAACTCGTCACGAGGATCGAGCATCGGGAAGAGAACGAGAGCCAAGCACGCCAGGAGCACTCCCCAGACAATGATTTCGACTGTGAGTACCACCAGTTCGGTGGTCTGGGACTCGGAGACGCCGAGACGCGAGCGCCGGAGCCAATACACACTGAATCCAGCGCTCGACAACAGCATGACGCTCGACCAGGCGAAGGTGAACCATCCGGCATCCACCGGCAGAAGCACCACGATCGCTGACAAGGCAACCGCCGCGGTCAGAAACGACCACGGCAGTACGCGCGCGGTGAACCGCAGTCGTCGATCGAGTAGGCGACGGCGATCGTAATCCGAGAGGTGTTGTTCCGTGGCGCTGCGACCGAGTTTGCGCACCGACGTCCCGACGCGACGCCTACGGAGTACTGCCGGGTCACCCACGTCGGCCTGCTACCGCCGCTGCGACCGCGTCGACCGACATGGCTCCGCCGGCGATGTATCCCTGAACAGTCCTCACCCTTGCAGCGGCCACGGACTTCAAGTCTTCCTCACCGTCGACTCCCGAGACGACGACCTCCATTCCCAACGCGTCGACCAGATCCACGACAGCTTCGAGGATCGACCGTCCACCAGGCACTGCACCCGAAATGGAGCGCTCTATCCGGACTCGGGTGAACGGAAGGCCGGACAGTGATGCGAGCGAGGAGAATCCGGCGCCGAACTCGTCCACGGTCAGCGCGATTCCCATGTCCGCGATGGCGTGCAACGCAAACTTGGACTCGTCGGTGATCGCCGATGATTCGTTGAGTTGGAGCTCGAGCTGATGTGCACTGACACCTGATCGTCGAAGCGAATCCCCTATCGCGACGACAAAGGAATCCGATTCGAGCTGACGCGTCGATACCGCGACGGCTACCCGCAGGTGATCAGGAAGGCGGGACGCCGCCTCGCAGGCCAACTCGAAGACGGTAGTCCCCAGTGAGTACGCCAAACCGGTGTCGTCTGCGACGCTCATGAATTCGGCGGACGTAACGGCACCGAGGCGGGCGTTGTGCCAGATCACGCGGACTTCCACGGCCACGATCTCGCGGGAAACCACGTCGATCCTGGGCAACAGCTTGAGTTCGAGGTCCTTCTCCGCGACAGTGTTTCCCAGATCTTCGAGCAGGCGGGCCCGCCGATCGGCCACGGACTTCATCGAGTCTCGATATTCACGTACGGCCCCGCGCCCGGATTCCTTTGCCGCGAACAAGGCCAGGTCCGCAGCGCCCATCATCTCGTCGGCGGAGGACGGCAGCTCGTCGGGGAGGTAGTACCCGATGCTGCATCCGATCTCCAACCGCGTACCAGCCACTGTGATCGGCTCGTGCAGAGTTTCGATGTAGCGGCCGAGCAGAGTACGAACTTGTGAGCTGTCACCCACATCGGTGAAAAGAACCGCGAACTCGTCTCCCCCCAGACGTGCGAACAACTGTGACACCCCGCCGGCTTCGGACAGGCGATCCGCGACCTCTCGCAGAACCGCGTCGCCAACGGTGTGTCCCAGTGTGTCGTTGACCGACTTGAAGTTGTCGAGGTCGAGCATGGCCAACGCGAGACCACTTTCGCTTGTGTACGGCTCGCGCAGCAGTCGCTCGAGCTCGGTCCAGAAGCTGTGCCGGTTCGGCATACCGGTGAGTGCGTCCACACGACCCATCCGCACGATCTCGTCACTCTGCAGTTTTACTTCCGTGACGTCGGAACCGACTCCTCGCCAGACGAACTCGTCGGGTGTACGGCCGGGGCGCGGGCGTCCGGAGATCTGCCACCACCGAATTTCACCGTGAACTCGGACCGGAACGAGCACGTCGACGAATGCGGTCTTCGTGTGGCGGGCCTGCTGCAACTCCATGAGCGCATCGATCCCGCCGGGGATCCGTAGGGTGCCCAACTCCATGAACAGGTCCTGCCACGCCGTTCCCTGCAACTCGGTGGAGTCCAGCCCCGCTTCGACCGCGAGCCGCGTCGGGATTCGGTTGAACTTGCCTTTCTGGTCCGTCTCCCACACGAAGTCCCCGGCGTTGCCTTCGAAGTCTTCGAGAAGCATCTGCACGACCGATCGTTCCGACGCGGCGCTCAATTCAGCTCGATAGCGAGATTCCAGGTTGCCCGAGACCACTATCGTGCCGCCGATCAGAGCCGCGCCATAGGCGATCATTCCAATGAGAATTCGTTCGAACTCGGGTCCCGGCTGAAGCCAGAATGCCACCCCGAGGATTATCAGATTGGACAGGACCCAGGTGACCCCCACCACTCGCAACATCGCGGTGGCCACGGCTCCGGCACCGGTGATCGATGTGGTGACCGCTATCAGGATCAGATCGCCGGAATCGTCCAGGATCGGGTACAGGACCAGGGCGAGCGAGGAATACAGGATCCCGACTACAGCAAATTCGACGATGAGAAACGCGTAGGACATCCGGTACGTGGGTGTGATCAGGTTGAAATGAATGGCGAGACCCACGCACATCCCCACCAACCCGATCACGCCGGACAGCAATGGCCACACACGCGGCAGCGGTCCGCCGTCCGGGGGAATTACATACAACGTCAGCCCGAGTGTGACGACGAGGTGGACGGCAGCGGCCCATGGCAGCACGCCGAAGGTGACGGCTATCTGCTCACGAGTTACGTCATCACGTTGGGCGGGCGTCAGTCTTTGTCTCTGGCGGGGTTGCCGAAGCGACAGGACTGGCATCACTTACCTCCCGCTCCCACGACGCAATTGAATCGGACGTCCGACTCAGCAATTCTTCCGTAATTGGACGTTGCCGTGTCAACCAGTGCGTCCACCCTATTTCGGAGTCGCGTCTGCCCACAGACACAGTAATCAGCAAACTGCTGGTCTGCCGCAAGTTGGCGCCGCAAGTTTGATGCCCATGGGTTGAAATCAGACATGAGGGACAATGGCCGGAGATCGCCGATCACGTCGGTGGAGATTCCTCGACGGGTAACACGATCGGACTCATTCGAGTTCAGACAAGGACTATCACGATGGCAATCGACTACACCCGACGTTCCGGCGAGTCCACTCCGTCGCAAGCACCGGTCAGCCTGAGCAAGATCACGCTCACCAAATCGGCACCGACGGTCAACCTCGCGAAGGCGGGTGAACGACAAGGCAATATGCGCGTGAACCTCAACTGGTCACAGGGGGCACCACCGAAGAAGACCGGTTTTCTCGCCAAGCTCGCCGGCGCAGGCTCTGGTGCGGTCGACCTGGACCTCGGATGCCTCTACGAACTTGCCGACGGGTCCAAGGGAGTAGTTCAGGCCTTGGGTAACAGTTTCGGTTCACTGACTTCTCCGCCCTACATCTCCCTCGACGGCGACGACCGCAGTGGTGCGAACACCGGCGGCGAGAACATGCACGTCAATCTTGGTGACCCAAGCGCTTTCCGGCGAATCCTGATCTTCGCGATGATCTACGACGGCGCTCCCAACTGGGCGGCGGTGGACGGCGTCGTCACCTTGTATCCCACCAACGGGCCGGAGGTGGAAGTGCGACTCGACTCCGCCAGCAACCAGGAGCGACTGTGCGCGATCGCTCTCATCCAGAGTTCAGGTCAAGGCGTGACGGTGACGCGCGAAGTGCAGTACATCAACGGCAGTCAGTCCGATCTCGATCGGGCCTACAACTGGGGAATGAAATGGGCTGCCGGACGAAAGTAGGGGCTGCGGACGGGATCTCCCCCATCCGAATGACAATGTCCGAATCATCCACAATGTCGCAAGTTACTGGATAGTGTCGAGAAGTGGGGTCGGACATGAGGGGTCACGCTCGACACCGATAGTGGGTCGGTGACGCTATGTGCTTGGCGACGCCGACGTTCGACCGGAAAGGCCCTCGATTTCCCCCGAGATCGAGGGCCTTTTCGTATCTTGCGTCACTGTTCGCACCCTTTCATTAGTTGATCGTTAAACTAGGCGTTCGTCCAACATGCACCGATGGAGAACGTGAATGTCCACGAATTCAGATCGACGCCCGCGCCTGCCCGTGAGAATCGCCTACCTCGCCGCAGGAGTTCTCTTTGTCGCCGCCATGCTCCTGTTGGCAAGCGTCGTCAACCCTGATCGGGACCGCGATTTCTCGATGAACCACATCCCCGCGGGGACGTCGACGACCGCCTTCGCCGCAACGTCCGACCTCGGCTAACGAAGGTACCGGTACGTAAGTGGCGCACGTCACGAACTGTGGGTAGTTTCAACGCCGATGGTTCGCCGTAGGTCGGTATTGAGAGGGACGGCCAACCACTGCCCTGCCTGGTTGCCCCACCCAAGCAGGCAGGGCACCCCAGATCAGGCAGGCACCCCCGATAATTTAAGCCTCAAGTAACTGTTACTCGGGAAAGACTTGTATCAAACGGGGACGAATCGTACATTTCATCCGGCAGTCGGCCTTCGTCCGACGCCTTTGCCGTCAATGTCGACGGAACTTCTCTGAACACCACCACAAGTCGGCCACTTGTCGTGACCGCATTCGTCCTCGCGAAAGGCTCGCCCATGTTCGATTTCTTCGGCGCAATCTCCGGCTTCTTCGGCCTACTGTTCGGCACCGGCTCGTCGAGCGGGAGCTCGGGAGGAAGCAGCGACGCACCCGTCGCCCCGCCTACCTGATCCACAAGCCTCACCCGGCACCGATCCGCCGGGTGAGGCTCTCGCGAATCTCTTTGAAACACAACGTAACAGCACTTCAACTCCACCGACTTTTCTGCGGATCCACGCCGACACACTCCGGCGTCCGGACAGTTTCACCACATCGCCTGCAGTAATGGGTCCTGTGTCCGCCATTCTCCGTCGAGGCACACCCGCAGACCTCCCAACCGACAAGGCATGTGTTCGCCGTGAGCCGGTGTCCGTTGGGGCAGCAGTCCGGGGATTGCTCGGTCAACCGCATCTCCACATTTTCGCACACATGTTCGACAACTTGATACTGCCCGCTGCACATTCGATTACACCGGCCGCTTCCGGTCGGCCCGAGCGCAACTATCCCTTCCGTCACTTCGGTCTGCTTTAATACGAAGGCTTTGTCGGGGGTTTACCAATGTCCGAAGTTGTCGAGTTTCTGCGAGCACACGCAGGCGAACACGGGGTTGAACTATGGGTTTCTTCAAGAAGGCGGCTGTGACTGCTCTAGCGGTCGCTGCAGTCGGAGCATCAACAGGGATCGCATCAGCTGATCCGTCGACCGACGTGAATTACGAAGCGAAGGTCGTCGACAAGTCGATCGTCACCACCATCGACGCCGGGTTGTTCAAGGTGTCCGGCGACGGCAAGTCCGTCGTCTTGCAGGACAGCAAGGGAGCCGACCTTGTTTTCCTGCCTCTCGCATACAACCTCGGGGATCTACAGTTCCCCTTCGATCGCACGATCAGTGAAGACGGTAAGACCCTCACGCTGACACCGATCACCGATTCTGCGAAGGCAACACCTCGACCCGAGAGTGCGCCTGCGGCAAAGGAATGGACGCCCGTCGCCTCGCCCGAGGAGAATGATCGGGCGATTGCGCACTTCCAGAGCCAACTCGGCCTCGGCACTCAGGTCGGCAGCCTGCTCGGCACCATCGTCGGCGCCGGAATCGGTTGCGCTGTCGGCGCTCCGCTGGGCTTGACCATCGTCGGACTCCCCGTCGCCGCGGCACTGTGCCTGGGTGGCCTCGCAACAGGCGCCGGAATCGGCGGTGTCGCCGGAACGATCCTCGGCGGCGGCGGCGCGGCTGTCGTAGCCGGCATCGATCTCGTCAACACGCTGAATGCTCCTGCAGGGACGACCGTCTGGGCTCAGTAGCCACTTGGTGGTCAGTCGCTGCTCCACGGAAAGCCCCGCCCGCCCGAAGAGGACGAGCGGGGTTTTTCGATTCAATGTGCAGGAGGATCTACGTGGTGCCCCCAGTCGGACTCGAACCGACACTTGACGGATTTTAAGTTTGCTCTTCTCGACATTTGCCAGAATTGACAAAATTGGGAACATTTACGAACCGTTGTAGCTCAACATGATTCGTCTTTGTACGCTTGGCTCGATTGGCTGGTTTCAAACATGCTGCGTACTTACTGCGTACCGAAGCGCGTTTAGCACTCAAGCAGGGGTCCGACACATATCCGTTACGACCGGTCCGTCTGGTTTGATTCAGGCATGAAGAAGACCTTCGCCGCGGTCGCGGCCATTGGAGTGGCACTACTTGCGAGCGGATGTTCATCCGAACCAGCAGGACCCAGCGCCGAAGAAATCCGCGCACAACAATGCGCTGGGTTCGCGGAACTCACACCCGGATACCTCGAGATGCAAGAAGCGTTAGACATCCTGGGGGACGAAAACGCGACATCCAAAGAACGCGCGGACGCCATGTATCGGAGCATGCAACTCAGTAGCGACAAAGGTCGACGCACCAAACCATATGACTGCGACGTAGACACCAAATACTTCGCGGAATACATCACGAAATGAAAGGGGCATCATGAAGGTTGTCGTCGGTTTCGTAGCCGCACTCATCGCGCTCGTCCTCATCAAGAACGTGCTCCTTGCGATCGCCGCGAACTGGCTCACAATCCTGTTTGTCTTCGCCACAATAATCGCCATCGTGTTAATAGGGACGTTCGCGAAAACCTTCATCGACATCAACCGTGAAGGACACAAGCTCGCCAAGCAGCAACGCAAAGAACTGCTCGCCAGGGCAATAAACCAAAACACCGCATATCTGCAGGGTCATGATCGTGGCGTCTACGGGGACTATCCGCCCGCGGAACTTGACTAGACCATGCCTGACTAAGCCCTAACCGAAGCAACTGGTTTCTTCGGCACCGTCACGCTGCTGCAGCAGATTTGATGTGCCGCGATCCTGGTTGTGGGCCGACTTGTTGCCAAACGGCTGCAAGCAATCCGAGGATCGCCAAGGGTGCGGCGAATGCGAGCAATCCCCAGTAAGAGGACCAGTTCGCAAGCCCGATGATCGACAGACTAACGAGCGCAGCGACCGCTAACCAGGAGACGCACATTCGAGCTGCCAATGCCGCCGCCATCGGCGGTGCCGTTAGCAACAGTCCCAACCCGAACAGCGGCCACATCCCCAATGCATGGACGATACGGTCATCACACCGAAAGGAAGACTGACTTTCGCCGGTCTTCGCGCACGACAAAGACACCTCAGACATAGACCACGAGGACCCTACCCACGCAACAAAAGCCAATGCGGCCACGCCTGAGGTCCACCACACTGCTCTCCACACGTCCGCAGCCTAGCCCGGTGCGGGTCCAGCCGTTTCCGCTCGGAGTAGCTGGGATGTGATTCGGAGCGCTCTTTGCCGAATCATTACTCAAATCGAATGCGCGTCTGGTCTCCTAGATCAATGAGATCAAAGATCGTCGTCGCTGCGGCACTCTCGCTGAGCTTCTTCACTACCGGATGTGGAGCGTCGGTCTCTACCGAATCCGAACAGCCTCAAGACTCGGCCGTTCAATCCACGAGTCCGACAACCGAAGCCAGCCCTATTCGCAAGAAGGCGATCGGCGAAGAGGCGGCCGCAGGGTGCGTTGAAGGTGCCGGCAGAGAAACGTGCGACGTTCGATTCACGATCACCTCCATCACTCGCGGTGAATCATGCTCGGCATATTCAACTGGCATTCTGGAGCTGCCGGCGAACCACGAGGTCGTCCGCTTCAATATCGAAGCTGAGACTGCGCCTGAATTCAGCTACGCCCAGGCCAACGGCGTGTTGCTCACGCAGTACTGGAGCGTTGTCGATGCGGACGGTTACATGGTGAAGGATCCCGATATCGCTACCGGGTGTGACGTCGACGCAAACGTCGTCTACAAATTCCTTGAGCCAGGTACGAAACAGAGGTCAAGCGTCCCCATTATCGCGCCAGTCGGCGCGACAACGCTGCGTCTCTCCGAGCAAGGTCACGGCTGGGAATGGGAGATTCCTGCAGCGGCCGAGGCGCCGCCGGCCGTCACCACACCACAGGTTGAATCTCCCGCTCAGCCCACGACTCAGGAGTGGACCCCAATTACAACCACCGTTGTCCAGAACCCGGTTGACAGTCGCCCGAATCCCTACCCGAATTCACAGGACTCGTATGGTCGAGATACGGGAACAAGCGGGGCAACCCTGGTTGGATGTGGCGATTGGAGCGAGTATCAACCAGGTACGGGCATTTACTCAGACGGCTCTCTGGACTACGCCGCGCAGTGCCTACCCGGCGGGTCAATGGCGCCAAACTAGGCCGATGACGATTCAATGCCGCACGCGTTTCAGACCAGCAGCGCCAAAATGATCCAGCCTGCTGACAGAATCGCGAGCATCATGCCGATCTGATCGAGCAGACGACGCCGGCCCTCGTTGTGCTCGACGAGCAACGCTGCGACCCGGAATGGCAAACAGAGAACTCCAGCCACCACCGCGGCGATGGCGAGCCACCGTTCGAAAGACACTTCACCATCCCAGTTGTGACTCCCCTGACGATCGTCAGGTAATGGGACAGTAATATAACCGAGCGCCCTTTCCTTGCCAGGTCCGGGCGCACGGCTCACCGGAGCAGCAGTCACGCGCCAATCCGGTGAGCCCTCTGTTCTGCGTGACAGCACTTTAGTTCGTACTGCGGTCCGTCTCGCCTGAAGGCGAAGGAGGCGGCCGCTCCCTTGCGATTTCCGACACGGAGACTGGATGACCAACCAAAACATCCCCGCCAGCCCACAGAAGAAACAGTGGGCCTGGATCGCCCTGACCATCGCATCCATCGCGCTGGCAACGATCATGGCAATCGTTTAAGCGCCGATCCCAGCACTATAGGTAATGGGTTGGTAATGTCGATCAGGCATCCTGGCCTCGCAGTCTGGGATGTAGGCGGCCCGTTGACTTCGTCACCATCGATCGGCGGGTCGCCGTTGCATGTCGTTCCTGTCCGTTCCGGTCCGGTGGATGCGGGCGGGCCACCAGGATTGCGTGCACGCTCTGATCGGCGATCTGCACGCAGAGCCACCAGGCGTGACGGTCGGACGCCGCCCGGTGAGCTACCGCGGCTGCGCATCGAATCATGCGTCGGCCCCGATGCGTACGGCTCATCCTGACGAGACGTGCGCTGATTTGACCTGCCATCCAAACGAAATGCCCTACTCGACCCAAATAATTGGCGGGGCTTTCGACAGTATTACGCGTGTGGATTCGCAAATCGCGGCAAGGAAGCACGCGCAGGTAGTGGATCTGACCTGATCCCAAGCGACTTGGCGAGTTGACGGAGGTGCAATCGCGCGTGGGTGACCGCCTCGGGCAACGCTATCTCCATCACAAATTCGTCTACGACGTTTTCATCGATCTCTAGCGGTGCATCCCACGCATACCGAACCCCTAAATCGACTGACAACTGCCCGTATTTGTTTTCCGTCGCGACATCGATCCTCAAGAGAAGGCTTCGTGCACCTATGTTCGAAGCTGCTGAGATGTGAAACTGCTGGGGGCCCCCATCGTCCTCGTAAGGCTCGGCATCCTCGTCGGCATCACGACGTCGGCCGAATGTCCCATAGATTCGAGTGTCATTACGAGATAGGCGACTGGTCAACTCAAGGAGCGTGTCCACGTCCACGGTTTGCGTTTCGGTCATAGTGAAAGCTGCCTCCGCTTGCGCGGCTCGCCGTCCAACAGATCAAGTTCGTGCGGCTGAGCCGCGCTCGCTTGTAACGTGTACGACAGCACTTTTCCGCACCGCACAACTTCGTCACGGACGGAAGCAACTAACGCTTCGTCCTCAGTCTGAAATGTAACCCCATCGGAATCCCTGGTGTCGTAAAGCGCATGCGCACCGACACGGGCCTCAAACCCCATTGCATGCAGAAACTTTGCCAACGCGGCAATAGTAATGTTGCCGTCACCGTTAAGCACCTGGGAGACCCGTGCTTGACTCACCCCCATGAGGTCTGCGATGCCCTTTTTGTTGATTCCTGCAACGTCTGCAGCTTCTGCGCATTCGTTCAGTAGGTCAACCACATCCATGCCGAGGAGAGCTGCTGCCAAACCTTGCTGGCCTTGTGGCGTCCGATATCGGTCTTCGAAGGTCGGAGCCGTGGATTTACTTGTCATGACTTAGATCCTCCTTGCGAATCGTCCGAGCCCAATCGATAGCACTGGCTGGTGCGCGCGTGCCAGGCTTCGGAAAGCCGTCGGCCAAGCGTAGATGCCGCTCCAGATTCGGTATGTGCCAGATCTTCGAGTTCGGCCTGTCCGACACCTCGGGAGTCCGAAATCGATTACGGCTGACGTACTGGCCTGAACCGTCGGTGTCGAAGAAGCTAAGCCGATTCGTTCGGACCTTGAACTCCCAGATTCCTCCACCAAGTCCGTTGATCTGATGTTCACCTGCTAGCTCACCGCGGCTGCCGAACCTCACCATCAACGCCTTAAAACGATCTGCATCATCGATCTGATCTGCAACGTCATCACCCGCTGCTAGCCCTGCCTTCCAAGCTCCAGCAGCCAAGTGGTCAAGAAACTCGACAGCGGGAGAGCTACCGTCGCACCGGACCGCTGATCGAATTTCATGGCACTTACCTTGATGCTGCAGCCTCCTCGTCACTTTAGCCATAACTTAAGCGGATACTCCAATCCGTGACCAACTCGACATCAAAGCAGAGACACAATTGCCAGTGTTGCGATCAAACCATACCGTCCCGTTGGTTGATTCGAATCCCGTCAAATGACCCACAAACTGGCGTACTGCCGGCGCGAATTGGATAGGATTTCGTTGCTGCGGCGATTCTGAGTGGTCAGTTCGGCCGCGCAAGGCCTGCCCTCCGGCTGTGCACTCGCCGGGGGTGGGCCTCTCCAAACGCTCGCGCCGCCACGTCGAGCCAGAGACACTATGGATGCGCCGGCGAAGTGCCTGCGTGATACAAGAGCACCGTATGCAACTACCAATCGTGGTTCGGCCCCATGCCCGAGAAGTAGTATCGCTCGTGCACGTTCGCCTTTGCCTGCTCGACGTGCACGGCCCGCCTAGGTGTTACTGACGAACACTGTGGGCGGGCCATCTGGAGTATGAAGAACTCCGTTCACGCGCACAGGAATCGGCGGCCCTCCCGTGTCTCCCGCGGTCCGGCGTCGAATCTCGTCGAGAATCTGCTTGTTCGACAATTGCTGCAGCGACATTCTTGTCGGCGACAACGGCACGTTTTCTTCTTCAGCCATGAACCCAGCGGCGATCAACACTTCCTGCACAGATGCATCGAATAACGCTGCGACGCGCCGCAGGACCTGCGGCGTTGGGGACCGAGCGATCCTAGTCCACTGAAGCATCTGCGATGGATAGACACCCAGCGCCCGCGCCGCCTCCTCGGGGCTCTGATAGCCGCGGGCCGCGATCTGGTCACGAACCCAAGCTGCGAATCCTGACGACATGGGTGTTATTTTCCCACGAAGTTTCCGAATGTTTGCGCAGCGAAACAGTTCGAGAGTTGCGTGCTCGGATCCGTTATCCCCATGTGCTGTGCATGAATTGGGGATAGTTCAGTGCTCAAGTATCTGTGACTCCACGAAGACTGGTATCCGAAAAAAGCATTCTGTAACTTCTCGTTGGCGGCATCATTCGACTCCGAACTCGGGTATGGCGTAGCCCTGCCGACACGATCTCCCAAACTGTCGGCCGGGCACCACGAACGGTGCGCCGCTTCCGCCTCGGTTCTCGGCGTACCCCGGGGCCGCCAGCGTGCTGATCGCACACCCGCTAGTGGCCCCTTTCAGCAAAAGCCTCAGTCTTGGCGAATTCTTCATTCGATTCGGGTTTAGCAATTCTGTTGAGTGGTACTGCTGAGTTGCGGCTTTTGATGTCGGTAGCACGGTCAGCCGCATCGGCCCACCTGCCGGGTGTCATTCCCCGGAGGTGGGCTGCCTCGCTTCAACTGGGCCTACTAGGATTCTCTCTGGGTCGGGCCCCGGACAGCGAGAGTTGTGTTAGCTGATGAAAAACGGCGCATTCTTCACGCAATGCTGACGCTGCAGCAATGTAGTTTACGACGGCCCGTGGATCTCGCCGGCCGAACGGCCGAGACTGCAGCAAGATCACCGAAGTCCCTGTCCCACAGATGTCATTCCGATCCGAGAGCCGCCCTCGACTTCGTCTCGGGTTGCCACTGTGAACTCACACTTCACGCGCCCCGCATAATTGCGACCGAGGGTGAAGTCGGAGATGAAAAGACCCCGAAGTTACGATATGGCTACCGTTGCAGGTATGGTGGAATTGTAAACGTATAGCGCTGCTGTGTTCGTTTACCAGCCCTGACGGTCCCCTATCTTGTGTGGCCGTCGGGGCTGCCCTGTTATGAACTGAAAAAACCTGGATCTAGTTACTCTCGGCAATTACCTGCGACGTGGAACTGGGATTATCCAACGCACCTCGAATCGGAGATATCGTGAAGCGGAAAGCACTGTGCCTCATAACCGGAACTCTCGTCATCGTCTTCGTAATTCGATCACTCGGTTCACTGGCCTCTGCTCAGCCCTTCGGCCTACCTCTCGGGCACCGCTCCGTGCGCTGAGGTCCTTCTCTCACCCCCACCTACACTGCATCGCGCGGGGTCGGGAGGGTAGGGGGAAGACCAGCTCGGCCCCGTGTAAACGACAGGATGCCCCCAACCTCCTTGCTTGAGTTGCGAGGTCGGGGGCACTCCCCTCTCGGCACGAGCTGCGTCGCGGCAGTGTCGTGTCATACAAACGAACGATAGTGCTCCGCCAGTGGGGTCGATACGATTCGGTGCAACTTCGACGGAGCGGAATTCCCATGGCCCAACGACGGACCCGGGTGCTGACAAGCATGCTCACCCTGGCGATCGCCGCGCTACTAATGCCGATCACCCTCACCGCTACCGCAAACGCGCAACAACCTGCCACCGCATTCGACTGCACTAAGGATGTCCTGCTCCTCGGGGCAGCAGGATCTGGCGAGAACCCGAACATGAATTGGCAGGTCGGCAAAACGGTGTCCAAGTTGTTCGACGAGGTCAATGCCGTGGTCGAGAAACAGGGTCGGACAAGTCAGCGCGTTGCGGTGAACTATCCGGCCTATGGCGTTCCAGATACCCTCCTGGTCAATCCCGGAGAGTATTTCAATGGCGTTCGAGCTGGCATTACGGAGGCTGTCCGGATCCTTGACGACCTCTCAAAGACACAAGCGTGTGCTCATCAGCGAGTCGTCTTGGGTGGATACTCACAAGGGTCCATGGTCATGCACCGCGCCCTTCGCGAGCTCGGAGCTGCTGGCCGAGATGACATTCTGAACCGGATTGATGGCGTCGTAATGGTCGCCGATCCGGACCGGCTTCCCAACGACAACGTCACCTCCATCGGAGGCGCACCTGCAAACGCGCACGGCATCTCGAACGACTACCCATTCGAAGCGATGAATTTCGCGAAGATCAACCCCACTTGGCGTAGCAAAGTAATGAGCGTGTGCATCAAGGGTGATCCAGTTTGCGGCCTCACATATCTTTGGACGCCCCTTGCCGTCGCGTCATATGTCCCGTTGCATCTAAAGTATGCCGAGAGCGGATTCACCAAGTATCTGTCTGAGGCCGCGAAGAAGATCAAGTTCAAATTCCCCAGTGATGCAATTGTTTTCGACAAATCAATCCCGACTACGGTGACATCGGCCGCATGGCAACTGGTGAAGCATCAGCTCAGCGCAACGACCGGCCCGAACTGCACCATCGCGTGGTCAGCCACCGGCAAACTTCCTCCCGGACTGCAAATCGACAACAAGGGCTATATCTCCGGTTTCCCTACAACCGCCGGCAAGACCTCGACAACCATCAAGATGTCCACGCGCTGCCACAACAAGAACCTCACGGCGACGGTAAAGATGAACTTCGTCATCACACCGAAACCTCCTGTCGCCGAGGCGGACATCGTTAAAGGCGACGTGAAACTTGGCGAATGTGACAAGCGGAACTTCACGCCCGCCGAGATCGCCGAGTACGGCAAGGATGGTTATTGGGTCGTGGTCGACGGTGCCGACCAGATCAAGAAGCTCGGATACACCATCACCGACAACGTCCTGATCTTCACTGGGTGTGCAAAGAAAGTCGGTGTCGCGAACTACACGATGGCGTGGCGAAACCCGAACGGCGAACTTGGCCGCGACATGGACGGATCAATCAAAACCCAGTCACATCGACTGACGGTGGCCAAATAGCTCTCGACGCGCACACACCAAAAGCCCCCACCCCGTCGGAATTCCGAGGAGGTGGGGGCATTGTCGTACTGGTCAAGTAATGCGGACATAGGTTCCAGCGCCGCCACGTGCGGTGAGGTAGTTGCCGGACGGACTCGCCGACATCGACACCGTGGCCACGTCTCCGGCGGCAATGTTCACAGTGGCCGTTGCGGACAGTGGCACATCCCAGCCGCCGCTGGTCGTCCACCGCGAATCGGGGCCGGTCACCACAACCGTGTCGTTGACCGAAATCTGGAGGCGTGCAGTGAGGTTGTTCCACGAACTGCCTGCATCGATCACTACCGTGATTACTGCGCTCGCCTTTGCCGATTGCGCGACCAAGCCATCTGCTACGACCGAGCTGCCAGGATACGTCCCAGTGTCCGCGACCCATCCGACGATTTTGCGGTAGGCCGCTGATCCGGTCTGGCCGGCCATGTTGCCGTTCTTGGTCATTCCAGACGGGGTGAACGATGAGTAGACCTTGGTCAGAACACCGCCGACCATCGTCCATGCTTCTTTGATCTTCTGGCCGCCGACGTACAGCGTCTTGATCTTCCGACTTCCAAGGTAGAGAGGCATCGGTTACTCCGGGATGCAGTAGAGGATGCCCACGACCGGGGAGCCGGGAAGGGATGCGACAGCCTGGATACCGTCCCCGCGCATCGCCGTCGACGACGTTGTTCCGAGCGAGAGGTTTGAATTGCCGTTGCCGGTACCTGCTCCGATTGCGACGCGAGCTGCGGCCGCGTCGGGCGCTTTCAGGACGTTGCGGCCCACGGTCGTGGCATCGGTGATGTCCGCCGAGGATGTATCGACTGCTCCCTTACGCCCGTTGACCGACAGAACCGGAGACGCCGGATAGGTGGCCTCGAGCCAGTTGGTCGGCACAGATGCAGGGTTGGCGATCAGCCGGAAGTCTGTACCTCGATCGCCGCGAGTGCACCAGTCGCCGCGCTCGCCGCCGAGAGTGATCATCTCCGCTTCGGAATAGGCCACGCCGCGAAACGATGCTCGTGCTTCAACTGGAATCTGGGCGGCGACGATCTTGCCCGCTCCGTCGAGATCCGCCTTTGTGGCGAGTTTCGACGTCAGGCCGGTGACCTGCGCTTCGGTGTGCGTGTGCGTGGTGGGAGCTTTGCCATTGAGGGCGGCTTGCAGTCCGGTGACATCCCCGACGGCGTGGCTGTGCGCTGTGGGCGGCCGCGCGTCAGTCAGGCGCGTGTCCCCCTCCTGCACCGCCCTGTCGGCCCTGTCGAGCGAAGCCTGCACGCCGAGCGATGCTTTCGCCTTGGTCACAGCCCCGTCGACGAGCTTCGGGGTCGTGATCGAGTCATCGAACACGGCGCCCGCGATGATCCCTTCGGCCGCGTCCTCGGCCCTTTTCGCCTGGACTGTCGCATCGCTCACTGCCCGCTGCGACAATTCACGCTCGGCGGCGAATTGCGCTCCATACTGCTCGAGGGTTTGGTCTACGAGGCCAGCTGTGTTCTCGATGCTGTCTTTGACCTGCACGAGTTCGGTTTTGATCTGCTCGACGTCGCCCTTTGCCGTGACCACGACGTCGAGTGCGTCGGTAACGGTCCCTCGGTCTATCGCGACTGTGGATGCCGCGGACTCGACAGCCAACCGATCCCGCGCCACCTGTGCGGCATCCTCGGCGACGTCCTGGATCCCGGCAGCCGTCTCAACTGCGAGCTCTGCCGCGCCCTCCGCACGCTCCGCTGCATCGTTCGCGTCGGCGATCGCAGGAACGGGAAGGGTGATGTCTGGTCCCTGCGACATGTCGAAGACAAGGCTGTCGCCGGACAGGGAGATGCCGTCGACGCTTCTGCCCGCAGGTCCAGGAACCGTCGAATCCTTCCCAGGCGGACCCGGCGTCGGGACCAGGATCCCGCCACCTCCGGACTCCTCCTCCCCCAGCGTGATTCGTTCACCGTCACTGCCCACGAGGATCATTTGTTCACCTTCTTTACCTGTCCGGTTTGCAGCTCCAACTCGGCCGTCGGCGCCGCCGTGACGTCCTGGTACATCAGCCAGTATTTAGTTCCTGCGGCAATGGTCGCGACGATTTCGGATTCGATTTTCAGCGATGCTGTGCCGCCGGCAATAGTGAACTCCCACTTGATTTGTGAGGTGCCCGGATCTCCGAGGAGGAAGTAAAGCTTGTGCCCTTCCGGAAAGCTGGAACCGTCCTCAAACCGGTACCAGTAGACGAAGTCGCCGACAGTGGGAAGGTTCAGGGCGAATTTCGGTGTGGGTGTGCGGATGTCGCCCATCAGTTCCCCTTTCCGTAAATGTCGCGCATGATGTCCGCGATGTCGGGGTGGACGTTGGCGGATGCGCTGGTGATGTCGTGGCCATGATCGGCGAGCGTTTCGAGCAGTTCGGCGGATGAAGTCTCAAGTTCTTTCGCCAGGACGTGAGCGCGGATCGGTTTCGCTGAAACGGATTCGGAGGTCGTCGGCTCATCGATCTCGGCGGGACTGTCGTCAACCACCGGATCGGGCACCACGATCTCGTAACCGCCAGCCAGCATCAGTGCCAACGTGGCAGCATCATTCAAACCCGCTTCGTGATGCAACATGCACGAACCTGGCATGCGATCCATATTCCGCGCCCGACCGGACGAAGTCGACGGAACCACAACAACTTCCGGCAATTGCATCCCGAACGACGGCTGCGCCCAGACAATCACATGGTCGGCCTGAATCAATGGCTCTGAAAGTCGGTAGCAATTCGCCGGTCCCGCATAGCCCTTAACGTCCTCAAAAATCAAAGTTGCAGTCTTCACGGTTCGTACTCCCCTAACATGTATTCGACAATCGTCACGCAACCATCAGCGCCCGAACCGAAGCCGCAACCACCTCCGCCAGCGGGAAACCCACCAGGCATTCCAGGATTGCCGCCGCCACCCGATTGACTTGTCTCCCATAGGAACGCTAGCGATTCCCCCGGGCCAGTGAAAGGACCAGACGAACCGCCACGCTTCCCCAGGCCTGCACCGCCACCGCCACCGGCGAGAAGGCGAATAGGTGACGAGGTGACCGACACTCCGTCGGTGCCGCTTAGCCCGCCAGTACCTCCACGCATGGTCGCCAATCCGCCGGCCCCGCCATTGTCAGCGCCGGAGCCGCCATTGGCGATTACGTCCCAGAACGAAGAACTTCCGCCATCCTGGCCATTCGTGCCACCCGCTCCGACCACGATCTCCACGACATCAGGGATGTTCCGCGCAAACACCATGAAACGATCCACCGCTGCGCCGCCGCCGCCGCCGGCTGCCTGATTGCCGGCACCGCCAGCTCCCCGCAGAATCAGGTCGAACTGGTAGCAGCCATCAGGTGGAGACCATTCGAAAGTTCCTGGCGTACGGAACACTTCCATCTGCGTGCACCTCATGAGAAACGCTCGATGATGTGAACGATGCCAGCGCCACCGTTACCGCCCCGCCCCCAGTTGCTTGGGCCGCTACCACTTCCGCCGCCACCACCGCCGCCACCTGGGAACGCCCCGGCGCCCGCAGTAGAGCCGGCATTCCGTGAACCGCCAGCACCGCCACCGCCACCAGTTGGCACAAGCTCAGACGGGGTCTTTCCTGGGGAATTCGCTGTTGTTCCGCCTGGGGAAATTCCGCCTTGCCCGCCCATGCCCTGAGTTGAAGGGTACGACGGGGAAGTCGTGAATCCGCGTCCGCCGCCGCCACCACCGCCGTGCAGTTCATACGGAGAAACGGACGAACCAGCATTGGCCGGCGCTCCAGCGGCCTGCGTGACCAGGCTCCCGAAGCCGCCAGGAATCATCCCCGTGCCACCCGGAACCCTGTCCCAGTTGCTTTGATAGGCGAAGTCCGCAGTGGGCCCGCCTATACCGCCGCCAGCCTCCAGGTCGAGAACCCAGGAACTGCCGCCAGGTTTGCCATTGCTGTCGGTAGCCGTAGCACCTTCGCCTGGGTATCCAACCTTGATGGAGATAACCTTCGGAGTTCCGTCAGCATTGAAAAGCATGCTGCCAGGAATGGTGAAGTGGTTTTCTCCACCACCGCTTCCGCCGCCACCACCCAACTGCCCGCCGGGGGCGAGATCCCATCGGCCACTGGATCCACCACCGCCAGCGCCAATCATGATGACATTCCATGCAATGGTTCCGGGTGAAGCCGTGATGTCTGCGTTGCCTGTAAAGGTGCGCGTCTTACCGAAGATGGTGAGTTGAGCAAGCTCCTCACGGATCTCTTCGATAGTTTTCGAGTGGTCGGTGATCAATTGAAGCTGCTCGTCGAGCGACTTGCCGTCATGTTTGAACGCGTTCTGCGCACCTTGCCACTTACCTAGAGCGCCATTGGTCAATCGCGCCTTGGCTTGCTCCTCGGTCTCCAGCTGGCGAGCGCGGAAGAGACCGCGCCCGAGGGAGCCTTCAGGGATGGAGCCGTCAGGAGCGGTCAACGATCACACCTCCTCTTTCACTTCATCCGGCATCGTCGGCTCGGGCGGGATCTCGACATGAGGAGCGTGCTGTCGCAGCAGCGCGGCGAGGATCACGATGTAGTTGCCTTGCGCTCGGACGAACCGGACGCACACCCGGATTAGCCTGCGATCCTCTTTGCGGCCACCTTCGAGTTCGGCGACCTTGGCCTGCAACTGTCGAACTTGTGATTGCTGCCGACTCACCCATGCCGCGAGGATGCTGGTCGCTGCGATGCCGAATGCTGAAATCCGTTCCGGGCTAAGTAATTCCAGCAGCATCGATCACTGCTCCGTGCCGGAAGGGGCGCGGTGTCGGCCAGCGCTCGACGTCGAGCCGATGTTGCGCTCGATCGCCCGTACGAGATCGGAAATCACGAAGACTGCCAGATGGTTCTTGGTGTATCCGAGGGTGGACTTTTTCTCCGCTGCGAACCATTCCCAGACCGGCAGTCCCCACGAGGCGATCAGGTCGAGATCCGCGGTCACCGCGTGCCCGCGTGCGTAGATCTGATCGAGTGCATTCTGTACCTCGACGACTGGTCGGTCGGCGGCGTCGGCGAGATCGAATGCGAAGGCCGACGCAATGAGTCCTGTGCTCGCGGGCATTGCCGGGAGTACTTCGTCGTCGGTCTCGTCGATGGCGATGAGGGCGGGCTGCACAGGGGCGAGCGACGGCAGTCCCTTGGTCGATCCGAAGTTGCTCGAGGCCAGCGACGTCAGTACCGATATGAGCGCCGCTGTGGCGGCGAGGGTGAGGGCATCGTGCCAATTGATGTCCGAGAGCGTTCCGGTCGCCGGGATCGCGCCGACGAGGGCACTGACGAAGGTGCGGCCCACTCGATCGGCAAGGTCGATCGCGAAGTTACCGGACGTGATCGCCGTCGACGTCGAGAGTGCGATCAAGAACGAGACGAGGGCAGCCAGCGCCGCCGAGGACAGCGCCGTGGTCCAGGCGACGGAGGCAATTGTCGCGCCGGCCCCGAGGAAGACGAGCACCGTTTGCAGGAAGGTCTTGCCGGTGCGATCGAGCAAGTCCAGCCAGAAGGCTTTCGTGTCGATCGAGTGTGTGCCGACGAGTTCGACGCCGACAGTGAGAGTTCCGTTGGAGTCAGCCATGATTCAGTCCTTCTTCTGTCGTGCGATAGCGGCGTTCGCCCAGAACATCGCTTCTTCGAGTTTGGTCAGCGCGAGCGACTTCTCGCGGCTTGGTGGGAGATCCCGGTCGAATTGGTGACCGAGGTCCTTGCACCCGTCACGGACCGACGTGTGGTCGCCACGCTTCTCGGCTGTAGTGGCCGGATGGAATGCGAACCGGTTCTCGACGTCCTGAGACGTGTTCGGGTCGTGGTAGCTCATAGTCAGCAGTTCCTTCGTTCATAGTGATCGGATCGGGTGATGGAGTCGTAGCCACGCGCCCATCGCCACAGGGCCCAGAGGATTACGCCCGCGCTGCCGACGATGACTGCGGCGATCGAAAGGGCGATCATCGGACGCCCGACGCTCGCCAGGTGTCCGGGCCGACAATGCCGTCGACCGCGAGTCCGGATCGGCGCTGAACTTCACGCACGACCGATTCGGTCGCTGGCCCGAAGTCCCCGTCGACGGCGAGCTTGGAGTAGCTGGCGAACATGCGGTTGAGTTGTCCCTGCAAATAGTGGACATGCTCACCTCTGTCGCCCCGGCGCAATGTCGGACGCGAGGATGGCGAACCCGGCGAAGTTGTCGTGCCACCCGAGCCGACCTTGCCATCGCGAATCTTCTGCGCGAATGCGGCGAGCTTGACCGAAGCTCCGTTACCCAAGGCGGTCCCGCCGTTGAGCTGGAAGTGCATCGGGTCCTTACGTCCCCAATCCTGCCCCCAGAATAAGTTCCCCTCAGCAAGCGCGAGACCCCGCCGGATCGCAGCGATCTGACCGGGAGTGAAGTTCCTCGACGCATCGACAGTCCACGGATGCCAGGGCGCGTTGAGGTCAATACCGGTGCCTGACAGGTGGTTCGAGCCATCATTTCGGCCCGGGGTTCCGGGGACGTCGTTAGTGGCCGACCATCCCCAGATCTGAGACTTGATCGGTTCGACATTTGCGTTGTACCAGTCGATCCACCACTTGAGAACCGTCGCCGCATCACCGTCTCGGACGAGAACCGGCTTGCCTGCGTACCAGAGGGTTACGCACTGGTCACTGTTGCAGATGCGCCAACCGTTCTCGGTGTGCGTGTTGCCGGTGTAGGTGCGAAATGTCATGACTGCCCCTTTCGGGATATAGGAATGGAGGGCTCTAGAGGCCCAGGTGTGCGACGAGCCGGTCGGCGATTTCGCGACCGACATAGGCGTTGGGGTCGACGTCCAAGCCGAGATTTCCGAGAAGTTCGACCACTTCGTCGGTATCGACGCCGAGACGCGACGCCAGTTCACCGACCTGTAAATGACCGGCGGGAGCGGAGGGTTCGGGCACGTCCTCGAATCCCATCTTTTCGAGCACCACCTGTTTGAGCTCGGCTCGATCGGACTGTGGCAGTTGTGCGACGACTTCCGTCCAGGAGCTCTGTGGAAGGTCGGGGGCCTCCATGGACACCCACTCGCCCTGGGCAGTCCACCTATCGGCAACGGCATTCTTGGGTGGTTGGTATTTGAGTGTCGGCTTCGCCGATGGTCTGGCGCCGAGGATCCACATACGCCAGGACTGCATTTCCCAGTACTCGGTTCCGAGCATCAAAGGCGCTCCCACCACGCCAGGCATCCCCGTGAACATCCACAGGAATGCCTGGCGCGGATTACGGAGATCGCAGTTCTCGCGCAGCGGAAGACCTTGGCCTTCCCATGCCGGCCACTGGTCGAAAGTCTTGCCACGAACAAGTCCTTGCTGTTCCATCGTCAGACTCCCAACTGTTGAAGTGAGGTGGCGAACGCTTCGATGCGCTCCCATGCCTTCTGCACGGGGTCCTCGAGCGCGCGACTGTCGCCGATAGTCACTGTGCGAGTAACTGGCTGCTCACGTGACCACGACAGCCTGACCTTGGAGATCCGGTCGATGTAGATGCGGCCGGTCTTGTCTTTCTGCATCGTGAAACCTGCACGATCGCCGAGCCATACGTGTCCGGTCTCGCTGATTAGGAAAGGTGCGGCATCGCGGGCGCCGAACTCGATGGACTCGTATGAGCGTGTCGCCCAGATTCCCGCTCGGAGAACCATGAGCGAGGAAATGGTGTAGGCCTTGCCCGCACCGTCCTGGAAGTACTCGAAGTATCTCGTCCAGCCTTGATTGTTGGCCCGCGCTACCAACCGTGCGACCATCCAGGCGAGCACGGTCCCCATGTAGAACGGTTTCAGCACGGCGTCCGCCACACCGCCCATGGGTGGCACACCGGGAATCATGGCGGTCAGATCGCCCAACATCTGCACTGTCGCCGACATCAATTCGTCGACGCCTGGGGCTGAGCTACCGCCCGTGACGACTTGTATGCCCTTCGACGGAGTCTTGCGGAATCGATACCTGTCCAGCCCGGTCTCTTCGCCGTCGCACCACACCGCAAGCGGCAGCGACTTATTCGTCCGCTTGCTGCCCGGGATGTAGTACTCGGCCGGGATTGTGGTGTCGGTTACGAGTTGCGACGTGCTTTCGATGAAATCGCCGATGAACTTCTCGACGGTCATTTTCAGCCCGTCGAATCGAGTGCCGCCCTGCGACGTTCCCGTGAACCGTCCGGACCGATCTTCGAACGACACGACCACCGTCCCGTGACGCAGGTTCGCACCCGGCCACGGAGGCGGATCGCCATGCAGGTAGCGGCGCACGACCGGAGTGATTTCGCCGTCCTGCATCATCGTCTTCGCGATGTCGTGGAAATTCTTGAAGCGTGAGCCCGCAATCCCCCACAGCGCACCGGAATTGAGCGAATCCATGAACTTGATCGGTTTTACGACCAGAGACCAAGTGGACTGATCCAAGTTGGTGCGGTTCGCCGGATCCATCGGATCGTCCGGCATGGCCCAGGTCGAGTTTCGTTCCCGGTGGCACTGGAGGTCGAGCATCGTGGACAGCACCCACGGGATCGGCCCTGGGAGGATGAACACGCGCGGCGCCTGGAAGTGCTCACTGAAGAAACTGTTGGACCAGACGGTGTACCACTTGAGCCGCTCGTAGTCGCTCGAAAACGTCGCTACGACAACTTGATCGCCGTTGTCTCGCTTGTCGAGTTCAACGTACTCGAGGAGTCCGCCCCACCGTGAGCCTGTGTACTCGACGGTGATGTTGACGTTGCGTTTCTCGCCGCGCTGCATGCGGCCCCACTCGTCCCAGAGCCACTCGCCCACAGGATGATCGAGGGGATGTTCCAACTGCCCTGGTCCGGTGTCCCCGTCGATCAGATCGAAGGTTCCGCCGTACTCGGCCTGCACCAGATGCTGCAACCGCATCTCGCCGTCCCACAGCAGTGCAACCGGCGGGATCTGGCGTTGATTCTGCTCACGCCGCTCTTCGGCCCGGGTTGCTTCCCAGATCGCTTCGCATTGCTCTTCGAGAGACAGTCCGTGATCGATTACCGTCACCGGCGGCCACCTCCTGTCAGTGCATGCCGATAGGCCGCGACCATCGCCGCGGCTGAACCAGCTGGATCATCGCGCCGCCCGCTGGCGCGTTTGTCACCGAAACCCGCAGAGTTTGCTTCTGTGTCTTCGGTGGGATGACGTACTCGAAAAATCGCCCGGGAACTGGCATCCGGCCCAGAAGGTTCGTATTCGCAGCATCACGAACCATCAGCTTCATCGGATCCAGATCGACCGTGAACCCACCCTCGAGCGCACCGATGGACGGCATGACGATGGAGCGGTTCGCGTCATTGCGGCCCGACAACTTCGACACGCCAGGTCGGCGTTTGCCTGGCGGCCCCTCCCACGACACGTCGGGAAGGATCCAGTCACCGCGAGTGCCGATCCACTTGTGCCGCATCGGCTGATCCGTCGGATTCCAGACCTCGATCTCGCCTGACCCCGACGAACTGCCGGTCGACCACTTCGTGACGTAGTCATCCTCGTAGTAGTGCGGTTGACCCGCCCGAAGCGGAATGATCGGATTCGAATACTCCACGACGAGCGGGTCAATCCCCGGATCGAAATCGGGCTGCTCGTACAATTGCACGTCGAGGAACCGTGTCGAATTCTCTGTAATGACCTCGATGCACGCCAATTTCGCATCGTGGTCCCACTGATCGACCCGATAGTCGAACGCCTGCCGGAACCGCGAATCGATGTCCTCCTGATCGCCGCCGGCAACCCGATCCGCGGAAACATGGAACCCCAGCGCAAGATCTCGCCAGTCGTTCCACATCCCCTTCATCGTTCCGCCCGACTCGGCGTTCGCCGCCACCCACGAAGTGCGGACCGGGGAGTCGAACAAGCCCTTGACCTGATCGACTCCCAAGTCCACACCTTCGGTGCCGGCATCCTCGCCATGGACAGGCCAGAAACTTCCATCCGTGCCGTGGATGTTGATCGTCATCGATGCCATGGTGACCTCCCAGCCTTACCGATCATCCGAATGGCCTTCCTGCATGCCGCATCATCTGGCGACCTTGAGCACGCTGAGCGCTGTGCACCGCGGCCATGCCGTCAGAGAATGTCGGGTTGTTGATGTTGACCGAGTAGTCGTTTCCACCACCGGCATTCGGATTGATGGCGAGCGTGTCCAAGTTCGCGATCTTGGCGATATTCGCGAACTCAGGCGCCGTGAACACCGGCTCCGGAGCGCCTGACTTGTTCAACGCCAACCCGCCGTGCGGGATCATTCCGCCCTGGTCGTAGAGCTTGATCGGCAAGGTCTTGAGCCAATCCTCGACCCAATTTCCCGCACCGATCGTGACCGGCAGCTGCCCGTCGATCTCGCTCCGAGGGAACGAACGCGTCACGAAGTCACCCAGCGGATCTCGCATTGCCTCCGCAGCCGAGGACTCCGGCAAGGTGGATCCCGGCTTCGGCTTCTTGAACTCCGGAAGCGGAATATCCAGCCAACGAGAATTGATGCCGAATATCTCGAGCGCCGAATCGACCGCGATCCCCACCAGATCGGCCCCGTACCTCTTGAGTCGATCCTTCAGCGAGAAATCGCCGTTGGCTTCCTTGTCCTTGTCCTCCTCGACCTTCTTGCGAGTCGCGGCGAGCGAGTTCTGAGCCGAGTACACCGAAATATCGGCCTTCTCCTTCTCGAGCGAGGTCGACTCGGGATCGTTGTACACCTTGTCCCGGGCCAACTGCGCATCCAGCAGAGCAATCTCGGCATTGCGCACCGAAATCGCATCGTCACCCATCTCGCCGGTCAGAACAGGAGCAGGATCGTTCGACGTCGAACTCTTTCCGTCACGTTTCTGCTCCAGCTCGCGAACCTTGAGCTCGGCCTGCTGAACCTTCAGCTCCGCCTGGTCACGATCGGCCTGCGACTTCTTGTCGTTGGCGTTGATCTTGTCCCGAGCCTCCTGCGCCTGAATTACCGCCACACGGGCGGATTCGAGTGCAAGAGCATCCTTCTCGGTCCACTCCACCGGCTTCTCGCCACGCAGATACGCACCCGACTTGCTGTCCCAACCGTCGATGAGTTCGTTCGGCAGGTGGAACTTCACCGGGAACTGCGACGACTGAGCATTCGCACGGTTTCCGCCGATGCCCGATGTACCGTGAGCACCGCCCGATTCCGCCGACATGCCGGCGATGGTCGCCGCCATGTGTTCCTTCGAGATGCCGACCTGGAACTGAGTGCCCGCAGGACCCAAACCGGCCTGCAGACCCGCCACGCCGCCACGACCGTTGAAGAAGTCGTACGTGGTGTACAGACGCTTCACCGATCCAGTGATGCCCATGACGATCTGCTGCAACCAGCCGACGAATCCCGAGCAGTCGAATTGCGTCGGACCGGTACCGCCCCACAGGTACGCGTTGCCCTCGACTGATCGACCGGCCGCGAGTCCTGCCTCGACGCCGTTGCGGCCACCTTCGGCGAACCGTGGAAGATTCTTCAACCGCGAATCATCGCGATTGATCATCCCCAGCAGCCAATCCCACTTTTCCGACGAGCGGCCGTTGACGATCCACTCGCCCTTGTCGACCCAGGTTGTCGGTACGCCATCGCGGCCCATTCCGAGGAAGCCGTCAACACGATCGGTGCCCGGCCCTGACGTGGGAAGTCGTGCGCCGTCGGCATTTCGAGGAAGCCGCCCACCGTAGTATCTGCCAGCGACCTGAGGCAGCCCCTGTTGGCGATACAACTCATTGATCGCGTCGTTCGACCAACCGCCACTCTGCTGCGCAACGGTGTAGAGCTGGTTGAACTGAACGGTGACCGTCTTGTCCTTCAGCGCGTCCAAGGCTGCCTTCGCGGCCCCGCCGTCGATCAGGAACTTCTCAATCCCCGCAATGAACGCCTTCGGGTCCGCAATCTTGCTCGACAGGTCGAACAGTTCCTGCAAACCAATGTTCTTCTGATCCTTGAGCTTCTCGATATCAAGATCGGCGCCCGGCTTTACCTCGAGCTCGTCGAGGTACTTCATGAAGGCGTCGGCGCTGCCCGCATTGAAATCGAACTGCTTGAGGTCGAGATCGATCCCGGCCATCGCCTTCAGATTGTCGAATGCGATCATGTTGTCCATGGCCGTGCTCAACTTCATCTGAAATTCGTTGTCGTCCATGTCGATCCGGATCTGGCCGCTAGGCAAATCCGTAACGTCGGCGCCCATGCGACGCAGTTCCGCCAGGATGCTCGGGTCGAAATCCTTCTCGACCGTTAGAACCTTCGGCTTACCTGGCTCGATCTGCATCATCTGAGACCAGACCTCAGCAAGACCCTTGGTCACATCGTCGGCGCCCTGGAGACCAACCTGAATCTGGATGGCACGCTCGTTATAGCCGAGATACTCCAGCGCATTTCGCATGTCGCCGATTTCGATCCCGAACGACTTACTGGTGCCTTCGACCTGCTGCTGAACGCTCGAGAAGATCTCGTTGATGTCCTTGCCGGCGTTTGCCATCTGGACTGCGTTCTGGATGATCTTGACGCTGGTATCTTCGAGATCTTGACCGTTTTCGGTCAGTGTCGAAATACGCCCGTTATCCAGCAGCTCGGAGCTTGCACCCTTCGTCTGGTCAATCGGCGCCGCTTGCAACAGTTCACGAGTGAGCTTGTTGTTGTCGTTCGTGGCCTGCTTTTCATCGGGGTTGATGCCCGCAATCAGCTGCAATGAGCGATACATTGCATCGCTCTTCTCGGTGGCAGTGGCCGCTTCGTCGCCGATCGTCTTCAGGAGATCGGACATCTCCAGATAGCCTGGCGTGAGTTCCGCAACGGCAGCACGCGTGTTCTGGAACCGTCGCCTCTGACCGTCGAGCCAGATGAATGTTTCCATTCCAGCTTCGGTTGATCGGTCCAACTGCGATGTCAGGTAACCAAACTCGCCGTTCGTCCCCGAAATTGCGCCGGCAAGTTCCTTGTTGGTGACACCCAGGCCGCTGAGTGTCGCCTCAACCATTTCAGCAGAATCTCGAACCGCAAGATCCTGCTTCATGCGCTGGTTGAACGAATCGCCGGTACCGAAGAGCGCATTGCCGGCGTTCTGCCATGCGCCGCCGGCCTGGGCCCAGATTCCTGGACCGTTGGCGATCAGCGTCTTCTGTGCTGTGCGTGCCTCCTCGATTCGGCTCGTCAGGGCCTCTGTGGCCTGTTCCGACATGGCACCACCGGACGCCTGCAGCGCCTTGGCCAACTCGAACTGAGATTCGGCGGTGCCTTGTGTGGCGACCGTCAGCGCTTCGTGGAATCGCTTCGACTTCTGAATCTCGCCATTGATTCCCGAGTACGCGACCATGCCACCGATGAGCGCGATGCCGACCGGACCCCCCAGGGCGCCGGACACCGCGCTCATTCCGCGACTCAAGCCGCTTGCAGCCGAACTCATTGCCGAGAGACCAGCAGCGCCGACGCCGCCCGCAGCAGCGCCCATCCTCGAGATGGACGACGTCGTCCCATGAACTGCCTGACCGGCCAACAGGTGAACCGACGCATAACCCTTCGCCTGCAGGGCGGATGCCTGCATCGCTGCGGCCGTGGCCTTCTCCTGCGCCGCGTACGCCCGAAGCCCCGGCATTGCGTTGGTATACGCCGCACCCATCTTTCCCAAGACTGTGTTGGTTGCAGTCATGCGGGCTACGAAACTCGACGCCCGGTCACTGAGCGTGAGCATCGTGCCACTGAAACGGCTCATCGAACCGCTCGCAGCGCCATATGTTGCGGCATTGGTGCGCACATCGGCGTTGAACCGCGAGAACGCACCACGGACACCGTCAACGGCATTTCCTGTCCTCTGCCACATCCGCTGATATGCGCTCAGCGGTTGCGTTCCGGCGGCGGCCTGCGCCGTCAGAGATGCCATCGACGGAGCGATACGTGCCATGATCGCGGGCACGGTTTTGAACAGGAAGAACGCTGCAGCCAGTGCGGTGACTACACCCTGGTTGTTCTCCATCAGGCTCGACAGGGTGCTCAGGGCAGGAACGAGCACCCCGTCCGCGAGCTGCGCTGTGAGCTCGAGAGTCGAGAGGAGCAACGTCCACGACGAAACCCCGAGCGCGCCTGATGCTTCGGCGAGCGATCCGACGATGCCCTTCACCGCGGGCCAGGCCTTCACGGCTGTGTCGCCGAGTGAATCAAACACGCTCGTGAAGCGGTCCCACTCCGAGCCGATCTTCGCACCGTTCTCCGACTGGAACGTCGCGAATGCCTTCTTGCCTTCCTCGCCGAACTTCTGCAGCTTCGGCAGTCCTTGGTTGAACACGCGATGATCAAGCGTGTCAGCAAATTTCGAGACGAGCGGCGTGGCAACGTCGATTCCGGACGTGACATCCTTGAGCCAGTTCGCCGAGCGGCTGAACGTCGGCTTAAGCGCTGCCGCGCCCACGCGGCCCATCGCCGCCATCGTGTTCGCCCACGCAGCCGACACGGTATTGCCAGCGGTGGCGGCGCCGCCGATGTTCTTCTCGATCGCCGCCAAATATGTTGCGGAGTCGACCTTGCCTTCGGCGACCATGTCCGAGAGCGCCTCTTGCGTGACGCCCATTTCGGTGGCGAGCCACTGGTAAATCGGCAGCCCGCGGATTGCGAGCTGGTTCAGATCAAGGGTGTATGCCTTGCCCTTGGTTTGAACCTTGTTGATCACCGCGCCCATCTCTTCGATGGATGTTCCGGCGATCGTTGCCGCGTCGGCAGTCAGCGACAGGTAGCGCGTCAGGTCCTGGCCGGGCTTGATTCCGGCGGCGACGGCCGACGCTGAAATCGTTGCAGCTTCACCGAGACCGAAGGATGTGCCCTTCACCGAAGCGAGGGCGGAATCCATGATCTTCGCGGTACTGAGGGTCGTATGCCCAAGCCCTTCGAGCTTGCCCTCGGCGTTATCGATCGCAGTGAGGCGGCCGAAGCCCTTGTACAGCGCCGTACCAATTGCCGTCGATACCGCGGCGCCCGTAGCCGCGGCCCCCGCCATGAGGGTCTTCCCCATGGCTGCCGACATCTTCGAGCCCATGCTGTCGCCGGCCTTTTCGCCCTGCTGGACAACCTTGGACAAAGACTTCGACACTGCGGCCGGAATGCCATCGGTGCGCGCGGCAATCGGGACGTACATGGTCGCGAGTTCAATGCCACCGGCCATGGGCCACCTCCAGTTATTCAGTTGTCATCGAGGTGCTTCCACGTTTTGCGTGTCACAATGCGGCCGATCGTCGACCGTGAAACGTGGAAGAGGGCAGCAAGATCGGCGTAGGTGCATCCACTCGTGGCGAGCGCGCGCACTGCCAACACTTGCTGCGTGGTGAGCTTCGGAGTCCCTGGTTTGAGTTCGTCGTCGAAGGTTTCGCTGGATTCGGCGTCGAGGATCTCGGGTCGGTCGGCAATTGCGAGCGGAACCTGTTCCCGGTTGTCTGCTTTGAGCCTCTTGCGAAGCTCAGAGACTGGTAGCACCGTTTTCGGCTTGCTCTCCTCGGGCGGTGTAACGCCCGGGCGTGGCATCGGCTCGGGGCGCTTGGCCTTCGAGTTGCCGCCGCGCTGCCAGTTGCCGCCCTGGATTCCGTCGAAGATGCCAGCGAGCAAGTGTGCGTGCAGATCCCAGTGAAGATCAGGATTCAAACGGCGCATATACGCGCCGTTTGGTGGGGGGTACTTGAGGTAGCACTTGAGGTCCCACCATGAAAGATTCGCGGTGCCGAGGAAATCCAGCGATCTACCCATTGGGAGCAGATCAGCTTGGATCGCCTCGGCGACCTCCTCCTCGTCCTCTAGGTATCCGAGGAGGCTGAGGATTCCCCCACTGGCGTCTTCGACTCGTTCTCCCAGTGAGTGTCGATCTGGCCGAGCTCACCGTCAGTGAGCTTCTCGAGGATCGCGTAATCCTTGGCGCTCACATGGAGGCTGAGCATCTTCAGGACGATGTCTCGGCCGGGCCGACGGACCGGCTCCAACGGCTCTCCATTTTCCGGCTGCGGCTCGTTCTTGCCCGAGAGCCAGTCGTAGAACTCCTTAGACTTTTCGACCGGGAAGTACTGAATCTTCGGAACCGTGAAGAAAAGCGGGTTCTGACGGCCCTTGATCGGGATCTCGAACTCGATCTGAATCGAAGGATCGTGGGCAGGAGTGACACGGAAGATAGCCATGGTTGGACCAAGCCTTTCGAGAACGGATTTGCTCAACGTCGATTACGTGAAAGCGTTTGACGGACGGGCCTGTTGGTGTCCCGCCCCGTGAAGGGCAGGCCCGGTCCAATGGTGTTGACACCTCACGGGGCGGGAGAATGCGGTCAGACCGCGGCGACGGTCACAGCACCGGGAGGGGTGAGACCGGATCCCGATGCGGTCACAAGACCTGCGCCGTTCTTGAATACGACCGTGAACGGGCCCCCGGTGGAGCCGGTCACGTCAACATTGCCGGCGCCGACGGTCGGGAGAGCCTCGAGTGCGGTCCTCACTGCTGTGGCCGTCGGATTGAAAGCGATGCCGTCCGTGGTCTCGCCGTCCACGTACACATTCCACGTGCCTGCAGTGGAGCCGCCAGGCAGCGTGAACAGCTTCGTCACAGAACCATCGGCGGAGCTGATGGTCATGACCGCGTTGTTGCCGTTCTTCTCGAACGAGGTGATTTCCACTTCGTAAGAGATGGTGTCGGTGTGCACGTACACACGGTCGCCAGTCAAGCTCGGCTGGCCGTCGGGAATGTAGTTCCGCACGTTCGTGTCCTCATCGACGGTGTCGAGGACCCACGAGGAGTGTGGCAGCGTCTTCTTGTTCTTGTTGACCGTGATCACGTTGCCGGAGACCACGACGTTGCTCTCACCGAAAACGGTCTTGAGCACGGTCGCGTTCTTGGACTCCATGAACTTGAACTTGAAGACCAGGCCGTACTTGGTCTGAAGGACTTTGACGACCGCGCCACCGAAGGCGTTCTTCTCGGTCTTGTCTCGGGTCTCCGACTCGGTCATGCCGTCCTCGCCGACATAGCCGTGATCGAGCCAGGCGGGCGGAAGGGCAGAGCCGGCCGGGCCGGGCGCCGGAGTGCCGAGCGGAGAACGGAACACGACGCCGTTGGCGAGCGGTTCGGAGGTAAGGATGTTGCCGGCAGAAGATGCCATGGGATGCCCCTTTCAGGCAGAGTTGGTCGTGCCGCGAATGGCGGTGCACGGCCTACGAAGTGATGTGTCCCCTGATGTCGAACTGCAGGGTGAACTGGTAGCGCGGCGTCGACGATTCGGGATCCGGAAACGATTGCGGGACACCGATCGTGGTCACCTGACGGATCCTCGGTTCGGTCGAATCACGCTGCGCTGCTTTGAGAATCGAGAACGATCGCTCGGCGAGCCTGCGCGCGCGGTCTTCGTCGTTGTCCCAGCATTGGAAAATCACCATCCGCGAGGAGAGGATGATGTTGCGATCACCACCGCCTGCAGCGCGCGCTGTGACGAACGTATTGGGCCGGGGCACTGGGACGCGAGTCGAAACGTCCGTGTTGTCGCCGAGGTTGTCGTAGAGATAGTTCGTGACGATTTCTTCGACAGGGTCGAACTCGATGACCTCAACCACTGGACGCTCCCGCGGCGCGGATGAGGTTGTTGTGCTTGGCTTCCGATCGCTTCGCCTGCGCGGTGGTTGCCGCAACCGATACGAATCCGCGGCCCTGCGGCCGCTTCTGCCCCTGCACGGACGAGAGGGTGTACCCGGCAGCGTTCCCGCCGACCGCGGCATGGACTTTCTCCATCGTTCGATGCAGATGACCCATGACCTCGGCGCCGCGACGGAGTTGCTCGAGCGCGTGAGGGTTCCAGACGATGTCAGCTTTGCTCATCAGTTCTCCACTTTCTTCAGTGCGATTGAGCGGCCGGGCGTGAACCCGAATGGGCCTTTCGTCCAATCGGAGTCCTCGCCGTCGACTTCGAAGTCGTGGTCGTAGCCGGGAATCACGACGCGATCGAGAGCACTGATCGTCACCTCCGGCGGTGCGAGCACCACGAGGCCTTCTATGACCATGTCTCGGTTCGGCTGGTTTGGCTCCGACATGCCGTAGTCCGAACGTGAGCCGTAGCCGTACACGAGAGTCGGTTCCGGATCGGACCATGATTTCTTCCGGTTGCGGCCCGCGTCGAGTTCATCGGACTGCTGGAACCGACGGATCCCGATCGTGTGAGCTCGAGGAAAGGGCTTCACGAGAACCACTCCGTGTCAGGAGTTCTCGATCGATACGCACCCGGAGGCGTCATGTCCACGGAGAACGCCCGCGTCTTCCGCTTCGGGATGCCGAGTTCTTCGCGATCGTCATCAGTCAGTGTGAGCGCGCCAGGCTCGGCGCCGCCGTATGTGGTCGACGTCTGAAACGGGCCGGCGCCCTGCTGGACACTGCGCACACCTTCGGGGTTCTGAAGGTGCCGGATCAGCATCCGGGCAACGACCTTCTTTACTCGGATCAGTGGCAGCTTGTTGGCGGTGATGCGGTCCTCGATATTCGGATCTGCGCGAAGAATGTCATCCTCCACGTCGGCGATCTTGACCGCTATCTGCTCGTCGGTCGCCTCGGTCGGAGGGCCGATCCAACGGTCGCGAACATCCTTCGGAATTGTCCATGCCATCGGATCGGCACCTCCTAGTTTTCAGTTGTTGGTCGCAGCCTTGGCGGGTCGACCGCGACGCTTGGGCGCCGCTGTTACAGGCTCGGGCTTAACCGTTTCCGGCTCGGACTCCACCGTCTCCGGTTCAGACACGGATTCCGCAGCGAGGTCGGGCGTCAGCTCCTCTTCGGTGGCCGGCGCACTTGCGGTTTCCGGTGCGACCTCTTCCGTTACGGTCTCGGATTCGGTTGTCGTCTCGGTCTCGACCACGATGGGTTCCGTGACCTCAGGCTCGGGTGGCGGGCCGTCCCAAGCCGCGGGATTGGTAATCCTGGCAGCAGCCCAGGACGGAACCGCATCGCTTGGCCCGAACACATGACTGACGCCCGACTCGTCCGCGACATGCACAGAGGTGATCAGGCGCGCCATCAGAGAACCTTGGCGATCATGGTCGCGTTGGAGTTGCCCAGGATCGGCAAGCCGATTCCCGAAGCCTTCGTCCAACGTGCGATCGGATCCTGATCGATGTACGAACCGACGACGATGCCGGGAGCCTCGTCCTCGTCGATCGAGTAGTCGGGTTCGATCGCCTCGGCCGTGATACCCCAGAGGGTTTCGCCTAGCTTCGTCGACGTCATGCTCGATCCGCCGACGTAGAGGATCGAGTCGTCCGGAATGAGGCGCGTGGCGTCACCGTTGTAATCCTCAACCTGTGCGTCGAAGATCTCGAAACGCGGATGCCCGAACGAAGTGAACAGGGCCTGCACCGCCTCGAGTGTGACGATGGACGGCACGGCAGCACCCGGAGGAGATACTGCGTTGCGAATCGCCTCATTCCGCATGAGTGTCGAAATGACTCGCTGCGAAGTGATCGCGCGGCCCGGGTTGCCGGAGTTCGAAACCCGGAAGACCGAGAACCAAGACTCCTGATCGAGGATCGGATCAGCAGCACCGGACCACAGAGTTGCCGCAGTGATGGAATGTCCCGACTTGCGGTCGAAGTCGGCCTCGATCTCGAGACCATCCTGCGCCAGGCTGACCTTGCCGGTCACGAGCGCCTGCGCCTTCGCGATGATCAGGCGCGTGCGAATCGCGTCCGCGAGCTCCACCGCATCCTTGAGGATCAGGTCCAGGATCGCCGAATTCGCCCTCCGCAGCCGCAGACGGTCGTACTCACCGAGGCGCTTCTTCTCCGAAAGCGGAGGCAGCTCACCGGAAATTCGAGTCAGACCCTTGCGGGGCGACTGCGGAGCCTCGGTGTCCCAGCTACGGAACTTCGCAGCCCGCTTCAGGCCGTGCTGCGTGATGTTCGCCCGGAAGTCCACATCAGGGACGAGGGTGTCCGGAAGCAAATTGTCGATCAGCGACAGATCATTGACTGCCTGATCGGCCAGAGCCTCGCGGATGTAACCCGTGAGTTCGGCCGGGGTGATGAAGTCGCTGTTAATTACTAGTGCCATGAGTCAGGCTCCTCAGAAGTATCGGATGTCGCGGGCAGTTGCCTGACCGTCGACGTCGACGGAAGACGGCAGCTTCGCCGCCAGGACGGCGCCATGCCAGAAGAGAGCACCGACCACGACGGTCGCGCCCGGGGGAATCTTCACCGCGGTGAAGAGATGCCCCTCGATCGGTTCGGTGTCGGCGTTGGTTCGCAGCCCGTACCGGTTGCCGACCTTCTTGAGTGGAAACCCGGACTTGAGGTACCCCTCGGGGTAGTGAGTGGCGGCCGTGAACGTCGACACGTCGATGTTGACTGCCCGTGCCGTGTCGGTGCCATGTGCCGATGCCAGCCAGGACTGGTCATCCTGGCCGAAGCGTTCGGTCCTGATGTTGAGATCCATCCGGATCCCTCCTTCGTTGAATGTGTTGGTCTACTTGGGGTTTCGTTCCTTGTATCGCGCACGGCCTGCCGAGACGGTAGATTCCGTCTTCTGATGGCCGGGGTTACCTTGCTGCGGGTTGGGCAGCGGGCCGCGGGGAATGCCCGTGAGCGGATGCGCCGCCGCAACTGCTTTGATCTCTGCGGTCACCTTCTCGTTGAAGTCGGCGGCTGCGGGATCGAGGTCGAGCGAGGCGATCCTGGTCATGAACGATCGGGAGTCGATCAACGAGTTGGGATTCGCCCCCTCAGTGGGGGCGAGAAGCAGAATCGCGTTCTCGACCTTCGCTTCGCGTTCGCCGGCCCTTGCGGCAGACAGGTCGGTGGCTAGCTGCGCGGGATCCGGTGGCGTGTCGCCGCCTTCGCCCGTGAAGGCCTTCTGAATCTGATTCCACTTCTCCGCGGCCTCGCGATTATCCTTCGCCTGATCGAACTGTGCCTTCACCTCGGCCGGCGTCATACCCTCGAAAACCTTTGCCCAGTTAGCCGCGTCAGGATTGGGTTCGGGGTTCGGGTTCGGGTTCGGGTTCGGCTCAGGTTCCGGATTCGGATTCGGATTCGGATTGCCGTTCGGGTGCCCATTCGGATCTCGTCGAGGGTGACGCCGAGCGGCGCGATTTCCGAACTGGCCGAAAGGATCCAAAGCCGCAGGGGCAACGACGAGCAGCGACTTTCTCGGGTTATGCATTCGCGATCACCTTCACTCGCAGCACGCCGGATTCCTGGCCGCACTCGTCGCGTCGTGCGCGACCCAGCACGAGGTGCTCCGACGCGTGAATCACGAGCTGGTCGATCACTGGCTGCGAGAATCCCCCTTCCTTCAGCTCGCGCGCATATCGCGACAACGCTTCAGCTGTAGGGATTTCCAACTGTTCACTACTCATCTTCTACTCCCGTGCGGGATAGGTCAGCACCATGCAGCACTGAAAATGGTCAGGAAAAGCCGAGAATGATTCGCATCTCGGCGAGAATCGCGTCCGTGCCAGTGGCATTACGCGAAGCTTGGGCATACGCCTCATCGAAGCGCTGATAGTGGGCAGGCCGATCAAAGGACCTGCCTGGCCGCACTTCTTGCGCGCCGCAGCGACAGTTTCCGTGAGCGCGAAACCCCACCGTGGATTCCAGGTAAACGGCGCCTCGCGTACAGAGCATCGCGCAGAATGCGCAGCACTTGCCTTCGGCAACCCGCTCATAGCGCGCGCCAGGCTCTGCCTTCGCATTGTCGAAGATCGTCTGCCGATTACCACTCCAGATAGCTTTCTGCGCAACCTCAGCCAGCCGGGCAAGCGCATCCGCGCCACGAGCACCCATCGCCCAATCAGCCGAAGACAGCAAGCCCTCCGACGCGGGAAGTGGCGACGGCTTCGCTCGATAGGGCAAATTCGGCGCAGACTCGTCATACCAAGCAGCAGCCAGATTCGACGCAGCAGCGGCATACGGATCCGTCACCGCAGGCAATGAATTCACCATCACCGATCGGAACTCCGCAGAAGGGAGACCCTGCGCCGTGTCCCAGACATTGACGATCTCATTGATCGCTAGCCGGTCCAGGTGGCCCAGAATCTCCTTCCGCTCAAGCAGGCTCGTTGGCATTGCGCCTACTCGACAACTCGATCACCTGAGGGTTTGAAACTTGGCCAGCAGCCTTGCGCAGCAGGTCGGGAAGTTCAGCTGCCATCGCCAATCGATTCTCCTCGGCTAAGCGCATCTGATCTTGTTCCGAGAAACCCATATAGTCGTACGTCACGGGCGAGTCCGGACGCAGGATCTTCACTCCCACCAACTTCTGTCCGGCATCAGCAGTTGCGGCACGAGTCGGAGTCGAAGCGTCACGCCATCGAACGCCGATCTTGCGGAACGCATCTGCATCCACCTTGCCGTCACGAGCGAGCAGTGACAGGTACGCAATCTCGCGCCACCCTTGGCCAAATGTTCCTTGCCGACGCTCTGCGCGCTTGACCAGTCGATACTCTGCCTGTCGGATCGAGTCGGCAGACGCGGGATTGTCCGTGAAGAAACCGAGGTAGGTCGACGGAATGCCGGTCTCGGCGGACAGTAGCTGGGAGTACATCTTGACCTGATCGATGTACGGTGTCGGTGGCGCTGGGTGAAACTCCCCCACCGTCGGCGCAAGCCCGTCTTCGGTTCGCGGTATGACGTTGAATCGGCCCATGGCCGCCTTCCAGCCAGCCTGCCGTTTCTCCGACTCGGTCGAATCCTCATTGACACCGAACTGCTCCGGGTCCGCGCCGAGCGCATATCGCGAAGGAGCAGTGTAGAACTCGCGATTGATCTCCATTCCGAGCATTGTTCGAATTGCTGCGTCGGTGTAATACATCACCGGGCGAGTAATTTCCGATCGCCCATCAAGATCCGACGCTCGATCCCTATTGACCAAGCGCGCCATGAACACTCGCCCGGCATTGTGATCGTCTCGAGAGATGACCTCGAGCTTCTTCGTTCGCTCATTGCGGGCAAACCCGATGGTCGAGTTCGGCAGATAGAGCGTCTCCATCTCCACCGCGCCGAATTCATTGCGCGTCTGAGACAATCCGGCCTCCGACCGACGCGCTCGATAGTTCCGCAACGTCGTCGCAGACGACGCGGACTCCACGGTGACCAGAACGTCAGGTTCGCCGTAGTTGGTGTCGCCGCGGCCGACAGTCACAAAGTCGGTTCCGGTGATCAGTGCATCCAAATGCCCTCGCCCGGCTTCCACGCCGAGGCTGTTCTCGCGGAACACGTCATCAAGCCCCATGAGGTCCTGCACCGACGTCCATCCCAGAAAGTCGAGCCGCTCCTCGAGGACATCGACTGCTGTACCCGGCCATCCCATCGACACAGCGAGATCCTGCAAGCCCGGAGGCACCGCAATGTCGAGCTGTCGCGTCTTCTGCTTACCCTCGTAGAAGGCATTCTTGATGGCGTTCTTCGCCGCGAACTTCCGGATCTGCGCGCGCATCTGTCCGACGAGGCGTTCCTCGTCGTCGTCGAGGGCGAGCGTCCGGAGAAACAGAGCCGGGATGCCACGCCCGCCGAACAGCTGCGAAATCCCTTTCATCACAGGGTGACCGCCTTCCGCGAACGCGATGTCGCCTTGATTCCACTGCGGATGGCAATGCGCCACATCATTCGAGCGCCAACCGCGCAGACCGCGCCGTCGATCTTTTTCTTCGACTCGCGATGCTCTTTGCCGAGACCGACGCCGATTCCACGAGCGGGGCGCCGGCGCGCGTTCTTCACATGCTGTTGCAAGATTTTGTCTCCGTCATGAGGGATCACGCCCGTACTCCCCTCCGTTGCGCCGTTCTTCACATCCGAGGTGAATCGCTCGGCGTGCTCGATGAAGACCTTCATGTGGGCCGGTGAGCGCATGTCCCAATTGATCAGGTGCGCAGAGTCTCCCGACTTAACTGCCGGGAGTAGCCGTAGCTTCTGGGCATACTTCTGAGCCCAGGCGTCGGCGTATGGCTCCCAGTAGCGCTCACCTGTTTCGTCGTCGCGAGCGTCGGAAAGGTCAGCCCAAAAGCCGACAACCGAGTACTTCGCGAACGTCTCGTGAACCCGGACGTCGACCGCGTCCCGATTGACAATCCAGTCCTTGTCCTTCGGGCCGCGCTGCCAGATACCGATCCGGAATATGTACCCGTCCGACATTCGGCACCCGACCAGGGCGGTCGCGTCATCGGACTTCGATCCGTCGAAGAACATCACGATGCGATCGCCGCGCTCGAGCACACGAGGATCAGCGTTGGCATCCCAGTCCTGCGGGACGACCCAGGCGTCCTCGGCGGCCGTGATCTGGTTGTACCACTTGCGCCGTGACTCGCTCGGAGGGTTCGCAGAGTTCAGAATTGATTTGACGATGCGACCACGCGGCTTGGTGTCGAGCCAGGTCGAATCGCCCGCGATTGCGCGCACCACATCGGGTGCCGCCTCGGCGCTGAGTGGCGCTTTCGGTGGCGCTTCCAGTGAGTCGTACAACAGGCCGAAGTCCTGAAACTCCGATTCCTCGCCCTGAGTTGCTTCCCATGCTTCGCGAACGACCTGCCCGACGGAGCCCTCATTGGGACGAAAGGCGTTGCAGATGTCGAGCATCCGAGCGGTACCGTCTTCGGATTTCGCGGCGTTGCCCTCGATAGCGCCCGCCATCTCGTGGCCGCCGTTCGACGAATTCCAGTTCTGTGTCTCGCCGCGAATGATCAGCGTCGGCCGGCCACCCTCGATCGCCATCGCTGACGAGGTCACCGCTTCGATCTGCCGAGTGTCGCCGAGGCCGTAGAGATTGACCTTGCCGATCTGGATGCCGTAATGCTGGCGGGTTTCCGCCGGCACCAACGACGGCAGGAGCTTCATCGTGTTCTTGGTCTGCTCCTGATTGACCGCGACGATCTGCACCCACGCGTTCGGTTCCTCGCGACCGATCGGACGATCGCCGTCCCAGTGGTCGAACGTCACCTCGGCGAAACACGCTGCGAGCGCGAGACATGCCGCAACCGGATCCTTGCCCCAACCCTTCAGCCTCTGCAGGACCGCCGAGTGATAGAGGAATCCGCCGTTCTCGTCGACCGCGAAGAACCAGAGGATGAAACGAGTCTGCTCGGGAGTGAACTGCCATGGCTGTCCACGCTTGTCCCTGAGCCACTTTCCTGACCAGGCGAGGACCCGCCATCCGAGACTGGCCTCGGGCAACACCCAGCCGTTTTCGTCCCATTGCCACGTCGGGCCGATCTTCACCGGCTCCCATAACAACCCCGTTGGCGGAGTAGCGTCGTCGAGCTGCTCCTCGTACCAGGCAATGATCTCGGCGAACTCGGAATCCGCAGACTTGATCAGAGTCGCCGCGCGACTACGCGCCACGCCTGGACCACCGGGCGTTCGCCGCGGTCCTTGCGGAGGCTGAGCGCTCGCCCGCCTCCTTCTCGACATTGCCGTCGTCGGGCAGTTTCAGCTGCCGCATCAACGACGACAGAACAGTCCGATGCTGACGCACTTCGGACACCAGCGGATTGACCACCGGCTGCCCGGTCGACCCGGTCGTCATGATGTCGTCGTCTTCGAGCCACTTGACCATCGAGTCGATCAGATCAGCCTCGCGACAAGCATCTTCGAGAATCCGGAGCTCGTCGGGACGCAACTCGTATGCACTGGAAATTCCGGACCAGAGCTTTTTTCCTGCCGCGCGAAAGCCTGCCGGCGCTTTTGGCTTGACCATCGCAGACCTCCTCCTCGCTCCAAAAAACCAGAAGCGGCGCACGCATGTTTTTGACTGCTATGCCAACCGTGGGCCCGTGGGGGTGGGGGTAGGGGCATCCCCCCAGGGGGTCACGGGGCAGGCCAGAGTGGCGGCACGGAGGTCACGTCAGCGTCGGCCCGGGTGTGGCTCAGCTGGTCGGAGGCGGCCGTTCTTTGCTCGTCCGGCCTGGGCTTCGCGTTGAGTTTCCGCGGCGTGACAAGGCAAGCAGAGGGCCTCTCCGTTGGGGAGCGTGTCGGTGCCCCCGGACCTGGTGTTGACGATGTGATTGGCCTCGATGTCATGCGGTTGGGCCGCCGCGCTGCCCTGATACCCGCACCTCTGACACCGGTATCCGTCCCGGGCTTTGACCTGCCTGGCCCAGCGTCGGTGGGCTGCGGTGCTGGTGCGGCTGTGGCCTCCGCGCTCCCAGGCCATCAGTGGGCCTGCCCATCGTGGGTGAGCTCGTAGAGCCGAGCGTTCAGGGTTGCGGTGAGGAAGGCGACCGCTGGTTTGTTCGCTCGACATCGCTCGCGTCGAAGATGAGCGATGTCGTCGGCGATCATGTCTTCGAGTGTTGGCATTCGTTCCTGCCTTTCACTTCCGAGTTCGACATGGGTGCGGCGCCGGCCGCCGCCGCGATTGACCGCGACAGCCTGGCGCCGATGTGGCCCTGATGCACTGAGACCAGCCGTCGGGGTCGGCTACCCGACGGAGGGAAAACCCTTGCGGTGCCGACGATGGGAGTAACCGCGGGCGAGCCACGAGTCGCGAGGGATCCGGATACGGACGGACTCGGTCACGAGGGTCCCGTCATTGGCAGCGGTGAGTTGCGGCCAGCCGTCGGTATCCGGGACAAAGCGATCGACCTTCAACCAACGTCGGCTGATCTGTCGAACTGATTCGTCGACCGTCCATCTTGCGCTGGCCCCCAGTACCCGGGTGGCCTCCTCGTAGTGCGGGGTGCCCCGACGGAAGTACGGGTCAGCCTTGGTGGGGGCGAGGACGGTCCGGAGCATCCGTTCGAGTCGGCGCGCGGCCTTCTCGCCTTCATGCTTCGGGACGATGCACTCGGGACGGCCGGTGTTGTTCACGACCAGGGACTGTCCATCGACTGCCTCTGTCATTGTCGAGCCTCTCTCACAGTGTCTGCATGGAATCCATCGGCCGCACCCCTCGCAGAGATGCGGACCGGGATTGATGTCGGGCTGTTCGACCGGAAGGTCTGACCAACCAGGTCCCCGCTCGGTAGTCAACTTGGTTGTTGTCATCGGCCCCTCACCTCCTTCTGCATCTCACGACACGAAGCGTTTAGAAGAAGTGATCCGTGGAACACCTCGGATATCGCAATCGAACATCGACCTTCGGAGGTCACACGATGGCGCCGCGTCTACCAGTTGGCAATGCGGATCTCGTTGATCTGTACTGCGCTTTGAGAGTCGTGTACGAGGATGCAGCTCTGCTGATTCCGTGTCCTGACGACGGATACTTTGCAGATCTCGATGACACTCTGCGTGCGATTCATGACGAGATTGTTCGTCGGGGTTTGTTGGATTCGGAGGCTGCTTGAGGCTGAGGCACATCAGATCACCCAAAACTCGATGAGCGCGATCACGATTCGGATCGCTTCGATCAGGTCGAGGATGGCGGTCATGCACTGGCCTTGCGGAGCTGCGTCAGCCTGTCTTGCGCATGCTGCAGTTGGGAGCCAGCCTGCCATCTCGGATTCCATGGGCCGTAGACGCCAACACTTTCCGGATCTGAGTAGACCCTCTGACGATGCAGTTGTGCTGCTTCGATATCGAGCATTGCCCGCTCGATATCGAAGCTGTCCACCGGTTCCGGCACAGACAGCAGATCCAGTTTCTCGGCGACGCTCTCTGTGATCGCATCGACAATCTCCGAGGATGGGAGCAGCACGCCTGGGATCGTCGTGCACGAGAACGCGACGATCGATACGAGCTCCAGAGTCAGACTGCGCTGCTCATAGTTCATCGAGCGGAGAACCGCGCCGATATCGTCAAATGTTCGACTCACTTCGGGCCTCCGAGGATCGGCGGGACGTCATGGCGGAGAGAAGAGGAGTCGAACCCCTGGCCTTTCGGCCCGTGCCGCGTTCGAAGCGGTCCCGCCACCACTGGCGGTTTACTCTCCAGGGCCCCGCCTGCAGGCCGGGGCTATTCAGTTGTTCGGCTACCGATCTCCCCGGATCACCGTGTGCCCCACGACAGCGGGGACGTTGAGCCCGCTCAGGCAGCAGCGCACTACGGCGGGGGCCGTCTTGGCGCGAGCTTGGATTCCATATCCGGCGCGTGAGCAGAACCGGATCGGCGACTTTGACCTGAGCGGAAGATTGTGGCGTTGATTCCCGGAGCACCCGCCGGTGATGTTTCGGCTAGTGCATCGACAGATCCAGACGCGCCCCTGGATGCAGAAGGGGCGTGAGACTTACCCTTTCGGATACCTCTCACGCCCTTGCGAGCGAAGCTTAACACACCTGGCGTGGTTAAGGTTTCACGCCGCTTCCTTACTGCGACTTCGACTCTTGTGTTCCAAATGCGCGTCGAGGACATCACCGAATCGGAATAGCTCCGCCCGGGTTGCAACGATGCACCGCGTGCCAAAGATCTTTTTTGCTCGGCGAAGAGTGTTCACCCGCTGGGCTGTCAGTCCCGCGTACTCCTCACCCAATCCTCGCGCGGCCTTCGCGATCGCGTCTCGATGCATCTCATACTCGCGTGCCTCGTTCACTGCATCCTCGTCGAGCGTCGGAATCACTTCCTCTCTCGGCGGACGCAGGGTCGCGAACCCAGCCATCACGACGTTGCGGATCGCGCCAAGCGCTTCTTCGCCACCGGGAGTGAGAGCAAGTGCCGCGACGTTACGGTCGAGCCACTCCGCCAGCTCCAAGGTGTTCGGCGGCGAGAAGTGCACGGGCGCACGCTTCTCCCGCTCGCGCAGTGGTCCAATGAAGTTGGCCGAGTGCGTGCAGCCTTCCGGCCAGTACCAGATCCCACGCGGCTCACACACGAACCGCACCCATGTCGCCAGCTCGTGATGCAAGGCTGTTGCCGCGTCGGATACTCGCGGATTGAACGGCAACGGCTGCGCTTGCTCAACTCGGCCAACCCGAGGTCCACCGGACCCGAACTTCTCCTGCTTGCCAACAGCTACGTCGAGACCGGCCATGAGAGTTGGCACCGATCGCAGGATCTCGACAAGTTGCCGCTGCCCTATTCGATCAAGGTAAAAGTGGTCCGCTTCAGTGCCGAAGCTCAAGGTCGCCACTCCTCGCGGTAGTCGGGATGGTCGTCGTACGGCAAGGCGAGAAGCTGCATCGACTCCCAGAGTCCAGGAAATATTCGGATGTTGACCATGCCCTGCCGCGCCTTTGCGACAATCCCCCGCTTTGCCGCTACCTCACGCAACACCCGAGCAGGATCATGCCGAGCAATATGTATGAAATCCGGTTCACCGCCATCTGCCCACCCTGCCGCCCCGTGCGACCAACGGACTGCGCCACTTGCGATAGCTTCATCGTCCGCGATCCGCGCTTCGAAAAATTCGAGGAAGGCGCTGAAGCTAGCAGTATCCATGCTCATCGTTCCCCCTTGAGTGCTGATGTGGCCATTACGATCCCCGCTTTCAAGCCGTCGGACACTTCTACCCAATTCTAGCCGATTCTATCACCATACTCAACCAATCTATTTGTGTCGCAATGTCTTTCACGATCCGTCTACTACCAACAGTTCGAGCAAGTCATTCGGCTCGTCGTCCACAGGCACACTGTGGCATTCGCACGGGCAGCGCCAGATGTGCGATGGCCGGATAACGGTTGGCCATCCGGCCGGAACGGCGGTCTTTCCGTTGGGCTTGTTTCCGATCGTCACGTAACACTCGGGCGACCAGACTCCGGACTCTTGCGGTCCGCCGATGCGATGGGCGCACTTTTCGTGTCGCCCGGTCGTGCACCACCCAGAGGTCCCGTATTCACATGCGGCGACCATGTCAAAGTGTGCGGCAACCGAATCAGTCACGCTTCATCAACCTCCACCATCTCGATATTGCGCTTTACGTAATCCGAGCACCTGTTGCATCTTTCAATCACTCTGCCCAAGTGGACAATTGTCCTAAATTTGCGCGAATCACCGAAACCAAACCGAGTTCCCCATTTTCACCCTCGATCCTTTACTGTGTGTTTGCGCACCTTTTCCAACCGGTTGGAATTTATAGAGTCACTACCGAACCGCGACATCGAGACAGTCCGGACCAAACGACAGGAAAACTAATGCGAATGCCGATACGTGCTCGAAGGATCCTTCTGAGCGCCGTCACCACAACCGCCGTGGCTTCTGCCGCCTTGTTTGGCACTAACGGAATAGCGTCTGCTCAACCAGTCTCGCCCCCGACCTCGATCGTCGATGTCCAAATCATCAGTCCCCCAACACCGCCTGCCGTAGCGATCGAAACGCCAGTCGATCCAGTCACGCCAGTCGCGCCGGTGACACCGGGAGAAGGACAGGTAACGCCCCAAGCGCTCCCAGTCATCGCCGCGGCTGCTGTCGCCTGGTGCGCAAGTGGCGCCCTCGGCTCCGTCCCCGCCACTGCAATCAGCAACTTCCTCGCCGGCACGAACACAGCGTGGACCAATTACATCTACGGAGTCGTAGCTGGCTGCGCGGCAGGTAATATCGGGTCCCTTGCATGGAAGCTACTGCCGCAGTTCTTGAAGAATCAGGCGATCAATGCTGCTGTGTGGCATTGGAAGACGTTTATCGCCCGTTGGTAAGGATGGTTCATGAAAACACGCCTGCTGAAGGTTGCAACCGCATTTGGATTGCAGTTTCTGGCCTTACTGATCCTGTTCCTCGTCTTGGCGATCCTGGGGATTGACGGGACTCCGAGCTGGGTTTACGCGGCAGTCGGAGGTTTCATATTCTGCTTCGCGTTGGCCGCTCAACAGGGGCGACCTTCCGAGAAGGAATAGACGAAGGGGCGAAAGTCCCTTTCCCTGTTGGTGTATCGCTGCCATGACAGTCGGGCAGCGATACACCGGCAAGGGATACACATCAAATGCGTACCGACAAAGGCAAAGCGCACTCCCGAGGAGCCCTCCCGTATGAAGCGCATCTGTACCGCAACCGTTGGCACAATGATCCTCATTGCCGGGCTTCTCGGCGTGTGGTCGACCATCTTTTTCGTCGAGTTCGTCGCCGACCATATTCTCGTAACATCCGCTGTTGCATGCGCTGCATTGATCGCTGCTGGTGCGGGTCTCATGATATGAGCTTTCTCCCGCACTGCGTACCTTCACGGAGAATTACCCTCAGAGGACTTGAAGGGTAGGAACTCCCACTCGACGTAGTCGTGGCACAAGATTGTGGCGATCGGGCCGCTCATGCCGACTTTGTATTCGCAGTCGTCGAGGATGCCTTGCTCGCCCATCGGGCTGATGCAGTCGTTGTCGAACCAGTGCTGCATCCAGCAGAGTTCGTGCGTGACTTTCGGGTGGTGGTGATCGTCATCCCAGCTCTCGCAGTCACAGGCCGGATAGTTGTGGCAGGCCGACTCGATGCCACCGTTGCAGGTGAATTCGATCCGTGGACTGTCTTCGTCGCCAGTGATGGTGACCGTGTGTAGTGCGGTCTCGCTCAATGTCATTCCCCTTCCAAAGCTGCGCAGACGGTTCGGCAAAGGTGGAATTCGCCTGCCGTGTCGCGGATGATCCAGTCGCCAGAACTGACAACCTCGTCGCCGTTCTCGGTTGCGATCCTCACGTCGAATACGTCCGTGCCGGTGGTGAAGCTGTATTCGAGAGTGAAATCGTCCATGAGGTCGGCGTTTGCGTTGGCCCACTGCGCTATCTCTTCGATCGAGGCGCGTGTCCCGTCCCACTGTTTGGCTTCCGCGGTCAACCCCGGATCAGGCGCGGTCACGACGACACCTCGGATACATGCTGGAAGCAGCGCTTGAGGTGTCGAGCGTCTTCAAGCGCGTCATGCGAGCCTGAAACCTGGTCGGGGATCTCTGGTCGCCCCAGGTCATCGAGACGCTGCTGGAAGTCCCGCGTGTACATCGGCAAGCCCGCGGGAAGGTGGATCATCTTCCCCCATAGCTGCGCGAGTGCGACATGGTCGTATGCCGCATAGTCAGCCCACAGCTCGGGGTTTGGTTCTGCGAGTAGAAACTCACGCACCTCGTTCCGGATGACCCAATTCGGCTTCACGAGAGTGGAACTCATATCGAGGCCACCCCACAAGTAACCCGACTGTCCGAATCCCTGGCGCTTCTCGACTTGCCCTCTGCTGTGTGTCGGAAGTGAGCTGACGACATTGACCATCAACCAGTCGTCTTTCCTGATTCGATCCCAGTCAGCGTCCGAGTTGACGGCGTAGTACTCACGTCCGTCTTCGCAGACGATCCCGATCGAAATCAGATCGATCGTCGAACCGTCTTCAAGGAACTCTGTGTCGTAGAAATACTTCATTTCATTGCCTCCAACGCTTTTCGGGTGTCACGCGGCCATTCCTGGTCGCATTCCGTGCAGAAGTCTTTGGTGCTGGTGGTCGAGTTCTTTGGCTGGTGGTATTCGGCAGCGACTGTGATGCGTGCGCGCAGCTGCTGCACTTCGGCAACCAGGGCGGGCAGTGTGTTGACGGCGTGCGCGAACAGTTCGGCGCGAGGTTGGCGCCACTCTTCGTCGATGCCGTCGTTGGCGCTGATCATGGCGACCGATTCGTTGTCGTCGCAGATGTACCAATGGTCGCCACCTTTGACGCCGGTTGTCATGGCGACCAGGTTGGTCAGCGCAGCCTTTTCGTACAGCGCTTTCGTGTGCTCAACATCCGCCCCAGTCACGCCGCTCACCGCCGCTCCTTGTCTGCTCGGTCCAGGATTTCGAGTGCGACGATCAGTTCGGCTGCAGCGCGAACCAGGCTGTCTCGCTTGTAGAGTCCGTCGTCTGTGCTCTCGTGCGTGGCTTTGCGTGCAGCCTTGACGTGAGGGTCCACGTAGTTGCCGGGTGTCGGCAGTGGCAGCTTGTCGCGTGCGGACTGGATGTCGTCGATGATTCTGCTCATGTTCACCGCTCCTTATCCGCAACGAACGGACCTAGGTCGGGGTGTCCGTTGCCGCAACCTGCACGCCCGCAGAATGTTCCGTTGGATCGCCGACGCCATTCGAAGCCATTCCGATCCTTGACTGCGAATACTGACGCCGGCACCGCATTCAGGTTCGGCCACTCGGTTTCGGTGAGGGCGGAGGCGTCCGTGAAGTCGTGATCTTCGTGCTCGTCACAGACGAGATGATCGTCCATCTGATAACCACTTTCGCCGCAGATCTCGCATTTCTGGCAGGCCGGGCAAAGCAGTTCGACTGTCTCGATGATCTTCTGCCCTAGTGGGTGGTCTTCGCACGGTGGGATTTCCTTGACGACCTTTGTGCGTTCGAACCAGTCATCGCCTGCCATCTCGACGGCGGACGAGCTGTCGCCCCATGCAGTGAAGTCTCCGTAGTCGGCGTCTTCCTTGCAGCCGTCGCACACCGCGATGAAGTAGGTGACTTCCTTGATGGTCATGGGTTCTCCTGTGCAAGTGAGTAGTTGCGTGCGATGTTGCGACTGGCAAGTCGTGCGACGTCGTAGGCGGACCGCGCGTGTCTGAGTTGGCCGCCTCCGATTCGGTTTTCCCATCCGGGTTTGCGTCGTTCTCCGGGTGAGACGAGTTCGCCGGGGTAGGTGCCGAGTGGTTGTGACCCGTTTTTGTTCGGTCGGATCTGGGTGACGTTGACGGGCCAGTCGACTCCGAGGACTGCGCCGAGCACTTCCGCGGTGGCGAGCAGCGCGGTGGGGTCGACGGCTGCGCGGCCTTTCATGTGCCAGCTGGGTCGGGTGATGGTTTCGACAGCGACGAGGTCGACGTTGTGGATTTGCAGGAGCGTCGCGCCAGCTTCGAGGACTGCGAGGACGTAGCGCCGTTCTGCGGGAAATATCTCCCCTTCTGAGGTGATTGTGCGGTGGGCGATGATTTCGTCGCCTGAGAGGACGCAGAGCCCCGTTGCGCGTGCTCCGGGATCGATCCCGAGGACGGTTTTCACGATTACGCCTTCGCTGCCCGGTACTTTCGAATGCCCCAGACGATCGCGTGCAGCGATCGCAGGTAGTGCCAATCGGCGTCGAGGAAGCTCCACTCCCACGCGTCGGTGAACTCGAATGTGCCGGCCTGCCGGTCCCAGTGCTGGAAGCTCATCAACGCATCCCGTGCGGCCACCGCGTACTCGGCGTGGATCAGGACGTCCTCGCGGATCGCTCGCCACAGCGCCGCGGTGTCGCCTTCGTAGCTGTGTCGGCGCTCCCAGAAGTGTTCGACGACGAGCTGGGTGAACAGCTCAGGCGAGTGGGTTCTCCATTTTGCGCTGCCCTGGATCTTCTCGCCCCAGTAGTCCGGGTTGATGCCGTGCTCGTTGCCGCACATTTCGAAGAATCCGAACATGTCCGCCTCGCGAGCGAAGTGGAAGCTCTCCACGTCGCCGGTGACGACGAGGTGGCCGGGCCAGGTGATCAGATCCCAGCCGCAGAGGCTCGTCCCTGGGCGCCGGCAACGGATGTGCCGGTACAGCTCGTCGTCCCGAAGGATCGTCATTTCGTGTTCGGTGACCATGTGGTCGAAGTTCCGTTTTGCGTCCGCGAACACGTCGCGCTTTTTCGTACCCAATGCCGACATCGATTTTCCTTCGTTCATCCACATCCACAAGTGAGGTACTCACCTAGAGCAACCAGAAGGATTGGTATGTGGTTGGTGTTTATGGGTTGGTAAATATGGTGGGGTGACATGGGTGTCACTTAGACTTGCTCGAAATGTCACTTAGACTTTGCGAAATGTCACTTAGACTTGCTCCAAATGTCACTTAGACTTTTCGGTTTGTTTTCTGAAATCGGTAGTTATCCACAGGATTTCGAGCCTCTATCCACAGCCTGTGGAAACAATCTCTAGGTGACACCCATGTCACTTAGACTCTGCGCCATCAGGATCCAGAACAAGCCGATCGAGAACGTCTGGCGGAACCGTCAATTGGTACTCGTCCGACATCGACAGGTGCCGATTTCCTTTCTTCGAACGAGTCACGAAACCGTTGTCTCGAAGCCACCCGAGGTTCCGGATGACGGTCCGCTCCGAGACCTCCATCGTGCGGCCCAGAAGTCCGATTCCGGGATAGATCCGCGACCCGTCGCTATCCGAAAACGTCGCCAACATCAGCGCCAGATACTTCGCGCCCGAGGGCATGCTGACACGTCGGACGATGCCCTCCCAGACGAACCGATCGACCGACTGCTGCCCGTCCTCGAACTCGATCGCTGGCTCTGCCGTCATGGTTCAGTTCTCACCTTGCTCGCCCGGGCCGCCACCGAAGAGACGGCCCGAGCCTGTTGCAGTTGGACTTACTCGGCCGGTTCTTCGCCGGTTTCGAGAAACTGGATCGTGGTCGCCACCTCGGCGCTCGTCAGATCCTCGAGCCCGGAGAGTTCCTGCCCCTGCGGCCTCTCGAGTCGACCTGCGAAGAATGCCGCCCGCTCCGACACTTCGATCCCGTGCTTGTCCAGCGCCGCGAGCAACTCCTGCAGCTCATCCGGCGTCGCACGCGCTTCGATCACGGTCTGCTCCGGTTCGGCCGTGACACCGAGCGCGGCAGCCAAACCAGCGGTGCCACCCTTCGGCGCCGGCACACGTTCCGACGTCACCGACGTCGACTCGGCGTCGATCACCTGCACAGCGTCCTCGAGGACCATGCCCGAGAAATCGTTCGGGTACGCCTTCTTCCATGCCGCAGCCTCTGCGCACTTCGCGAGCTGGTTGGCCGGCATCTTCGCCCACATCGAATTCGGATGCTGCTGGCCATCTTTGGAGTACGTCTGCACGTATTCGCCGTACATCGCGACCGACGAGTACTTCACACCGTTCTTGACGACGACGTACTTTGCTGCCAGCGGCGGACGATTCGGGTCCAGCCACACGTCATCCCATCCTCCGTCGGCACCGCGCCAGAACGGACCCTCGACCGCGATGTCGTCACCAGCGAGACGCGCCAGACGGTGACCGGTCACCCGGTAGCCGTCGATCCCTGTCTGGATCGTGTACTTCATGACCCACTCTTCGTCCTGACGCTTCGCCCGCTCATTCCACACCTTGATCTTCGTGCGGCGACCGAGCATGTAGATCTGCTTCGCAAAAGGATCCAGACCCGTGCGCTTCGCCTGATGGAAGAACAGGTCGAGGTCGCCCTTCGGCGCATCCTCGACGCCGAGCTGCCGGAGTGCCGCCACCTGCACATCGGTAAACGTCGACTGGTTCGGGTCGATAACGAGATCGGTCGTGTTGCCGCGTACTGCGATCTGGTTTGTCATGCTGAAAGTTCCTTCACTGTTTCGGGATTCAGGATCGAGGCGGGATCGAGCTTCGTGTTGGCGTAGAGCGAGATATTGCCGCCCTTGCCTGGTCTGCGTTCGGCGATTTTGAGGTCTCCGCACATCGCATACTTGGCGTTGCCCATGGTGTTGAGGACGGAGGTCTTTCGGCCTCGGTGGCGATTTGTCAAGGCCTTGAGTTCGCCATCGTCGGCGAGGTAGTCGAAAGCCTGCTCCGCTGAGATCTGCACCTCGGTTCCATCGATGTCGGGATGCAGGCGCCGAACCGTCGCGTACGTGCTGATCGAGTCGTCGAGTTCAGGCGGAATCCCAGCAGCCAGGCTGGCATTCCATTCCCTGACGCGGCCCAGGATCAGTTCCGCGACAACCGGATCGTGCGCGATCGTGTAGATCTTCGGCTTGCCGTACTGCGGCCACAGGACAACGTCCGACGGGTCGAGCCAGCCGGTGACGATCTGCTGCCAGATCACCTGCGCGGTGTAGTCGGCGGGCACTTCACCAGATCCGTCGTCGCCCCACTCGGCGAGGTCGCGCGCCGTTTTCTTCTCCACACCGCGGCGCTTCGATCCGCGTGAACCACGGGCATCGACGGTGGCGGCGTTGGGGAATCCCAGTTCGTCATTGGTGTACTGGACCTCGGCTCGCGAGAGCTTCCACCCGGGATTCTTGTACCGCCAGTACTCGGCGGCCGCCAGCTCCGCCGCATGCCCGTAGTCGAAATCGTCCTGCTGTGCCTTGCCGATCGGCTCCGGCGTCACGGTGCCGGCCATCTCGTGCCACAGCGAGAACTGCGACTTGAAACGCGAGATACCGAGGATGGACGGGATCTTCGACGCGGTGATTATCTTCAGCCACTCCGGCGAGCCCGGTACGGCCTTCGTCGTCACGAGTCGCGAGGTCATCTTCGGCTCCGATCAAGTGTGAGGTTGTCGTGATGGGTGGCCCAGATATTGGCGCCGTACTGGACGTTCACGAGTCCGCGGTTCGCAATGTCGACGCTGCGGATGATTCCGGGTTCGGTTGCCAGAGTTGCTGGGTGCGTGTAGATCACCCGTCTGCCGACGTTCTCGATGGCTTCGGAGAGTTTCATTCCCACTCACCTCGCATTGCAGCCTGGACGTCCTCGCGACGTTCCGACTCGACACGCGCGCGTTTGAAGTCGGCCGGATCGCCCTGGCCGCCAAACACGCAACTCGGTGCGCACGGCGCGGACCGCCACTTCCCACACGTTCCACACCCCCAGGTGATGAAGGTCGGCACCGCGGGGAATGTCGCAGGTTCACGCGTCGGGAACTTCTCGACGCAATCCGCGACGAGACTCTCGTACGCGTGATCGACCTTTTCGCCGATCTCCTGCTCGTACCAGTCGGGGCTGTTGACCGGATCCTGCAGTGGGTCAGTCACTTCGCCGCCTTGGATGCACGCTTGGCGGTGCGCTTCGGCTTCTCAGGTTCGGGCGTCAGGAATTCTTTCCAATCCGACGCAGGCGCCCCGTGCTCGGCGATCCGCACCGGCATCAAGCACCCGATAAAGTGATCGCCAATTCGCACCAACGCGGGACGAGACGGCGTCGAAAGCCGCACGGTCGCATGATCTCCCTTACGCCACGCAGCATCCTTGAATGCTGTAAAGAGCGCGGTGTTCACACCCCAGAGATCGAGGTCGATCGGACGATCCATCTCTTCAAGAAGGATCCCGACAACGTCGGGGAACTTCTCGTCGGCGAGCGTGACTGTGAGTCTGGTCTCCCCGTCGGCGACAGTGAGCTCTCGACCCGAGGCGGTGAGTTCGACGTTGGGTGAGCGGTCATCCAGTGGACCACCGATCACGCGAAGCAACCGGGTTGCCGTTGCACGCGGCAGGACTCCGATATTGCTACCTGGGCCAGCCAGGTCGGGGTTTGCCGAGCCGTCCGCAGTTTCGGGATTCGGCCTGATGCGGACCAGCCCGAGACGGAATCGGTCAGTCCCAGTGATTGCGAGCTGCCCCTTGATCATCGACAGGTTGATCCCGCAGAGCATCGGAAGCTCACGCTCCTTACCTGAAAACTTCAGTCCGATCGTGAGCGCCTTGGCGAGGTCGCCACGGTTGATGCTGAATGTGGTGCTCATGCTGTTGCCTCCGTGGTCCATTCGATTCGCTTCATCGCGTTGCCCCAGCCCTCGTGATCGACGCCGTGGCCGGCGAGCTTGGCGCAAGTGAGATCCGGTTGCGTTGGGTGAGACTTCTTGCACGGGACGCCGCGGCCGTGACAGGGCTGACCGAGCTTCGTGCATTCGGTGTTGTGAATGTGGTCGGTCATGCCGCCACCGACTCGGCGTCGTGAAGCAACGCGTACAGATGCGGATCACACTGCAGTGGTGTGCGGTTCGGATGGGATCGAGCCCACTCGTCGAGCCGCATGGAATCCAAACGCGTCCACTCGCCGTCGAACCGCGGATCACGAGCTCGCTGCTTCCGCTCGGTTTCTCGCGCTGCGCAATCGAGGCAACGGCAACCGAAGTTGTTGTAGGCGGTCGTGGTGCCGTGGTTCGCGCGAGGGTGAACCAGTCGGCCATCGATGAGGACCCGCTCCGCCATCCGGGCTGCGCGCTGAGTCGCGGTCGGGCGCCTCATGCTGCACCACCGATCGGGCCGAGCGAGGCCATAGCGGCGACCAGCAGGATCGCGATCACCGCCACAATGACGATCGCGGCAACCTTGATGCGGCGGGACGACTTCGGCGCGGGCTCCAGTCCCCATTCAGCCCAGGTGTCGCGGTCGACCACAACCGGCTTCACCTCGTCAGCGAAGCGGATCGCTCCGTTCTCGATGGTGAGCGCGTCGAGGTCGTCGTCATGGTCGACGTCGGAATCGCCGGGCCAGTCGAAAGCCTGCGCAGTGACGAGCGGATCGCTTGGGCCGAGCACTGCGAGCGGCGACGAATCCGGGCACGATTCAGGCTGCACCGGTGCCGTTTTGGGCGTGTTTTGAGTATGCGTCATCACAGAATGTCCTTCGCAGGAGAAATGGGAGTGTGGGAAGTTTGGGCCGGTGGCGCCGGGTTGCCGGCCATCTGGACCGGCACGGTCCTACAGTGGTGACGCCACCGGAGTTGTTGGGCTACATCGGGATAGCGACTCGGAGGCCAGCGGCAGCGGCGATCACCCTGTCGGCGGCGACGATCCGGTCAGCCTCTGACCGTGGAGCCGACGGGAGTTCGTACTCCTCGAGGGCGGCCTCGTAGACCTCGATCGCGGCGAGCGCGCGCTGACGCTGAACCGCTACGACGGCCGTCATGACTCCGCACCATTCGCGTGCTCTTCGACCGCTCTCATGAATCCGGTCAGGTCGGGATCCGCCCAGGGGCCGACGACGCGGGAGACGATCGAAGCGCCCAAATTCAGCACGCCAACCTTCGATGCTTCGTTCTGGAGCTGCGCCAGGACACTCTTCGCATCCTCTTCGGTCTCGAAAACCATCACCCGTGGCTGATGCTGAGACTGAGAGCGACCGAAGAAACTGAACGGCGACGGTTCCGGCTTAGGAACATTGAACAAACTCCCGCTGGGAAGCCAGATCGCAAACTGGCGATTGAACTCAGACATCACTTCACCTCCTCGAGCAGTTGAAACGCGCGGCTGACCAGGCGCGAAGGAGCCATCGTCGTCGGGCGCATCGGCTCAGTGACCTTGCTGCCGTCCTCCTGTCGAATGACCGTGCAGGTCACTCGGACGTGGTCGTAACGGTCGACGCTGATCTCATCGACGCGAAGAGTCCGAACATGGACATCGCGGGCATCGCGGTAGACCTGGCCGACAACGATCCGTTCGCCGCTCGGAGTGGTGTACTCGTTCATGCTGCAGCCTCTTTCGTCCAGCGTTCGACCGCACGTGCAATCGCTTGCGCGCCTTCGGTTGTGATCTTGAGCGTGTGCATGACCTCGCCACGAAATCGCGGTGCCTCATGGCTCTCGACTCGCTGGAAGTACGACTTCTTATGAGCCTTCTCGGTGTAACGGTTGACCGGCTTCTTCCGCTGCTCCTTGTGGGACCAGCGCGTTGCAGTCTCCGTGTAGATCCAATCGTGCTCGATCAGGATTTCGCGGAGTCGCGACTCCGTAAGCCCGAGAGTTGAAGCGACAGTGCTGAAACTCAAGACGTCCTCGTCGGTGACATACCTATCGACATAGTCAGCCTTCGGAGCCATCACCGCGACCTGCGACTGCAGCGCCGCCTTCTCCTCTTCGGCGGCAATCGCCAACTTGAGGATGTCGAGACGAGAGAGCTCCGTGACGGCGGCCGGCGCCGTCTCCGCCTCACGAGTTCGGATCGCGAAATACGCCTGGGCTGCGGCAACCTCCGACTTGCGGGGATCACCGTTCATTGCGACGAGGTAGCAAGCGAAGCGGGAGAGATGCCAGTTTGTGCGGGCGGTCTTTGCGATCGCTTCCCGGCGCCGGGAAGCGTTGCGCATGGGGTCTTGCCCACTGTTTCGCATACTGTCAACGGCCCGATCGATGGCGTCCTCGAACCGTTCCCACTTCTCATACCCGAGTAGCGGCATGAGATCGCGGGCCGACCAGAACTCCGATCCATCCGGATGGACTTGCCGAATCGAGTCGAACGGGGACTCGTCGGGGTTGAAGAGGTTCAGGTCGCTCATGCTGCACCTCCGTTGATGTGGTCGAGCAATGCCAGCTCGGCCGTTCGGGTTTGATTCTTTGCGTATGCGAGGTTGTCGTTCATCTCCGCGAGATTCGACTCCGCAGCGCGCTGAAGGCGCAGTGCTGCAACCTCGTCGACACGTGCGTCACGGATCGCTTCGATGATCGACGCGATCGCGGCCTCGGCCGCCGGGGTTGTCGACGCAGCCCCGGCGACGGGCCCGTCTCCTACAGTTGGGTCACCACAACCATCAACAGCAGGAGAAGAATCGTGGCTACGCTCGCCTATGACGGATCCATGTACAACAGTGACAACTCGACCCTTGCCTATATAAATGCGGTCGCTGACAGCCTCTTTCGTGACGGAAAGGGCTTCCATTTGGCTCTCTTCGGAACCAAGGACAACGGAGACCCCGCTCGAAACATCATCTGGATGCACCCGTCGATTCCGGTTCAATACAGGTACGACTCCACCGACATTGTCCAACTCAACGGCGAGATGTTTGAGGTCTACCTCGATTCCGCGAAGCTTCCTGGAGGAGTGTCGATTGGGGGAGAACCCCTCCCTTACTCCTTCGAGGAGGCCAACGCCAAGGCTGCACTCGAGGCCGACAAGTAAGTCGTCAGCTCCTTTACCTGCGTCGGCATTTGCGCTGTCGCAGGTAAAGGGGCTGGTCAATCCCTTCCTGGCAGGATGGCGGTCGCGCGCGGCTTGTTCGGATTCTCCAATGTTGCGCAGTCTTTCGGACTTGGTGTTAACCACATTTACTGTGTTGGTTCGGAGTGCTGCGATCACTGCCGCTGTGATGTCTTCACGGGTAAGTGGTTGTGCGGTAGTCTCAGTCATCAGATTCCTTTGCTTGGGATTCGGTTGGCCGTCATCTGTTGCTGCAGATGGCGGCTTTTTATGAAGCTGCAGCTTCCTGTTCTGCTATCCAGGCGAGAATTACGCTCTTTCGCCAGACCCTGCGGCGCCCAAGCTTGAAACTTGCTGGACCCTTTCCGATATGCGCCCAGTAGAGCCAAGTTCCCTTCGGAACGCCCGTAGCCGCTTGGCACTGAGTCGCTTGCCAGAATTCGTCGCCGTCCGGAACGGCTGCGATGGTGACGGTCATGCCGACGCCCTCATGTCGTCACGATCAAATTCGACAACTTCGCCGAGGCCAAGTCCGAATGCCTTGCAGACTCCAATTGCAAATCCCATCGACGGCGCTCGACTTCCCCGGCGCACCTCATCGAGCGTGGCGCGACTTGATCCGATCGTCGCGGCGAACGCAGAGTCGGAATTGATGCCCGCATTCCGCTTGAGGCGATCCAATAATCCGGGCTTCATTCGAGCTTCCAGCTCTTGCATAGCTGCCTCCTGCCTGGCGGTGTCTTGCTTACGATCCATAGTGAATCACACACGTGTCACTCATGCAACAACGATTTGATTCACAATGTCTTGACTTCGAGACACCATGTGTCTCATACTTGAGTCATGACGGACATTGACCAGTGGGTACGCCGAGTTACGAGAGGCGATTCGGGTAGAAAAATCGCTAAGGCTGCGGGCGTGCATCCAGCGACCTTGAATCGACAATTGGCAGATTCGGCGCTGACTCCCGAGGTGATCGTGAAGATCGCGCGCGGCTACGGCGAGTCCGCGGTACCTGGTCTCGTCGCCTATGGACTGCTGGTCGACAGCGATATCGCTGAGGTGTCAATCGAGGATGCCCTCGAACGTGCCGAAGATGAGCAGCTTATGGACGAAGTTCTCCGCCGGATGAAGGGCGGCTCTCGAGCGTATGACGCGCCTATTGGCGGCGGAGGGACAGAACCGCTCGCCGGCATGGAAGACGTCAATGTTTTTCGATTGACTCCCGCAGATCAACCGTCAGACATTGATGAAGAAGCAGACGACCTGGATCTCCCCTATGTGGCGCACGAGCCAGGCCAAGACATAGGCGAGGACGACGACGAGTCGAAGTACGATATATAGGTACCCATGGATCAGCTATACACCGCTGCAAAATCCATGGGGATTACCGTGGTTGAGCGATTCCTACCCGGTCACCAGTGGGGACGGTACATCCATTCCAAAAGGCGAATTGTTCTAAGTACTCGACTTCAGTCTCGACAAAAGGCGCATACATTCGGCCACGAACTCGGGCACGCGCACTACGGCCACGAACACGACGACGAGCCCGGTTCAATCATTGCTATCCGCCAGGAGCGTAAGGCTGATGAATTTGCAGCGAAACTGCTGATTGATTCTTACGACTATGAAGTGGCTGAACGGATGTACGGGCCACACGTCCCAACTCTCGCAGTTCAGCTCGGAGTCACCGCGCCAATGATCTACGCCTGGCAATCATTGCAACGGCGAAATGCCCATCGCTCTCGGTAGCTTCTCATCCAACAAAATCTCAAAGGATTATCCATGGCCATTAGACGAAACCGCCGCGCCGGGGTCGAGGATCTTTGGTGGAAATCCGTCACAGTCAACGGCGAGACGGAGAAGGTGGAAACAAAGCTGCATGGCAAGGGGAAGCGATGGCGAGGTAGGTACGTTGACGCACATGGGGACGAACATACGAAAAGGTTTGCCCGCAAGGTTGACGCCAACGACTGGGTCGAGGAATTCACCGTCGAGCATGCGACTGGGACTTGGGTAGACCCGAAACGTAAAGCAACCGCATTCAGCGTCGTCGCCGAGCAGTGGTACGCCACGAAGGCGACGAAGGCCCCAACAACAATCGCCGGATACCGATCACTGCTCGATACACAGGTCCTCCCCCGATGGGGTGATACGGCCCTGGCGGATATTACCTACGAGGATGTGCAGATCTGGGTGACTGGGCTCAGCAAGTCCGGCAAGGTTACGAAGGACGGAACCAAGCCACTCTCGCCCTCGCGAACCATCCAGGCCTACCAAGTTCTCGACCAAGTGCTCCGCTACTCGATTCGCGCCAAACGGCTGGCCTTCAATCCCGCATCGGACATCGAATTGCCACGCAAAGCGGACCCGGACAAGCGTTACTTGTCGCACGAACAGATCCGACGCCTTGCGGCCGAATGCGGCAGATTCCACACGATGGTTCTCGTGCTCGCATACTGCGGGTTGCGATACGGCGAAGCGATCGCACTACGAGGAAAGAACGTCGACCTGAAGACATCCCGGATCCGTGTGCAAACGTCCGTCACGCGCGTCACCGGCGTCGGACTCGTCGAGGGCCCGACGAAGAATCATGCTGCGAGATCGGTACCCATCCCCAAGTTTGTCGTCGACGAACTTCGCGATCGCCTTGACGGATCCGATCCCGACGATCTCGTCTTCCCGAGCCACAAGGGCGGATGGCTTCCACTCGGAGAGTTCCGATGGGTATTCGACACCGCCGCCAAGAAGGTCAGTTTGGACGGGCTCGTCCCTCACGAGTTGCGTCACACTGCAGCATCGTTGGCGATCGCGGCCGGCGCCAACGTGAAGGTCGTCCAGCAGCTCCTCGGACACAAGACTGCGACCCTCACCCTGGACCGCTACGGGCACCTGTTCGCGGACGATCTCGACACCGTTGCGGCCGCTCTCGATGCGGCCGCGGAGGCTTCGAGTAAATCTCCTGCGTACCCTCTGCGTACCCGAGATGGTTTCGAAGGTCGACCCACCCTGCGCGTAGTGCGTTGAGCTGCACCGATCTTGTGCCCCCAGTCGGACTCGAACCGACACTTGACGGATTTTAAGTCCGTTGCCTCTGCCAATTGGGCTATGGGGGCCTTGCCGCACCCGACGGGTCGGGTGCGGCAGGGATCAGACTATCGGGTCGGTCTGAGCTACCGACATCGCGATGCCGTCGAGTATGTCGTGTTCGCTGACAACCAGTTCGGTGATCCCGGCTTTGGCTTCGAACGCTTGAGCCAGCACCGTGGTGATGATCGCTCCGCCGCCGATGACGTCCACCCGCCCCGGATGCATCGGGCCGAAGGCAGCACGATCAACCCGAGGCATAGCAATGAGACGCTCGCACACGTCGAACAGTTGATTGAACGAAATCCTCGACAGGTGCACCTTCTCGGCATCGTACTCCGGAAGATCCTGCGCGATCGCGGCCAGCGTCGTCATGGTTCCAGCGACACCCACCCACGTGTGCGCCTTCTCGACGGGTACGGCCTCGAACGCCTCGGCAAGTTTCGCGGTCGCGAAAGCCGTCGCCTCGGAAACCTGCTCTGCTGTAGGCGGATCCGACGGTAAGCAACGCTCCGTGACGCGCACACAGCCGATGTCGGTGGAGTACGCAGCCTGGACGCCCGACGTGTCGCCGAGGACAACTTCGGTGGATCCGCCGCCGAGATCGACCACCACGAAGGGGCCCTCGGACGGATCGAGTTCTCCCACAGCACCGCTGAACGAGAGGCGCGCCTCTTCGTCGCCGGTGATGACCTCTGCTCCGGATCCGGGAATCACCGCGCCGAGCACGTCCCGCGTCATCGTGAAGAATTCTTCCCGATTCGCAGCGTCGCGAGTAGCCGAGGTGGCGACCATGCGAACGGCGGTTGCTCCGGCATCGGCGATCATCGACGCGTACTCGACCAGCGCGATCCGGGTGCGTTCGATGGCCTCGGGCGCGAATGTCCCTGTCGCATCAACACCTTGACCGAGTCGCACGACGCGCATCTCGCGCCGGACATCCACCAGACGACCGTCGGCGCCGACGTCGGCGATCAGCAGTCGAACGGAGTTGGTACCGCAATCGACTGCGGCGACACGGCGAGTCACCGGTCGGTGTTGTCGGCATCGTCGATGCCAGGCCAGTCCGCGGGAATTGCAGTGCCGCGCAGCTTTCCGTGACCGGCCAACGCGACGGACTCGTCACCGAGCGGGTTGACGCCGGGTCCCTTGGCAAGCGAATGTGCCATCAGCACGTGCAGGCACTTGACACGATCCGGCATCCCACCGCCGGCAAAGTCGGTTCCCAGAGATTCGATCGCGTCCCGCTCGGCAAGGTACGACTCGTATGCCCGTCGGTAGGCCGCGGCAAGTTCCGGATCCTGGGTCAGGCGTTCGGTCATTTCACGCATGACGCCGGCGGATTCCTGACGGCTCGCTTCGGCAGTCAGTCGCGGGTCCGTGAGGTAGTACAACGTCGGGAACGGTGTTCCGTCCGGAAGTTTGGGGGCGGTCTTGACCACGCCCGGCTGACCGTCCGGGCTGCGGTACGCGATCTCGATCACTCCGCGTGGCTCACGGCCCAATTGAGCGGCAACGGCGTCGAGATCCGCTTGTGAAACCTGTGGGGAATTTTCGGACGTGTTGCTCACCCGGTGGGTACTCCTTGTTCTTCTGGCTCTATCGGCGCCAACGGCATCGGGGCCGGTGTCGTCGTCTCGGGAACCACTGGCGGTTCCGAAATCGTTTGCCACAGATCGCGATACCACGGACCTGTGAGCGGTGTTTCCTTTTCCTGCTTCTTCTCGGGTTCCTTGTAGTCACCGGGAAGCTGAACCTGGAACGGGGTCTCGCCCGGTTTGACGTACCGAAGGCGTTCTCGTGCAAGAGCTTCGATGTACGCAGGGTCGCCGAAGCGCGCGTTCTGCCCTTGCAGCTTTCGCAGTTCTTCCTCGAGTACCTGACGTTCCGCCGCCACCTGCGCGGCATCCGAACGCTGGCTGATGTAAGTACGGAGCGGCACTGCCAGTGTCAGCGCCAGCATGAGCACAACCATCGCGAGCACAACTGCCCGACTGGTGGACAAGCCGAAAATGGTGTTGTCCGACTTCGGAAGCCGAGACCAGAACTTGTTGGTTCCGCTCTTCCCCCGGGCCGACTTCGACCCTCGCGCCGACGCTTTCTCGGCGGAGACCCCCGGTTGCGCGGGGTCTGTCACAGCGGAATCGACTGCTTCCGGATCTACCGAAGGTTCCGACACGCGTGGGCGTCGGGCACTGTGTCGACGCGCACGCGACGGTGTGTCCCCACGACGGGAACCACGACCCCCCGGACTTCCGCCGGGGGATCGTGGCTTACCGCGCTGTGCAGACACTACTGAATCTTAGATTTCCGTCAGGCCTCGAAAGCGAAGCGCGGGAACGCAACCTCGCCGGCGTAACGTGCTGCGTCGCCGAGGTTCTCCTCGATGCGCAGCAGCTGGTTGTACTTGGCAACGCGCTCGCTGCGTGCCGGAGCACCGGTCTTGATCTGGCCGCTGCCGACGGCAACCGCGAGGTCGGCGATGGTGGTGTCCTCGGTCTCGCCGGAACGGTGGCTCATCATCGTCTTGTAGCCGTTGCGGTGAGCGAGATCGACGGCATCGAGGGTCTCGGTCAGGGTGCCGATCTGGTTGACCTTCACCAGGAGTGCGTTGGCCGCACCCTTGACGATGCCTTCTTCGAGGCGCTCGGGGTTGGTGACGAAGAGGTCGTCGCCGACGAGCTGGATCTTGTTGCCGATCTGATCGGTGAGTGCGACCCAGCCGTCCCAGTCGTCTTCGTCGAGCGGATCCTCGATGGAAACGAGCGGGTAGGCGTCGATGAGCTCGGCGTAGAACGCCGCCATCTCGGCCGCGGTGCGGTTCTTGCCCTCGAACTTGTAGCCGGTGCCGTCGGTGTAGAACTCGGTGGCAGCGACGTCGAGAGCGAGCGCGACGTCGGTACCCAGCTTGAGGCCGGTCTTGTTCACGGCGATCGTGATGAGGTCGAGTGCTTCCTTGGTGCCTGCGACGTCGGGCGCGAATCCGCCTTCGTCGCCGAGACCGGTGGAGAGGCCCTTCTCCTTGAGAACCGACTTCAGGGAGTGGTAGACCTCGGCGCCCCAGCGCAGCGATTCCTTGAAGCTCGGTGCGCCGATGGGAGCAACCATGAACTCCTGGACGTCGACGCCGGTGTCTGCGTGCGCGCCACCGTTGAGGATGTTCATCATCGGGACAGGGAGAACGTGAGCGTTGGGGCCACCGACGTAGCGGAACAGCTCGAGGCCCGAGGACTCGGCGGCGGCGCGAGCCACGGCAAGCGAGGCACCGAGCAGAGCGTTTGCGCCGAGACGCGACTTGTCCGGGGTGCCGTCCGCGTCGAGCAGCGCCTGGTCGACCGTGCGCTGCTCGGTTGCGTCGATGCCGATGATGGCAGGAGCGATCTCGCCGAGCACAGCCTCCACGGCCTTCTCGACGCCCTTTCCGCCGTAGCGTGCGCCACCGTCGCGCAGTTCGACGGCTTCGTGCTCACCGGTCGAAGCGCCGGACGGCACCGCAGCCCTGGCGAAACTTCCGTCTTCGAGCAGAACCTCGACCTCAACCGTGGGGTTACCACGGGAATCAAGGATCTCGCGAGCTCCGACCTGCTCAATACTGGCCACTGTGTGGTTCTCCTTCGAATGGGCTTCGCATTGGGGCACGCTCTGCGTGCTTGACACTTGGGCTCCGACCCCTCCGGTCGAAAGAGGACCACGATCGCGGCTGGGCCTCTGCAGTGCCAGCACCTCTGTAGTGCCAGCACACAGCCTAACCGCACGGGCCGAAGGCTTCTTTATCGACGCGCGGTCACGGGTCCGACCTGCGGATCGATCACCGTCAGTCCGGCCGTACCCCGACTGAATACGCCGACGCACGATCACGAACGAGCGCGAGATAGTCGCCCGAGAGGTTGTACGCCATCAGTGCCTGCTGCCATCCGGCAGCGGAAGTGAGGTCTCCCCCGCGGGCACACAGGTAGCGGGCGGCCGCGAGGGCAGCGTCGTCGATGTTGTCGGGGTCCACCCGGCCGTCGCCGTTGGCGTCGACTCCCCATTTGAGCCACGTCTCGGGGATGAACTGCATGGGCCCCATCGCACGGTCGTGCACTGGATCGCCGTCCATCGCCCCGCCGTCGGTGTCGGGGATCTCGGCAACTCCCGGGCCACCGTCGAGAGGGATTCCCCGAATGATCGGAGCAACCTGGCCGAACGCGTCGACCGACGAGCCGTCGTAGGTCCCGTGGCGGCTCTCGACGCTGCCGATACCGGCCAAAGTTGTCCACCCGATTCCGCAGCCGGGAAGCGTCTCGGCCATCACCGCGGCGGCGTACCCGTAGGCCTCGATTGCCGTCGTCCCGATCCCGATGTCGTCCGACAATCCCGCTGCCCAGTCGGCGAGTTGATCAGCACTGCGGCCGGGAGCATTGATGTCGATCGGCGGCGTCGGAGAGCCGGTACCTGGGGGTATGCCCTCCGGAATGGCTACTTTCGGTTCGTTCGATCCGCAAGCCACGACGCCTGCGCCCAGCAAAGCTGTTCCGGCAGCTACTGCTGCTACGGCTCGCGAGAGACGCCGGGGACTTCTGCGGGCTGCGGGAGTTCGGTACACCCCTCCATCATCCACATGCGAGTGAACTACTCCCGAATCCATTGGTAAAGAACAGCAAAAGTACAGGTGAGAGCATGGTTCGCCGTCGATGATGGAGTATCTTCTTCTGAGTTAAGGCTGGCCTAGCCTCATGCGTTCGTCAGAAGCTGTTGCACTCACTCAGTCAGGAGTCGCCCGTGCCCGTGTCGGTACTCGCTGCCGCGAGCACACCATCAGTTGCCACCCAGTTATTCGGCAGTGGCCTGATCGGTCTGCGCGAAGGCCTCGAAGCGGGCATCGTGGTGATGATTCTCGCCGCCTACCTCGTGAAGGCCCAGCGCAAGGACGCACTGAAATGGGTGTGGCTCGGCGTCGCGATCGCCGTCGCGATGGTGGCGATCATCTTCTTCGCGATCCACTACGGAACGTCGACGGTCGACGGCCTGACCGCGGAGATCATCGCGGGCGTTGCCTCCCTGATCGCCGTCGTCATCGTCACGATCATGGTCCTGTGGATGCGCACGGCCGCCAAAAACATTTCCGGAGATCTGAAAGCGGGGATGGAGAAGGCGTTGATCGCCGGACCCGTCGCCATCTTGTCGCTGTCGTTCTTCGCGGTCGGTCGTGAAGGCGTCGAGACTGCGTTGCTCATGGTCGGTTACGCCGAGAACACCGCAGGCAGCTCCTGGCCGTTGGTCGGACTGCTCCTCGGAATTCTCCTGGCCGCCGTCTTGACCGTCGCCATGTACTTCGGCGCCCTCCGTCTCAACCTGACGACGTTCTTCCGGTACACGGCGATCTTCCTCATCGTCGTAGCCGCCGGAATCCTCTCGTACGGTGTTCGCGCTCTGCAGACCGGAAACGTCCTGCCGGGCGGTTCGAATCTCGCGTTCAACCTGACACCCGGCTACGACCCGTCGACCTGGTACGGCACCGTCCTCGCCGGAATCTTCAACTTCCGCCCGGACCCGACCGTCCTGCAAACCGTCGCATGGGTCGTCTACCTCGTAGTCGTCCTCGCGCTCTTCCTACGTCCCCTTCCGTCGAGCCCATCGGAACCGACAACCCCGCCTGCGCACGACACACACGTTCCCGAAAAATCCTGAGAGGCATTGCCGACATGCGTAAATCCACCCTCGTACTGGCCACGGCCGCGGTACTTCCCTTCTCCCTCGCCGCATGCACCGAGAAGACGACCGCGAGCGACGGCGACATCGTCGTCACGGCCACCGACGATTCGTGTGACGTCAGTGCCACCACTGGAACCACTGGCAGTTCGACGTTCCAGGTGACGAACAACGGCTCGAAGGTCACCGAGTTCTACGTCTTCGCCGAGGGCGATCGAGCGATGGGCGAAGTCGAGAACATCGGCCCCGGCCTTACCCGGCAGCTGATCGTCTCCCTCCCCGAGGCTGCGACCTATCAACTCGCGTGCAAGCCGGGCATGGTCGGAACCGGCATCCGTCAGGGCTTCGTCGTCACGGGCGATTCGCAGGCGGCCACCGACGGGAGCGGCCAACTCGCCGAAGCTGCCGACGGCTACCGGAGGTACATCCGCAGCCAGATCGTCGCGCTGCAGGACACCGCAGCTCAGTTCGTCGCCGCCGTCCAGTCCGGCAACGTCGACCAGGCGAAGGCACTCTTCCCGATCGCACGTACCTACTACGAGCGCATCGAACCCGAAGCCGAGAGCTTCGGCGAACTCGATCCCAAGCTGGACCTGCGCGAAGCGGATCTGGAGCCCGGTCAGGTCTGGACGGGATTCCACCGCCTCGAGAAAGATTTGTGGGTGACCGGGCTTCAGCCGGATACCAACGCGGTCGCCGATCAACTGCTCGAAGACATTCAGTATCTTACCGATCAGCTGAATGCCGAGGATTACACGATCGATCCAACCAAGATCGCCGGCGACGCCCAAGGACTGCTCGACGAGATCTCGACTTCCAAGATCACCGGTGAGGAAGACATCTTCTCGCACACCGACCTGTGGGATTTCCAGGCCAACGTCGACGGCTCGCAAGCGGCGATCGCGGCACTGAACCCGATCCTGCAGGAACGTAATCCCGAGCTCGCCCAGCGCATCGCTGACCGATTCGCCGACCTCGACGCTGCGCTGGCGCAGTTCCGGGTCGGCGACGGATTCGTGTACTACGACACCGTCACCGAGGCGCAGCGTCAGGAACTCTCGCGTAAAATCGATGCACTGTCCGCCGAGGTCAGCCAGGTCCAGGAAGTAGTCGCGGGACAGTAGATGACTGATTCACCAGAAGGCACACCCGCTGCGGAAAACGCAGCACCGCACGCAGTCTCACGGCGCCGACTGTTCGGCGCCGTGGGGGCCGGCGCCGTCCTGGCCGGTGCCGGTGCCGTCATCGGGCGGGTGACCGCCGACGAGAGTTCCGGCGCCGATCACGCAGACGTGGTCGCCTTTCGCGGCGAGCATCAGGCAGGCATCACGACGCCGGCCCAGGATCGTATGCACTTCGTCGCTTTCGATGTGACGACGAAGTCGCGCGACGAACTGATCACGCTGCTGCAGACGTGGACGGCGATGGCCGAACGAATGACGGCGGGTCAGGAAGCAACCGAAGACGGAGCGACCGGCGACGGTCCGTATGCACCACCGAGCGATACGGGTGAGGCACTCGATCTCGCGCCGTCGCAACTCACCCTGACCATCGGATTCGGACCGTCACTTTTCGACGACCGTTTCGGGCTCGCAGTCAAGAAACCTGCTGCCCTGCTCGATCTCCCCCACTTCCGTGCGGACAACCTCGATCCGAATCGCAGCGGGGGCGACATCGCCATCCAAGCGTGCGCCAACGATCCCCAGGTTGCCGTCCATGCGATCCGCAACCTCGCGCGAGTCGCGTTCGGGACCGCGTCGGTCAAATGGTCGCAACTCGGGTTCGGACGAACATCCTCGACCTCGACGACGCAGGCGACACCACGAAATCTGTTCGGGTTCAAGGACGGAACAGCCAACATCAAGGCGGAAGATCCAAACGCACTCGCCCAGCACGTCTGGGTTGATCCCACTGACGATCAGGCCTGGATGGCGGGCGGATCATTCCTCGTCGCCAGACGAATCCGCATGCTGATCGAGCAGTGGGATCGCGCAGTACTCAAGGAACAGGAAGCTGTCATCGGCCGCTCCAAACGCAGCGGAGCGCCGCTCGGTGGCAAGGACGAGTTCGACGAGCTCGATCTCGATTCCAAAATGGGACACGACTTCGTCATCCCGGAGGATTCACACGTGCGCCTGGCCTCTGCCGAGGAACTCGGTGGGATTCAGATCTTGCGCCGCGGATACAACTTCACGGACGGCTCCGATGGCTTCGGCCACCTGGACGCGGGACTGTTTTTCGTTGCGTACTGCCGGAATCCGGTCGAGCAGTTTGTTCCGATGCAGCAAAACCTTTCACGACACGATGCGCTGAACGAATACATCCAGCACGTCGGTTCTGCGGTCTTCGCTTGCCCCGGCGGTCTCGCCGACGGGAGCTACTGGGGCGAAACACTGTTCAACCCCAAATAGTCGATCAATTGGTTGGATACCACACTTGCTAACAAACTTCGAGTAATTTTATATATCGAACTGATAACAATCTTGGGATCAATGGTCCCGAAGGTGATATCTCGCCCATACGATCTGCGCATGAGAATTTCAGCACTTCTTCGAATTGCCCTTCTTTCAACGACTCTGGCGACGGCAACGATTAGCTTGCCTCCTCTTATGTCGCCAGCACGCGCAGCAGATCGTTTTACGGTCTATGCATACGACGAGTTCAATGGCCCTGCAAATTCAGCCCCCAACCCAGCCATCTGGCGCTACGAAACCGGCGGAGGTTGGGGGAACAACGAAAAGCAGGTGTACACCGACTCGCGGTCCAACTCGAGACTGGATGGGCAAGGAAATCTCCTCATTCAGGCCCAAAAAGTAGGCAACACAATCACTTCCGCACGACTTGGAACTTTCGGCAAGGTCGACTTCACTTACGGACTAGTCGAGGCGCGAATAAAACTGCCAGCAGGAAAGGGCATGCATCCGGCATTCTGGACGCTCGGCACGAATCTATATACAGCCGGTTGGCCCGGCTGTGGCGAAATCGACGCAATCGAAACCATCAACGATGCGAAGACATACACGAGCGCCGTGCACGGCCCTACCAAATCAGGAACACGAGTGACCGGAGTTTGGGACCGCAGTGTCGGCGGCGCACGACCCGGCACCGACTTCACCGCATTCCACACCTACGGGATACTCAAGCGGCCCGGACGAATCGAGACCTACATCGACGGCGTTCGAATGCTGTACCTCGATCGGTCACAGGTATCCGGAGCGGAGGCATGGGTGTTCGACGCTCCCGCATACACCTTACTGAATATTGCCGTTGGTGGAACCTGGCCAGGTTTAACCGATTCCACCACACCTTGGCCATCCACGATGACTGTCGACTACGTACGTTGGTTCCACGAGAACTGATACGCGGAGTTACCGACATTCATCCAGCAGTGCGGTGGGATCGCAAGCGACCGCTCGAAGCACCCTCCTGATCATTTCGGTATCGAATACGTTGCTGTGGAAGGTAACTGAAAAGTGACGTCGCCCATCGATCTCTGCACCGAGGAACGCGATTCCTTCCGCTCCATATGGATCGGTGGCCGCCACACACAGCGGATCGCCTGTCCATCTGATTTCATCCGAATTGGGAAGACGACCTATGTCCGAGTATGAAACCAAGGCGTGAGGCTTGATGCTCACGCTCGCCTCGGCGACCGTGGCGTGGGACCTCCCGAGGACCGAAGCTACAGTCGCCTTCGCACTGATCGCTGAAAGGGTCAGCAACGGGTGACCCGAAACGAGTGCCCCCGCGATACCCCGACTGACCTCCGACAAAGTCACGGATTCACCCACCGGAACATATTGCCCCACAGCAAAATTACCATTGACCACGGTCGACGGATGCGCATATCTGCGCGCGTCCATCAACACGAGCGCATTGGACGCGGTTTCCACTCCATGACCTCGCAAGGCAGCAAGAAAAACAAACAGTGTTATCGCGCGCAGAGACGCCGACGGTGCGTGCTCGTCGCGCCAGCACACTAGTCGACGTGCAACTTGCGGATCCATCGGGAGCGAAAGACTGACCGGGTTGGGCCGCCAGGGCGTTCGGCGAGTCGCCGAAACCGCCTCAATCCGTGTTCCACGCACGTGCGAATGCCATCGAACGGCCGCTCCGAGCCGCCGAGGATCAGCTGCAAAAGACCGAATAATTGTGCGCGACAAAGGAAGTCTCGACTCCGCTGTATGCAGAGATGAGGGTAGTTGCCCTGATTGAGCGGTGCTGACAAGGGCAGCCCACAATCGCGAACCACCGATCCCGTCGGAGATGCCGTGCGAACCCAAACATGCAACATACTCCCCCGACGCAACGATTCGGATCGACGAGTGCGTCAAATCCGAATTGAATACGGCGGTCGCAAATCTCGAAATGTCCGCCGCGTCGGTGGGCGGAACTTCTTCGACTGCCGCGCCAACAGCATCCGGATCGAACAGCCAACGACGGCGAGAGGAATCCGCGCGCAATCCGAACCTCGTCTGCGGACCGATCCGAGCAATCTCGATCAGCGCGCTCCGCAGATCACTCGACGAGATGACACCAACTGGTCCGCCGATGACGAGCGCACGATCACGAACCCGCATCTGATCAACTGCAGAAATTTTGTACCTAGACATTATTCACTTTCAAGGCGTGAATCGAATCCAGTCGACGGTCAAGGTCGACACCTCCGGGGTGGTTGCATCCGTCGGCCCGGGCCATTCTCCGCCCACCGCTATGTTCATTACGACATAGAACGGCTTGTCGAATACCCATTTGGAGCCGTCCGGCGACTCGCTGCGCAAATACTCGCCCACCATTACACCGTCGATGAAGATCGAGATGGAGTCAGATCTTCTCGTCACCTCGTAGACATGGAAGGTGTCCGAGGCATCACCGCCGAGATAACCATCCGACGACATCTTCCACTTGCCTTCTGTGTGTGCAGAAGGATCGGACCACGGACCGTGGATTGCGTTGTGATACTCAGTGGCATTGTGCACCAACTCCATTACATCGATCTCGCCGCTCTCCGGATAGCCCACCGTCGCCAAATTCTCGCCGAGTAACCAGAATGCCGGATGGATTCCCTGCGCCATCGGGAACTTTATGCGGGCAGAAATCGTGCCCTCGGTGAACGAAAACTTGTCCCTTGTCACGATCCTCGCTGAAGTGAATCCCCCCAGGACCCGACGAGCTTCGAGCACGAGATTACCGTTTCCATCCAAACGCGCGTTTTCGGCGTTGTCGGTATAGATCTGCTTCTCCTGATTTCCCCAACCTCCGCCCCCGACATCGAATCCCCACATCGCCGCGTCAGGAGAATCCCCTGCAGCACCATCGAATTCGTCTGTGCCGAAATCGCTTGAGACCATTCGCATCATTGGACTCGGGGGTTCACCGGTGGTGCACGAAGTAGCCAATAGTAGTGAGGCCACCGAGAGAATCATCCCAGCCCGCACCACGACACGCGTACTCCCACTCATTTCGCAACCCTTCGATAGACGTCAATCAGTCGATCAGCTCGCGCTGAGACCGCGTGGTCCTCCAATACCGACCTGCGTGCACCGGTCACCAACCGAGCGCGAAGCTGCCTGTCATCCAGAAGGGACAGAATTCTCCCGGCCACGTCTGCGGAATCACCCGGTACGGACAGCAGTCCGTTTTCACCATCGACGACGTAATCGAGGAAACCGTCGGTCCGACTGGCCACCACCGGAGTACCAACTGACATCGCTTCGATCGCTATGAGCCCGAAAGGTTCTCGCACGGAGGGAACACACAGGATGTCAACCGACCGCAAAATGGCCGCAACATCGTTCCGTTGTCCGACAAATCTGACAGCACCAGGAGCCAATTCCGCAGCTTTTCGGCGAAGATTCTCGCCGTAGCGCTCGTTCCCCGGGCTCGACCTGCCAACGATGACCAGATGTAAGTCCTTGCCGCAGGAACGGATCTGGGATACTGCCTCGATCAAGGTGTCGATTCCTTTGACAGGGTCGACCCGTCCAATGACTGCGACCAATGCAGAATCGGGGGCATCGGTGAGCTCAGCTCGCACCGTAGCTGGTCCTGGCGCAAACACCGCCGAATCGACGCCCTGAGGAACTACTGTCGTCTTTCCCTGAGCCGCCTTCGAAAGCTGCTGCCGTGCAGCATTACTCACTGCGATCGCGGCTGAGGCCCCACGAACGGCCGAACTCAGCAGACTCCGACCTCGCCCCGGGTCGAGTATGTCGTGAATCTCGAGCACAACAGGTGTTCGCGCCAACCTGCCAGCCGCAACGCAATCCAGATGTGACAAGAGCGAATTCGAGTGGACGACATCAGCACGCCGAGCATGTACCAAAAGCTTTGAAACCCACGTCGCAGACCGCGGGATCTGCGACAACAACTTCGCCGGAGTCTGAGAAGCGCCAGAGGAATCACGCAGACCGACACGCGCCCCGTCTGGCATCGGTATGAATTCGAGTCCCATCTCGTTCCACGTCTGTTCGAGCTCACCACCAGAGGGCGCGGCCATGACAACGTTCACACCTTGCTCACCGAGACGTGGGAGCAACCGAATAACACTGTGCTCGATACCCGTGACATCGCGAGTCAGCGTCGACGCAAGAATTCGCAGCCTGCGATCAGCCATCGTTACCACTTTCATCCTTAACGGCCACTCGCTCGAAGACTACGAATCCACTACCTTCGAGGAAGACTTTCCACATCGGGTCCAAACGCATTCGTGCCTCCAGATTCGGCAATGCTTCCCGTGGGGAGAGCCCGAAGTACCAATTGTAGAAAACCATTTGATCGGAAATCGCGAAGTACGTTGTCCGGTGGTCAGCGACGAAGTATTCATTGAACTTCGCGTACTCTTCGTCAGTCGCAAAGTCTGCACCGTAGAAAAGAGTCGCGGCCTCCGGTTGCACATCGAACTTCGGATCGAGGCCGGCCAACCGCAGATAAGCCTGAGTTGGCCGATCAGGCCACGCCGGGGACGGAACCCTCAGTACACCATAGGGATCCGCCGACTCCAACACCTCGGAAGCGCCCTTGACTACTGCAGGTTTCGTCAAGTAGGCGAACCACGCACCAAAATACGCTTCTGATGAAGACAGCGTGACACCGATGAGCAGGATGCCCGCCGCTATTAGCTTCATCCTCGAGGCTCGGCACGCGCGGAGCATCGCAGTGACCGGAAATGCAAGCAGCAGGGAACAACCCACCAAACAGTAAAGATAGACACGAAAGATCGCTTCACCACCATAGCCTTGCCCGGCCAGAATGGCGAGGGGAGAAAACGCGACAATCGCGAGAGCAAGTACCGGCATCTTCTTGCGCCACATGATAATTGCCGTGACCGCGGAGGAAACCAACAGTCCGACAGTCAAGAAACGCATCGTCCTACTTGCAAATGCCTGTCCTGCAGTCGGCGTGAGATTCGCTCCGGCGAGGTTGGACTTCGCGTTCGACGTCACGTCGAAAGAGAATTTCGCAAAGTCACCTGCACTGTCCCAGTTGTAGATGAGGAAACCAATGGCTATTGCAGCGAACACGAATGTCAACCACCACGGCCGAAGCATTCGAAAGATCATGAGCGCCAACAGGATCAATCCCATCCAATACGGAGTGAGTTGGTGAGTGACTACTATCGCGCAGAAGACCACGATCATGACGACGACAAGGTTAGGTCGGTCTCGCGAGGATCCAACCAGGGTTAAGAACGCAAGAACTAGGATCAGAGCCAGCGATTGAGGGGCGAAGTAATCCTGCGCCACCCAATTGAGCACCTCGAAGAGAAACGTGGCGGAAATAGCGGTCGGGACATCCAGCCTCCACGCCCTCGCCATGCAGTAGAACAGAATCACCATGAGGAGATGCGCAGCGATCGCGAACCAGTTCGCAACGGTTATGTCCGGCACGCCGGTAACGCGAGAGAACCAAGCCGTTGCCGTGAAGAGGCCAGGCCACCCGTTGTACACATCGACACCTCGTGCCAGGAAATGGCTTCGCTGGATCAGATCCGTGACCCCGAGATGCTTGTACGTCCAGGTATACAGCGGCACATCGGACGCCATGAGTGTCGCGGTCCTCTGCACGAGCGCAACAGTCACCACCGCGCCGAACGCTGCACGGTCGTTCCTTCGTGACATTGCGACTGCGAAGCCGATCACCGACAAAGTGATTGCACCGGCGAAGAACGGTGACGCCGCGAACAGCAGGCCGAAATCCGACGCCTGTGCAGTCGACAGCGAAGGGGCAGCGATCCACCAACTCACCAGTGCTGCAACGAGAATCCCCCACGAAATCCAATCGCGCCTCTTTCTGTCGGATACGACAGCAATCGTCAGCCGGTCAGTCGGAGCATCATATGACTTCGTCGACGACAGCTCGTTACGCTCCTTCAATCTCGTCATGACCGCCGGAACCCCGACAGGACAGCCCCGATACGTCGCTTGAGGTTTTCGCGACCGGAAACTTCCGGGCGATTATCGAGGGTGAGAAGTCGAACTAGAGATGCTCCGATGGTAGCGAGACTGGGAATCACGAGCTGCGAAAAGGGATAGTACTCCTCGATTGTGGTCATCAGGAATGTCATCAGCACGACGATCGAGATCCCCAGGGCCGGAACAGCTGCGACCCGTACGTAGCCAGGTTGATCAGGCATGTACGACATAATTGCCGCACCCGGGCCGACCGCGACAAAAACGATCACGGCTACACCGGTGAGAGCGCCGATCGCGCCCAGGCCGGCGCCGACCAGACCACAAACTCCACCGACCAATCCCAGAATTGCCAGTCTGTGCTCGTCGGTCGGCCACCGCGCGTCAACCATCGCAGTCGCCCGACGAATCGACCTAGCGCCGGGAAATTCGACGGCTATCGAACTGCGCACCGGGCGCGTTCCCTTCGGGAGAAGTGGTCGCCCCCGCAATCCCCCCAAACGCGAGCGCACCAACGCTGCCGGGCCTCGCAACAATGCGCGCCGCTCGATCCAAGGCAATTTGTCAAGATCGGGTGTAAGTCGAATCTGACCTTCTTCAGGTTGGGAGACGCTCCCGAAGTGCGAAAGTCCCTTGACCATACGCGTCGCCAACATCATCGCTATTCGCGGATCCATAGCGAGTTTCGTCAACCAGGCTCCCAAGCCGAGGCCGTAGTCGGCCATCTGTTTACTCAATCCCGCTGAATCGATGCGATGGCGGTGCCAGACTCGCGCAGCAGGCGCGTAGACCAGCGCACCCCCGTCGAGAATGACCCTGACGAACATGTCGATATCTTCACCGCCGCCTGACGGCGATCCCACCCCTAGCCCCTCGTCGAATCCGCCGAGTTCGAGCATCACGGATCGTCTTACCGCGAAATTGGCACCCGTCCCGAAATCGCCCACACGGAAAGGGAACAGAGCGTCGTTCTCAGGCGGAGCTGACAAGCGGTACGTCGTTCGCACAAGATTCTTCGACCAACTCACGCGACGATCGAAAAAGGCTTGAGCAGGAGTCGATACCTCACCTGTCGGCACGAGACCTGTGACGATGTGGACGTCCTCCGCGACTGCGAATCCGCCGACCAACTCACGGAGCCAGTTCTTGTCAATCACGACATCGTCATCCGTAAATGCCACGAACTCTTCAGTGGCCGCAACTAGGCCTATGTTTCGTGCCTTGGACAGGCCACGTTCCGGCGCATCAACGATCCGAACTCCGGCAAAAGCGTCCACTATCGGCGGTGTCAACCCGGACGAAGGATCGTTGTCCACGACAAGCACGTCGTAGTTTCGGTAGTCGAGATCGGCGAGTGAAGTCAAAACTTCACGGAGCATGTCCGGTCGATTCATCGTGCAAATGATCAATGTGACAGGCACTTCGGGAGCCGGTGAAGTGGTTACAGGCTCGGAATCCGGCAAGTAGGCCAGTACTTCCTTCGATCTGATCATTCCGTTCGCGACTTGAACCTCGACAAAGGCAAATGATCCGTTGAGTCGGGCGACCAGCAGGCGAGCACGTCCGTACGCTGTTCCCCCGGTCAATTCGATGACACTCGATGCAAGTAGCTCCCACTCGTCCACCTGACCTATCCAAATGGCCCCTGCCCACAATTCGATTCCGGCCGTCGGCGTCATCACCGGATCGAGATTCGTGAGTCCATCACGCCGAAGGCCCTGTGCGGCTGGCTCACCGGCGTCCTGATTTCTGACATCTTCTTCAAACCTCATACTGAAACACCCGCCTTCTTATTGCATCTCGACGCCGAGCTATCCCGAAGACTGCGGCGATGCTAGCCGCCGTCTGGGCCACACCGACAGCAACCGCAGCACCCACAGCTCCCCAGAGAAAGCATGCGAAAGGCAAGACCACCATGAGAAGTCCGGCGAACAGACCGTTGATGACCACCAATGGTCCGATCTCGCGCCTCGCTCGCTGCAACGCAGACCACACCACGAACATCGTTCTCATCAACGACCCGATCGCAAGGATGATCACGACAAGTTCGGCATCCAAATCCAGATACTCGGGATCGAGTATTCCGAAGATAATCGGTGCACCCAGCGAGACCAATACCCCGCCCACCGCGACCAGAACAGAAACCCTCACAAACAAAACCAACGCCATCTTGGAACCATCTTTCGGGTTCTTCGAGGCGTGAACCACGAGGGAAGTCCCCATGGCAGAGCCGACGAATTCGAGAGTCTGTGCGATGCTCATCGAAAGAGAGAAAACTGCGCCCTGAACTGGACCGGAATAGGCGGTGACGAGAAATGGCATCAGAAGGATCACCCCGACACCCATGGCTTGGGTCGGGACAGCTTGCCTGCACATTCTCACGACCTCAGCCGACGCGTTGCCTTCAGTCCACAGGCCAGGGGGCGAGGTAGCCGATCGCCGTTCGACGATACGGCCGATCATCAACCGCATGAACACAACCGACGCTCCGCCTACCACGACCGTCGACATGACCACCGGTTGCCAATTCGCTAACCACACCAACGCGAGAAGAACACCAATGCGACCAGCGCTGACGATCCCGTTGATCAAGGGCAGCTTCCGGGACTCGTCCAAACTGGTCAAAGTGCTGTTCTGCAGAATGAACATGCCCCAGACGACAACACCCACAAACACTAGGCAGGCAACCGGAATCGAGCCCCTCACTTCCGGAATGAACCAAACCGCCGCGACTGCTGCAATGACGCCCACAGGAACCGACAACATGTAGAACACCCGCAGACCTCGCCGGTGCACGGCGCCGAGGCTTGCACCTGCTGCGGGCATCATCGAATTGAAGACATCGCCGACTCCGGTACCGATTACCATTGCCGGAGCGGTAACGAGCGCAAGCAGCGCTGTCATGACGCCCAGCTGTGCCGGCGGTAAAACTACAGCCGCGACTGCCCAAAATCCCATGCCTAGTGCGGCATTGATGACCTGGGACGACGCCATCGACGCTGCATCCGCGTAGATTCGCGGTCCCTTGTTCGTCATCACGGGCCTACAAAGTGCCGACGCCTGCACACGATAGCGGACAGGGCGCCCATACCCGCCGAAACGATTCCGGCAACTACGGCCCCTGCCCTCGACAGGGACACCCGACCCCCCAAGACGTATCGCCGAAGCCCGCTGGTGAGAACACTGCGCACGTAGTCACGCTCATCGTCGAGTTCCTCCGAGCCGTTCCGGTCGTCTCGCAGTTCGATCTTTCCCTTCCCCTCGGAATAGCAGCGGGCCAGGAAGAAGCGAAACGTGCTGCGTTCCAAAGGAATATCGTGATCGATCACCGATGTCGGCACGTACATCCAATGAAAGTCGTTGCCAAGTTCCGCCATTCGGATACACAGGTCGGTATCCTCGGGTTGCGATCGCTCGCCGCTCTTGCCGAACCCGACTCGAAATCCTCCGACCGCGCGGAAAGCCGCTGTACGAACGGCCATGCTGCCACTCCAGACGTTGCGAACACGGGAGGTCTCGATCGGCATTCCGTGAAACGATTCTCCGACGACCCACCCGAATTCGTCCGGAAACCAATCAGGCTTGGGTGATCGCCATACTGCCCTGTACCGTCCGCCCGTCCCGACGACCCGCTCGTCCGCGAACGGTTTGATCAGCTCCGACAACCAGCTGCTGTCAGCAATCTCGTCGTCATCGATGAAGGCAGTGTAGGGCGTCGACACGACAGCAACTCCAGCGTTGCGAGCGCCAGACGCACCTCGAGGCCCGTCCTCGTAGGAGATCACACAGATGCCCGGCATTTCGCGGCGCAAGGTGTGCGCGAGCGAGCGATTGTGGTCGACCGCAACGATGATCTCGGCAGGCTGCAAGGTCTGCGCTGCAATCGAATGAACAGCAGCAACTATCCCCCGCAACCGCTCCATCGAATAACAAGCCATGACGACGCTTACCGCACCGCTATTCGAATTGAGGCCATGTCGTGTGACCATGGTCACGTCTCCAATCATCGTGCCGGCCGATTTCCCGTCCCGCTCGCGTCCGGACCACCGCCTGGACACACAGACCAAAACATCTCAGTCGCCACAAAAGCCCAGATTGACAGACTATCGGTCTGTTCTTTGGCTATTTACTTGACGGTTCCCCCGCCGACTGTCGTGGACCAATGTACCCCAGTAACGTCCCAGCGATCATTTCACCGATGCGGTACAACCGAGGTTGTGACGTTTCTGAAATGGGCATGCTGGACCACCCTCGTCGTGGGCGCAGGACTGCTCGTCCTTCGATACTTGCCGCTACGCAACCCCGCACTGCTTTCACTGGTGATCGCAGTGCCATACCTACCGCTCGCAATGGTGCCTGCAACGCTGACATTGCTCGCCACTCGCGAGTGGGTCGGCTCGATCATCGGGCTGGCGATGATCATGTTTGCAATCGGCACACAGGTCGCGGTGCCCGTCACCCCGCCTCGGACAGGCGAGGCCATGCGAATCATGTCGATCAATGTCGCAAAGGGTGCGGCCGACGTGGACGCAGTCGTCGATGCAGCGAGACTTCACAACGTCGACGCTGTCGCGGTACAGGAATTGACCCCGGCCTTTGCGGCCGCACTGGAAGTTGCAGGAATGCCCGGGATCTTCCCGTTCAGCGTCATCCGGCCAGACAATGACGCACGAGGAACCGGACTGTGGAGCCGATTCCCGATCAGCGAACCCCGTCAAATGGAAGGGTTCGGGTTTGCCTGCGTCGCAGGAACAATCGAATTCAAAGGCGGAAAATACGACCTGGTGGCGACACACATCACAGCCCCGATACAAGATCAGGATTCCACGAACTGGATCAATGAACTCGCACAAATCCGCGCACTATTGGACACGAATCTCAACCCACTCGTTATCGCCGGCGACTTCAACGCAACCGTCGATCACAGACAGTTTCGAGGTTTACTGCATGGTGGAACACAGGATGCCGCGAGGCAGGCTGGTCGGTTCTACGTGAACACCTTTCCCGCGAACTGGTCGTGGCCGCCATTCGCCGCTCTCGACCATATTCTCGTCCCGCCCGAACTGACGGCGACAACGTTCGATACCGTCGAGATCGCTGGCTCCGACCACCTCGCAATCGTGAGCACACTCGTTCAGCGCTGACGAAAGTCAACTTTCCGCAACTGTCTGGCAATTTCCAAAACAAACCTGTAGATTGTTTTGTGGCAGATCAGCTGTCGATGAGTACGTTCTCGACTGAGGACATCCTCTCAGTCCAATCGGATGTCGAAGGATTCAGATGCGGTTAGCGCGCGGTCACGTCGAACCGGCAAGCTCGACATGTCATTTCGGAGCGTCACCGAGCACTGCTGGGAACACCATCGAGATAAACAAGAGCGCATCCTCAACGCATGTGGCCACCGATGGCGGAAAGTTCACGACTTGGTTCGGCAACGAGGCTTCGCCACTGTTCGGCACACTGCACGTTCCGGCTGGGGGCACAGCACGCGGAGGGGTCGTGCTGTGCCCTCCGATCGGAAAGGAGCATGTCGATTCTTATCGCGGCCTGATGCTCCTGGCTCAAAAACTTTGCGCGCAGGGCATGTTAGTCCTTCGGTTCGACTATCTAGGCACAGGTGACTCGTCCGGTGAACAGACCCGAGAAGACGCTGTCCAGATATGGGAGTCGAGCGTCGTGGAGGCTGCTGAGTTTCTCCAGTCCTGCGGAGTTCGCGAGATCACACTGGTCGGGCTGCGAGTAGGCGCGTTGGTCGCAACTTCCGCGGCGTCGAGGATACGAGATATGACGACGCTGGTACTTTGGGACCCCGTCATCCGTGGGCGCACGTTCGTTCAGCAGCAGAAGGCATTGAATCGGCTCACAGCGGCCCCCGATGCCGACGATCCACTCATCCCGCTCGTCGGGATGTCGGTGCACCCACTTGCTGCACAACGTCTTTCGGGTATGAATCTCACTGCGCTCCCCATCGACCCTTCAATTAAGGTCCTAGTTGCGTCGCGGCCAGAGCACGCCGACACTGCACGAGTAAGACAACTCGTAGAATCACTGTCAGCTGACCACATGAACATCGACGGCCAGGCCCCCTTCATCGAGCCAGCCGACTTCGCGGTCCAAATACCCTGGCATACAGTGTCTTCTCTGGCGCAATGGATTGGCGATTCGACGCGCTCGCCACGCACAAGTGTCACCGCACATCTTCGTCATTCCACGACCTTGTTGAACTCTCAGTTCGAAATCCCGATCACCGAATACATCTCCTACGCCGGCACGAACCGTATGCTGACTATCCGCACAGCGCCGGCCTCGAGCATCCCCGGCGGCCCGACTCTAGTTCTATATGGCACCGCGTCCGAACACCGGATCGGTCCCAGTCGCCTTTGGGTTGAGTTGGCAAGAGAGTTGGCAGGCTACGGAATCACGACTATCCGCTTCGACCGCACTTCAACCGGCGAAACGACCGCTGCGCAGGATCGAGAAATCAGCACCATCTACACACCCGAGCAACGCGCTGATGGCGTAGAGGCAGCCAGAAACGCTGGCGTGTGCCCAGAAAACCTGGTAGTTGCCGGCTTGTGCTCCGGATCGTGGAGTGCCGCAATCGCTGCCGCAGAACTCGGAGCAAATCGCGCAATACTAGTCAACCCCCTTCGGTGGACTACGCGACAATTAGAGTTCACGCGAAGCCAGTCTCTCGCGCCTGCAGAATGCTCGCGAGGAACCTTCGCGCTTCGAGCACACAACTGGGCCGTCAGGTTCAAGGACAAGCTTCGTGACCGATTGCCGTATCGCGTCTGGCTCGCATTGGGTCGGATTGGTCTCGTGCAGGTCCCAGAGGTGCTTCTCGCGCCGTTGGTCCAAGCAGGCGTCGCAACGACAGTGCTTGTATCACCAACCGACGAGGAATGGTTTAACGAGAATCGCGGTCGCAGCGGAGTCCAACGCCTACGGAAAGCGTTCGGCACCATCGAGATTCGACAGCTTTCGCAGGGTGATCACGCGTTGATCGGACCAAGGATTCGCGCCTCGGTTCACAAGGAAATGAAGAATTCAATCTTGACGACGTTTGGAATCCCGAGTTCACGACTACTCTCAGTGCCGCCGGAGGCTTTGAGTGATTCGGCTCAGGAGACCACTGCTGCGGCGAAATCGAGTGCATTCACATAAGCCACAATCACTCCCCGACCGCAAGTGCCGGTGGGCGTCATTTGCATGTCCGCAGCGACACTGCAGATTCGAACCGGTGAGGCGAAATGTCGACATCCAACAATGTTGGCACATCGAGATCGTCTCGTGCGGGGATTGAACGTAGGAAGGCCCTCCCGCCGGACAGGTGGGAGGGCCTTCGCCAGTCACCGACTACTTTGCGCGAGCCGCTTCCCGTAGCGGAACCCGACGCTCACTCCGGATGGTTCGCAGTACTCGAAATCCGTCACGTACTGCGTTGAGATTGCTCTCGCCATAGATACGGTCGCGCTCGTAGCTCGGCACTTCGGATATCTTCAGTCCTGCATTGGCTACCCGAACATTGATCAAGGTTTCGATCTCGAAACCGTCGCCCCATTGCGCCTCCGCGGTACCAGTCTCCGGCAGGTTCATGACAGGTATGTGGCGACGCCAGAACGCGTTGTAGCCATAGCATAGGTCGCTGAAAGACGCACGGAACTTGATGTTTACGATTCCATTCAGTGCTTTGTTTCCAAGTTTACGAGAAAAAGTGATGTCATCGCTCCCCCCTCCTTGCGCAAACCGTGTCCCCTTGGCAAAGTCGGCCCCCTGCACAAGCGCATCGACGAACAAAGGAATCTCCGCAGGGTCCGTCGAACCGTCAGCGTCGATCATGACGACAATGTCACTCGTTGCCGCCCGAAATCCACATGCGAGTGCGTTGCCTTTCCCTCGTCTCGTCTGCGTTACGATCGTCGCCTTCGGCCACAACCGCTTGGCAACATCCACCGAATCATCGACCGAATGGCCATCGACGAAAACGATCTCATCGATTCCGTCAGGCATCCGTTCTGCAACGTAAGGCAGATTTTTCGCCTCATTCATCGCCGGCACCACCACCGTCACAGAGGGACGCTGTGAAGCCGGTGCATGCTCCTGCTCGGATATCTGGATGCGGTCAGTTGTGTCCACGCTCATTGGTCCTCTGTCTCCCCGGTTGCGTCCCCCGCCAGATATCAAAAACGGTGAACCTTTGGCTTCAAGCAAATAGTTGGCCAACCGCCGAACGCTCCACCGTCCGACGAAGACTGGCTCGCCTCTCGCTTGACCTGTACCGAACCAACGGTTGGTACCCCCAACCCTGCACGTAGAGCGGCACGGTTTGCTTGTCTGGAGATAAACATACCTTGAGTTTGTTTATTTCGCAGCCTCGAACTCAGGTGACCTTCCACTCAGCTACAGAACGGCAATCAAATCACGGGAGCCGCCGAATTCGCCAAGCATCAGCCCACCGTGCGGTCGAACGAGCAGAAGGCTCCTCGCCCTGCACATTCACCGAATTTCTCGCCGACGACTGAATCATCGACTCCGCATCACGAAAGTGTTCAGCAAAGCGCTGAGCCTCGAGGCGAAGAGCCTCGTCGGCGTCAAGGGACCGCGCAACCGCGTCCCGCAACTCAACCGGTACCAGGTCCTCGGGGAACCCTCCACGGACAGCCCTCTTCACATACTGCTCAGCCAGCATCGCTGCGGGTTGGCTTTGTGCAATGCCGTCGAGTTCTGAGGCACGCGACTTCTCCTCCGCCTTTCGCTGATCCCATGCTCGCTCCTGCGCCGCAATGTCGACCGACTCCGACGGTTCGCCGGCCAGGTGTGGGCTCCGGTGGCAGAGTTTCGCCACCAATGCGCCGGCAATCGTGTCTATGTCGACTGGCGGTGCAGTTGGCTCGCACTCCGCTATCCGTGCATGAAACAACACCTGCAACAAAAGGTCACCGAGTTCCTCGTTCAGCGCCTCGCGGTCGCCGGCCAGAATCGCATCGAGCACCTCATACGTCTCTTCCAGGAGGTAGTTCGACAAGCTCTCGTGAGTCTGAGCAACCTCCCAGCCGCCAAAACTCCACATCCGGTCCATCAACGCACTCGCTGCGACAAGTCCGTCGCCCTTCACGCGTTCAGCGGCAATCAAACGTGCACCATCCTTGAGCCTGCTGCGCGCCGCCTCACACTCGCGGTCGGTCGTCACCAATACCCGGGCGCCGGGTACAGACTCGGCAAATCGGTCCCGAACCTGCGATGGCACATCTTCGGCAATCTCGACAGGACCGGCGAGGGCAGTCAAGGCATCAATTGGAACGGACATGGGGCGAAACGGGTCGAGCACGACCACAGTCGGCAGGTGGTCGCCATCTGATATCTCGTTCACCGTGTGCTCACGCCTCGACCAGGACGGCACCGGCGGCGCGCCCGTCAATCGCCAGGATGAAGTCCGCGATGTATTGAAGTAGTTCGACGTCCCGCAGGCGATCCGAGCCGACTCCGCCGGTGCGAGGCAGCGGGAGTTGCACGAGCCCGGTCGTTGCCCGGTACTGCGCGCTCGGATAGATCCTCTTGAGCCTGATCTGTTTGGAATCGGGCAGTGACATAGGCGAGATCTTGAGCTGAGTTCCGGTGACGGCGACTTCCTCCAGTTGATACTCGCGGCAGAGCAGTCGAAGCTTGGCCACCGAGATCAGCCGTCGAACCTCTTCGGGCAGTGGGCCGTAGCGATCGACCAGTTCTTCGACTACGGCAGCGATGCCGTCGGAATCAGTTGCCGCAGCGAGCTTGCGGTACCCCTCCAACCTGAGCCTGTCACTGGTGACGTAGTCGGGCGGGATGTGCGCGTCCACCGGTAGGTCGATCCGGACTTCCTTCGTGCCCTCGTCCATTGTGATCGGTTTGCCGTCGGCTGCAGCCCGGAAGGCTTCGACCGCCTCACCGACCAGCCTGACGTACAGATCGAACCCGACCCCCGCGACGTGGCCGGACTGCTCTGCGCCCAGAACGTTTCCGGCTCCACGGATTTCGAGGTCCTTCATCGCGACGGCCATACCCGCGCCGAGGTCCGAATTCTGCGAAATCGTTGCCAGTCGGTCGTATGCCGTTTCCGTCAAAGGCTTTTCGGCCGGGTACAGGAAATAGGCGTATCCACGTTCACGACTACGCCCGACGCGTCCGCGAAGCTGATGCAACTGCGAGAGGCCCAGCGAATCCGCGCGTTCGACGATCAGTGTGTTCGCGTTCGAGATGTCCAGACCGGTTTCGATGATCGTGGTACAGACCAACACGTCGAAGTCGCGTTCCCAGAATCCTTGCACAGTCTTTTCGAGAGTGTCCTCGTTCATCTGACCGTGCGCGACGACGACGCGAGCCTCCGGGACGAGTTCGCGGATCTTCTTGGCTGCCTTGTCGATCGAGCTGACACGGTTGTGAACGTAGAAGACCTGACCGTCGCGCAGAAGTTCACGCCGGATGGCCGCGGCAACCTGCTTGTCCGCATACGCGCCGACGTACGTGAGGATAGGATGACGTTCTTCCGGCGGTGTGAGGATCGTGGACATTTCACGGATCCCGGCCATGCTCATCTCGAGAGTACGAGGAATCGGGGTAGCCGACATCGTCAGGACGTCGACGTGGGTGCGTAGCGCCTTGATGTGTTCCTTGTGCTCGACTCCGAATCGCTGTTCCTCGTCGACGATCACAAGCCCGAGGTCCTTCCAGCGAATACCGGTCTGCAGCAACCGGTGAGTACCGACGACGATGTCGATCTCACCTTCCGCCATGCCGGCGATGATTTCCTTCGAGTCCTTGGCGTCGGTGAACCGGGACAGCCCTCGCACCTTCACCGGGAACGACGACATTCGTTCGGTGAAGGTCTGAAGATGTTGCTGTGCAAGCAGAGTCGTCGGCACCAGCACCGCCACCTGCTTGCCGTCCTGCACTGCCTTGAACGCGGCGCGGACGGCGATCTCCGTCTTGCCGTACCCGACGTCACCGATGACCACCCGGTCCATCGGAACCGGCTTCTCCATGTCGGCCTTGACCTCACTGATAACGGTCAACTGGTCGATCGTCTCGGTGAACGCGAATGCGTCTTCGAGTTCCTTCTGCCACGGTGTGTCCGGGCCGAACGCATGCCCGGGAGCAGCCTGACGCGCTGCGTAGAGCTGAACCAGCTCGCCCGCGATCTCACGAACTGCCTTGCGGGCCTTACGCTTTGTGTTTGCCCAGTCGGATCCACCGAGCTTGCTCAGCGCCGGCAACTCTCCACCGACGTATCGGGAGAGTTGATCGAGCGATTCCATCGGGACGAACAGACGATCGCCCGGGTGACCGCGCTTGCTCGGCGCGTATTCGATGACCAGGTATTCACGACGCGCCCCACCGATGGTGCGTTCGACCATTTCGACGAACCGGCCGATACCGTGCTGATCATGCACGACCATGTCCCCTGCCGACAGCGCGAGGGGATCAACCTGATTGCGGCGCTTGGCCGGCAAGCGCTTTCCGTCGCCGACCGCGGCAACGCGGTTGCCGGTCAGATCGGACTCGGTGACGATCACCATCCCAGGCGTCGAGTCGTCGCCGGCGAGTACCAGTCCGTCGTGCAGTGATCCGCGGAGCACCGCGACCTGTCCACGGGCGGGGGTAACGCCGGCATCGAGCATCTTGGCGGGCACTTCGGCTTCACCGAGTCGCTCCACGACGCGGCTTGCGGTTCCGGCACCTGCCACCACGATCGCCGCGCGACCGCCCGTGCTCACGTGCGCCCGAAGGCTGACGAACAGCTCGGCCAACAGGTCGTCGGAACCGCGCACCTGCGGTGCCGCATGCACCGGGAGTTCGAGTTCTTCACCGTTTCCCGACGCCAGCGGGCTGACTGTCCACCAGGGTCTGCCGGCAGCTTCGGCAGATTCGCGAACATGACGAAGCGACCGGTACGCGGAGGCACCGAGATCGACTCCTCCGCCGTTGAGGATCGACGTGTCGAGCGGTGCAGCGCCGCCGATCGACGCCGCCGTCCACGATGCTTCCAAGAATTCCTGGCCGGTGCGCACCAGGTCGGTGGCGCGGGTGCGCACCTTTTCCGGATCACACAGAAGAATGTGCGCCCCTTCAGGAAGTACATCGGAAAGTAGCTGCAGTTCACCGGGTTTGAGAACCGGGAGCAGAGCTTCCATCCCCTCGACGGGGATACCTGCCGAGATCTTGTCCAGCATCTCGACCAACGACGCGTCAGCCTGGTTCTCAGCAGCGAGTGCGGCAGCTCGATCACGAACATCAGCTGTCAGAATCAGTTCACGACACGGCGGCGCGATCACGGAATCGACGTCGACGTCCGCTAGCGAACGCTGATCGGCAACTGAGAAGTACCGAAGCTCGGATACCTCGTCACCCCAGAATTCGATACGGACCGGATGATCCGCCGTGGGCGAGAACAAGTCGAGAATGCCACCACGGACCGCGAACTCACCACGCTTTCCCACCATGTCGACGCGGCTGTACGCCATCTCCACCAGACGAACCAGAACGGAATCGAAATCGATCTCGGTGCCGACGCGCAACGTGATCGGTTCTATCTCGCCCAGGCCTGGCGCCATCGGCTGAACGAGGGAACGCACCGTGGTGACGATCACCCGAAGAGGCGATCCGTACGAGGCGTCGTCTGGCCTGGCGAGTCTGCGCAGTACCTCCACCCGTCGCCCAACGGTATCCGCGCTCGGCGACAGTCGCTCGTGCGGCAATGTTTCCCACGACGGAAACTGCGCCACTCCTCCACCGAGCATCTCGGTGAGTTCCGAAGTCAGATCGTCGGCTTCACGACCGGTGGCTGTCACCAGCAGCACCGGCGTGCGAGCGGCGAGTGCAGCGGCGATGAACGGCCGAGCCGGCTTCGGAGCCACGATGTCCAAGGCGGCCGATCCGATGGATTCGATCACCGGAGTGAACGCGGCATCTGCGAGGGCGACCTCGGCGAGTCCAGCGAGCGCAGTCTGGGCAGAGGACAAGGAAGTCAACGAACGCGCTCCTGAACAGTGATGACGGGTTGCGGACGCACAGCCCGAGCGCAATATCCCCACCGAGGCAGAGTTGTGCGCCGGTTCGATTCTATCGGTGTGCGATCTCGCAGCGCAGTCCGATCCGTTCAGTTTCCCGTAGCACTCGTCTTCTTCGACGTCCGCTTGGACGGCGAGGATTGTGTGACCGGAGTGATCGGCGGCGCCACGGCCACACTCACGTGCGAGTTGAGCGCCCGAACGCGACCGATCACCTTCGTCGCCTGACCGGTTCTCCGTAGGCGTACAGTCCTGCGACCGTTCGGCGCGAGGTGGAACCAGGAGTCTTCGGGCTCGAAGCCCTGCAGTTCGAGGGCAACGTATTGGGCGGAAGCATCCGTCGAGACGTCGACTACCCACTCTTCGTCACCGACGTTGCGCGCTGCGGCAACAAGTCCGACCGATCGCTCGCGAGGCCGCGCCGAGCCACCCAGGAGGTGGACCACTTCGTCCACCATCTCGCCGTCTTCGTCTTCGAGTGTGACGGTGACGGCGTCGTATGTCCGCGCCCCGAACCGAAACACGTGAGTGAGGTCGGTGAAACGGCCGACAAGGCTGTCCACGGACCAGGTCAGACTTGAATGCGCTTCCACCTTGACCGGTAGCGCGACGTCGACCGGGACGACGCCTGACCGACTGTGCGCTCGAAACCTGATCTCGCCGACGACAGGTTCGGCGGTCTCGTTGATCGCGTCGAGCCTCAATCCGTCCATACCGTCGTCCGTGACGAGGAGCGCGATCGGTTTGGCGCTCCTACGGAGCACGAACCACGGAGCTTTGGGGCTGCCGCTCCAATCGAGGACCCCCCATCCCGGTCCGGGCTCCATGTCTCGCAGTGCGAGTGTCAAGGCGCCGTCGCACCGAGAGTCCGGGCGACGCCAGTATCCGAGCGTCGATGCGAACGCCTCACATACAGCTGCTCGCCCCAGGTCGAGATAGCGTTCCGGGTCGGACCACCGGACTTCACGAGCGTCTTCGCCGAAAAGCGCGTAGACGTAGTGGTCCCGAACATCCTCGAAATCCCACGACGATCCGTTGTCCCTAGGCACCGCGGCTTTCCATGCCGGGTGGTGCCCCGCGACGGCGAGTGAACCGAATTCGTTCTCGATCACGGCATTCGACGGTGGAATCGAAAATGCCAATGATTCGGTCGCAAAACGTACTCGCGCGCTGAGCACGTCGGCCAGTGGACGACGATAGGCACCCACCCCGAAGTAGTGAGCGACCCCGCTTCCGACATGCGTTGCCAATTGCTCGCCCCCGCGAGGCGCCGAGGGGGACGACGTCACGTACTCGAGTTCGGGTGCCACCGTCGAGATCAACTCCGGCAGTCTCGAATGAATGAGCGGGATGTGTTGATCGACCAAGCCCAGCATGGTCGGCTGCTGTTCGGTCTCGCTGCCGCCGCAGAAGACTGCCAAAGCGGGATTTCCGCGCACTCTGTGCAAGAACTCGGTGACCTCGGAGGCAACGAGTTCGAAGAATTCGTCGGTGTCGGGCGGATCGAGCGTCGCCAACATCATGTCCTGCCACACGAGAATGCCCAGTCGCGCGCATTCCTCCCAGAAGTGGTCGCTCTCGTAGACCATCGTCCCCGGGATTCGAATCATGTTCAGGCCGGCCTCTGCCAGGCGTTCCAAGACGCGAGTGGTGCCGGCGTCGCCTTGAAGCGAGATCGGGTCGGTCGGCACCCACACCGAACCACGGCAGTACACCCGGATGCCGTTGACATACAAACGGAATCCACCATCGGATCTGTCGACCTCCACCGTCCGGAAGCCAACTGAACCGAGATGCTCGGAGACTCCGACCGCTTCCATCGTCACCGGATAAGTGCGCGGGGTGCCATGAGTGTGCGGCCACCACAACTTCGCTTCCGGCACTTCGACGACGCCGGACACCTCGAGAAATCCATCCGGTCCGGCGGATACAGCCAATTGCCGCGAGTGTTCGCCGACGCGCACGGTCACGTACTCCAGCGAGGCCGGCAATCCGGTGAGCCGAGCACTGACGGCAACGCGACCGGTTGTGCCGTCAACACTCGCATGCTTGACAGCAGAGACTACGGCGGCAATCCCCTTGTCCAACAAGCGGATACCCCGCCACGGACCCACCGGTACCGGTACACCACTGAACACGGGAGCCATACCGAGCATCGTGGTTCGGATCCACCGAAGGCCCTGTTCACGGACCATCGACGAGCGCCAACGTCCTCGAGGACGCCTCGATCTCAAAATCGCGGAGAGAGAATGAAAATGAACAGCCACCTGGACACGTTTACCAGCGCCGACTCCGGCCGGAATGCTCACTTCCCCAGGTGCGAACATGGATTCAGTGGACGCGACACGGACACCGCCGATCCAGACATCCGCAAACGCCGTCATACCGTCGAACTGGAGCAGCCACGACCCCTCACCGGTCGTGGCCACGGTAGTCACGAACCACCAGTCCGATGATGAAACAGACGACGACGAAACGGACTTCGTGCGTCCGGCGTCCGTCTGCTCCGCACGTAACGCACCGACGACTGTTCCAGGCACGGACGCTGCGACCCACTCGGTCACGGCTTCGAGGGCATCCGGGTCGGATATGGATCCGGGTTCGGTTGCAGCGCATCGCCATATCGCGCCGGCCAGCAGGTCTGCTGACGAACGAGGCACTGTTAGACCAACCTCAAGTGTCGATGCGAGTCGACGCCGACTGTGTCGGCAACGATTTCCATCGCCCTCTTCCACGACACGGCCATCTCGTCGAGTTGCTCACGCGGGTCCACCGCGCGGCCCCTGGAGGCACGCGCCATCTGAAACTGCACGCTCTTGGCACCGGATGCCACTTTGCGGAAATCTGGCGCAGCTTCGCCTGTCCCGGAGAAACCTGCAGTGTCCAAGAACTCGCTGGCGTCGGCAGCCAGCTCCGCGCTGGCCCCGCACTGACGAAGTAGCCCGAAGGACCAGAGGTGAAACGCATCCATACCCGCCCCCTGCACCCATTCGAGGTCGTCGATCACCTTGCGTCCCAGCTCTCGCACCGGATTACCCACCGCTCGAACCGCTACATTCCGCCGAGCCACTTCGGCGATGTTTCCGGCGTTGGTCGCGTGAACCGGATTCAACCTGATCTGTTCGACATAGGGCACGAACGAAGGAAGTGAGGAACGATCGAGATCGAAGACGCCGGAGAAATCGTCGCCTCGCAGCAAGTAGTAGCCGCTGTTGTGAAAGTACTCGAGCTCGCCGGCAACGCGATCGATCCGATTGGGCACGATCGTGGTCTTGGTGTGCCCCTCGTGATAGCTCGTTCCAAGAGTGTCGGGAAGCCAGTATCCGTCCACTTCAACCGTCGACAGCATCCCAACCGCGAGGTTGTCCTCGACATGGATCAGCGGTGCCCGCCAGACGTTCATCTCGGCGACTTCGATTCCGTACAGCGCGTAGATGTCCTCGGCCTTGAGCTTGAGGAACGTCCACTGAGTCCCGTCGAACCGCGATGAGAAGGCACATGCCAATGCCGGGACGGGGTCCAATCCCAGCGAATGCAACACTTCGATCCACAGATCCGTGTAGCAGTTGGTCTGCGCCCACACGCGGTCGTCCTGGTGCAACGAATGGGGCCGGTAGCGATCAGGTGAAATGTCGATCAGCCGTGACATCAGATGCCCATTCGTTCACGAACGGAGGTTGGCCATGCAGCCACGTCAAGACCATGAGTCCGCAACAAGGACAACGCGATTCGCTCCATCCCGAAGCCGACGCACGAGCTGTGTGCCACCTCCCCCTCCGCCGTTCGGATGTCGAAGTTGACACCGAAATGGTCGAGATGGTTGTTCGAGGACACGATCGCCGTGCCCTCGTCGAGATCTCCGTAGAGCCGAACTGTCAGTTCCGTCTTGAGATTCTCTTCACGCTGGTTGGCTGCAAGCATCTTTCCGGCGCGCCCGAAGAAAGGATCATTGGCGATCACCGGGGTAGCGTCGAGTTCGAGCCGGCCGAGCACCTCGAGCCCCCGCTCGATCCAGTGCTCGCGATGCGCTCGCGCTGCCGCGGCGTCACCGATCGTCACGAACTCGTGCATCCGAAACGCTTGCATGCGAGCCGGATCGATGGCCGGTTCGTGCCGGAAGCAAAAACCGTAGATGTCCAGCAGCACGCCGCCTTCGGGCAGAACTCCGGTGTACCGCGCATAGGCAGGATGGCACGCTGCGGACACGAGCATGGTCTCGGTCGGCTCGAGGTGGCGGTCCCACGATTGTCCCTCGGCGCGATCGGCCAGCAGTCGCGCGTGATCGCGATTGGAACCGGCGAAGGTGTTGATGGCGCCGGTGAGGTTGGGAAACGAAGCGATGTAGTCGGTGCGCTCGAAACTGCTCCGCGGGAACACCGGCGGGAACCGCAGCCGAGTCGCGGCGTCGCCTGGCCCCGCTGCAATCACCACTCGGTCGATACCGTCGACGATGTCCTCGAACACGCCGGAACGCCCGTAGAGTCCCGGCACCTCCGTCTCGACGAGAAGTCCTTCGACGAGCAGTTCACGTTGAAATGCAGCCCGGGCCCGATCCAGATCGGTCTCGCCTGTCACAGTCTCGGTCGTCACAGTCTCGTTCGTCATAGCGTTCCCCGGTATCCGATGGCCATGTGCGCTGAACCTGCCATGATTCGATCGTTGTTCACCATCACCGCTGCGCCGTGCGCGTCACGAAGGTGCCGACCGAGCGAAAATTCGGTGTCCTCGCGATATCCCGAGATTCCACAGATCAACATTGTCTGCCCCACGATTTCCACCACCGCTGTCGACGCTGTGACTTTCAGGTTGTTCATCGCGAGCGAAAATCCCACCGCTCCCGTCGCCTCGAAATCGGCAACGCCTTCCTCCGCGTGGACTGCGCGGTCGTACCTGCGCGCAGAGGCGCCGACGAGATCGGCGAATTGTTGTGCCGAAGCGGCAACTTCGGCGAGCCGCAGCGCTCCGGGGGAAGTGACCCCGGGCTGCTTGCGGGCGGCGGCACGCACGTACTTGCGCGCCTTCTCGACTGCAGCGTCGGCAATTCCCAACCACACCGAACTCCAGACGACGTGCGAGACCGGAAGCATCGTGTGGGTGGAGATATCGGAATACGGTACGTCGGCGACCATCTCCGGCGTCGAGGTGGCCCGAAGGATGTAACCGAGACTGCAAGTTCCCCTCAGCCCCAGCGTGTTCCACTCGGTGGTGCGTTCGAGCGTCAGGTCTGGGGTACGACACACCACGAGAACCTGATCGTTCGGCTGACTCTCCGGTGTTCGCCGAGCCGTCACGACTATCGCGTCGGAGTGTTCACCGTACGAAATGACAGGCGCGTTCTTGATCAACAGCAGGTGACCGCCCAAGTCTTCCACCGCGCAGTAACTCCGGCTGACGTCACCACCGATTCCCAGCTCAGTGGTTGCCGATGCCAACAGCAATTGCTTGTCGACCGTTTCTTCGACAAACTCGCGTAGTGCTTCGGTGTTGCCGTGCTTGACCAACGAGTATATCTGCGTCTGATGCATCGCGAAAATCATTCCGCTTGCTGCACAGCGTGTTCCGATCACACGGGCGATCTGCGACACTTCCTGCAGCGAGAGCCCTTCGCCGCCTAGTTCCCTCGGCACAGCTACGGACAGCAGCCGTTCGCTTCGCATGGCGTCGACAGCTTCACGCGGAAACCTTGCTTCTGCATCGACTTCGTCGGCCCACACCGCTGCAACTTCGTCGGCCAACCGTGCGGCCCGCTCGAGGGCCGTTCCGGTGGAGCACTGCGATTGCGGAGCGTTCATGCAGCACCCAACTCCGTCAACGCACCCTCGATCGCCTTGACGCTTGCGAAAGTACTCTTCCGCAACAACTCGTCAGGGAACTCGATGTCGAACGAATCCTCCAGTGCCAACATGACATTCACGCTCGCGTGCGACGTCAAACCCAACTCGTAAAGATCGGCCTCTCCGTCGATCGTGCTCACGTCGACTGCCAGCCGACCGTGCTCGACGAGCACTTTCCGAATTGCCTGATCAATCATCAGCGATGTCGTCCTTCTTTTCGATGCGAGCGCCCGAGCGTGTTGCGATCACCATTGCGATGGCCACGTCCGCTTCGTGCGAGATAGATACTTGAAAATCGTGCAGATCCTGGGTCCGCGCGAGTTCCGCGGCATTACCGGACAGCGTCACCCCACAGCCACCCCACTCGGCCCGAGTGATTTCGATGGAACTCCACGGAACGGAAACGTCACCAGGCCGCAGTACCTTCACCACAGCCTCTTTGGCGGCGAAACGTGCAGCCAATCGTTGATCCCGCGCCGGCCCGGCGCACGTCTGCAATTCGTGCGGGGTGAAGGTCCGATCGAGATACCTCCGCCCGAAGAGTTCGATACTTCGAGTGACATCCACGACGTTCACTACGTCACAGCCGATCCGCGGGCCGATGTCGAGCATCGGCGTCGGCGCAGTGTCACCCATCTGTCGACTCCCCATCTGGGGTCGTACACGCCGGGCAGCCCCCTATGCTGCCCGGTGCGCCGACGCCGTCACCCTGCCCTGACAAACCTTCATTCTCAGCAATTCTTCAGCTACTGATAGAACATACCGCAATCCGAAGATCGACGGCAAGATCGGACTTCCAGATTCCCATCAACACTATAAACATACTCTTAGTTTGTTTCGAATGCAGAACAAAGAGAACAATGTCCCTACCAGGACATTTGCAGCAAATTGACCAAAGGAGCAGTGCGGAGAGCCAGTGATTTCAGTGATCACTGGCAAGGCGACGGGCCGCGAATTGCCTGAAGTACTCCACTTTCGATTCCGGGACCACGATCGGAAGTATCAGGTTCCACGATGCCTTCATGGAGTCCGAAAGCTCACGAACGGTCCCGGTCGCGGCTGCCATCAGCCGAACTCCCGACGCAACTTCCAACAGGAAACGAGCAATGTCAGCAGAATCCGCGTCCGAACGCAGATCACCTTCGTCTGCCGCACGGCTGGCAAGTTCACGGTAAATGTCGAGCCACACGTCCAGAGTCGCCGGCCCGGAGCCCCGATAGTCCCCGATCTCGACCAACAAGCGGAACGTAGCTCTAACCATGGCGTCATGCGCACCGATGTCGACGATGACCGACGAAATACCGATCAGTGACTCGAGCGCGGGAGTTCGACGGTCCAACCAGAGCTCACATTTTGCGTCGAAACGTGCCGAACCTTCGTCGATCACTGCCCGCGCGAGTTCTTCCTTGGACCCGAAATGGAAGTACAGGGCGCCTTTGGTCACCTGCGACTCGGCGATGATCTCGCTCAAGCTGGCATTGGCATAGCCCAGGCGCAAGAACACACCCGCTGCTCCGCGCAGCACCGAATCACGGGTGGCTTCTGCCCGCTCTTGCCTCACCATCGATCCGGCCTCCAATCACCACACATCGAACGAATTCTTGGTCTTACCCGTTCACAGCGTCAAAATGGATGGCACGGTTCGGCATTCAACCCACCCTGCAAACAAATGAGACATTTGCCCATCAAACGATCGTGATACAGCGAACACAGCTTAGACCGCGATCCATCTCTGCGCGGCAGGCGCGCCTGGTTAACCCTCCAATTGTGGATCGGCTTCCAGATTCGTCAGCCCATTCCAACACAAATTCACGAGGTGAGCGGCGACAACTTCCTTCGACGGAGTCCGTTCGTCGAGCCACCAAGTAGCCGTAGTGGACACCATGCCGACAAGCGCCTGTGCGTACATCGTTGCTAGTCCGGGGTCGAAACCGCGTCTGGAGAAGTCCCCCGCCAACAGGTAGCCCACCTGACTGATCGCGTCGTTGAGGAGGCTCGAATATGTCCCACTGGGCGCGACAACGGACGAATCGCGCACGAGTATCCGAAATCCGTCGGTGTGCTCTTCCACGTAGGTGAGCAAAGCCAACGCAACCCGCTCGACTCGAACTCTCGAGCGATTTTGTGAGAGCGAAGACGTGATCATCTCGAGGAGTCGCGACATCTCCCGGTCCACTACGACGGCGTACAGCCCCTCCTTGCCGCCGAAGTGCTCGTACACGACAGGCTTGGACACGTTCGCGCGCTGGGCGATCTCCTCGATCGAGGTCGCTTCGTATCCCCGTTCGGCGAACAATGCCCGCCCGATCTCGATCAGCTGTTGCCGACGTTGGGTACCGGTCATCCGGATCCGTGTCACTCGTTCGGGAACTGGATCCCCGCCACCCGAACCGGACACCGTCGCCATTGTCTTCCTCTCACCGACACACAAATTACTGCTGTGGACGCTCAGCCTATCGGGACTTCAGGGGCCCGATCGGAGGAGCGGTTCGACCTACGGCGGGTCGGCATGCGATTATTCTTTCGCGCGTTCGGCCGCAAGGCTCGGCAATGCGTGGCAATCCGCCGTGGTGTAATGGCAGCACCTCTGATTTTGGTTCAGATAGTTCAGGTTCGAGTCCTGGCGGCGGAGCTGGTGAACAACATGCTTTCCCGAGCGGAATGTATGTCTTGATCGACAGTTTGATCGACAGAGGGAGCTCAAACCAGTGCAGACCGCCGTGATCGTTCTCGCAGCGGGTGCCGGTACACGAATGAAGTCGAAGACTCCCAAGGTCCTCCACACTCTCGCCGGACGCAGCATGCTGGCACATTCGCTTCACGCGGCAACCTCACTGAATCCCACGCACCTGGTGACCGTCGTCGGTCACGATCGTGAGCGTGTCACCGAAGCCGTGAACGCAGTCGCCGGGGAACTGGACCGTTCCGTCACCGTCGCTGTTCAGGACGAGCAGAAGGGCACCGGGCACGCTGTCAGTTGTGGGCTCGAGGGGTTGCCGGCCGACTTCTCCGGGACCGTACTCGTCACAGCCGCCGACGTGCCTCTGCTCGACGGAAAGACCATCGCAGACCTCCTCGCCCAGCACACGGCTGCTCCCGCGGCCGCGGTGACGGTGTTGACGTCGACGGCCGTCGACCCCACCGGCTACGGGCGAATCCTTCGTACGACGGACGGCGAGGTGAACGCCATAGTCGAGGAGAAGGAAGCCACCGATTCGCAGCGCTCGATCACCGAGGTCAATTCAGGGGTCTACGCCTTCGACTTCGAAACTCTGCGCGACGCGCTGGCGTCCCTCGACTCCAACAACGCACAACACGAGTTCTATCTCACCGATGTGATCATGATCGCCCGTCGCGCGGGCAAGCGTGTTCGTGCTCAGCACATCGCGGATTCGGTTCTCGTCGCGGGCGCCAACGATCGCGTGCAGCTCTCGACGCTCGCCCGCGAGATGAACCGTCGGATCCTTGAGAAGTGGATGCGTGCCGGCGTCACCGTCGTCGATCCTGCGAGCACATGGATAGATTGCGACGTGCACATCGCACAGGACGTGACGCTCCTGCCAGGAGTTCAGTTGACCGGCACGACCTCGGTGGGCGAAGACGCCGTGATCGGCCCGGATACCACCTTGGACAACGTGAGAGTCGGCGAGCGCGCAGTCGTCGTCCGCTCGCACGGGACCGACTCCGTTGTCGGCGCGGACGCGACTGTCGGCCCCTTCGCCTATCTCCGGCCTGGTACCCGCCTCGGGGCACACGGCAAGATCGGCGCCTACGTGGAAACCAAGAACGCGGATATCGGCGAGCATTCGAAGATTCCGCATCTTACCTACGTCGGCGACGCCACCATCGGCCATCACAGCAATATCGGAGCTTCGAGCGTCTTCGTCAATTACGACGGGGTGAACAAGAGCCGTACTGTGGTGGGGTCGCATGTCCGAACAGGCTCCGACACCATGTTCGTCGCCCCTCTCGTCGTGGGAGACGGCGCATACACGGGTGCGGGCACGGTCTTGAAGAACGACGTACCGCCTGGGGCGCTCGCCGTCTCGGGTGGGGTGCAGCGCAACATCGAGGGCTGGGTCCAGAAGAATCGTCCCGGCACACCCGCGGCCGATGCCGCTGCAGCAGCTGCACAACCTGACGGCCCTGCAACAACCTGACAGCCCTGCACAACAGACAGCACAGATCACCACCAGATCGACCGGCAAGTACAAAAGGACGGCATGAACCAGTGACTGCGAATTGGATCGACAACCAGAAGAACCTGATGTTGTTCTCGGGTCGCGCACATCCCGAGTTGGCGGAGCAGGTGGCGAAGGAACTCGACATCCGCGTCACCCCGCAGACCGCGCGCGACTTCGCGAACGGTGAGATCTTCGTTCGATTCGAAGAGTCGGTTCGCGGCTCCGATGCGTTCGTCCTGCAGAGTCATCCGGCACCGCTGAACACGTGGGTGATGGAGCAGCTCATCATGATCGACGCTCTCAAGCGTGGATCGGCAAAGCGCATCACCGCCGTTCTTCCGTTCTACCCGTACGCCCGCCAGGACAAGAAGCATCGCGGACGCGAGCCGATCTCCGCTCGCCTGATTGCCGACCTGCTCAAGACCGCCGGCGCCGATCGCATCATCACGGTCGACCTGCATACCGATCAGATCCAGGGCTTTTTCGACGGCCCCGTCGATCACATGCACGCACACAGCCAGTTGGCCAACCACATTCGCGCGGGCTACAACCTCGAGAACATCACGGTGGTGTCCCCCGACTCGGGGCGCGTTCGTGTCGCCGAGAAGTGGGCCGACTCGCTCGGCGGAGCACCGCTGGCATTCATTCACAAGACGCGCGACCCGTTGGTACCCAACCAGGTCAAGTCCAACCGCGTCGTCGGTGAGGTCGAAGGTCGCACCTGCATCCTGATCGACGACATGATCGACACCGGCGGAACCATCGCCGGCGCGGTCAAGGTGCTCAAGGAGGCCGGTGCAGGTGACGTCGTCATCGCTGCAACCCACGGCGTCCTCTCCGACCCTGCGGCCGAGCGTCTGTCGACGTGTGGCGCGAAGGAAGTTGTTGTCACCAACACACTTCCGATCGACGAGTCGAAGAAGTTCCCGACGCTGACGGTGCTGTCCATCGCACCGCTGCTCGCTCGCACCATCAAGGAAGTTTTCGAGAACGGTTCTGTGACTTCGCTGTTCAACGGCAGCGCCTAGTCTCGCGCCGCACTACGGGCGCGTACCTGTGACTTCACGGTCACCGGTACGCGCCCGTCGTCGTCTTCGTGAAGGTCTCAGAAACAGACCACCCGGTCATCATGAAACCACCTGTGGGACACACGAATACCGCCGAATGCGGCGATTGACATGATCTTGATCACGCTCCCGTCGAGAAACCCAGGTCGATGTTGGGGCGGTGTTCACCGCGCCGCAATCTTCGCCTAGTGTGGCTCGTCGTGATCGACGCGCAAACCCTGGAATCCCGGCCCGAATCTCATTCCCTGAATTCATCAGTTCCGACGATCCGGCGGTGGCGCCCAGGATCTTGTGTCTGGTGCGGAGACGACAACTCCGTGGACATGTTCCGCAACGAACCCCGCTGCGGAAAATGCCGTGAAAACGAAGGCATCATCGACGACGCCAAGCGCTTCCTCGGCATGTACGGTCTGCGCCCGCTCGGCGGCACGCTGCAGTCCGACGACGACGAAGAGCGCGAGTACCGCGTCAACGCACGCGAGGCACGCCGAGTCCTGAACGAGATCCGTATGGACGTCCTTCCTGATGCGGCCGCTGTTCGCAAGGCAATTCGGCCCCGCGCCGCAACGGTTGTCGCCGACACGTCACCCGCACGCGCTTCCCGCCCCGCCAGCACGGGCACAGCGACGCGTGTTGCCGCTCCGGTCAAGACCGACACCGTGGACATCGACACGCTCCAGACGCGCGTCCTAGGGCTTCTCGATCAGCTCGGTTCGATCGACGAGCAGATCAAGGTCGCCGAACTCGCACAAGGGTTGCCGGCTCGCGCACGACTGAGCGATCTGAACAAGCAGAAGGCCACGGTTCTTCGCACGCTGGCCGCTCTCGAGAAGGCCCGCATCGCCGCCTCCAACTAATTCCCCTCGCGTCCGTCCCACGGCCCCGTCTCACTTGCGAGACGGGGCCGTTCTGTATGAGCAGGTACCTTTACGAATCGTGAATGACATCACCATCACTTTCGTCGTGCTTGCACTGGTCGTGGCGCTGTTCGTGATCGGCCGAATCCCGGTCGGCATCATCGCGATCGGCACTGCCCTGGCGCTGTACGCCACCGGTGTGATCACGATGGAGCAGGCGCTCGCCGGATTCGGCGATCCCACGGTGGTGTTCATCGCCGCGCTTTTTGTCGTCAGCGAAGCCCTCGACGCCACCGGTGTCACCACATGGGCGGGCGAGAAACTGCTGGCGAAAGTCGGCGAATCCCGAGTCCGTCTCGTGAGTGCGATCATGTTGCTGGTTGCCGCGTTGACCGCATTGATCAGCGTCAACGGGGCCGTAGCCGCGTTGGTACCGATGGTGGTCGTCTTGGCGGTACGTCTCGGTAAATCGACGTCACAACTGCTTCTGCCGTTGGCATTTGCCGCCCATGCCGGATCGATGCTCACCTTGACCGGAACACCGGTCAACATCATCGTTTCCGAAGCCGCCGAGGAATCCGGGGCCGGTGCTTTCGGGTTCTTCAGTTTCACCTTGGTCGGTGCGCCGCTCGTATTGGGAACGATTGCGATCGCCGTACTTCTCGGTCCTCACGTCCTCCCCCATCGTGCGGGGACGTCGATGTCGCCTGACCTGAGCCGGCATGCCAAGACCCTCGCGAAGCAGTATCAGCTCATGGGAAAGGATGCGCCGTCCGCAGAGCCCTTGATCACCAAGCACGACGGCGTGGTCGAAGTGATCATCCCGCCGCGCTCGGAAATGATCGGCGACAGGGCTTTTCCGGGCATGGTGACCGACAGTGGAGATCTGGTGATACTCGCAGTCCAGCGCGCCGGTGAGGACTGCGGCCCCAAGGGCGTCAAGTTGGCGGCCGGTGACACGCTTCTCCTGCAAGGAAGCTGGGACGATCTCGACACCCACACCGCCGTCGATCCGAACGTCCTCGTGGTCGACGCACCTGCCCAGATCCGTAAGCAGGCAGCCCCGTTGGGAACCCGCGCGGTCATCGCTCTCGTCGTCGTTGCGGCGATGGTAGTGATGCTGACGTTCGGATTGGTGCCGTCCGCGATAGCCGGACTCCTCGCGGCATGTGCGATGGTGCTGCTACGAGTCATCAGCGTCGAGCAGGCGCATCGGTCCATCTCGTGGACCACGTTGATTCTCGTCGGCGGAATGATCCCGCTGTCGACCGCAATCCAGCAGACCGGCGCGGCCGAAAAGCTCGCGCATGCGTTTGTCGACGTCGTCGGTGGGGCAAGCCCGTATGTCGTCGTCGCTGGACTCTTCGTCGTGACGGCGACTCTGGGCCAGCTGATCAGCAACACTGCAACCGCGTTGATCATCACGCCGATCGCGATCTCGGTCGCCATCGAACTCGACATCTCGGTGCTGCCCCTTCTGATGACGGTCACCGTCGCTGCCGCGGCCTCCTTCCTGACGCCCGTAGCCACTCCCGCGAACATGATGGTGATGGGCCCTGGTGGTTACAAGTTCGGCGACTACTGGAAGCTCGGACTCCCGATGTTGTTGTGGTTCCTGATAGTTGCAACGGTGTTGATCCCAGTGATCTGGAGTTTCTGATGTGCTCACCGAAGGTCTTGTCGGAGGTCTACGAATCGATAGGACGCGAAGGCAGGAAGATCAGCCGTCGATCGATGTTCGCGGCGCTGGGCACCGGTGCCCTCGGCGCGACCGTCATGGCCGGCGCTGTACAGCCCACTGCGTCGGCAGCACCAACAGGTCAGACCATCGTCGATCTGACCCACGTACTGACGCCGGAGTTCCCGGTGTGGCCGGGCGCGCGCTCGTTCGAGATGAGGAACCTGGCGAAGATCGCCGACGCCGCCGGATCTCTGGGCTCGCTCGGCTCCGCCGGGTCAGGTGGAAACTTCTACCTCAACGAACTCCGCCTCGAAGAACACACTGGTACTCACATCGACGCTCCCGCACACGCCAGTGCGGACGGAATCACCGTCGAGAAGATTCCCGTCGCCGACCTCGTCGTGCCGATTGCGGTCGTCGACATCAGTGCCCGAGCCTCCGTCGACCCCGACACACTGCTCACCCGCCAGGACATCCTCGATTGGGAGTCCCTCCACGGGACCATCGCTCCCCGCAGCCTGGTTGCGATGAACTCGGGTTGGGATACCCGGGCCGGTGCCGGTGGCGCCTTCACGAATCGAGATGCACTCGGCGTGCAACACACACCGGGATTCAACCCCGAGGCGATCGACTTTCTCGTCCGCGAGCGCAACATCGTCGCCGTGGGCTCGGACACCCTCAGCATCGACGCGGGCCGAAGCACCACCCACGGGGCTCACCGAAGCGCTTTGGGCTCAGGAAAGTACGCAGTCGAAGCCCTCGCAAATCTGTCCGCACTTCCGGCCGTCGGCGCCACGGTGATGGTGGGAGCGCCGACGCATGCGGGTGGTTCGGGTGGTCCGTGCCGGGTCATCGCCTGGTACTGAAGATCAGGGCGTAGGCGTCACCCGCAGCACCTTGTCGCCGGCGCCGTTGTCGGTGGTCACCAGGAGCGAGCCGTCGGGCGTCGGGGTCACCGACCGCAAGCGACCGAACTGGTTCTCCAACCCGAAGGTCTGCGCGTCGACCGAGCGTCCGTCGGCACTCAGGCGGAGGAAGATCAGTTCCTTGCTCTTGAGGCCACCCATTACGAGCGCACCGTCCCAGGCACCCCATGCAGCTCCACCGGTGAAGGCAGCGCTGGCGGTAGCCAACGTCGAGCTACCCGAACGCCACACCGCCGCAATCGCTCCCGGCACTCGCACGGGATCGGTCATCGGCACGGATTCGTCGTACGTTCCGGGAAGCCGATCCGGGCGGTAGCCGTAATTTCCGCCGGGGGTAAGCAGGTTGACTTCGTCGTCGACGCTTGTGCCCTGTTCAACCGAGTACACCCGGCCGGTTCCGGGTTGCACGGCCAAGCCTTGGACGTTGCGGTGCCCGAGCGTGTAGACCGGGCTGGAAGCATTCGGATTCCCCGCCGCCGGAGTTCCGTCGGCGTTGATGTGCAAGACCTTGCCGCCCAGCGAATTCGGATCCTGGGGGACGCTCGGCGTCGCGGTGTCACCCGTCCCGACGAACAGCGTTCCGTCCTGCGCCGCAAGAATTCGGCAACCCCCGTGACGCCCGGACGAGACCGGGATTCCTGGCAGTACAGTTCCGGTTCGCGTGAGTGCGGTCCATCCGGCGTCGACGGTCCACGAGATCACTCGAACGTCCGTGACTCCCCCAGCGCTGAATCCCTGGCAGGTGTAGAGGGTGCGCGACTGAGCGAAGTCGCGGGCAAGCGCGATACCCATGAGACCGGTTTCGGACTGCGCGTAGAGATCCGAAAGGTCAGCAGCGACTGGACCTGTCGTGTTGTCGCCTCGGCGAACGAAGAATCCGCCGGATCGTTGTCCGGTCAGGATTGCACCGTCCGGGGCCGCCACCACGTCCCAAGGGTGGTCGAGTCCGTCGACCAGTGTGGTGACCGACAACTGCGGGAGGGTGTCCTCGATGGGTATGTCCGGGTCGTCGCTCCCCAACGATCCGGTGCTTCCGTTGCCGAAACTGCCGGGGTCGAAGGGGAATGGTTGAGCCACGCTCTGCGTTACCGGCATCACCAGTACTGCAGTCAGGGCCACGGTCAATGCGGCGAGCTTCGGATGACGCACGCGTTCTCCTCGGGTCGGAAACCGTTCTGCGCCTCACTATAAACAGACAAACACCATTTTTCGGGCCCTCTCGCTATACCCGCAGGCCACAGGAGAAACGAAACCCCTTCAGAAGTCGGCAAACTCCGGCAAAGCGTTCGCCAGTGGGGATGCGTTACGTCTTGATGCAGATCGTGCCTTCCGCCAGCCGGGCACACTCCAGTCCAGGAGGTATTCGAGATCCGCTTCCACTCCCCTGTCCCGAAGTCCGAAACGTCGTTCCAGCGCATCGCCGTCCGTCAAATGCAGTCTCGCCGCGTCGGGCACTCTCAGTTCGGGGTCACAGAATGGGCCTACGGGCGCGGTAACCGTTCGTCGTCCTGACGGATCTTTCCACTCCAGAAGACCACCTCCGATTTGCTTCACTGTCCACCTGCCAAACGTCTTCAGTCGGTGATGTTTTCGACACAGACAGGCCAAGTTCCGTTCTGCAGTAGGCCCTCCCTGAGCGGGGTTGCCGTGATCGAACGGCACCGTGTGATCGATATCGCAACTATCAGAACGCACAACACAATTCGGAAAGCGGCACGTACCGTCTCGCGTCCTTACAATCGTCACCAACGCCGCGGACGGCTGGTACGTGGATTCACCGCGCCGCGAACCACTGTTCCTTCGCGAGCGATTATCCCTTGCCGCAGCGGGCAATATCTCCGGTGAGCGCATCGACCGACCCACGCCGAGCACCGGTCCGGCTGCCCCCGCAGTCGAACAATGTTGCACCTCGGACGGTGCAAGGGTGAGGACTCTCTGCCACGTGGCGTCCGCGGCGATCGCGCGCGCAAGGTCGGCATCGATGTGGCCGTACCCCTGCAAATAGCCTGGCAGGTCGTCGAATCCGAGCAGGGTGGAAGCGTTGACACCCACAAGAATTGTCGCAATCGGGAGCGCGGAGGTCTTCGTATCATCCCTACGGGTGCAATCGCCGTCGCACTGACAATCCAACGACGTCTTTCCTTCCGCCAATGCGATCAGTGCATCGGCACGCCGTTGCCCGAAAGTTCTCGGATCGGAACCACAGACCTGCATCGACATCGCACGGAGCCTCGTGGCCAAAGTCTGAGCGCCGACCGCTGGAAGCATTCCGTCCAGAGTCGACATACCGTCGTGCGACGCGCACGTCCGAACGTCCCGATCCGCCTCCGCACGAACTCGCCTGGCACGCACCCCATCAGGGTCGTGCCGAGCAATGAGACCTCGTGCGCGCGCCTTCAACTTGTTACCGGTTACACGGCAGGCACCGTCCACGAGGAGTCGCTCGATGTCATCGAGCGCGTGCTCGGAGACGTTGGCGAGAGCTTCGGACAGTGCCATCGCTTTGGCCAGATCGATGTCACCGCAAGCAAAAGCGGCCGCCACCCGCGGAAGTCGCCAGCGCAGGTCACATCCCAGTGCAATCATTTTCTGCGCGGCGTACTCCGTAATGCTCAGTATCGACGCGATCTCCACGTGCGCGAATTGACCCCGAAAAGCCTCATTGACTCCAACCGCGGCATCCTCCTCACAACGGTCCAAGTACAGCGCAGTGACCGCGTCGATCTCGAGGAAGTGGGCGCGCGCGATTTCCGCATGCTGCCGAAACAGCGCGTCCGCGGAAGTCTTCGATTCGAACATATGAGCGATTCTACGGGCGCCCACCGACAAGTTTTTGCGAAATCCCGGGGTATTCACCGATACCTTTTGCGCTCCGATGTCACTACGTTCAATCGCATGACTCAGCATCCGACACGAGATCAACCGTACTTCGGCATAGCGATATTCGAGTTGGGGAAGAATGACGGGGTCGGGTGCTTCCACCGAGAGGACTGTTATCTCATCTGGGCTGGCGACCCCGCTGAGGCGCAGTCAAAATTCGAGCGCAAGGCCGGCGAGCAGGAGTATCCGCTCGGCGCGAGCGATGACCAGTCCTATGTAAAACTCGCGCATCTCGTGGATCTTGCGCCGGTGTCGGACGCTGTCCATACTGGCACCGCAGATCTCTACTCTCGACACTTCTCAAATATTGCCGCCTACAGAACTTTTGAGACACTTCTAGGGGGAGACAGCATCCTCTGACAAGCGCCCACTTCACGCCCGCTGCGCACACAACAGCGCAAAGCGCTGATCCCGATCCGTCCACACCTTCCGCACCCCGAAGCCCGCGGACGCGAGTTCCGCGGCAATCCCGTCCTCGGTGAACTTCGCCGAGATCTCGGTGCGCAGCTGCTCGCCCGCTGCGAAGGTGATCTCCAGATCCAGGTCGTCGATGTGCACCGAGACTTCACGAAGTGCTTCCAGGCGCATCTCGATCCACTCGTTCTCGGCATCCCAGAGCGCGACGTGACGGAAGTCCTCCAAGGGAAAGTTCGCTCCCAGTTGCTTGTTCAGGACCGAGAGAACATTGAGATTGAACTGAGCAGTCACACCGGCAGCGTCGTCGTAGGCGGGAACGAGGACTGCGGGATCGATCACCAACCCCACGCCCAGGATCAGGTTCTCACCGGGATCGAGCACCGCTGCAATGCCCGAGAGGAACTCGGCGCGTTCTGCCGGAACGAGATTGCCGAGAGTTCCACCGAGAAAAGCGACCGCGCGCCGTCCACCCCCGGGTAGATGATGCAGCGAACCGGTGAAGTCACTGACCACCCCTACCACGTCGATTCCGGGAAACTCGGCACCGACTTGCTGCGCCGCACCTTCGAGGGCCGTCACCGAAACATCCTGTGGTACATACGTTCGCAGAGTTCCGCGAGCCGTCATCGCGTCGAGGAGTAACCGCGTCTTCTCAGAGGAACCTGAACCCAGTTCGATCAGGATCTCGGGTTCGGTCAACGCCGCGATCTCGTCGGCGTACCGAGCGAGCAGGCCGCGTTCGGTACGGGTGGGGTAATACTCGGGTAAGGCCGTGATCTCCTCGAAGAGTTCACTTCCACGCGCGTCGTAGAACCATTTGGGCGAGAGCCACTTCGGCGTAGCGGTCAAGCCCTCCCTGGCCTCGGCTCGCAATGCGTCGACCGATTCGGCCGGTGTCAGATAAACCTCGAGCGTAGGGGTTTTCATTGTTCTCCCATCGGTATCGGCGTGATGATCAAATGGCCGGGACGCGCGCAGACGATGTGCCGGTCCGGCACCTGCTCCCAGTCCGGCGAACGATCGGACGGTTCGGAAACGATCAGTGCCCGCGACTCGTCGACCCGCGTGTACAACGTGTGGCACCACGCCGTGGCCCACAGTTCCTGCCCGTCGCCGAACAGGAGGTTCAATCGTGAATCCGGTGCCGCCGCAGCCACATCGTGAACCAGGCTCGTCACGGCGGCTTCCGCGGGCTTCGACTTCAACCGATGCCGAAGCACTGTCCACAACAAGGCAGCATCCGTCGGCGCGGGCATCTTCAGCAATTCGACGGCCGGAACTTCTGCTGCCAAGTCGGCGAGTGAGCCAGGCCAACCGGATACCGCTCCGTTGTGGCTGAAAGCGTAGGTTCCGTCGACGAACGGTGCGCAGGCACCGATCTCGACGGCCATCCCCTCCGTCGCGGAACGTACGGCGGCGAGAACGGATCCGGAAACGATGTGGGACAACGTCTCGTCGACTGTCGGGTCCGACCAGATCGGCGAGATACTGCGGTACCGTCCCTGCCTTCCACCGTTCCACCACACCGCGCCGAATCCGTCGGCATTGATGGTCCCGCCGCCACGCATCTCGCGAGGTGCCCACGACTGTCGCATCAGTGAGTTCTCGCCGTCGTGGAGGAGTTCACGAACCGAACGCGGCGGCCCGAGATACCCGAGGTGCCGACACATGTCAGGATCTACCCGAAATCGTTCTGGCGCAGCGAAAACCCGAGAAGATCTGGCGCCTGATCGGGTGGTCCCAGTTGCGGAACGTCCCCCGGCAGGCAACGCTGTCGGTCCCGAACGATCCCCCTCGCAACACTTTGTAGTCGCCGCCGAAGAACACCTCCGAGTACTCCCGGTAGGGGAAGGCCCGGAAACCCGGATACGGATGGAAACCCGAAGACGTCCACTCCCACACGTCACCGATCAACTGCTCGACACCTGCTGCCGATGCACCCGCCGGATACGAGCCGACGCCGGCGGGACCGAGATGGCGCTGACCGAGATTGGCAAGTTTCTCGTCTGCGGACACGTCCCCCCACGGGAATCGTCGCGATCTTCCGGATTCCGGATCCCACCGCGCGGCCTTTTCCCATTCCGCCTCGGTGGGAAGCCGTTTGCCTGCCCAGCACGCGTAGGCCTCGGCTTCGTAGAAGCTCACATGCACGACGGGCTTGTCCGGTGGGACCGGAGCCTCGACGCCGAAAGTCTCGTGCCACCAACCCGAACTGTCGCGTTCCCAGAACAGTGGTGCACGGAGCTTCGCGTCGACGCGATGCCGCCAACCGTCTCGAGACCACAGTTCCGGTCGGGAATAGCCGCCGTCCTCGATGAATTCGACGAACTGCCCATTGGTGACCGGGAATCTGTCGATCGCGAAGTCGGTGAGATAGACCTGATGCGCAGTGCGCTCGTTGTCGAGTGCCCACGGTTCGTCGTCGGTCCCCATGACGAAGGGGCCGGCGGGGATCGTGACCTCGTCGAGTTCCGGCATGCGGGCCGCTTGCGGAGCGGGTGTGGCAACGAGTGCCGTGGGTCCCGAACGCAATTGGTGTGTTGCGAGCATGGTTTCGGCGTGTTGCTGCTCGTGCTGCGCGATCATCCCGAAGGCAAAACCGTCCATGTCGAGTTCTGTGCGTCCGAAGGTGCTGGCTTCGAGCACATCCCAGACCTTCCCGCGAACCGTACGTACGTATTCGCGCGCCTCGGCCGGGTTGAGCAGGGGAAGTGTGGGTCTCGACGATCTCGAATGCTTGAACGCGTCGTACAGCTCGTCTATGTCGCTACGCACCGGATCGCGGCCACCGACATCTCGCACCAGCCAGAGTTCCTCTTGATTGCCGATATGCGCCAGGTCCCACACGAGTGGACTCATCAACGGAGAATGCTGAGCGACCAATTCGGTATCGTCGACGCAGTCGGTGAGCAGCGTCGACCGTTCACGCGCTCGCAGAAGTACGGCCTCGACCGCTTCCTTGGTGATCTCCCCCCTCATGTGTCGCTCTCACCGGGCACAATTGCGCGACAACACCGTTCGGCTGCGGCATCGAGAAGACGGACAAACTGCGGCTCCGGCGCGTACGACGCGGCAAGCGACATCAGAGAGGTTGCCGCCGAACGCAGTTCGACGTCGTCCAAACCGTACTCTGCCGCATCCCGCCATCTCCCGGCCGTCGACGCTGCGGCATCACTCGCCTCACGCATCACGGCAGGCCCGGACAGCAACGCGTCGATCGCTGCTACCGGTACTCGCCACAGATCTCCCGGCTGCGCATCGATGTAGCGAACCTCCAGATGGCCGACAGCGCGAACCGGCGGGAACAGCGTGGACAGGTGATAGTCCAAGTCCGCCCAGACGGGTCGGCGTCCGATCTCGGCATCCACAGCGCCGTCTATCCAGTCCCCGAAAGTGGCACCCCGCGGAGCCGTCCAATCGTCGCCCTCGTTTCGCACACACATCAGCGGAACATCGAGCGCCCAGCCGGCGTAGTCCTGCACTTCCGGGACTGCGACCGTTCGCCAGGAATCGAGTTCGAGCCACGTCCGCATGCGTTGGGACGCCCAATCCCCTCTCGGAACCCCTTGCAAGCGTGGAGAACACGCAAACGCAGCGATGAGCGCCGGCCCCATGTCCCCGAGGAGCCGCCAACGCTGGGCAATGGACTCCGGGCTGCCGCCGGCATCGACACTGACCTGCACTGCTGCTGTATTGCACATCATCAAGGTGCCGTACGGTCCTATCCCGGCGAAGCGGGATTCCATTGCGCAATAACGTGGCAACCGGAGAATCCGGGAAGGTGGGCGGGCGACGTCGGCCGCGGCAGAACTGATTTCGATGGAGTACGACGCGAGGAGTGTTTCGAGAGTACGACGGTCTTCGTCGAGACAGTCACACAGTTCTCGGGCGGACGTCCGCGGCGCTGACGAGAGTTCGATCTGTCCGCCAGGTTCTACGGTGACGAGGCTGCCACGAGGAAGCGGAACCGCTGGTGAATCCGGGGCGATACTGGTGGGCGCGTATCGCCCGAGTGCCTTTGCCAGAGTCGCTGCTGACGGCCGCTCCCCACCGGGAACCTGGCTGGTCAGCCACTCGAGCTCAGCTCCGACCAAACGGGGTGGCCCCTGTTTGAAGCACACACCACCGACGTAGGCCTCGGCCGCAGGACGTGAATCCACCTGCGTGGTCTGTGCTGCTGTCAACGCTGCTGTCACCATTCGACTTCCCCTTCGGGCGGTCTTCGCGGTCGCTACCGACGATAGAACGCCAACGTCCGAGATGCACCCTTTGTGGTGTTACGTGTCGTTGAATTTCTTCAGTCGTATCCACCGGTACCCACAACCGGCCAGAACCACACCTGCGCCGGAAACAACCGCGATCCACGGAAGTGTGACCACCAGAACGACACAACCAGCCGCGCCGACCGCTTGCAGCCACTTCGGATACGTCCGGTCCACACCGCGTTGGCTGTACGCACTCACGTTCGCGACGAAGTAGTAGAGCAGCACTCCGAACGACGAAAAGCCGATCACCCCACGAAGATCGGTTGTCGAGACCAAGGCGATCACAACGGCACCGACCACAAGTTCCGCATGGTGAGGGACCCCGAACCGTGGATGGACTGCAGCGAGGGCCACTGGCAGATCGCGCTCGCGGGCCATCGCCATCGCCGTACGACTCACGCCGGCGATCAGAGCCAGCAGCGCCCCCGCCGACGCCGCCGTGGCACCGATCACCACTACGGGAACGGCCCAACTCCAACCGACTGCGCCCACCGCATCTGCCAGTGGTCGCGCCGAATTCGCCAGCCGATCAGGTCCCAGCGTCACCAACAGCACCACCGCTACCAGCGCATAGAGGATGACGGCGACGGTGAGTGCGATCAGGATCGCCCGCGGAATCGTTCGACGCGGATCACGCACTTCCTCCCCCAGCGTCGCGATCCTGGCGTACCCGGCGAAGGCAAAGAACAGCAGTCCCGCCGATTGCAGAATTCCGTACCACGACCCGAATGCGAGATCCGGGAACTCGCGCACCGCACCAGGACCGACGACGGCAACCACCAGCGCTACACACAGCGCCGTCGTCGACACGGCGACGATCACCCTGGCCATGTGCGCCGTCCGCGTGACTCCGCGGTAGTTGACTGCAACCAGCGCTGCCACCACCAATACCGCGACGGGGACACGCCAGGCCGTAGGCGCAACATACGTCGCGAAAGTCAGAGCCATTGCCGCGCAGCTCGCGGTCTTCCCGATCACGAACGACCAGCCGGCGGCAAACCCCCACCAGGGTCCGAGCTGCTCACGTCCGTAGACGTAGGTCCCACCTGAAGTGGGGTATCTGGCCGCAAGCTGCGCCGACGACGTCGCGTTGCAGAATGCGATGAACGCTGCAATCGCCAGGCCCACAAGCAACCCGGTACCGGCTACTGCGGCAGCGGGCGCGAACACCACGAAGACTCCGGCGCCGATCATCGCGCCGAGGCCTATCACCACGGCATCGGCCGTGCCCAGTCTTCGCTCCATCGGGACAGCTTCGTTCACAGGTAGTTTGAACCACACCGACATGAACGGAAGGTGCCATGTTCGATCTCGACACGATCCGCCGCGACACTCCCGGATGCCTTGACAAGGTGTTCCTCGACAGCGCGGGATCCTCGCTCCCGCCCGAGCCGGTGCCGGCCACGATGATCGAGCACCTGCGACGTGAAGCCGACGTCGGCGGATACGTCGCAGCTGCTCGTCAGAGCGGCGCCCTCGCTGCTGTTCCCCATTCGCTGGCCCGGGTCATCGGTGCTCAGGCAACCGATATCGCTTTGACGGACAGCGCGACCCGCGCGTGGAACGACTTCCTCGCTGCCGTTCCGCTCGGACCCGGTGATCGAATTCTCATCAGCGGAGTCGAATACGCGAGCAACGCCATCGCTGCACTGGGGCGGGCGCGTTCGACCGGTGCCCACGTCGAGATCATCCCGAGCGATCAGTACGGACGCATCGACCTCGACGCACTCGAGAACATGCTCGACGATCGTGTTCGCGTCGTCTCCGTCGTCCACGTCCCCACCAACGGCGGCCTGATCAACCCCGTCCGCGAGGTCGTCGAACTCGCGAGGGCCCACGGCTCGCTCGTTCTGCTCGACGCATGCCAGTCCGTCGGCCAATTGCCCATCGACGTCACCGAACTCGGCGTCGACGCCCTCAGCGCAACCGGCCGCAAGTGGCTCCGCGGGCCACGCGGAACCGGATTCCTGTACGTCCGCCCCGGACTCGTCGACGCACTCGAACCCGCTGCGATGGACCTGCACGGAGCGGAATGGACCGGCGAGAACAGCTTCGTACCCGCACCGGACGCAACACGATTCGAGCTCTGGGAAACGAGTGTCGCTGCGCGCCTGGGTCTCGGCGTCGCCGCCGACTATCTGCTCTCGATCGGCACCGACACGGTGTGGGAGCAGATCGAATCCAGAGCAGTCACGCTGAGGCAAGGTCTGGCATCGATTCCCGGAGTCGAAGTCCGCGATCGAGGAACCCATCTGAGCGGCATCGTTTCCTTCACCGTCGACGGTATCCCCGAGCACTTGGTGCGGGATCAGCTTGCAGCACAGAACATCACCGTCACCGTCAGTGGTCGCGGGTCCACCCTCCTCGACATGGATGCCCGCGGGCTCGATGCCGTGGTTCGCGCATCGCCGCACTACTTCGTCGACGAAGCCGACCTGGACACATTTCTGGGCGCGGTCAGGGGATTACAAACCTCCCGTTGACCGGGACCATGCCTGATCTGCGGAAGTCGAAACTGCAACTGTGGGGTGATCAGCAGTTTCGCCTTCCGAGAGGACTATTCGCATGGCCGACCCCACCGTCAGACCGATCTCCGCTGCCGACATCACCACCTGGGACTACGAGGCCGACGTCGTCGTCGCGGGATACGGCATCGCCGGCGTCACCGCTGCGATCGAAGCAGCTCGTGCCGGCGCCGAGGTGCTCGTCCTGGAGCGGACGGGCGGTTGGGGCGGAGCCGCGTCACTGGCTGGTGGATTCATCTACCTGGGCGGTGGAACGCCGTTGCAGAAGGCGTGCGGGTTCGAGGACTCGGTCGAGAACATGAAGACGTTCATGAAGGCAGCGCTCGGCCCCGGAACCGACGATACGAAGATCGACGCGTACTGCGAGGGCAGCGTCGATCACTACAACTGGCTCGTCGACGCCGGGGTCCCGTTCAAGGAATCGTTCTGGGGTCAGCCCGGCTGGGAACCGCCGTACGACGACGGCCTGATGTACTCGGGAGGCGAGAACGCCGCGCCGTTCAACACCCTCGTCGATCCCGCGCCCCGCGGACACGTTCCGCAGATGTCCGAGAAGAACACCGGCGAGAAGGGCGGCGGCTACATGCTGATGAAGCCACTCGTCGAGACGGCCGAAAAGCTCGGTGTCCGAGCAGAATACGATCTGCGCGTCCAAACTGTGGTGGTAGACGGCGATCGGGTTGTCGGCGTCGTCGCCAAGCGTTACGGCAAAGACGTCGCGATTCGCGCACGCAAGGGCGTCGTGCTGGCGATGGGCAGCTTCGCGTACAACAACGAGATGGTGCGCTCGAACGCACCGCGTATCTTCGGCCACCCGGCGGCCTCCATCGAGGCGCACGACGGCCGCGCAATCCAGATCGGTCAGGCACTCGGCGCCGACACCGCACACATGGACGCCACCGAGGTCGCGTTCTTCTGCGACCCACAGTTGATGGTGCGCGGCATTCTTGTCAACGGCCGCGGTCAGCGATACATCCCCGAGGACACCTACCCCGGCCGCATCGGCCAGGCAACGCTGTTCCAGCAGGATAACCAGGCATTCCTCGTGATCGACGAAGCTGCGTACGAGGAAGGCATGAATGCCGAATCGTCCAGTGCACAGTTGCGGGCGCAGCCGAGCTGGGTGGCGGAGACCGTCGAGGAACTCGAAGGCGAGATGGGATTGCCCTCCGGATCGCTGCAATCCACCGTCGACCTCTACAACCGGGACGCGGCTGAAGGTTCGGATCCGGTGCTCGGCAAAAAGTCCGAGTGGGTGAAGCCGATCGTCGGCCCGTTCGCGGCAATCGATCTCCGTGGCCGCACAGGCGGATTCACGCTGGGAGGATTGAAGACCACCGTCGATTCCGAGGTTCTGCACGTCTCGGGTGCGCCGATCCCCGGACTCTTCGCAGCGGGTCGCTGCACGTCCGGTGTCTGTGCGGGCGGTTACGCCAGCGGGACAAGTCTCGGCGACGGCAGCTTCTTCGGACGTCGTGCCGGAATCAGCGCGGCGCGCTAGATCACCACAACTCGCACGCCCTCGGCAAAGCGGTACGGCTGAGTCTGCAGGACCGCGCCGAGGTGTTTCCTCAGTCTGGACACCTCGGCGCGCACTGCCACGACATGCTCGCGATCACCGAAGAGCACTTCGCTCAGGCCTGCGGCATCCACACCTGCCGAACCGACGGCTGCCAGTGCCCGCAAGATCTGGGCGTGACGCGGCGAAAGCGCGCGCGTCCAGTTGGCGTCACCACGCACCGTCACCTGCGGCGATGCGCCGAGGGCCAGCTCCAGCTCGATCAACGGCCCGCCGACGCCGGTGCGCAACA
>NZ_BCWH01000002.1:1481018-1548376 GCF_001653035.1 Rhodococcus sp. YH3-3 | reverse complement strand
AGCGAAGCCGCGTGCTCGCGCCACAGCGTCGCCTCCGCGAGGCGAACCGCGGTGCGCACCAGCGCGACGGTGGTGGGATGCACCGAAGCTGCGGATCCACTGATGTCCACCACGCCCAGTATCTCGCCCGTCCGTGGGTCGTGCACGGGCGAGCCGGTACACGACCAATTGTGATGCGTGGGCGCATAGTGCTCGGCCGAGAAGAGTTGCACCGCAGAGTCTTCGATCAGCGCGGTACCTATCGCGTTGGTCCCCACCGACTGCTCCGACCAGCGTGCGCCTTCCGCGAACCCGAGAGCGTCCGCCGCACGTTTGACGGTCTTCGCCCCTTCGCGCCAGAGCAGGACACCGTCGGCGTCGGCAACGACCACGATGAAGCCCGCGTCCTCGGCGACCTCGGTGAGCGTGGTTCGCAGTTCGGGCAGAACGCTTCGCAGCGCGGTACGCGAACGCCTCGCCTCCAACTCGGAGAAATCGGCAACAGTAGACGCACCGCAGTGATCCGGCGTGAGCCCGCCGGCGGCCACCCTCGACCACGACCGCGCCACGACGGTCCGCGGCTGCGCCGGTGGTTCCTGGCCGGAGAGAACTGCGTCGTGCACCCGACTGAGTAGGCGAGCATGCTGCGACAGGTCGGTACCCGGCACGACGGCACCGAGCCGACTGCCTTCGGGAGCGTTCCCCACGGTGGTCACTCCGTCAGGCTACCGCTTTCGATGTGACGCGAACCACGTCCACACGGCCAGGTCCCCACCACCTGCGATTAGCGGCCGGGAGCAAACTCCGGTAACGTATCCAAAGTTGTCTCGGCGAGGGTGAATCGCAGCAGTTCCACACGTTGCAGGTTTACCGTGATCGACGCGGCTACGGCTCAGCTCGAGCGTTTCGCTCCTGGCCGTGTGCGCGCCTGTCCGCCTTGCCGCAGGCAAAACCACACGTCAGTAAACCGAGCACGAACCCCGTGAGTTGTAGGAGCCGTTTCATCATGTCTGAAGAAAACAACCTCGTCGCCGTCGTCCGCACCGAATTCGGCAAGGGCGCAGCTCGCCGCGCACGTCGTGACGGCCAGGTCCCCACGGTGCTGTACGGCCACGGTGAAGATCCCCGCCACCTCAATGTGCCGGCTCGCGACTTCGCCGCCATCCTCCGTGCACACGGCACCAACGCCATCCTCACCCTCGACATCGAGGGCACGGAGCAGGTTGCACTGACCAAGTCGGTCGTCGTGCACCCCATCCGCAACTACATCGAGCACGCCGACCTCCTCGTCATCAAGAAGGGCGAGAAGGTCACGATCGACGTGAACGTCATCGTCGTCGGCGATGCTGCTGCAGGCACGATGGTCGCGCAGGACGCATCCACGATCTCCATCGAGGCCGACGCGCTTCACATCCCCGAGCAGATCGAGGTTTCGGTCGAGGGTCTCGAGATCGGCACCCAGATCCTGGCCAGCCAGCTCGAACTGCCCAAGGGCTCGACCCTGCAGGCTGACGCCGACACCCTGATCGTCAACGTCGTTGCTGCACCCACCGAGGCAGACCTCGAAGAGGGCGCAGAAGCTCCCGCCGCCGACGAGGCTGCAGAAGAGGCCTGATCCTCTCGGTTCCAACAGAACTCACTGCGCGCGGCGCGTCATTCCGATTCGGAGTGACGCGCCGTTCGTGCGTAGCAGGAAAAATCAAGCCAGAAAGTAGCGTCCGTTGAGCACAGATACCGCCCTCGTCATCGGCCTGGGTAATCCCGGCCCCCAGTACGAGAAGACCCGGCACAACGTCGGCTTCATGGTCGCCGGCACCCTTGCCGGGCGCATGGGCGGAAAGTTCAACGTACACAAGAAGAGTGGTGCCGAAATCGTCGAAGGTCGCCTCGCCGGCCGGCGCGTGATTCTCGGAAAACCACGCTCGTACATGAATCTCTCGGGTGGCGCTGTCGCCGGTCTCGCGCGGTTCTTCTCGGTCGACGCCGCGAATATCATCGTCGTCCACGACGAACTGGATCTCGATTTCGGGACGATCAGACTCAAACTCGGCGGCGGCGAAGGCGGCCACAACGGCCTGCGGTCCATTTCGAGTTCGTTGACCACCAAGGACTACCTGCGCACGCGCGTCGGGATCGGTCGTCCGCCGGGCCGCATGGACCCGGCGGACTACGTTCTCAAGCCGTTCTCGTCCACGGAGCGAAAAGAACTCGATCTCGTATGCGAAGAGGCTGCGGATGCAGTGGAGCTACTGCTCGAACTCGGGTTGGAAGCCGCACAGAACCGCCTGCACTGACGGTCAGTTACCCAGCAGTGCAGCCGAATTCGCGCGGCGGAGCTTCCCCGACGACGTCTTCGGGATACTGCCGGGACCCAGGACCGCAACGGCGCGAGGTCGGACACCGACGTCGGCAACCACGGCGTGGACCACTTCGCGTTCGATACGCTTGACCTCTTCCGGATCTTCGAACGCGTTGGTCTCGACGGCGACTGCAAAGCTCTCACGCTTCTGGCCGGCGTCGAGACGAATCGCGACGGCATTTCCGGGACGCACACCGGCAACGGTTCCGGCCGCCCGTTCGATGTCTGTGGGGTACACGTTCCGGCCGCCCATGATGATGACGTCCTTGACACGCCCGCACACCACGACCAGTCCTTCCTCGGTGAAGTACCCGACGTCACCGGTGTCGAGCCAACCGTCGTCGTCCTGGGCCGGCTTGTGTCCGTCGACCGTGACGTACCCGGGAGTGACTGCCTTGCCGCGAACCTCGATGATTCCGACACCGCGGGCCGGAAGCACCTGACCGTCACGGTCGACGATGCGTCCCTCGAGGTCAGGCACCATCTTGCCGAGTGTGGCGAGGGCACGAGCGTTGGGGCGATTGGACGGCACCGCTCGAGACATCGATTCGAGAAAGTCTGGATCGACGTAGTCGAGGACCTGACCTTGATCGGGATCCGGAATCGACACGGCGAGCGTGGTTTCCGCCATTCCGTACACGGGCGCCAGCGCAGTCGGGTTCAAACCGAAACGCGCACCTGCCTCGGCGAGTGCATCCATCGTGTCGGGATCCACCGGCTCGGCGCCGTTCCACATGTATCGGACGCTGGACAGGTCGACTGCCCCGTCTTCCGCCTGTGCGAGTCGACGAGCCAAGAGCGAGTACGCGAAGTTCGGTGCGGCGGTGACGGTTCCGCCGTACTTGCCCATCAGTTCGGCCCACAGCACCGGGGTGCGCAGGAAATCCATCGGCGTGATGCTGATGACCTCTGCGCCCACCTGCATCGGAACCGTGAGAAAACCCACCATGCCCATGTCGTGGAAGAGCGGAAGCCAGCTCACCATCACGTCGTCTTCGATGGAGAACTTGATGCGGTTGATCATGGCGTAGGCATTTGTGTAGAAGTTCTCGTGCGTGATCTGCACAGCCTTGGGCGAACCGGTGGAACCGGACGTCAACTGCTGGAGTGCGATATCCGATTCGGCCGTCTCCACGGGATCGATCGACGTTCCGCTGCGAAGCTCGTCCACCGTCACGACGGTGATGCCACGCTCTTCGAGGAGCGGCTTGGCCGCGTCGAAGGGCGCACCCAGAATGACGGCTTTTGCGGAGATCATGTCGATCACAGTCTCGGTGTCCTGAGCCCAGACGCCCAGATCCGTTCGGGGGGTCGGCTGATGCAGCATCGTCACCGACGCACCGCGCATCCACGTCGCCTGGCAGGCAGGTGCGATGTCGACGGGCTGTCCGGCGAGAATGCCGATCGCGACGCCGCGATCGATACCGACCTCGGCCAGGCCGCCGGCCATGCGCCTAGCCTCCTGGTGGATGTCGCCCCAGGTCTGACGGAAAGCGTTGTCCGGCTCTCCCGTCACCAGGCCGCGGTCGGTGACTGCGGCGGTCGCATACATCTCTTCGGTGAACTTGCTCAACGCAACTCCTCGGTCAGTGTCACTCTTCGATCAGTGCAACTCTTCGCAGGACACAAATGGCTGTGTGTTCGAACACACACATACATGGATAATCAGCGATCGTTCGCCGAGTGTTACGCCGCAGTGGCTACTGCCTCGTGGTCTGCGAGTATCCTTTCTCTGTTGTGCTGCCGCACTCTCCACCTGTCCGCGCACCGGCACGTCGCCGGCACCGACGCCCACTTCGAGAGGTTCTTCGTTGACTACCCCGTCCGACTCGACCGTCCCTTCCGACTCGACTGTCCAGTCCGACACCGAAGGCCCCGATTCAACCGAGAGCGGGTCGGTCGCGGTCACGACGACGACCAAGGGCCTGTCCGCCGAGGCAGAGCGTCGCCGCACCTTCGCCGTCATCTCGCATCCCGACGCCGGAAAGTCGACGCTGACCGAAGCGCTGGCACTGCACGCGAAGAAGATCTCGGAGGCAGGAGCCGTCCACGGCAAGGCAGGCCGCAAGTCGACGGTCTCGGACTGGATGGAGATGGAGAAGGCCCGCGGCATTTCCGTCAGTTCCACCGCACTGCAGTTCAACTACCACTCGTCCGAGACCCCGGACGAGCAGATCAACGTCATCAACCTCGTCGACACCCCCGGTCACTCCGACTTCTCCGAGGACACGTACCGCGTCCTGACCGCCGTCGACGCGGCGGTCATGCTCATCGACGCTGCCAAGGGCCTCGAACCGCAGACGCTCAAGCTGTTTCAGGTGTGTCGTCACCGCGGCATTCCGGTCATCACCGTCATCAACAAGTGGGACCGTCCCGGTCAGACTCCTCTCGAACTGCTCGACGAGATCAGCGAACGGATCGGCCTCACACCCACCCCCCTGTACTGGCCGGTCGGCATCGCCGGCGACTTCCGCGGACTGCTGCGGCGCGGTGAAGACGGTGAGGCTCGCGAGTACGTCCGCTTCACCCGTACCGCAGGCGGCGCGAAGATCGCCCCCGAAGAGGTCATGGACGCCGACGCGGCGCTCGCCAAGGAAGGCTCCGAGTGGGAGACCGCGGCCGAGGAGAGTGAACTGCTCTCCGCTACCGGCCAGGACCACGATCAGGAGATGTTCCTCGCCGGTCAGACTTCCCCGGTGATCTTCGCGTCCGCGATGCTCAACTTCGGCGTCCGCCAGATCCTCGACACCCTCGTCGAATTGGCGCCGCCGCCGCGTGGGCGCGAAGACCTCAGCGGCAAGCCGCGCGAGGTCACCGATCCGTTCAGTGCGGTCGTCTTCAAGGTGCAGGCCGGTATGGACACCGCGCACCGCGACCGTCTGGCGTTCATGCGCATCGTCTCCGGCGTGTTCGAGCGCGGCATGGTTGTCACACACGCCCAAACCGGCAAGCCCTTCACGACCAAGTACGCCCAGACGGTATTCGGACGTGAACGTTCCACCGTCGAATCCGCGTTCCCCGGCGACGTCGTCGGCCTCGTCAACGCCACCGCACTCGCACCCGGCCACACGCTGTACACCGAGAAGAAGGTGGAGTTCCCGCCGATCCCGTCGTTCGCGCCGGAACACTTCTCGATCCTGCGCGCCGAAAGCGCCGGCAAGTACAAGCAGTTCCGCCGTGCTGTCGACCAACTCGATTCCGAGGGCGTCGTCCAGATTCTCCGCAACGACATCCGCGGCGACGCCTCCCCCGTCATGGCGGCCGTCGGCCCGATGCAGTTCGAGGTCGTCGCAGCACGCATGAAGGCCGAGTTCAACGTCGAGGCCAAGATGGAACCGCTCGGCTACGCATTGGCTCGCCGTACCGACGCCGCGTCCGAGGTCGAACTGAACCGTCAACGAGGTGTGGAGGTCTTCACCCGTTCCGACGGTGTTCTGCTCGCCCTGGTCAGTGACAAGTGGCGCCTGCAGTACATCCAGAAGGAACTCCCGGATCTGACGCTCGAACCCCTCGTCGCTGCTGCGGACTGATGAGCCTGATCGAGGCGCTGTTCGACGCCGAACTGCACATCGGCAGCGCCACGATTCTCTGGCGAGAGATCATCGGAAACGCGTTCGGAATCGGCTCCGCGATCGCGGGCGCGCGACGCTCGGTATGGGCGTGGCCCGTCGGCATAGCCGGAAATGCCTTGTTGTTCACGGTGTTCATGGGCGCACTTTTCCACACGCCGCAAGAGCTCAATCTCTACGGCCAGGCCGGCCGTCAGTTGTTGTTCATCACCGTCAGCGTCTACGGGTGGACTCAGTGGCGACGCGGGGCACGCGACTCCGGTCGCGCAGTCCTGCCCCATTGGGCGACAACTCGCGAGCGCGTCGCCATGATCGCCGTCATGACCAGCGGCACAATCGCTTTCGCCTGGATCTTCGACCTCCTCGGCTCGTACGGAGCGTGGGCAGAGGCCTGGATCTTCACTGGCTCCATCCTCGCGACATACGGCATGGCGCGCGGCTGGACCGAATTCTGGCTCATCTGGATCGGCGTCGACGCCGTTGGTGTTCCCCTTCTTTTCCGAGCCGGCTATTACCCTTCGGCGATCCTCTATCTGGTCTATGCATTCTTCGTCCTGTGGGGCTTCGCAATGTGGCTGCGCATTCAACGCCGAACTCCACAAGGGGTGTGACCGTAAACCAACTCCTGGTATGTTTGCGTCGATTAAGCAAACCGGCGGTCTGTTTACGGGCATCAGGAGCGAAACAATGGAAGACAAGAATTCTCACGGAATAGCGGGCCCCAACGGTTCCGGCAACGGATCGAGAGCCAATAGTTCCGCAAGTAATGGTTCTGCAAGCAATGGTTCTGCAAGCAATGGTTCTGCAAGCAATGGTTCTGGGAGCAACCTTTCCACGGGTAACGGTTCCAGCAGTGCCACCGCCACAGCGGATTTTCTGTCGACCGCACCCAAGCAATCCGATGCATTCACGTTTCCGCTTCCTGCCCGAACCACGGCCGCACACAGCAGCGGAGAGGACCTTTCAGTGCCAGCTTCAACACGCGAATCATCGAGGACGCTCGAAACTCGGAGTCGTACCGTCGTACGTCGCGACGCGATGGGCGTAGCCGCCGTTCGAGTGGCCGGTCGACTCACCCACACCGAACTCATCGCAAATCAGGCCTCACCCTCGAGCGCACATTCCTCCGATCCCACGACGGATCTGGACGAGTTGCTCACGATGCTCGGCAGCTACCTGTTGTCCTCGGGGTTCGAACATCCCGAAATCCACGCCAAGCTGGGCGGACAGTCGATCGTCGTCAACCTCGTATCGCCGGAGATCAGCGCGAGCTGATCTGGGCCCAGCTGCCCCTTAGGGCCACAGCACTGCTCGTGTCCATGCTCGGTCCGAGCCGCGCCGGTACAACCACCGCTGATGCCGACGCCCGGAGTCTGCCTGCCAGAACTCGACAGACTCCGGCTGGAGGCACCACGCACGCCAGTCCTCCGACACGAACCCTGGGTCGTCGCTGATTCTTGCTTCCGCAGCGGCCACCGACGTGTCGTACGCCCCTAAGTCTTCGAGCACCTCGCTCTGCTCACTTGCCGTCGCCACCGCTCTCGCCGTGACGGAGCGTTCGACGAAGTCTCGGCGTCGAAGTGCGTCGTCGCCCTCGCGAACCGTTCCGCGAATCCGGATCTGTTGACCCGTCTCGCGCCAGTAGAAGGCGAGCGATGCTCGCGGATTTTCTTTCAGCTCAACACCTTTCGGCGAAGCAGCTGAACCAGAGAACCAGAACCCACCCTCGGTCACGTCCTTGAGGATGAGGAAGCGAGAATCAGGCATACCGTCGCCGTCCACGGTCGAGAGCGCACACACGTGTGGCTCGACGACGCCGAAGGCCACGGCCGCACGGAGCCAGTCGAGGAACAACTCCCCCGGCTTTTCCGGAAAACACTCGGGCGCGGGCGGCGGAGTTCCGGTCAGCGCGGGGATACCGCGAATCCACGTCCGTACGTCAGGCAGCGAAAAATCTGCATCAACCATGAGCCGACTCTAATCGCGGGCGACCTCAGGAGACGTTGCGAACGACCGAGTCGCCGAACGACGGTTGCTGCAGCAGCGCCCACTTGTTGGACGTCAATCGGAAACTCGGCATGTCGGCGAGCGCCACCACCGATTCCCAGGTCCGCTCGTAGCTCGTGTGGGAGATTCGCCATTCACCGTCGCTGCAGCGGGTGTATCTGTCGTGATAGAAGGCCGATCCGCGAAGCAGCATGCCGTCTTCGGGGATTACCACTGTGTCCGCGAGGCACCAGATCCCGGTTGCGGTGTCTCCGTCGACGTCGATCTCGGGTTGCCCGCACTGATGTTCGGTGATGATGTGTGATCCGAGAGTGTTCTCGAGGAAGGAGACGAACGAATCTCGGGAATCGAAACTGAGTTGTTCTCCGTAGATCGCGGTGGCGTCGACGGTCAGAGTGTCGGCGAATTCGACCCACGATTTGGTGTCCAAGGCGCGTGCGTATCGGTACTTGAGTCTTTGGATGAGAACAATCGCTTCGAGATCCATGATCCCCGCCTCCCGGTGCAGCAACCACCCGTCCTATGTGTGCACATTAGCCTGTATCACGCCGAAACGGGCATTACTCTCAAAGCTAGTAGAAATGTCAGCCGATAACACGCTTTTCCAGGCCGTCGAGCATGATCGTGATCTTCTCGTCCAACCAACCTCGCCCGTGCCACGTCGATTCGTCGCCGATTCCCTCGATCAACGACTCCGATGCATTCCAACTTTCCTGATACGCCTCTCGCGCGGAACGTGAATCGGCGGAGCTGACGGTCTTGTCCATCGCCGCCATCATTGCGAACTGCGTCATGGTCACCTCGGAGATGAAGTCCACCGCCAATATCGCATCGTGGGGTGTGAAGCCTTGCGCAGTCAACGAACCGACCAGTTTCTCCACGATCTCGATTATCGCCGGCGGCGTGCCCGGAACTGCGAGACCGACCTGGGCCAGACCTGGATAGCGCTCGAACGAGGACCACAGAACGTCGCAGAAATCCTTCAGGAATTCGCGCCACGGACGATTCGTATCGGGCCATACAGTCTGACGCACAACATGATCCGAGCAGGCACGCAGCAGCGCTTCGCGGTCTGCGAAGTAGCGATAAAGTGCAGAATGACTGACGCCCAGCCGCTTTGCCACGCTCGGCATGGTCAGTTCACTCAGATCACCGGCCAGGGCGGCCTCGACGATGTCCGTTGTCGACAACGTCGGCGGCCGCCCCGTCTTCTTTCCGGTCTGCATTCTGCTCAGCTTGCCACCAACCGCCATCCCGACGCACGGTGGCGCTGGTTCCAGAACGCGGCGTAGTTCCCACCGGCTGCGAGCAGAACTTCGTGGGTTCCCACTTCGACGATCGATCCGTCGTCACCGAGCACGATGATCTGATCTGCGGCCACGACGGTCGACAGTTTGTGAGCGATCACGAGCAGTGTGCTTTCCCTGGCGAGTTCTTGCATCGCACGCTGCACGTGTGCCTCGTTCTCGGGATCGAGCGCGGCCGTCGCCTCGTCGAGCAGAACGACAGGTGCGCGTTTGAGGAGTGCGCGCGCAATGGAGACCCGCTGCCGCTCTCCACCGGACAGTGCCGTCCCGCCCTCACCGACACGGGTGTCCCAACCCCGCGGAAGCCGCTCGACGATTTCCGCGACGCCCGCGATCCGAGCCACGTCGAAGACTTCCTCGTCCGTGGCTTCGGGGCGGCCGAGGCGGATGTTCGCGATCAACGTGTCGTCGAAGAGGTACACGTCCTGGAAGACCAGAGACAGCTGCGACATCAGGTCGGCACTCGTGAGGTCCCGCACGTCGACGCCGCCGACACGCACCACACCGGAGTCGACGTCGTAGAAGCGCGAGATCAACCGGGTGACGGTGGTTTTGCCGGACCCTGACGGACCGACCAACGCCGTCAACGACTTCCGTGGCACGTCGAAGGAGATGTTTCGCAGAACCTGCACACCGTCCGCGTATCCGAAGTCGACGGCGTCGAACTGCACTGCCGTCTCCCCCGTCGCCGTCCCGCTGGTATCGGGTTCGACCATTGGTTCAACTTCGAGGATCTCGGACATTCGCCGGATTTCATTGCGTGCCATTCTGATTGCACCGCCGAACTCGCCGATCTCACCCAGCGGCTGGATGAACCGTGCGGTCAGTCCGAGTAGCGCGATCAACGTGACCGGATCGATGTCGCCGCCGAGCGCGAGGAACGCGCCCAAGATGATCACGGCAGAGAACACGAATTGCAGGGCGATCCCGTTGACCACGGACCCGATCACCACGAACCACAGTTGTGAACGACCCGCAGTGTGTTGCGCTTCGATCGCGTCGTCGAGCGGTTCGTACACCCCGTGGGTGCGTCCGAAAGCACGCAGGACCGGTTGGCAACGCGCGTATTCGAGCACTCGATTGTTCGATTCGACGGCCGCTGCATGAGCCCGATCGTCGGCCTTGGCAGTCATCGTCGAGGCAAATCGTGCTGCCGCGAAGAGAATCGGAACGCTGATTACCAGCGCGAGCCCGAGCCGCCAGTCGAAGAACAACATGCACACGACAATGGTTGCCGGGCTGGCAATTCCGGAGATGATCGGTGTCATCAGGTGCGCAGCGGCCCCCATCACCGAGATGGTGCCCTTGCTGGCAACCTGCGATACCTGCCCGAGTCGGCCGGCGCCGAACCAGCCGAGCGGCAGAGTGACGAGATGATCTCCCAGGCGCAGATGCATCGTCCGCAGCAGAGTGAGGGCCGACTCGAAACCCTTCATCGCCTGCAGGTAGTGCGCAATCGAACTGATCACAGCGCATACGGCCATGGCGGCGAGCCACCGAACGAAACTGCCCCAGCTCTGATCGAACAGTGCCTGCACCGCAGGGACCAGAAGCGCCACTGCCAAACCCTGCATCACGCCGTACAACACTGCCCACACCAGGAACTCGCGATAGCGGCCCTGATTCTGCGGGCCGAGTATCCGGAAGAGGTCGCGAATCATGAGTTGGCCTTTCCTGCTGCGTCAGACTTACCTGCGATGTTGCGTTCAATCGAGTCGGCCCGACTGTGCTCAATCGAGTCGGCCCGACTGTGTTCAATCGAGTCGGCCCGACTGTGACTCGCCCACATCCGCGCATAGGTTGAACCACTCGCCACAAGCTGATCGTGCGTGCCCTTCTCCACGATCCGTCCGGCGTCGAGGACCACGATCTGATCGGCACTCACGATCGAAGCCAACCGGTGCGCGATCACCAGCACGGTGCGCCCCACCGTCAAACGCGACAGCGCTTCTTGGATATCGGCTTCGGACTCCGGGTCGGCGAACGCGGTTGCCTCGTCGAGCACGAGAACAGGAGTGTCCGCGAGAATCGCACGCGCGATGGAGACTCTTTGGGCTTCACCACCCGAGAATCTGGCGTCGACCCCGACCACCGAGTCGTACCCCCTCGGGAGCGCTTCGATTCGGGTGTCGATCTGCGCGGCTGCGGCAGCGGCCTTCACCTCGGCCGAAGTCGCCTGCGGTTGGGCAAGCCGAATGTTGTCGAGCACGGTCGCTTCGACCAGCTGCACGTCCTGCAGAACGAATCCGACGTGGCGGTACAGCTCGTCGGTAGCGACTTCCCTGACGTCGACACCACCGATGGCCACGGATCCGGCACGCACGTCGTGGAACCTCGGAACCAGCGTTGCCAGCGTCGACTTACCCGAACCCGAAGGTCCGACCAGCGCCGTCACCGTACCCTCCGGCAGCGTCAGATCAATGTCGGTCAGAACGTCGGCGCCGTCGTCGTATGCAAAGGAAACTCCGGAGAATCGAACTTCGTTCCCCACAGGCTTTTTCGGATGATCGGTTTCCGGCAGAGCGTCGGTTGCGAACAGCGCGATCAGTCGCGCCGCAGCGGCGGCTGCCTCACGGCGAGCCTGCATACCGAAACCGATGGTCGTCACCGACACCGGAATCACCATCGCGACAAGAGAACTGGTCAGCACATCGATGGGTGACACCCATCCGGAGTGAACGAACCACGAGCCGAGGCCAAGGTTGACCACCAGCACAACCGGTGCGCTCAACGCAATCGAGGCCAGCGCCTCGGTCCGGAGCATCGGGCGAACCCAGCCCTCGTACGAGACGGCAAACGCCTTGGCAGCGTCGCGGTATCGAGAATGTGACTGCTTGTCCTGACCGAAGGTCTTGACCACTGCGATGCCGGTGACGAACTCGACGATGGTGTTGCTGATGGCCGCGATGCCCTCATTCATCCGGCTCATCTTGACGGCCATGTCCTTGGTCATCATCGCGTAGGCGATCATGTAGATCGGGAGGGTGGCAATCGCGACCAGTCCCAGACGCCAGTCGATCGAGATCACGTAGCCGAGCCCGACGAGCGGCACCGCGATGGCGCCGGTGGTCTCGACGGCGCTGTGCGCAACCAGGTAGTGGAGATCGGAGATGTCGTTCTGCGCGGCTTTTCGCACGGTTCCGGACGAGTGGGAGGTGAACCAGCCCAGTGGAAGTCGACCCAGTGTCGCTGCGATTCGACGCCGAAGCACAGCTTGAAGATTGACATCGGCGAAGTGCGTCACGATCAATGCACCGCCTCCGAAGAACGCACGCATACCCAGACCCAAGACGACCACCCACACGATCGTCCAGACGCGAGACGAGTCGATGTCGCCGCCCACGATCAGCGTCTTACCCAACTCGGCGATGGCCACGTACGGCACGATGGCCGCGACCGCGGCGATCACCTGCATCACCATCGCGATGGTGGTCCGTGTACGAACTGGCGCAAGGAGTTCGCGAAGCGCGCTCTTGTGCGCCGCCGCTTCAGCTTTGGCTTGCGAGGCTTCGGCCGTCGCTCCTTGTGATGCGTCGGCCTCTTCAGATGAAATGTCTGCTTTCGTGGCCTGTGTCGTCGTCATTTCGAGAACGCCTTCCATCGGGTAACTGCGTCGGCGTCGGATGCGATGCGGCCTTGGAGTTCCGCGCCGGTGAGAGTGCGATCGGCAAGAGCCTCGAGGTCTTCGAGGATCCAGTAGACCGCGAAAGGATAACTGCCGAACCAAAGTTCACCGCTCACGTCTGCCGTGCGTCCGGCCTTTACTGCGGAGATCTCGTTGAACAGTGGATTTGCGTGAACTAGAGCGCCGTCGTAGATGTTGCCCGAGGTCACGACCATCGCGTCCGCCGCATGCTGTCCGACCTCCTCGCCGGACACCGAAGACGTGGCAACACCTGTGTTGGGGCCGATCTTCGCGTCGAGTTCGGCTTGCGGGCGCCCGAAACCGGCTTCCTCGATGATCGAGGACATCGGCGACTGTGGGATGACGGTGTAGATGCCGCCGGAGAATCCCACCAGCACTGACAGTGTCTGCGGTTGCGCCTCGACCGTTCCGGATACTTCGGCAAATTTGGCCTCGAGCCTCGACACGATTTCGCGAGCTTCGGACTCTCGACCCAGTGCAGTCGCCGCGGTATTCAGAACTTCGCGCCACGGCGCCGCATAGGCGAGCACCGTCGTCGGGGCAATCTCGTTGGCCTGCACGGTGATCGACGTCAACGAGCCGACATCACTGAGCAGGATTCGGTCAGGATGAACGGCCGCGATCTGCTCCACATCTGGTGATTGGAAGAACGTCGGTTTGTCGACGACCTCGATCCCCTCACTCTGCAATATCTCCTTCGCCGCCTGCGACTGCAGCGTGGCGAAGACCGTATCGGGCTTGACCCCGAGCGTGAGTGCGTTGAGCGCTGCGAACTCGTCCAGTGCGAGCAGTTTCTGAGGTGCAGGTACGGCCGACGACTCGCCTGTTTCCGATGCGTCTGCGTCATCGCCGCCCACGGAGCAACCGACAAGCGCCGTTGCTGTCGCTGCGAGTGCCGTTGCTCGCAGGCCCCACTGCTGCCGCATCCTTCTCTCCCCGCTTTAGTTACACGCTGTCTCGATTAGGGGAGCCTACAATAAGTCACGCCTTTTGTGCAGTCCTCGTCGCTGGAAGTGCAATCGCCGGCAGACAGGCGACAACACTGATGACGGCACCCATCACGAACGCCAGCGCGAACGAGTCGCCGGAAATGCCGATCGCCAGGACCGCTGTGGTCACCGGGGCGCCCACCGCCGAACCGACGGTTCTGATCACACTGTTGACTCCACTGGCTGCTGCCATTTCCGATGGCGGGACGATCGAGGCAACCAACAGAGCACAGACCGCGAACCCCACGCCGTTCCCCGATCCGACGAGGGAAAAGAACGCCACGATCGCAACCACCGAACTCGGCCAGATCGCGAGTCCGACTGCGCCCGCCGCCATGAGGGCCAGCGCTATGACAGCGGGCACCCGCGGCCCGAATCGCCGCGCGAGAGCCGGCGTCAAGCGGCCACCGAGAAAGACGAGGACAGCGGCGGGCAAGAGCGCCAAGCCGGTCTGCACAACGGTGAATCCGCTTCCATACGTGGACGTTTCCGGCGCCTGGAGGATCCGCGGCAGACAGAGATAGAAAATGTACGGCACGAACCCGAACACCAGGGTGAGTGCGCTGGTGATCATCATCGGCTTGTCCCGAAAAACTCGCATGTCGACGATCGGCGCGTCGTGGCGGGAATCGACGGCAATCAGTGTCGCGAACGAAACGAACGCGACTACCACCAGACCCCAGAATCCGAGCGACAAAACTCCCCAGTCGGAGGCTTTCGTGATCGCCAATAGCAGGCTCACCAATCCGAACGCCAGAGCGCCGGCACCGGCCCAGTCCGTCGGCATACCCGGGCGGCGATGCGAGCCCGGAACCACGGCCACCACTGCGACCAATGCGAGCACGATCAAGATCCCGGTGATCACGAACAACCACTGCCAACTGAGATACTCGAGGATGACACCGCCGATCACCAGTGCACTTCCGGCACCGATTCCCAAAGTCCCAGCGAGCCAACCTATCCCTGAAGACAACTCGGGACCTACTACCGTTCTCCGCAGTACTGCCATCGCAAGCGGGAAGCTCGCCATGCTCACTCCCTGGACAGCTCGAACGACAAGCAGCACCCCGATATTCGGGGCGGCTGCCGCGGCAAATGTCGCGAGAGCGAAGATGATCAGGACGATCACCAGGACTCGCTTGTCGCCGAATCGGTCACCCATCGCGCCGACTATCGGAGCCATCACCGCGGCCGCCAACAGGTACGCCGTCAGGATCCAGCCGGTCACCGCCACGGACGTGTCGAAATGCTCACCCAACACCGGCAACGCCGGTACCAGCATGGTCTGCATGAGCGAGTAGACGAGTACCGCCCCCGCAAGCGCGGCGATCACCCGGCTCCCGGATCGCGTGGGCGCCTCCGCCAAGGTTGTCATCGACACCTTCCTCCAATCATGAATCGAATCGGAACGGAACACTCCGTTCCGATTGAGTAAACCATGCATTGCTAGCCTGTGGGAATGGCGAAAGAGAATGCGAGCCTCCCCGGACGCGCCCGAGAAGCCGCAGACAACGACGTCACCGTACTGCGAGCAGCGCGCGAGATTTTTGCCGAACAGGGTTGGAATGCACCGGTATCGGCAATTGCCACCCGGGCCGGAGTGGGAGTAGGCAGCATCTATCGCCGATACCGAGGCAAGGAGGAACTGGCGCAATCCCTGCGCGTCTGGGCGATCGACCACCTCGCCACCCTCGCCCGAGAGTGCATGAGCACCGCGAAAACCGATGAAGCCGTATTGAAGACGTTCTTCTCGCGATATCTCACCGAATCAGTGGGACCGCTCATTCCGGTCCTCGGCGGCAAGTTACCTGAACACGCCGAAGTCACTCGTGCCGCCGAAGAATTGGAGGCCGCACTGCAATCGATGGTCGACGTCTGCATCGACGCTCGCGAAGTCCCGCCCGACTTCACTGCTGCTGACGTCATGCTCATGACAGTGCATCTGCGGCCGACTCTGCCGATCGAGGGTGATCGAGCCACCGAAATACACACGCGCTATCTCGACTTCATGCTCGACGGACTTCGTGGCGGAACACCTCGACCAACGATCACTCCCCCGTCCTGGAGCGAATGGCTTCAGATGTGGCAGGGCAACTGACCCCGAGAACACCCGAATGACATGTCAGGTTAGGCTTACCTAGCTTATTTCGCCATGTTCGGAAGGTTCTCATGAAAATCAATCGCCGGCTCGCCGGCTTCGCCACACTACCCGCCGTCGCCACGCTCCTACTCGCCGGTTGCGGAAGTAGCGACGCAGCGCCCTCTACCGAGACCAGGTCTGCCGACCAGTCCTGGAGTTACACAACGGGATACGGAAACACGATCACCCTCGACCACGCCCCGGAGCGGATCGTCGTCGACGCGTACTCCGCTGCGGCTCTGTGGGACTACGGCATTCGGCCGGTCGGCATCTTCGGTTACGGCGTCGGCAATCCAGACGTCACCGATCGCGCTGACGAGTCGACGATGACCGTCGTCGGCCGTGAAGGTGAACTCAGCGCGGAAGCTCTTGCGGCGCTGGACCCAGACCTGGTCATCGGGTACGGCAACAGCGACGACCCGACACGATGGACTTGGTGGGACGAGCCGATGGGCAAGACCGTCAACAATGTTGCACCGTTTGTCGGCGTCAAGTTCTCCGGAGCCTCGACACCGGACGTGTTGAACGAGTACGCCTCACTCGCCGAAGCACTCGGCGGGAACACCGACACAGCCGCAGCACGCGAGGGCAAGGAAGCATTCGAATCCGGTGCAGAGCGCATCCGAACTGCTGCGGCCAAGGTCGACGACATCGAAGTCCTCGCCCTGAACGGTGACAGCTCCGAGTTGTACGCAGGCACAACTGCGCTCGCTCAGTTCGGTTACCTGAAGGAACTGGGCGTGAAGTTCACCGGTCCGGGAGGCGACAAGGGCTGGGCCGATCTCAGCTGGGAACAGGTACCGGACTATCCGGCGGACATCGTGTTCCAGTTCGCGAAGTCGGCAGAGGCATTCGCGGCATCACCTGTGTTCGTCAAGCTGCCCGCGGTGACCGCGAACCAGGTGATCGACTTCGACGACAAGCGTCCCAACACCTACGCCAATTACGGCGCCTGGTTCGAGCAGGTTGCACAACTACTCGACCAGGCCCGCAACGTCGCCTGAATTACTGCCCAGCAGTGATTCGCCCGGCCGCTTCCTCGAGAACGTCGAGGAAGATGGCCGCGGTGAGCGCAAATCCTTGGTTGTATCGCGCGTCGCTGGTCAACACGTTGCCCGCTTGAACTGCAGGCAACCGCTGCCACGTCGGCTGCGTCTTGATCGCGTCGAGCGCTTCCTGATCGCGTGCTTGAGCGATGATCACATCCGCCGGAGCCAAGGTGTCGAGTTGCTCGAACGACAACTCGAACGAGTTCTCTGCATTGTCGTCGTCACGGAAAAGCACGTCCAGGCCGGCATCGAGTGCAACACTGATTCGCAGATTCCGCTGATGCACAAGGAAGCCCGTCGGCGTCTGAACGCCGAACACGATCTTCTTTCCGCCCAGCTTCTCCTGCAACATCGGTCGCAGTCTCGCGAGCTTGTCGTCGTACTCCGCAATGGAAGCCTCGGCGATCGTCACCCGGTCGAGCTGGCTCGCCTGCGCCATCAGAGCACCTCGCCAGTCGACCGGGTGCCCGGCAATCGGTTCGACGTCGTCGCCGACGACCAACAGCGGCGCGATGGAAGACAATCGCTCGGTGCCGTACCAGTCACTGGTGTATCCGATCGCAGTGATGACGATCAGATCGGGCTCGAGAGCGAGCAGAGCCTCGAAGTTGGTGGAGAAGTCGCCGGCGACGTTGACGAAGCTCGCGTCCTCGATGGTGCGGCCGGGAAACTGGAATCCTGCCTTGGCGTCGGGGAACCAGAAGTTGCCCGATCCGACGATCGGGTAGTCCATCATCATCGCGAATTCGAGGTCGACGCGGCCGTCGAGCACCACCACACGCTTCGGGTCGCGCGGAACGTCGCCGCTGAACTCGGCCCACGTGTACGGGAGAGTGTCACTGGCAGAGTCGGATTCGCCATCGGAGCTTCCGCAGGCGCTCAGCGCCAATGCTGCAGCCACACCAGCTGCGCCACCGAAGAATCGGCGTCGCGAAATGCGGTCGACGATCTGAGCCCACTCCGTGTCGGTAACCTGCGCATCCAGGACGAGTGTCATACCTTTGCTCCTTCGATGTTTCGCTGACGCTCGCGTCCCAGCGGAATGACCAGCGGTGTGTGGGAAACCGGATCGTCGATGATGCGGCACGCCATGCCGAACACCTCCTGCACCAGTTCTTCGGTGATGATCTCCGCGGGCGGGCCCTCGGCGACCACCGCGCCGTCCTTCATCGCGATGATGTGAGTTCCGTAGCGGCACGCGTGATTGAGATCGTGAAGCACCGCCACCAGCGTGTGTCCGTCGTTCTCGTTCAGATCGCGGCAGAGTTCCAGCAGCTCGATCTGGTGCGCGATGTCGAGGAACGTCGTCGGCTCGTCCAGTAGCACCAACGGAGTCTGCTGCGCGAGAACCATAGCTACCCAGACACGTTGGCGCTGACCACCGGACAGTTCGTCGACCGGCCTGGCCGACAGATCCGTGACCTTGGTTGCCTCCATCGCCTTGATGACGGCGGCCTCGTCCTCTCGGGACCACTGGCGGATCAGCTTCTGGTGCGGATAACGCCCTCGCGCAACCAGATCGGCGACTTTGATTCCGTCCGGCGCGATCGACGTCTGCGGCAGAAGCCCGAGTCGCCTCGCAACTTCCTTTGCCGGGTACGACGTGATCGCCTTACCGTCGAGAAGGACCTTGCCGGTGGTCGGCTTGAGCAACCGGGACAGCGCACGCAGAAGCGTCGACTTGCCGCAGGCATTGGGACCGACGATGACGGTGAAGCCACCGTCGGGGATTTCGACGTCGAGGTGTTCCGAGATGACGCGCTTGTCGTAACCGATCGTGACGTCCTCGGCGCGAAGCCGATTCGTCCTTTCGACCACGACGGCGGCCGTACTTGTCTCGTTCACGCTGTTCCTCGTTCCTTCACCGATCACTGCTTACGTGCCTCTCGCGCGAGAAGCCATACGAAATAGATGCCACCGATGGAGACGGTGACGACGCCGACCGGCAACTGTGTCGGCGCGAAAGCTCGCTGCGCCACCCAGTCGCTGACCATCAGCAACGCGCCACCCATTGCTGCCGACGGCAGCAGGGTCACTCCGGCACTACCGGTCAATCGCCTCACCAACTGCGGAGCCGCCAGCGAGACGAACCCGATGGGACCGGCCGCTGCTGTCACCATGGCCGTCAGGGCGACGCCGAGAACAACCAGGGATAGCCGCGTGGGTTCGGCCCGGACGCCGAGCGCCTTGGCGGCGTCGTCGCCCATCTCGAGCATCTGCATCCGCCTGCCCAACACCAGGATCAGCGGAACGAGGATGGCCAGCACGACGACCACCGGCCACACCTGAGTCCAGCCGAGGCCGTTCAACGAACCGGCACCCCACACTGCGGCAGCCATGGCGTCGTCAAGTTTCGCCTTGAGGATCATCCAGGTGTTGACCGAGCCCAACATCGCGCTGATGGCGATACCGACGATGATCAACCGGAATCCCTGCACACCTCGCTTGTACGCAAGGAGATAAACAACTGCTGCGGTGGCGATTCCGCCCACCAGAGCACCGACTGCGATCTCGTAGTAAGTACCACCGATGAGGAGGATGACCACCAGAGCGCCCGTGTACGCACCGGAGTTGAAGCCGATGATGTCCGGGCTACCCAACGGGTTCCTGGTCAGCGATTGGAAGATCGCACCGCTCATACCGAGCGCCGCACCGAGCATCAGCGCCAACAGAACTCGGGGCAGACGCCATTCCACGACGACCATGTGGATACGCGCGGGGGCTTCGCCGAACAGTGCACCGAGGACGTCCCCGATCGGCACTTGGTAGTCACCACTACCGAGCGCGATGACACCGATGGCCAATGCAAGCGCAACGAGGACGAGGCAGACTGTGACCGTGCGGACGTCGATCCGCGCGGACCAGCCTTCTTTGGGTGAGCGCACCACCGTGGTGGCGCGCCCGAAATCGATGCTCACAGACCGCTCACCTTGCTTCGACGCACCAGCATGATCAGCACCGGAGCGCCGATGAAGGCCGTGACGATACCGACCTGAAGTTCACCCGGGCGCAGCACGATTCGGCCGACGACGTCGGAGAAGAGAAGAAGAATCGGCGAGCACACCAACGTGTACGGGAGAATCCATCGCTGATCCGGTCCGACGAACCATCTCGCGACGTGCGGAACCATCAAACCGACGAATCCGATCGGCCCGGCCGCAGCTGTCGCCGCGCCGCACAGCAATGTCACCGCGATGACACCGAGGATGCGAGTACGAGTGATGTTGGCACCGAGCGAACGTGCCAGATCGTCACCCAGGGCCACCGCGTTGAGTTGGCGCGCCAACGCGAGCGCCAGGAAGAGCCCGATGAGAATGAATGGGGCAACGGCCAGAACGATTTCCAACGAACGCCCGCTGAGTGAGCCGGCATTCCACTGGCGCATCTGGTCGAAGGCGGTCGGGTTGAGCAAGGTGATCCCGGACGAGATGCCGCCGAGCACGGAGCCGATGGCAACACCGGCAAGCGTCAGCCGAATGGGCGTCGCACCACCTCGACCGATCGAGCCCAGCGTGTAGACGATCGCCGTGGCTATCACCGCTCCGAGGAACGCGAACCAGATGTACGACCAGATGCTGGTCAGGCCGAAGACCGCGACGGCAACGACCATCGCGAAGCCTGCTCCGGCATTGACACCGAGAATTCCGGGATCAGCCAAGGGATTTCGTGTCATCGCCTGGATGAGGCCACCGGCCACACCCAGTGCCATACCGACTATCAGACCGAGCAGAGTACGCGGTAGTCGCAGGTCACGGATGATCACGTGATCATTGGAATCGTCGTAGTTCACCAGCGCGTCGATCACGGTGCCGAACGGAATGGTCTTCGATCCCACCGCGATACTCAGAAGGAGCACGGCGGCGAGCACCACCAGGCACACCAGAAGACCCGCCATACGACGAGAGTTGGTCGATACCAGCCCGTCCGGTTGCTTCTGCTTCTCGTGCAGCGACTCGTCGATCAGTTCTTCGGTGTGTTTGTCGACTGCGCTCTTGTCCGCCGCACCGCTGTCGACAGCACTCTTGTCGAATCCAACGGTCACAAGCCGGCGCTCTCTAGAGTCTTCTCGACCTCGTCGCGGATCTCTTCCTCGTCGCGGTCCGATTCCCAGGCCGCATCGAGTGCCGCGCGGACACTTTCGTCGAGGGCCTCGTACTTCGCGTTCCACACCTCGGCTTTGTACGTCCAGTAGCCGATGACCTTGTACTGCTCACCCGGCAACTTCAGTTCGTGGCGAAGGTACTTGCGGATGTCACGGAGCATCGTGCTCTCGCCTGCAACCCACACGTATCCGAGTTCGGTGGGCAGGTTCATCGCGCGAACCGCGTCCGGCAACTTCGACGGTGCAACACCGTTGCCACTGCCGACCAGCCAGATGAACTCGACGTCGGCGTCCGAGGTGATCTGCTGCTTGTGAGACTCGTCCACCACCTCGACGATCGCCTTGGCCGACATCCCGGCGGGCAACTGTTCGATCAAGCGCCCGAGTGCGGGGAGTCCAGTCGCGTCGGCGACGAACACCTGCCAGCGTGCGTCGGCCGGGGGCTCGTAGAGGCCACGAGACTCGCCGATCGCCAACTTGTCACCGATCTCGGCCTTCTGTGCCCAGTCGCTGGCGATACCACCCTCGTGAACGACGAAGTCGATCGTCATGCAGCTGGTTTCGGAATCGAACCGTCGCACGGTGTACGGCTGGCACGGGGACGGTTCCTCTCCCTCCGGGTATCGCCAACCGCGCGGTGCATCCGGATCTTCCGCCGGTAGAACGAACTTGCCTGTAGCCGGGACCGGGAAGTGGAGGCGCAGGTATTCGTCACCGGTACCGGTGGTTTCGAAGGCGGTCAGCTCCTCCCCACCGAACACGATACGAACCATTCCCGGGGTCACGTACTCCTTGTGAAGTACCTCGCCGAACACAAGACTCACAACAATCTCCAACATCGATGGAACATGAACCGGACCCGAACACGAGGATCTATCCGACTTCCGGACATAGTTAACCCGCGCTAAGTAAGGTAGACCTTAATTTATTGCAGTGTCGTCGATGAGTCGATGCCTTCTCCGCTGCAACGGGGCCAACTACTATCGCAATTCGGCCAACGCAATACGTATGGCCTGTTCACGACAAGTATTGGCACCGGTGTGACTTCTGACTACCGCCCACGATCCCTAGCGTGGACCCAGTGCCTTCGACACCACTTCTTTCGGCCGAGACAAACGGTCCCCCAACCAGCCCGGCGATCACGCCGCGTCAGGTAATCACACGCGCGATCGCTTCCGAAGGTCGCGGAGCCAAGCTGGCGGCCGCGTCCGTCGGCTTCACCGGCCACCAGGTCGCGGAAGCGTTGGTGCCGGTGGTGATCGGTGCGGTCATCGACCGTGCTGTGGCGACCAGCGATGCCGCCGCACTCGGAAAGTGGATCCTCGTTCTCGGAATTCTCTTCACCGGCTTGTTGCTCAGTTGGCGCTTCGCGGCGCGCATCTCCGATTCCGTCACCGAGCACGGAGCACATCGCTTGCGGATGGACATCGCGCGCCGAGGCCTCGATCCGCACGGCATGTCGCCGCGGCGTATGCCGGGCGAGGTCTACTCGATTGCAACATCCGACGCGGGTTCGGTGGCCGGATTCACGCACACGCTGAGCACCAAACTTGCGGCCGCCTGCGGAGTGCTGACCGCCGCGATTTCGCTACTGGTGATCTCGGTGCCACTCGGCCTGCTCGTCATCCTCGGCACTCCCCCGGTGCTGGCTCTCATGCAGGTGGTCAGTCGGCCGCTCGAACGCCGAGCCGAAACCGATCAGTGGCAGGGCGCCAAGGCCGGCGCGCTAGCCGCGGATCTACTCTCCGGACTCCGAATCCTCTCCGGAATCGGCGCCGGAGATGCTGCAGCGCAGCGGTATCGGGGAGCCAGCCGGACTTCGTTGGGAGCAACCCTTCGCGCACAGAGATACCAAGCGATGTACTCCGCCGCCAACGTTGCGATCGCCGGCGCTTTCCTCGCCGTCATCGCGTACGTGGGCGGACGGATGGCAGCGTCCGGGAGCATCTCGGTCGGTGAATTCGTTGCCGTGGTTGGTCTGGCACAGTTCCTTCGGGGTCCGTTGATCGACATCATCTACTTCGGCGCCGGTCTGGCACGGGCGCGTGCTTCCGCCAACCGCGTCGCAGCACTTCTCGGGACCACCGAGGCTGTGACTCCCGCGGGTGAACCTGTGTCCCTGAATCACTCCGAGTTCCTGACGCTGCGCGACGTCGTGTTGGCCGGAGCGTCACCAGTCGATCTCGACGTCAAACGCGGCGAGATCATCGGCATCGTCACCGAGAATGCCGCCTGGGCGGATGCGTTGGTCGACGCACTGGCGCGTCGAATCGAGCCTTCGAGCGGAACAATTCATCTCGGCGACAACGCCATTCACGAGCTGCACATCGACGAACTTCGCACTCACGTTCTGGCAGCACCGCACGACGCGGCACTGTTCATCGGCACAGTCGGCGACAACATCGACGCCCTCGCACCGATCGGCAGCCGCAACGACGAGGCCATCGCCGCTGCTGCGGCAGATCAAGTGATCTCGGCACTGCCGCTCGGCCTCGCAACCCGAGTCACCGAGCAAGGGAATTCTTTGTCCGGCGGTCAGCGTCAGCGCATCGCGTTGGCGAGGGCACTGGCGAGCGAAGCTCCCGTCCTGGTGCTGCACGATCCCACCACTGCCGTCGACTCCGTCACCGAAGCGCGCATTGCTCGCGGGATCGCCGAGGTACGCGGGGCACACGCCACAATACTTCTGACCAGCAGCCCCGTGCTGCTCGATATCTGCGATCGGGTGATCGAGCTGTGAACGAACTACTCCCCACCGCAACACCGAAACAGGCGCGGCGCGCGGCACTTCGGTTGATGGGACCCCACCGAATTTCCGCGATCGCAGCAGTCGTCACCCTGACCGCCGCGACCGCGATCGGTCTGCTCACACCGCTGGTCCTCGGCGCCATGGTCGACGCCGTGACCGACGCAGACGGCGACGCTGTCTCTCGCATCGGCACACTGACTCTCGCGTTGGTCGGTATCGCGGTTGCCTCATCCCTTCTCGTCGGAGTGAGCAACTACCTGCTCGCCGGCGTCGGCGAGCGCGTTGTCGCCGACCTTCGCGAAGAAGTCGTCGTCCGGGTTCTCGACCTTCCGCAGAGCGACGTCGAACGGGCCGGGCGCGGAGATCTCGTCTCCCGCATCACCGGCGACGTGCGGTTGGTGACCCGGGCCGTATCCGAAGCACTTCCGGTTTTTGCCACCGCGGCACTGACCATCGTGTTGACCCTGATCGGATTGGGTAGCCTCGATTGGAGATTCGCCGTCGCCGCGGTGATCGCGGCACCCATCCAGATCCAGGCGCTGCGCTGGTACCTCTCGAGGTCGGCACCGGTCTACCGCGAGGAGCGGGAGGCAGAAGGTGCACGTGCGCAACAGCTCCTGGACTCGCTGAGCAACTCCGACACCGTCGGATCGCTTCGCCTGGCCCAGCCGCATCTCGAACAGATCGAATCTCGATCGATGACGGCCGTCCGGCTGAGCTTGTTGACCACGCGTCTACGCACCAGGTTCTTCGGCCGGCTCAACATCGCGGAGTTCATCGGCCTGTCCGCTGTGCTGATCACCGGCTTCTGGCTGGTGAAGGACGGTCAGATCAGCATCGGTGCCGCCACCGCCGCAGCCCTGTTCTTCCACCGCCTCTTCGATCCGGTGGGCGCGGTTCTCAGCGTGTTCGACGAATTGCAGGAAGGCACAATCGCGTTGGCTCGCCTGGTCGGAGTCACGCTTGCGCCCGTGCCATCTGCACCGACCGATCCGCAGGAACCTGTCGACAGCTCAGCTTCTTTGGAACGCGTCACATTCTCGTACCGAAGCGGCGACGCTCCTGTTCTGCGAGACATCGACATCACCATTCCGGCAGGAACCGTCACCGCACTGGTGGGCGCTACCGGAGCCGGAAAATCTACAGTCGCAAAGCTGATCGCGGGAACCTACGAACCGACCGAAGGCGTCGTGAAGATCGGGACGGTGCCCCGGAACGAACTGCCACCGTCGACATCTCGGAGCGCGGTGGCCCTCGTGACTCAGGAGGTCCACGTCTTCGCCGGCACGTTGGCCGAGGATCTGCGGCTGGCCGACCCGTCGGCAACCGACAACGACATCACCGCGGCGCTCGATACCGTCGGCGCGTCGGATTGGCTGCGGGCTCTCCCGGACGGACTCGAAACCGTGGTCGGAGACGGTGGACACCGGCTGACCGCAACACAGGCACAACAACTTGCGTTGGCAAGAATCGAATTACTGGATCCGCCGCTGCTGATTCTCGACGAGGCGACCGCCGAAGCGGGCAGCGCCGGAGCCAGGGTCCTCGACGATGCCGCTCTCGCTCTGACCCGGGGTCGCACTGCTGTCACAGTGGCACACCGACTCTCACAGGCCGTCGACGCCGATCAGATCCTGGTGATGGACGACGGCCGCGTCGTCGAGCACGGCTCTCACGACGAGTTGGTCAACCTCGGGGGTCGGTACGCGGAGCTGTGGGAAGCGTGGTCCGCGCCGCGGAGTTGACCGCGACGGTTGCACCGAGCACTTCCGCCCGGTGCAACCCAACTCAAGCGTGCAGAAGGTACGGCACCGATTCGGGCGCCACACTCCCCTTGTTCATCATGCTGCCGGGTGTGCGGCCGGTGACCCGGCGGAACACTGCGACAAAAGCACTCGGAGTTTCGTATCCGACCCGCCTACTGACAACCGAAACCGGCACTCCAGCAGCTAAATACGTCAATGCTGCGCGGACACGTACCTGAATTCGCCACTGCGCAAAAGTCATTCCAGTGCCCTGCGCGAACACACGCGTCAGCGTACGGACGCTACCGCCAGCCGTCAGCGCCCATTCGGACAGCGACCGCTGGTCTGCCGGATTGGCGACCAACGCTTCGGCGACGAACAACGCTCGCGGATCGGTCGGCATCGGAACCTCCACCGCAGCAACTTCGAGCGGCTGCAACATGTCGAAGGCCACCCGCTCGGCGCGACTGCGCGCCTCGTCGGGCATGTTCCGCCGATGCATGTGCAGGAGTACCTCACGCAGGAGAGCGCTGACACCGAACAAGCCCGGAACACCCGACGGCGCCTCGTGAGCCTCGGGCCGGAAGTAGGTGCAGAAGAACTCCGTACCCGGACCGGCCTTCACGGCATGCAACGCCCCGGCAGGCAGCCACAGTCCGGCCGAAGGCGGCACCTCCCAAGTGATGCCGTCAGCGACAACCGTGAGCATTCCACCGGAGTTTCCCCAGATCAGCTCATGTTCAGGATGACGATGCGGGGCCCACTGCCGCTGATGAGAGAGCTTCAGAGTCACCGTTGTCATCGAGTAGGGGTGATCGATGGAACGCGGCCCCACGGGCACCGAAACTCTCTCTGCCACAGCTGTCATGAAGACGAGTATAGGACTTTCGTTAGGCATACCTAAATAGGAACCCGAAAATCGTTGACTGTGACCCCAGAGTTACACATACCAGGGTCCCCGATATCGTGACTGCAACTCCCGGCTACGGGTCGGCAACGAGAGGTACATGATGGTTGACGCATCACGAATCCCGGTCATCGTCGGCGTCGGCGATCTGCGCTGGAATCCTGCCGACGGGCACCGCGAACCCCTCGATCTGATTCACGACGCCACCGTCGCCGCGTTGAACGACAGTGGACACGCTGAACTGGGAACACAGATCGATTCCGTGTTCGCGATCAAGACAGTCAGCTGGTCGTACGACGATCTCCCCGGGCTGCTTGCCTCACGATTAGGCGCGACCCCCACGGTCACCTCTACCTCGCCGATCGGTGGCCACTGGCCCGCGGCGCTCCTCGATCGGATCGGCGCGGCCATCGCTCGCGGTGAATCCTCGGCTGCTCTGCTCGTGGGCGGCGAATCGCACGCCAGCAGCACCGCGCTGCGAAAGTCCGGAGTCGCCCCCGACTCGATCGGGTGGACAGCCGCGCCCGGTGGGCCTCCCGGATTCGATCCGACCGACCTGGGAAGCCCTGAAATGCAGCGCGCCGGTTTCATCGTGCCTACGCGCGTCTACCCGCTCTTCGAGAACTGTTTCAGCGCTGCCGAGGGCCACGACGCCGGTGAATCGCTCGACTGGTCCGCGCGGATGTACGCCGCATTCTCGGAACTGGGTTCGAAGAATCCCGCCTCCTGGACGTCGGAGATCCGATCGGCAGACGAGATCGGCACCGTCGGCCCCGGCAATCGGATGGTCTCCGAGCCGTACCCGCTGATGCTCAACGCCATGCCTTTCGTCAATCAGGCTGCGGCCGTTGTCGTCTGCTCGTTGTCGACGGCCCGCGAGTTCGGGATCGATGAAAGCAAACTGGTGTACCTCTGGGGCGGCGCTGGTGCGAGTGATCCGTTGGACATCCTCAGCCGCAACAGCTTCGACAGCTCGGCCGCGATGCATGACGCCGTACATCGCACACTCGACGGTGCCGGAGTCGGCGCCGACGCACTCGACATCGTCGATGCCTACAGCTGCTTCCCGATCGTGCCCAAGCTGTTGATCCGCGAACTCGGACTTCCCGATACCGCGATCCCAAGCGTCACCGGAGGACACTCGTTCTTCGGCGGACCGCTCAACAGCTACACCCTGCATTCCGTCGCTGAAGTCACCAGGCGAATTCGCGACGGCGCGAACCTTGCCCTCGTCCACGGCAACGGTGGATTCCTCACCTACCAGCACTGCGTACTGCTGTCGTCTGCCGCTCATGCCGACGGGTACGTCGGTGATCCCGACGCACGCGCTTTGACCGCGGAGGCTCCGGAACTGATCACCGATTACCAGGGCACTGCAAAAATTGTCACTGCCTCTGTCGAATACGGTCGCACCGGGGAGCCTGAGATCGGGTTCGTGATCGCGGCAACGCCGGACGGCCGCCGCGTCGCCGGTCACACCGGTCCCGAGAATGCCTCCGAACTGACCCAGCTTCGCGGTGACAACCCTCCGTCGATCGGGCGAACTGTTCACATCAGCGACGAGAACGGGCGACTCACGCTCACGTTCTGACAGTAGCGTTCTGACAGTAGACAGCCGTCAGCACCGGGGCATGGTGATGCCCCGGTGCTCACGTCTTCAGTTGTCGCGGTTCAGGCTGCTGTGGGTGGGCTGTTCCCGCCGATCGGCTGTTGATACGGATCAACAGACATCGGCGGATAGAACACCGTCTTCCGATCCGGTCCGATCTCGACCCGCCATTCGGTGTGGTGCATCGTCCGGTGGTGATGACCGCACAACAAGATCAGGTTGTCGAGATCTGTTGGGCCACCATCGTTCCAGTGAACAATATGATGGGCATCGCACCACCCCGACGGAGTCCCGCACCCCGGAAACGCACACCCACCATCACGAACCGCCACCGCCCGCCGCTGCGGAACCGTCGCCGTTCTCGCTTCCTTACCGCAGTCGAGCGGAACACCATTCGCATCCAACAAGATCCGCGTCACGGTGCAGTCGCACGCCAACATCCGCGCGGTATCGATACTGATCGGGCCCACCCAATCCGCCCACGCAAACCCGAGTTCCTCCGTGGACGGCAGGAGGTCTTTCAACGCCTTGAGGTCGGTCATGTCTTTCGCCGACGCAGTCACCGTGATGTGCGGTTTCACTCCGCCCTCGATCGGACCCAGCCCCGCCCGCTCGTACCGGCGCAGTAGTTCGCAGAACCCGTCCGCGCGCCGCAGCGCCGGCGTGCGGGTGTCCTTGACGCCGTCTTTCTCCGGCGTCGGCGCAGACAGGCTCGACAGCAACGTGATCAGACGGGCCCCGTTGATCGCATCCAAGTCACCCTTCACAGTGACCCGCCCGTACAAACCTTTCGAGGCGTAGAACTCGTTACGCTCCGAATCCTCACCAACCGGAACGCCGTCCTCGCGTTTTCCGTACTGCTTCTCGATCCGCCGGATCGCCGCCCGCACCGCATCACAATCCGCGATGTTCTGCGACGCCAGGCCAAGCAAGATCCCGCGGGCCTTGTCCACATCCGCCAGGGTCATGTTCTTGGGCGGATGCTGACAGAACGACGCCACCTGACGCGCCTTCAACGCATCCACGTCACCGCGATGGAATGCATCCGCGACAACAGGTTCGAGCATCAACAACCGCGCCAACCCGACCAGCAGACTGCACTCACCGATCTCCAGATTCGTCGAACCATGCAACCACTGCGCGATCGCCCGAAAACCCTTCCCACCGAGAACCTCCCGGGAAAACATCTCCACGATCAGCAACACCATCCGCGACTGCAATTCGTGTCGGGCGCGCACCAGATCCAGAACCTCACTCTTGAGGTCCTCGCCATCCAGCTGCCACGCTTCCCGACTGTCCATGCTCAAAGTTTAATCGAACATACTTTCGATAACCAGAGACAAACCGGACAACTTCGGGAACATGAAGACTTGAGACCTGTTGAAGTACATCACCATTCAGCTAGCCGTCAAAGACGACGCGATAGAGGACGTATCCCGCGAAACACACAATCGCAACAACGCACAGCACAAGCAGGATGTCGAAAAAGATGACCACGCTTCACCCCAATCAGTTCGACCCACCGGCGACTTCTCCGTGCGGAGAAATTCTCCAAGCGGAGAAGAGGATATCACGGTATCTTCTCTGGGTGGAGAAATCGACTCGAGAAGCACTTCTGGACGCCGGGCTCGACCTGCTGGGCCGGGTTGGGTTTCGAGCCTGGTCGATGAGAGGCGTCGAAGACGAGGCGGGCGTGCCACACGGCAGCGCACGGCACTACTTCGCAAACCAGCGTGGACTGATAGTCGAGGTGGTGCGACACCTTCTGGACGGTGATCTTCCTCGCCCGGGCGAGACGCCGAAGCAACAGGTGGCCCGGTGGCTGGGGCCTGAATCCGGCCGCACTCGGGCGCGTTACGAACTGATCATCGCGTCATTCCACGATCCCGACCTCGCAGTGGAACTGGTGCGTGGTCGGGATCGGTTTGTCGACATCTTGGTCGAACGCGGCATGACCTCGTCCGATGCAACGGAGTTGGTCGCAGCACTGGACGGGCTCGTTCTGGACGCACTGCTGCGCAGGCATGCTCCGGAAACCCTGGATCCCGAGCGAATCTTCAAGAGGTTCGGGGCGAAGTTCCCCTAGCCGTCCAGCTCGGCGAAGAGCTCCATCCACTGCTCTTCGGCGGCTTCCTTGTCGGCGATGACCTGCTTGAGTTCTGCGCCGAGTTTCTGCAGCTTGTCCGGGTCGGTGGCCGCGTCGGCGAGGGAAGCGTGCAGCTTCTTCTCTCGGTCGTCGAACTTCGCAATGGACCGCTCGAGCTTCGAAAGTTCCTTGCGTGCAGCGCGATCCGCGGCACCGTCGCGGACCTGCTTGCTCTTCGACGCACCACTCGCCGTCGAGGCCACCGACGGGTTGTCGCCATCCCCCATTGCTGCGCGCCGACGCAGGTAGTCCTCGATACCGCCGGGCAGGTTGGTGAGCTTGCGGTCACCGAAGAGCGCCCAGGTGGTGTCACAGATGCGCTCGATCAGGTACCGGTCGTGCGAGATGACCACCATGGTGCCCGCCCAGCCGTCGAGCAGATCTTCGAGTTGCTGAAGCGTGTCGATGTCGAGATCGTTGGTCGGCTCGTCGAGAAGCAGGACGTTGGGCTCGGCCATGAGGACACGCGTCAACTGCAGACGTCGGCGCTCACCACCGGAGAGATCACCGACTGGGGTGCGCTGACGCGCCGGCGTGAAGCCCAACCGCTCAGCCAGCTGACCCGCCGATACTTCCTTGTCTCCCAGCGTGATTCGCTCGGCTACATCCTTGACCGCGTCGAGTACGCGCATGTCGGTCGGTAGATCGTCGAGTTCCTGCTTGAGCCAACCGATGTGGACGGTCTGCCCCTGAATGCGCTTTCCGGCGGCAGGCTCGAGTTCGCCGGCCAGAGTCCGCAGCAGAGTCGTCTTGCCCGAGCCGTTGACACCGACCAGGCCGACACGCTCACCTGGAGCGAGACGCCAGGTCAGATCCTCGACGAGTACACGGCCGTCCGGGGTCTCCAGACGCGCGTCTTCGAGTTCGATGACAACCTTGCCGAGCCGTCGCTGCGCGAACGACGCAAGAGCGACCGCGTCACGAGGTGCCGGAACGTCGGCGATCAGAGCCTCTGCGGCTTCGATGCGGTACTTCGGCTTGGACGTACGGGCCGGCGCACCGCGGCGCAGCCATGCGAGTTCCTTGCGTGCAAGGTTGCGTCGACGCTCTTCGGAAGCGTCAGCCTGACGCGAACGCTCGGCGCGAGCGAACACCCAGTCGTTGTAGCCACCCTCGTAGCTTTCGACGCCGCCGCCGACAACCTCCCAGGTGCGGGTGGCGACGGTGTCGAGGAACCAGCGATCGTGGGTCACGACGACAAGCGCGCTGCGACGCGAGACGAGGTGCTCGGCCAACCACTGAACACCTTCGACGTCGAGGTGGTTGGTGGGCTCGTCGAGCACCAGCAGGTCGAGGTCCTGAACCAGGGCCGCAGCGAGAGCCACGCGGCGACGCTCACCGCCGGACAGGCCGTCGACCTTGGCATCCAATGCGGACCGCTCGCCGCCGGCGCCCAGGTTGTCGATGCCGATACCCGAGAGCACCGAACGGATGCGCGCGTCGCCGGCCCATTCGTGTTGCGCCACTCCGAGCGGCCCCAGGACCACTTCACCGACGGTGGAGCCGGGAGGCAGTACACCGCGCTGCGTCACGACGGCCATACGCAATCCGCCGACGCGGCTGACGCGTCCCGAATCCGGCTGCTCCACACCCGCGAGGACTTCGAGCATGGTCGTCTTACCGCCACCGTTGAGGCCGACGACGCCGATGCGCTCGCCCTCCTCGACGCCCAGGGAGACCCCGTCGAGCAACGGCTTGACGCCGAAAGACTTCGACACGTTTTCCAGATTGATCAGATTCGCCATCAGTGCTGTCCCTTTGCCGCATTGTCGAGTATTCGTGCTCCGGGAACGGGTCCGCTCGCCACGCGAACGGTGCGGCACACCCCCGCTCCCGCAAGTTCTGCGCTCACTTCCACCGCGGACTGTGCGTCGGCGCAGAGAAAGGCGCATGTCGGTCCGGAGCCGGAGACGATGCCGGCCAAAGCTCCGGCTTCGACGCCCGCTCGAAGCGTCCGTCGTAGATCCGGGTTGAGTGAGAGTGCCGCAGCCTGCAGATCGTTGCCGAGCAGCGACGCAAGCAGATGAGCGTCACCCGTGGTCAGTGCCTGGATCAACGCATCGGCGCTCCCCAACCGTTTCGGGGAGCCTTCTGCCCGCAGCTTGTCCAGCTCGCGGAACACGACTGGTGTGCTCAAGCCGCCCTTGGCCAGCGCCAACACCCAGTGAAAAGTGTGGCGGGTCAAGACGGGGACAAGTTGTTCGCCGCGGCCGGTTCCGAGGGCAGTGCCACCGTGCAGCGAGAACGGAACGTCACTCCCGAGGCGTGCCGCAAAAGCGTCGAGATCAGGCCGCGAGAAGTCGAGCTTCCACAAAGCGTTGAGCGCAACCAAAGCGGCGGCTGCGTCGGCACTCCCGCCGGCCATTCCGCCTGCGACGGGGATGCCTTTCTCGATGACTATCTCGACGTTCGGGGCCACGCCACCCTCGACGGCGAGCATCTCGGCGGCACGCCACACGAGGTTGGTGCGATCGGTCGGCACGGCCGCGGCGTCGTCGCCGATCACCCGCACGGTCAAGGTGTCCGCAGGCGCCACCGTGAGGGTGTCTGCCAGCGACAATGCCTGAAAAACCGTCGTCAGCTCGTGATAGCCGTCGTCTCGCAGGTCCCCGACGGCAAGGTGGAGATTCACCTTGGACGGGGCCCGGACGACTACGGGGCGTGGAACGACGGAGAGCACAAGGAACAACAATAGGCGCTGCGAACACCTGGGCGAAAACCTGCGACCGCAGCAGCCCGTCCGACAGCCAGCACACCCACGCTATTTCACCGCGCGCACACCTACGCCCAGACCGACCACCGCCACGCCCAAGGCGGCGACGATTCCTGCCAGAACGCTGCTCGACGCGAAGTCTCCGGCAAAGAGTGCCCGCTCGGCGTCTACGACGTAGCCGAGCGGATTGATGTTCACGAGGACCTTCATCCAACCTGGTGCGTCCTCGAGTGGAAGCATGGTTCCCGACAGGATCAGGAGCGGGAACATCAGCGTCTGCTGAACGACCCAGAACATCCAATCCTGCTCTCGCACAGCCAGAGCGAGAGCGTACGAGAGCGCACCGAGTCCGACGCCGAACACTCCGAGCAGGACTATCCCGAGCGCGGCTCCCGCTGCATTGACGTCCAATCCGAGCGGAAGTGCGACCAGAATGATCAGAATCGCCTGCGCGGCAAGCGGAACCATCTCCTTGCACGCTCGCCCGATCAACAAGGACGAGCGTCGGAGCGGAGTCACCAACATTCGCTCGTGCGATCCCTGCTGCATCTCCATCAGGAGGTTGGACCCGGTCATCGTCGTTCCGAAGATCGCGATCATCACCAACACACCGGGAATGAACCAATTCCATACGCCGTCACCGGTACCCGGAACCCCTTTGAGCAGAGGCCCGAACAACGCCAACAGGATCAGCGGCTGGATGAGGCTGAAGATGACGCTGACCGGGTCGCGCAACATCGGTCGTAGCTCACGGCCCATCACGATTGCGCTGTCTCGAACGATGTTGCCGTGCACGGTACGTGGGGTATCGAGTGTGATTGTCATGGCGGATTCCTGTTCGTCGTAGTTCTTTGTCGTAGTTCTAGGAAGCGACCGCGGCGGCGCTCTCGCGCAGGCTGCGGCCGGTGAGAGTGAGGAAGACGTCGTCGAGAGTCGGCCTGGTGATGTCGGCAGTGAGTGCGAGGGCGCCGCGGGTATCGGCTTCACGCAGCAATACCGGTAGCGTCGAATCACCCTCGCCGGCACGGATACTCACCGAGTTTGCCTCGACCGTGACGTCACGCACAGTGACAAGTTGCTCGGCCACCGACGCTGCGATGCCGGCCGCTTCGGCACTGTCGAAGGTGAGCAGAAGATGATCCCCCGCGAGATCCGCTTTGAGTGCGGCAGCGGTGTTGTCCGCGATGACAGTGCCTTCGTCGATGACGATGACCCGCTCTGCCATCGAATCCGCTTCTTCGAGGTAGTGCGTGGTCAGCACGATCGTGGTGCCCATCTCGCGCCGCAGCCGGAGGATGTGGTCCCAGAGGTTGGCCCGACTCTGCGGGTCCATGCCCGTGGTCGGCTCGTCGAGGAACAGGAGCGGTGGGCGATGCACCAGGCCGAGGGCGATATCGAGCCGCCGGCGCTGCCCGCCGGACAGCGTACTGACCTTTCGAGTGCCCAACTCGGTGAGTTCGAGATCACGCAGCAATTCGTCGGCCCGGACCTGCGAGTCGCCCTTGGGCATTCCGTAGCACAACCCCTGCGTCACCAACTCGTCGCGAACTCGCTGGTTGTGGCCGGCGCCGTTCCCCTGTCCGACGTATCCGAGGCTGGAGCGCACCTCGTTTCGTGCCGCGGAGATGTCAAATCCTGCGATTCGCGCGCTGCCGGACGTGGGCTCGAGCAAGGTGGTCAGCATGCGCAACGTCGTCGATTTTCCGGCACCGTTCGGCCCCAGCAAGGCAACCAACTCACCCTCCGCTACGTCGAGCGTGACTCCCTTGACTGCTTCCACGAGTTTCTTGCCCTGGGCGAAGTGCTTGGTGAGCGCCTTCGTCTCGATCATCGGTCTGCCGTCGTTGATGCGACTCATGACGTGGCCCCAATTTCTTCTCGACTGGTCGGATGTGGACCAACCTAAATTCAATTGAGGACGCATTGGGTCCTAAATGTTTGGCAGACTTCTGGCCATGAAGGAGACATCGGCTCGCCTACTGCGGTTGCTGTCACTGCTCCAGACGCGTCGAGACTGGTCCGGTGCCGAACTCGCGGACAAACTCGCGATCACCCCGCGCACGGTTCGACGTGACGTGGACCGCCTCCGCGATCTCGGCTATCCGGTCGACGCGACAGTCGGAGTCGGTGGCGGATATCGCCTGGGAGCGGGCGCGGAGATGCCCCCGCTACAGCTCGATGACGAAGAAGTGCTCGCGGTGGCACTTTCACTGCAGTCCGGAGCGACCGGCTCTGTGGTCGGCATCGGCGAGGCTTCGATGCGCGCGCTGGCGAAGCTGCGGCAGATCATGCCGTCGAGGCTGCGACACCGTCTGGAGTCGCTGTCGATCGATGTCGTGCCACGCGAGCCCGCCGCGAGCGCAGTCGATGCGTCGGTCTTGTCCGCCATCGCGTCGGTGTGCCACAACCACGAACGCCTGCGATTCGACTACAGCACTCACGACGGCACCCAGAGCCGGCGCGAGGTGGAACCGTACCGGCTCGTACGGTCGGGTGTCCGGTGGTATCTGGTGGCCTGGGATCTCGCTCGCGAAGACTGGCGATCATTTCGCGTAGACAGAATGGAACCCAAGATCCCCACCGGCCCACGATTCGTGCCGCGGGAACTACCCGCCGGTGGTGCAGCAGACTTCGTTTCCCGCGGTGTCGCTCGGGCCTATTCCTCCACGCGCGCAACAGTTCTACTGCATGCACCCATCGAGCAGATAGCACCCATGGTCAGCGAACAGTGGGGATCGGTGGAGTCCACCGACGAAGGGCGTTGCGTCATAGTGCTTTCGGGCACTTCTCTGCGATCGATCGCACACTGGCTCAGAGCTTTCGACGTCGATTTCACCGTTGTGAATCCACCTGAACTCCGCGAGGAATGCCGCACGATCGCGGCGGAGACGGCGGTCGCCACTCAGCGGTATCTGGATGCATGACAGCGTTTTTCACCCAAATACAACAAGACCCCAACTCCGAAGAGTTGGGGTCTTGTCAGTACGTCATGCGTCGGTTGCCCGACTCACATGGACGTCTTAGACGATGGTAACGCCGGTGGCCTGCGGGCCCTTGTTGCCCTGACCGATCTCGAACGCCACGCGCTGGTTCTCCTCGAGAGTGCGGAAGCCGCCACTCTGGATCTCGGAGTAGTGAACGAAGACGTCAGCACTGCCGTCTTCGGGAGCGATGAAGCCGAACCCCTTCTCGGAGTTGAACCACTTCACGATGCCCTCTGCCATGTAAATCTCCTCTAACACAGTGTCAACAGGCAGTCGCTTCGACCGCCCGGGTCACTTACTACGACCGTTCTGAGACAAATCCGTGGAGGATGTCCAAACGCTCGCAACCTAACCATTTGCGAGCGTGGAAACACAAACACAAACACTTACGACCACCACAAGTAGACCACACATCCGCCGTGTTGTCTTCCCTGAGGCCTTCATCACTGCCCAGCCCGTTGACAGGCATACCCCCTGGGGGTACCTTCGATTGCAGAGCGATACCTACACCGGGTATCCGTAAAATAAGCTTTCCACAACCGAAGGGACCTGCGATGACCACCGCCGAATACACCGTTTCCGGAATGACCTGCGGACACTGCGTCGGATCCGTCAAGGAAGAGATCGGCAACATCGCGGGAGTAACCGCGGTGGATGTCGAACTGGCGAGCGGACGTGTCGTCGTCACCAGCGATGCTCCCGTCTCCGCAGCCGACGTCGTCGCAGCAGTCGACGAAGCCGGCTACGCAGTCGTACCAAGCTGAGTCAGCCGTGCGCACCTCGACAACACTTGCCGCCTACGCCGTAGGGCTGGTCGCCGTCTTCGGCGCCGCCCTCGGCGTGGGGGCCGCAATCGGAAGCCCGATAGACATGTCCACCGCCCAGCACAGCACCCACGAATCAACCACCGAATCGATGCCAGGCATGGATTCGGCAACACCTGCAGGTCTCGAAGTCTCCTCCGGCGGATACACACTCACCGATGTGACCGCACCCGGTCGAGCTGGGGAGCCGGGAACCTTGACCTTCCGGATTCTCGACGACACCAACACGCCCGTCGTCGATTTCGACCTCCTGCACGAGAAGAAACTCCACCTCATTGTCGTCCGAAACGACACCAGCGAATTCCGCCACGTACATCCGTCCCTCGCTGCAGACGGCACCTGGTCGATCGACTGGGCCTGGCCCGCCGCCGGCACCTACCGAGTCTTCGCGGACTTCGATCCCACCGACGGCACCCAACTGACACTCGGCCGAAACTTCGACGTGGCAGGCGAATTCACTCCTGCGCCGCTACCTGCGAAGAGCGCGACCGCAACCGTCGACGGATACACCGTGACTCTCGACGGTGATCTGACCACTGCCGGCGGCCCGATCACGCTGAGCGTTGCTCGCGACGGAGCCCCGGTCACCGATCTCGATCCGTACCTCGGTGCCTTCGGTCACCTCGTTGCCCTGCGCACCGGCGACCTCGCCTACCTGCACGTGCACCCCGAAGGCGAGCCAGGCGACGGCGTCACAGCTCCTGGTCCGGACATTTCCTTCCACGCACAGGCACCGAGCGAAGGCACATACCGGCTGTTCCTCGACTTCCAGCACGAAGGCGTGGTTCGGACCGCCGAATTCACTGTTGATGCAGGCACTTCCACGGCTTCAGTTCCAGACAATCACGAGGGAGGGCACTGATGACGTCACCGACTGCGGTCGACAATGCTGCCAACTCGAGCAGCGTCGAACTCGCGATCACCGGGATGACCTGCGCCTCCTGCGCGTCACGAATCGAGAAGAAGCTCAACAAGATCGACGGCGTCACAGCCACCGTCAACTACGCGACGGAAAAGGCCAAGGTCACCTTCCCGGACGGGGTGCCCGTCGAAGATCTGGTCACTGCCGTCGAGAATGCCGGCTATTCCGCCGCGCTCCCCAAACCGCCCAGCGCACCGGACACCGTCGACCCGGATGCGGAAACCCCGCAGGATCGTGATCTGCGCGAGCTTCGTACCCGCCTGATCATCTCGACTCTGCTCTCCGTGCCGGTCATCGCTATGGCAATGATTCCTGCGCTGCAGTTCGACAACTGGCAGTGGCTCTCCCTCACGCTGGCCGCACCGGTCATCGTGTGGGCGGCCCTCCCCTTCCACCGGGCTGCCTGGGTGAACCTGCGTCACGGCGCGGCCACGATGGACACGCTCATCTCGCTGGGCACCATCTCGGCCTTCGTCTGGTCGCTCTACGCACTGTTCTTCGGCACTGCGGGCGAAGCCGGTATGAAGCACGCCTTCCGGCTGACGGTCGACCGGATGGACGGCAGCGCCAACATCTACCTCGAAGTTGCCGCGGGCGTCATCACGTTCGTGCTGGCCGGACGCTACTTCGAGCACAAGTCCAAGCGCACGTCCGGCGCCGCACTACGCGCACTCATGGAGCTCGGTGCAAAAGACGTCGCGGTACTGCGCAACGGCGTCGAAGTACGAATCCCCGCCGAAGAACTGGCAGCGGGCGACTCCTTCATCGTCCGGCCCGGCGAGAAGATCGCCACCGACGGCATCATCACCGAGGGCCGCTCAGCCGTCGACATGAGCATGTTGACGGGTGAATCCGTGCCTGAGGAAGTCGGTGTCGGGGACACTGTCGTCGGCGCCACCGTCAACGTCGGTGGAACCTTGACCGTCGAGGCAACCCGGGTCGGGAGCGACACCCAACTCGCCCAGATGGCGGCACTGGTCGAAGACGCCCAGAACGGCAAGGCCGAAGTTCAGCGCCTCGCCGATCGGATCGCCGGTATCTTCGTACCGGTCGTCATCGCGATTGCCGTTGCGACACTGGGCTACTGGCTCGGTACCGGTAACCCTATCGAGATGGCCTTCACCGCTGCGGTCGCCGTGCTGATCATCGCGTGCCCCTGTGCCCTCGGATTGGCAACGCCCACAGCCCTGTTGGTGGGCACGGGTCGCGGAGCTCAGATGGGAATCCTCATCAAGGGACCCGAGGTGCTCGAATCGACGCGCGCAGTCGACACCGTCGTGCTCGACAAGACGGGAACCGTCACCACCGGTCAGATGACATTGCTGGACACCGTGGTGGGCGAAGGAACAACCGTCGACGAGGTCCTTCGGCTGGCGGGCGCACTCGAACATCGCTCCGAGCACCCCATCGCCGCAGCGATCGCGAAGGGTGCGACCGAAGCTGTGGGCGAATTGCCTACGGTCGAGGATTTCGTGAACGTCGCCGGGCGCGGCGTGCAGGGAATGGTCGACGGTCACGCAGTCGTCGCGGGCCGAGACGCGCTGCTCGCCGACTGGTCGATGCCGTTGCCGGAAAATCTCCGCGAGGCGAAGGCTGCAGCAGAGAAGGCCGGGCGCACCGCAATCGCGGTGGGCTGGGACGGCAAGGCGCACGGCATCCTCGTGATCGCCGACGCGGTCAAGGACACGAGCGCCGAAGCAATCGCGCAGTTGAAAGCACTCGGCCTCGAACCGGTTCTGCTGACCGGTGACAACGCCACCGTTGCTCGCACTGTCGCGGATCAGGTCGGGATCAGCACCGTCTTCGCCGAGGTCATGCCTGCGGACAAGGTCGACGCCGTCAAGAAACTGCAGGCGGAAGGACGCGTCGTGGCCATGGTCGGCGACGGCGTGAACGACGCGGCAGCCCTGGCTCAGGCCGATCTCGGCCTGGCGATGGGCACGGGTACCGACGTTGCGATCGAGGCCAGCGACATCACTCTGGTGCGAGGTGACCTGCGGTCGGCAGCCGATGCAATTCGACTGTCCCGCAAGACGCTCAAGACCATCAAGGGCAACCTGTTCTGGGCATTCGCCTACAACACGGCTGCGATCCCGCTGGCTGCGGCCGGCCTGCTCAACCCGATGCTCGCCGGTGCCGCAATGGCATTCAGCAGTGTGTTCGTGGTGAGCAACAGCCTGAGGTTGCGGCGGTTCAAATAAGGGGGCAAGCCCCTGTGCGCGGTTAGGGAGTCCCTGCACTCCTTAACCGCGCACGGGACTATTCGCCTCCAGCCAGCCGAACGAAGGCTGCTGCGTCGAGCATCTCACCACGCGTCTGTGGCTCGATGCCGGCAGCGAGGAGCCGTCGTTCGGCCTCGGCAGGCGAACCTGCCCAACCGCTGAGCGCGGCACGCAAAGTCTTGCGGCGCTGCGCGAATGCGGCGTCGATCGCCGCAAAAACCTGCTTGCGGTGTTTCTCGTCCATCGGCCACGGCGGCTCCGCATACCGGTCGATACGAACCAGACCTGATTCCACCTTCGGCACCGGCCAGAACACGTTGCGTCCGACGGCACCGGCGCGGCGAACCTCGCCGAAGAAGTTGGCCTTGACGCTGGGAACGCCGTAGATCTTGCTTCCCGGATCAGCCGCCAGGCGATCGGCAACCTCGGCTTGCACCATCACGAGCGCGGTCCGCAGACTCGGGAGCGATGCGAACAGATGCAACAGCACCGGCACCGCGACGTTGTACGGCAGGTTCGCGACAAGCGCGGTCGGCTCGCCGGGAATCTGCGAAGGCAGCACACGCATCGCGTCGGCTTCGACGACGGTCAGGCGATCGGCCAGTTCCGGCGCTCGCTCGGCCACCGTCTTCGGCAGGCGAGCCGCGAGGTTGGGATCGATCTCGACCGCGATGACCCGATCGACCACGTCCATCAGCGCCATCGTCAGCGAACCGAGACCAGGCCCTACCTCGAGAACGACGTCGTCACGTGTCACGCCTGCCGTGGTGACGATGCGCCTCACGGTATTGGCGTCGTGAACGAAGTTCTGCCCCAACTGTTTCGTGGGCCGGACACCGAATTCCTCGGCAAGAGCGCGCACCTCGACCGGACCGAGCAGGGCTGCCTGCCCGCGCGGAGTAGCGATGGGTTCGTTCGATTGTTCGGCGTCTGACACCAGTAGAACTTATCCCAGTCCGAGGCGACCCGAGCACGACGGCCATGCGCCCCAGCCCTGAGTGCGCTGGGTCTGTGTCGCAATCGCGATCTGTTCTTCACGGGTGGCGAGGTCGGCGCGGGGCGCATACTTCAACCCGCCCTGTCGTTCCCAGGTGTTCTGATCGAACTGCACGCCGCCGTAGAAACCGTTGCCGGTGTTGATGGCCCAGTTACCGGTGGCCTCGCACTGTGCGAGCGCATCCCACGTCGAACCGTTCTCCACGGGCGGCACCTCGGTGCCCGGCTTCGTTCCGACACGCACGACCTTCGGCTGCGCCGGTGTGGTGATCGTCTCCGCGACCTGGGCACGTCCGGCTTCGACACCGTTGACGAGATTCACGGCGAACGTCACGTCACGCACACCGGGCACGCCCGGGTTCTCGACGATCGTGCGACTCTGGTTCATCGTCGGATCCTCGATGCGCTGATCCGGCGGATCGAGCGGCAAGGTCTCGACCTTGTTCTCGGTGCGGTTGCGCGTCACCGTGACCTCCAGGCCCTCGGTCAGTGGAGCGTCGGCGGCGGGAACCACCGTGTCCGACTGCTCGAGCGGAGTGCCGTTGGCGGTAAGGAACTCCCCGACCGTCGGCGCCGCGATACGCACGTCTGCTGCCGCGTTTGCGCCGTCGACCAGTTTTGCGACGACCGGTGTCAGCACGTCGAGCGCGGCGCCGTCCAGCGGAAGACGCTGCGAGCGCGAAGCCGACACGTGCACATCCGCCGCGACGTCCAACTGCTTCAACGCGTCGTCGACGGTCAAGGCAGTGGTCCAGAGCTTCTGCGGCTGACCGTCGACCGTCAGCGTGATCTCACGGGCACGACGGAGCACCACGGTGTCGCCGTCGGACAGCGAAGCGTCGGCCGCGGGAGCAACTGCATCCTTGTCACCGATCGGGTAACCCGCGTCCTCGAGAGCGCCGTCGACGTTGGTCGACATGGTGCTCAGGCGAATCTGCTCACCGTCGACATCGAGAGTGATGGTCTTGTGCCGGACGACGGCCAGAACACCACCCACGAGAACCGTCAGGAGAAGAGCGGCGATCGCCGAGTACAACAACGGCGACCTGGTCGAGTTGATCTTGGCGAACGGTGACATCGGTTCCTGTGTTCTGTGAGGTGTGAGCGCGTCAGCGCAGGCCCAATTTGCTGGTGCAGGACGGCCAAGCACCCCAGCCCTGACCGGCGCGGACCTTCTCGCCGATCGCGATCTGCTGTTCACGTGATGCGAGGTCGGCGCGAGCTGCGTACTGACCGCCGCCGAATGCTTCCCAGGTGCTCTGGGTGAACTGAAGTCCTCCGTAGAAACCGTTGCCGGTGTTGATGGCCCAGTTTCCGGTCGCCTCGCACTGAGCAATGGCATCCCACGTCGACGCGTTGGACACAGCGGGAGCGGAAGCCTGCTTGGTACCGACCTTCACCACTGCTGCGACCGGTTCCTTGATCACGGTCGCGGACAGTTCGGTTCGTCCGGCCTCGACGCCGTTGACGGTCTTGACCTCGACAGTGGCCGTGCGCTCACCCGGAACACCCGGGTTCTCGACGACGGTCTTGTCCTTCTCCAGCTCGGGATCCTCGACCTTGTTCTCCGGCGGCGCGATCGGCTGCGTCTCGACGCGAGTGTCCGTGCGGTCGCGAGTGACCTGGATGGTCAGGCCGTTGGTAACGGGTGTGTCGGCGGTGGGAACCACCGAGTCGGCCTGCTCGAGCGGCGCATTCTTGGCCGCGAGAAGATCGCCGACGGTCACGGCGGCGAGCTTGACCTCCGCCGCCGGAGCACCACCGTCGCTGACGCTGACGGTCTTCGGGCTGACGACGTCGAGCTCGGTCCGTTCGAGCGGCAGACGATGCGAGCGCGAAGCCGAGACTGCGAAGTCGTCGGAAACATCTACCTGCTTCAATGCCTCGTCGACCGTCAATGCGGTGGTCCAGATGGTGGTCGGCTGACCGTCGACGGTCAGAGCCAACTCACGGGCACGGCGTAGTACGACGGTATCGCCATCGGACAGGGAGGAATCGGCACTGGGTGCGAGCGCGTCCTTGGGATCGACCGGGTATCCGGCGTCCTCGAGAGCGGTACCGACGCTGCTCGACATCGTGGACAGCGAAATCATGTCGCCGTCGACGTCGAGGGTGATCGTCTTGTGCCGAACCACGGCGAGCGCACCCCCGACGATGAGCGTCAGAAGCAACGCACCCACCACTGAATAGAGAAGTGGTGACTTCGTGGAGTTGATCTTGGCAAAAGGCGACACAGGAAATCCCAAGGCAGACGACGTTCGATCACAATACGGTAACGACCGAGCGTTGTATCGGCAACCAAATCACAACGAAATGCGACTTTTGTCACGGAACGGCAACGGCGTGTCGTGTGTTCTGCACTTTCCGGCTCCGATACCCGTGTATCGATTCAGCTCTGGGCGCAGTATGTTCTCGTCTGGTTCAAAGCAGTCCGGCGATCCCGGGCGCGACAGAAGAAAGCTGGGCGATAGTGCGAAGAAGATTCGACAGACCACGTAATGCCAGGTGGCCGATCCTGGCCATCCTGCTGGCGCTGATCGCAGCGCTGTTCGCCCCCGGAATCGCGAGCGCGCAACCCGGCCGCACCTACACGATCGCCACCGATCTGACATTCGCCCCGTTCGAATTCGAGAACGAAGACGGCAAACTCGTCGGCATCGACATCGACCTGCTCAATGCGATCGCCGAGGACCAAGGCTTCAAGGTCGACATCAAACAGCTCGGCTTCGACGCGGCCCTTCAGGCCGTGCAGGCCGGGCAGGCGGACGGCGTCATCGCGGGCATGTCCATCACCGACGCCCGCAAGCAGGTGTTCGACTTCTCCGACGCGTACTTCGAGTCGGGCGTGCAGATGGCGGTCCTCGAGACCGACAACGACGTGAAGTCGTACGAGGATCTGAGGGGCAAGCGCGTCGCCGTCAAGAACGGCACCGAGGGCGCCAGCTTCGCCGAGTCCATCAAGGACCAATACGGCTTCACCACAGTCTATTTCGCCGACTCCGCCAGCATGTACGACGAGGTCCGCACCGGGAACTCCGTCGCAGTCTTCGACGACTACCCCGTCCTCGCCTACGGCATCACACAGGGCAACGGCCTCAAGACGGTCACCGAAAAAGAGGTGGGCGCGAGCTACGGCTTCGCAGTCAACAAGGGCCAGAACGCCGAACTGCTCCAGATGTTCAACGCCGGACTGCAGAACCTGCGCGACGACGGCCAGTACGACGAAATCGTCTCGACCTACCTCGGTCAGGGCGCGTCGACGTCGGACAACTCCATCATCGGCTTGATCAAGAGCACCTACCCGCAGCTTCTCAAGGGCCTGTGGTTGACGATCGTTCTCTCCGTCGTCTCGATCGCGATCGCTCTGGTCCTAGGCGCGATCTTCGGTCTCTGCCGCGTTTCCACCAACATGTTCGTCCGAGGTATAGGCACAACCTACGTCGACATCTTCCGCGGCACACCGCTGTTGGTGCAGGCATTCTTCATCTACTTCGGCATCCCGGCAGCCCTGCATTTCCAGATGTCCGCCTTCACCGCAGGCATCATCACGCTCTCGCTCAACGCCGGCGCGTACATGGCTGAAATCGTCCGCGGCGGCATCCTGTCCGTCGACAAGGGACAGATGGAGGCGTCACGAAGCCTGGGCATCAGCTACATGAAGTCGATGCGAAAAGTCATCATGCCGCAGGCAATTCGCACGATGATCCCGTCGTACATCAACCAGTTCGTGATCACCCTCAAGGACACGTCGATCCTGTCGGTCATCGGACTCGCCGAGCTCACTCAGACAGGGCGCATCATCATCGCGCGCAACTTCCAGTCGTTCAACATGTGGCTGATCATCGGCGTCATGTACTTCATCATCATCATGGCGCTCACCAAGCTGTCGAACCGCCTCGAGAAGAGGATCAACAAGTGACCGAAACAGCCGTCAACATGGGCAAGTCCGCCACCGAGGTCAAGATTTCGGTCAAGGGACTGAAGAAGTCGTTCGGCGACAACGAGGTCCTCAAGGGCCTGGACGTCGACATCAAGAGCGGTGAAGTGGTCTGCGTCATCGGGCCTTCAGGTTCCGGCAAGTCGACCTTCCTGCGTTGCCTCAACCGCCTCGAAGACATCACCGCCGGATCCGTGCGCGTCGACCAGTTCGACCTCACGAACAAGGATGTCGACATCGACAAGGTGCGCCAGCACATCGGGATGGTGTTCCAGCACTTCAACCTGTTCCCCCACATGAGCGTCGTCGAAAACGTGATGCTCGCTCCGGTGCAGACCGGGCGATCGACCAAGGAGCAGGCTCGCGAGATCGCCGTCAAACTGCTCGGCCAGGTCGGCCTCGCGGAGAAGGCAGATGCCAAGCCCGCCAGCCTGTCCGGTGGGCAGAAGCAGCGCGTTGCCATAGCCCGCGCACTCGCGATGAGTCCGGACATCATGCTCTTCGACGAGGCCACCAGCGCCCTCGACCCCGAAATGGTGGGTGAGGTTCTGCAGGTGCTGCGCGACCTCGCCAAGCAGGGCATGACCATGGTCGTCGTGACCCACGAGATGGGCTTCGCCCGTGAGGTTTCCGACCGAGTCATCTTCATGGCCGACGGATACATCGTCGAAGAAGGTAAGCCGGAGAGTCTGTTCGGCAACCCCCAGCAGCAGCGCACCCAGGACTTCCTGGCGAAGGTTCTCTAGGGGCAAGCCCCCTGTGCGCCTTTTTGGTAGTGGGGACTACCGGAAAGGCGCACGGGTGGTGGCCAATTCGACGACCAGCCCGGTCTCGATCCGATTCTGCGGCTCGAAGTCGAAGTCGCCGAACCTTCGGAACCACCGAGGACTGGCCTCGACCCTTCGATAGGTCTCGCTACCTTCGACGGGCAACCACATGCGTGGACTTCCGACTTCCTCGTACGTCGTCGTGACCACGAGAATCCCGAGCACCACACCGGTGGTCACGACTCCAGACGCCGGCATCCCGCCGTGAACCCAACCGTCGAAATCGTCGTCCTGCGATCGCGGTGTCAATGTCCACGAGCATGGTTCACCGACCACCGGAAACGGCCCGCAGCACTCGACTTCGACCGCGTCGACATGAACGCTGACGATCCGGACCGAAGAGTCGACCGGCGTCGGCTCAGTGAAGCTGTGCGCCCTCATCCCCTCGCGGGAAGAGCAAGCTCGACGACAACGGCCGTCTCCATCCAGCCACGACGACCGGCAACCAGCGACGACATTCCGCGAAAAGACCGTGGGGCCTTCTCGACTCGAACGTGATCGGTGCTTCCAGGTACCAATACCCAGTGCCTGGGTTCTTGTTCGACAAACTCGCCGCGCTCGAGTCGGATCGAGAGAACGATCCCGGCCGTAGGTTCTACGTCGTCGGGATAGATTCCTCCATGAACCGTCCCGTCGAACCACAGCGACTCACGTATGGGGTGCAAAGCCCACGCAGATTTTTCGCCGACCACCGGCAACGGTGCACAGCACTCGAATTCCCACGTTTCGATGCGGACTGTGACCACGTTGTAGTCATTCATCTGAATACTCCGCGCAGTAGACGGACCAGGACACGACGGTCCCGGGCGCGGAGTTACCTGTCAGACCACCATAGCGTCAGAGCTTGTAGACGCGCTCCGCTGTCGCCGTGGACGCTGCTGCCAGCGCCTGCGGATCCTCACCGCGGATGTCTGCGAGCGCGCGCACTGTGTACGGCAGGCAGTACGACTCGTTGGGCGCACCGCGGAACGGGTGCGGCGTCAAGAACGGCGCATCCGTCTCGACGATCAGCTGATCCGAGGGCACCAACAGCGCGGCCTCACGCAGCGCCTTCGCATTCTTGAAACTCACGGTTCCCGAGAAACTCAACACGTAGCCCGCGTCGATGCACGCACGGGCCATCTCCGAATCCGAGGAGAAGCAGTGGAACACCACAGTCTCCGGCGCGCCTTCCTCGTGCAGCACCCGCAGCAGGTCCTCATCGGCTTCGCGATTGTGAATCATCAGCGTCTTGCCGAGACGCTTCGCGAGGTCGATGTGCCACCGGAAACCGTCGACCTGCTCCTCGATGGTGGCGCACCCTTCGAGCTTGCCTGGCCAGTAGAGATCCAGCCCGGTCTCCCCCACCGCGACAACCCGCGGATCGGACGCCAAACGCTCGATCTCGGCTCTGGTGTCGACATCGAGGACGTTCGCCCTGGTCGGATGGATTGCGACGGCTGCGTAAACCCTCGAATCCCAGTTCGCAGCGTCGACGGCAAAGCATGCGGCATCAAGGTCGTCGGCCACCGTGACGACCCGTCCGACGCCGACGGCCTCGGCCCGATCGACAATTTCGGCCACGGTCGCAGCGTCGTGCGCACCACAGGCGTCGAGGTGCGTATGTGCGTCGATCAGAGGCGACAAGGGCTCAGGGGCATCGGGGGCGGGACGGTCTTTGCTCACGCCCGATAGAGTAAGCCCACCATGACTGTGCCTGCCTCACCCTCCCAGACCCCGCGCCCGGACTCCGCTGCCCCGGAAGGCGCGGAACGATCGCCGTTCTACATCACGACAGCGATCGCGTATCCCAACGGCGCTCCGCACATCGGCCACGCGTACGAGTACATCTCCTCGGACGCGCTCGCCCGCTTCAAGCGGTTGGACGGTCATGAAGTGTTCTTCATGACCGGCACCGACGAGCACGGTCTGAAGATGCAGCAGACAGCGATCAAAGAGGGCATCGACGTCCGCGAACTCGCGGCTCGGAACTCCGACGTGTTCCAGAACCTCGACAAGGTCCTGAACATCTCGTACGACCGGTTCATCCGCACCACCGACGCCGATCATCAGGTCGCCAGCAAGGCGATCTGGGAAAAGATGGCCGCATCGGGCGACATCTACCTCGACACGTACTCGGGGTGGTATTCGGTTCGTGACGAGGCCTTCTACACCGAAGCCGAGACCACGCTTCTGGACGACGGCACCCGTCAGTCGACGGAGACCGGCACTCCGGTGGAGTGGACCGAGGAGTCCAACTACACCTTCCGTCTCTCGGCCTACGAGGACCGTTTGCTTGCTCTGTACGAAGAGCATCCCGAGTTCATTGCCCCCGCGACTCGTCGCAACGAGATCGTCAGCTTCGTCAAGGGCGGCCTCAAGGACCTGTCGATCTCGCGCACCACGTTCGACTGGGGCGTCGAGGTTCCCGGAGACCCCGACCACGTCATGTACGTCTGGGTCGACGCCCTCACCAACTACCTGACCGGCGTGGGTTACCCGAACGTCGACTCGGCGGAGTTCGAGAAGTTCTGGCCCGCGAGCCTGCACATCATCGGCAAGGACATCACGCGTTTCCATACCGTGTACTGGCCGGCGTTCCTCATGTCTGCCGGCATCGAACTGCCGGAGCGGGTCTTCGTCCACGGGTTCTTGTACAACAAGGGCGAGAAGATGTCGAAGTCGGTCGGCAACGTCGTCGACCCCATCGCGATGGTCGATCAGTACGGCCTCGACGCGGTCCGTTTCTTCCTGCTCCGCGAGATCTCGTACGGCCAGGACGGCAGCTACAGCCACGAAGCAATCGTGACGCGTATGAATGCAGACCTGTCCAATGAACTGGGCAACCTCGCGCAGCGTTCACTGACGATGGTCGCGAAGAACTGCGATGCCCAGGTACCGACCCCCGGCGAGTTCACCGAGGACGACCTGGCGATGCTGGCGTCGGCGGATGCCCTGCTTGCCAAGTGCCGCAGCGAGTTCGACGTGCAGGCGCTGCATCTCGCACTGGAAGCCATCTGGGGCGTTCTCGGCGAGACCAACCGGTACTTCTCCAAGCAGGAACCGTGGGTTCTGCGCAAGACGGATCCGGCACGCATGGCGACGGTTCTGTACGTGACGCTCGAAGTGGTCCGTATCGTCGGGCTTCTCGTTCAGCCGGTGATGCCCGACGCGGCGTCACGCATCCTCGATCTGCTTGGCCAGAGCGAAGAGAACCGGCAGTTCGCCGACATTGCGGTTCGCATCGACGCGAACCGGAAACTGCCTGCTCCGGCGCCAGTTTTCCCCCGCTTCGTCGAGGAATGAGCTAAGCGAGAGTGCCGCACGTGGGGTCCGAGATATCCGGTTACAGGCGGATGTGTCGGACCCCACGTGCACACTCCAGCCATGACGACGAATAGAACATACATTCGAACCAGCGCTTCGGCGCAGACACTGCCATGGAACGGAGCGCGGGTGTCCACTCAGGAGGTCAGCCCTCAATCCGTTTCCGCGGTGCGAGATCTCGTTTCAGAACTGTCCGCGGCGTACGACCGCGGATGGCAGCCGGCGGATCTGATTCATCTGGCGCGTCGAAGCAAAGACGCGTCCGACGCCGATCTCGCCGCCACCACCATCCTGTTCGACGCGAAGGCGTCGCGCGCCTCCGATCGCGCTCCGCTCGAATGGGTGGGGCAGTTGCAGACGATCGGCGAGCAGTATCCGAAGTCTCGGCACATCGCTTCTCGAATCACCGTGGACGACGACGTTTTTCGCTCCCTCGCGGCCGGCCTTCTGTTCCAGGATCCCTACTTCCTCGTTTCGCAGATCGTCGACGTCGCGCGATCGTGGATGCGCCTACCTCAGTGGACGGTATTGCTCGCGCCACCATCCACCTGGCCGTCGCAACGCACCCACACCAGCTATGCCGGCGTCGGTGACACCGAGGTCGACGCCAAGGTACTCAAGCGAATTCGTGGGCTACTCGCCAAAGCCGAAGCCACCAACTTCGCGGAAGAAGCCGAGATCTTCACCGCGAAGGCCCAGGAGTTGATGACGCGATACGCGATCGATTCCGCACTGCTCCACAGTCGCGCCGGGGTCACCGACACGTCCGTGAATGCACGACGCATTCACATCGAGAACCCGTACGTGAAAGAAAAAGTTCACCTCCTGACCGAGATCGGCGAATCGAATCGTGTGAGGACGGTGTGGTTCAGCGATATCGCGCTCGCGACCGTCGTCGGCACTCCGGTCGACCTTCAGCAAGTCGACATGCTGTTCACTTCACTACTTGTACAGGCAACCCGTGCAATGCAATTCGCCGACTCGAGCAATCGTGGCGGCTCACGCACCACCTCGTTCCGCAAGGGATTCCTGGCCGGGTTCGCCAGCCGCATCGGACACCGCCTGCGTGACGCCGGCACCAAAGCCACCGCCGAAGCGGCCGACGCGGCATCGATGGACGTCGCGGATCTTCTGCCGATCCTCGCCACCACATCCGAGGCCGTCGACGCCGAATTCGATCGATTGTTCCCGACAACCCGCAAGACTCGCGGACGGTCCGTGGACGCCGAAGGCTGGCACGCCGGCCAGGCTGCAGCCGACGACGCCAACCTGCGTCCCGGCACACCCGCCGTGAACCGCTCCCGCTAGTCCTTGCGCGCAGCCAGGACCGTCTCGTACAACTCACGCTTGGAGACTCCGGCCGTTGCGACCAGAGCACACGCGTCCTTCAATCGTGCTCCCCCCTCGACCAGCCTTTCCACCTCGTCGACCAGATCGGCAGGATCAGATGCCACCAGCACTGCGCCTTCGAGCACCACCGTGATCTCACCGCGAACGCCCTCGGCGGCCCAAGCAGCTAACTCCCCGAGAGTGCCGCGCTTCACTTCCTCGTAGGTCTTGGTCAATTCCCGGCACACAGCCGCGCGGCGATTCGGCCCGAGCACTTCCACCGCATCTGCGAGGCAGTCGGCAAGGCGATGAGGCGCTTCGAAGAACACACACGCTCGCTGCTCGGTTGCCAAGGCAGAGAGCCACGTCTTGCGCTGCCCCTGCTTACGCGGCGGGAACCCGTCGAAGCAGAACCGCTCGACGGGCAATCCGGAGAGTGCCAGCGCCGTCGTCACCGCCGACGGACCGGGCAAGCACGTGACGGCGAGGTTCTCGGCTACGCAGGCGGCGACAAGGCGATATCCGGGATCGCTGACCGACGGCATGCCCGCGTCCGTGACCAGCAGGACGGTCTTGCCTTCGGCGACGTCGGCGACCAGCGCGGGCAGCCGGGAAATCTCGACCTGATCGTAGAAACTGACGATCTTCCCGGTGATGGTTACCTCGAGCGCGGACGCCAGAGACTTGGTGCGTCGTGTGTCCTCCGCAGCAACGACGTCGGCGGTTGCGAGAGCAGACCGAAGACGCGGAGACGCGTCACCGACATCTCCCATGGGTGTTGCGGCGAGTACCAAGCGACCAGTCATACCTGACAGCCTACGATTGCCAGGTGACTGTGCAGACGGACGAGCGGCCAACGCCCGCCACGAGCGATCGGGTAATGCGTAGTCCCGGCCCGCTGGTACCGGATCCTGATTTCGGCCCGACCGACAGATTGCGCGGCTGGATCGTCACCGCTTTCGTCACCGCTATCGCGGCGATCACACGCTTCACGATGCTCGCCTACCCGACCGACGCCGGCACACCTGTCTTCGACGAGAAGCACTACGTTCCGCAGGGCTGGCAAGTTCTGACCGGTGGCGGCATCGAGGACAATCCCGGTTACGGATTGGTGGTACACCCGCCGATCGGTAAGCAGATGATCGCGATCGGCGAAGCACTCTTCGGTTACAACGGTTGGGGGTGGCGATTCTCGTCGGCCCTGGTCGGGACACTGATGGTCTTGCTGATCATCCGGATCGTGCGCCGCATGACGCGGTCCACGCTGATCGGCGCGATTGCCGGAATCCTGCTTATCGTCGACGGCGTCACCTTCGTCTCCTCACGCCTGGGGATGCTCGACATCTTCCTGGCTTTCTTCGTTCTCGCCGCCCTCGGATGCCTGGTGGTCGATCGCGACCAAGTCCGCGAACGGATGGCGAAGGTATACGAAGAGGGCCGAATCGGCGACTCTGCCTGGGGTCCGCGGCTGGGTTTCCGGTGGTGGAGGTTCGGCGCCGGCATCCTGCTCGGCCTGGCCTGCGGAACCAAGTGGTCCGGCATGTACTTCATTCTGTTCTTCGGATTGCTCAGTGTTGCCTTCGACCTGTCAGCGCGCCGCGCCTACCGCGTGCAGCGCCCATGGGTCGGCACTGCAGTTCGCGACATCGGGCCTGCTCTGTATGCGTTGGTGATCATTCCGCTCGGTGTGTACCTCGCGAGCTACTGGGCCTGGTTCACCAGCGAGACCGGCGTCGACCGTCACGCCGTCGGGAACGAGATCGGTGAGGGCGGCACATGGAGCTTCATTCCCTCCGCGCTGCGCTCACTCTGGTACTACAGCGGAAACGTTCTCCAGTTCCACGCCGGTCTGACCAACTCCGCCGGAAACCACCACCCGTGGGAGTCGAAACCGTGGACGTGGCCGATGGGGCTACGACCGATGCTCTACTACTACGCCGACGGCGAGCAGGTCACCGGTTGCGGGGCCGCCAGCTGCGTCAAGGCCGTGATGCTGATCGGCACACCGGCGATGTGGTGGCTGGCCCTACCGATGTTGGCGTGGGCGATCTGGCAGACGTTCGTGCGCAGGGACTGGCGATACGCCGTGGTCCTGACGGGCTACGGTGCCGCTTACCTCCCGTGGTTCGCGACGCTCGACCGCCAGATGTACTACTTCTACGCAGTTGCACTCGCCCCGTTCATGGTCATGGGATTTGCGCTGGTCCTCGGCGATGTACTGGGCAAGGCGAGCGCGTCCGTCGAGCGTCGTACCACCGGACTTCTGGCAGTCAGTCTGTACATCGGTCTGGTCGTGGCCAACTTCGTCTACCTCTGGCCGATACTCACCGCCATGCCGATCACGCCGGAATCGTGGCAGAACCATCTGTGGTTGCCCAGCTGGAAATAACCGGACGACAAAAGGGGCACCGAACCGCAGTTCGGTGCCCCTTCACGGTTCAAGTCCTACTCCGCTCAAGTCCTACTCCACTGACTTACCCACACGGCGTCCTCGGCGCGGGCGTAGGAGAGCACGTTTCTGCTCCTTCGCCGCAATGATGATCGGGTCGTGCGAAAGATCCTTGTACAGCGAGAAGCACAGTCCGATCATGACCAGCACGAACGGCGCCGCAGCGATGATCGTCATGGTCTGCAAGCCGTCGAGCGCTTCGGAACCACCGGTCCACAGCAGAAGCGCCGCGACGCCACCGGTCAACATGCCCCAGAACACCACGACCCAGCGACTCGGTTCGAGCGTTCCGCGCTGCGAGAGCGTCCCCATCACCATCGACGCAGCGTCGGCGCCGGAGACGAAGAACACTGCGACGAGCAGCATGACCAGGACAGTCGTCACTCCGGCCAACGGCAGATTGTCGAGCATGCCGAACAGTTGAGCCTCTTCCGAGCCTCGGCCGGACAAGCCGATTCCGTCGCGTTCCTCACCGATGCCTGCGCCGCCGAAGATCGCGAACCAGAGCAAGCTGACAGTCGTGGGAACGGCGATGACGCCGACGATGAACTGGCGGATCGTGCGGCCGCGGCTGATGCGGGCCAGGAACATGCCGACGAACGGCGTCCAGGACACCCACCATGCCCAGTAGAAGATCGTCCACGACGAAAGCCACGCGCCGGTTTCAGGATTCGACGATGCACCCGTGCGGGCCGACATCTGGGCGAGGTCGGAAACGTATGCACCAATGGTCGTCGGGAGCAGATTGAGAATCAGCACGGTCGGCCCGAGAACGAACACGAACAGGGCCAAGATCAGCGCTAGCACCATGTTGATGTTGGAGAGCCACTGAATTCCCTTGGCCACACCGGAAACTGCCGAAGCGACGAACGCCAGGGTCAGCACCGCAACGATGGCCACGAGCAGGAATACGCCGGCTTCTTCCATCCAGCCGACTACCTCGAAACCGGAGCCGATCTGAAGTGCGCCGAGCCCCAAAGATGCTGCGGTGCCGAAAAGTGTCGCAAAGATTGCCAGGATGTCGATGACCTTGCCGATCGGCCCTTCGGCTTTGCGACCGAGCAACGGGATGAAGGCCGAACTGAACAGTTGCTTGCGTCCTCGGCGATATGACCCGTACGCAATGGCAAGGCCCACAACGGCATACATCGCCCAAGGATGAAGACCCCAGTGAAACATGGTGGTAGCCATGGCAGTTCCGACGCCACCGTCGGTACCGGGAGGCGGAGTCACGTAGTGCGCAAGCGGTTCCGCGACACCGAAGAACATCAGGCCGATGCCCATGCCGGCGCTGAACATCATGGCGATCCAGCTGACGGTTCGGAACTCGGGCTTCTCACCGTCTTTGCCCAGCGGAATGTCGCCGAATCGACTGACAGCGAGGTAGATGGAAAACAGCACGAAAGCCGAAGCTGCGAGTACGAAGAGCCAGCCGATGTTCGTCACCAACCAGCCGAGAACACTTCCGGTTACCGAGTTCAGGTTGTCGGGAGCTACGAGACCCCACACGACAATAGCCAGCACCGCTGCGGCCGCCACGGAAAACACCACGTAGTCGGTCCGAACGCCTACCCGAGTAAAGCCCGTCTCCGGGCGCTCTTCGTTGGCCCCGGAATCTTGTTCGGATCGATCAGATTTCGTCACCATAGATGACTACGTTCGTCACTTTGTGGGCCAAAAGCAAGCTGGAAGGCGGGCTCAACAGCCGTTGAACCCGCCTTCTCACCCCGATCAAGCTGGGGTTTTAACCCAACCGTTGCCCTTGCCGATCAATCCGTCGATGCTGATGCGTCCTGCGCCGATAACAGCGATCAAGAGCGAACCGACACCGAGTGCGACGACGAGTTCATAGCCGCCGTTGTCTATGAAGACGCCCTTGTCGGCGTGCACGATGAAGAACGCGCCGACCATGTCGAGGAACAGCAGTGCGCCGACGAGCGGGGTCAGCAGACCCGCGATGAGCAGGATGCCGCCACCGAGTTCGATGGATGCTGCCAGAACTGCAGAAATCTTGGGGAGCGGGGCGCCCATCCCTTCGAATGCGGCCTGCGTTCCGGCGATCTTGTAGGTGAAGAACTTCTGCCAACCGTGGGCGATGAAGATGATCCCGAGGCCGACACGGGCGATGAGGAGTCCGAGGTCACGAGCAATCGACGAATTCATGAGCCAAGACTGACAGCTTTAAGTTGAAGCGTCAACTTAATCAATGTGTCACGCACCTCTCAATGCCGACTCCACCATGGCGACGATCTCAGTGTCGGAGTACCCGAGCGAGCGGACCTTATGCGCAAACGCGGTCGCCGCCTGCTCCGCCTGCGCCTGCACCGGATCGGTCCCCGAAGCGATGAACGTCCCTTGCTTTCCCCTCGTCTCGATCACGCCCTGATCGCTGAGCGCGCGATAAGCCTTCGCGACGGTGTTGGCCGCCAATCCCAGCTCCGAAGCCAATGCACGCACCGTCGGGATCTTGGTTCCCGCAATCAATCCGCCGCCGTGAACCTGCTCGATAATCTGTTGCCGCAGTTGGTCGTACGGAGCTGTGGAGGAATCGTGTTCGATCGCGATCTTCATCGTCACCCTCGTCGTATCTTCTCGGTCACAGCATCTTCTCTCTCACAAACCCTCGATCGCTTCGCGGATCGTATGCGGGCCGGAGGTCAGAACCAATATCTTGCCGACACTGGACGGCGCGTCGATGAGCGCTTCGATCACTGCGGCGACATCTGCACGAGGCACAGAGCCTCGATCGACGGGTGGCTCTGCAAGAAGGACTTCACCGGTGGGGTCGTCGTCTGTCAGAAGGCCTGGCCGAAGAATCGTCCAATCCAGCGAAGTCCTTGTCTTCAGGTCTTCCTCTGCCGCAGTCTTCGCCCGCAGGTAGGCGGGAAAAACCTCGTCGGTGTTCTCCGGTATTTCGTCACCAGCACCCATGGCGCTGATCTGTATGAACCGACGCACTCCCGCTTTCTCGGCGGCATCGGCCAACAGCACCGCCGCAGCTCGGTCTACGGAGTCCTTCCGCTCGATCGAGCTACCAGGTCCGGCGCCCGCGGCGAAGACCGCGACGTCGGCACCGTCGAGTACTTTCGCAACTTCCTCGACCGTGGAGGATTCCAGATCGATCACCACGGGGAACGCGCCGAGTGTGCGGACCGCACCCTCGTGCGCGGAGTTGCGGATCAGCGCTACCGGCCGATCACCATGTCCTGCCAGCAGGTACGTCAGGTGCTGCGCGATCTTGCCGTGCCCACCGGCAATGACCACGCGCCGTTCGTCCACACTTCGATGTTCCGTCATCGTTTTCTCCTCACAAGTCGGTACTTCAAGTGCAGCGCGCCGGAGGTGTCCGTTGTTCCCCTGTTTGTCCCACGAGTTCGGACACAGAGGCAGAATGACGGACATGGCATCTGCAACCATCTTCCACAATCAACGGTGCAACACGTCGCGGACTGTTCTCGGACTTATCCGCGACGCCGGCATCGAACCGACCATTGTGAAGTACCTCGATACTCCGCCTACCCGATCCGAGCTGGAAAAACTCCTCGCCGACGCAAGCCTCGAGCCCAGCCAAGCCGTTCGCAAGCGCGAAACGCAGTTCAAGGAACTCGGGCTCGCCGATGCATCCGAGTCCGAGATCCTCGACGCGATGATCGAGCACCCAATTCTGATCGAACGCCCGTTCGTGGTCACCGACAAAGGCACCGTCCTCGCGCGGCCTGCAGCCAAGGTGGAAGAAATTCTCTGACAGCGTCGACGGCTTACAGCGGATCGCGGGCGATCGGGCAGGACATGCACCGAGGACCACCTCGGCCGGACCCCAGTTCCGAACCCGCGATTCGCAAAACCTCGATACCCGAGGCCTCCAGCCTGGCGTTCGTTTCGACGTTGCGCTCGTAAGCGACGACGACGCCAGGCTCGACGGCGAGGGTGTTGTTTCCGTCGTCCCACTGCTCACGCTCGGCAGTCACCGTGTCGAGTCCGGTGTCGATCACACGCAGTTTTCCGATTCCCATGGCGTCGGCCGCCGCTTCGAGGAACGGCGTCGCACCGCGAATACTCACCCCGTCGTCTTCCTTGCGCAGAGTGAACGCCGCCAGGGTGTCCTGAATGGCCGGATACATGACGACCGCGTCGGCCTCGACCATGGTGCAGACCGTGTCGAGATGCATCGACGCTCGGCGTTGCTCGATCGGAACAACCAACACCGTGTGGGCGAGACCGTCGTCGAACACGCTACGCGCCAATGCTTCTGCTCCGGCGGGTGACGTACGTTCACCGACACCGATTGCGATCACCCCCGGCGCGAGAAGCAGCACGTCACCTCCCTCGACAGGAGCCGTGTGCGACTCGTACGCGCGGCGCACGCCTTTGAATCGAGGGTGATGCGCGTAGACGAGATCCGTTATCGAGGATTCGCGAGCTCGCGCTGACAACGCCAAGGACGTGATGATGACCCGTGGCCCGACCCAGAAAGACGAATCACGGGTGAAGAGCAAGTTGGGCAACGGGTCGATCACGAAGTCACCGCCGTGATGCATCCTGCGCACCAACGAGGTCGAGTCGGCATCGATCGGCAATTCGTCGAACGTCATTCCTGCAGTAAGGATCGACGAAAGCTCCTTCGGCTCCACCTTTCGCAGGTAGGCGGCCAGGTGTTGCCCGAGCGCGTGGCCGATCTTGCGTGCGTCCACGGCGGCCGCGATTCCCTGGATCCTCGCTGCGCCACTGACCTCGAGCGCCTCGGTGAGGAGATCGGACAAAAGCAGTACCTCGACGCCGCGCTCACGAAGGACGGTCGCAAACTGATCGTGTTCCTCCTGCGCGCGGTCCACCCACGGCAACGCGTCGAACAGCAGCTCGTCGTTGTTGCGCGGAGTCAATCGTTTCAACTCGTCGCCAGGACGATGAAGAATGACCGATCGCAATCGGCCCACCTCGGAATCGACACCGAGGGGGACGGAGCCAGAAGCGTTCATGAGTGAACACTAATCCCGTAGGCCCCACCCAGCAGGGATAAGCAGCTGTCGTACCGGCCCGCGTAACGTCTGATCCGACGCAGGCGAGAGGACCAGGCAATGAGTAGTACGGATCAGGCGGCGCTGAACGGCGCCGGAATCGAGAGGTTCACCGGGCGCTGGGTCGGCGCTGGAGCCGGACATTTCCCCACCATCGACGACTTCGAGTACTCCGAGGAGATCGAGTTCGCGCCCACCCCGAAACCGTTTCTCACCTACTCGTCGCGCACTCGTGGGCTCCCCGACGGACGACCGCTTCACATGGAATCGGGATACCTGCGCCCAACACCGGGTGGTGAGCTCGAATTGCTGGTCAGCCAGCCCACCGGATTCGTCGAGATCCATCGCGGCACCCTCGACTCCGAAGGCACTCTCGCCTTGACCCGTCTCACGCTCGCAGCATCGCCCGACGCAAAACCGGTTCACGACGTTCGGCGAGTCATGCGCGTTCAGGGCGACACGCTGACATACGACCTGTGGATGGCGCACGGCGACACCCCGCTGACGCATCATCTCCACGCCACCCTCCACCGCGCGACGGACCGGTAGTCGCCATGGAGATGCCGTCGTGGAAGGCAAAGGAACTCACGCCCGGCCAGCTCTCCGAGCGCAGCGGTGTCGCCGTCTCGGCCCTGCATTTCTACGAACGAGAAGGCCTCATCGTCAGTCGCCGGACCAGCGGAAACCAGCGCCGATACCAACGAGACACGCTTCGACGCGTCGCCTTCATCAGAGTCTCGCAACGCGTCGGCATTCCGCTGTCGGAAATCAGAGAGGCCCTCGGCACACTTCCTGAAGGCCGTACCCCGAACCGCGCAGATTGGGAAAGATTGTCGACCGGGTGGCGGCGCCACCTCGATCTACGCATCGAGCAACTGGAACGTCTACGGGACAACCTCACCGGTTGCATCGGTTGCGGGTGCCTCTCGTTGGAGGGGTGCGCCCTCGCCAACCCGCACGATCAACTCGCATCCGCCGGCCCGGGTGCGCGCGTTCTGGAAGTAGATTTCGGTGCAGGCTCAGGCGAGAAATGACTCGACGGCGTCCCGATCGCGCCCCAGCAAGTCCTCGACGGTCTTCTTCAGCAACTTCTCGATCTGGCCGCCGATGATCGGCATCTTCACCTCAGCCGTTCCGTCGACGACCAACCGCGTGCAGGACTCGGCGGCGGTGAGATCGAGCGTCGTCTCGATTCGGATCGGCAGTCCCCGCGCGATTCCGGTGACCGACCCTGCTGCACGCCCGTCCGACAGAGGTCCCCACCGATCGACCCGTTTCAGACCGAGCCGACTCGGCGCAACCTTGGCGACCAGGCTCGGGAGGGAGGCGGAGTCGATTTCCTCGGACACGGATACTTCGATCGATCCGTCTCGAACTTCGATGTCCGAGGTGGCATAAAGGTCTCCGAGTCTGCCTTTCCAATAATTCGGGTCGGTCAAAGTTCGATGCACGTCGTCGATCGGATATTTGAATTCGATATCGAAGTGAAAACTCTTCGGCATGACTTTGGTCCCTATTCGACTAGATAAAAGTCCCGGCGGAGTTAACGCTCATCGCTTGAGCAATTTACTGAACTGGTCGTTCGCTTTTTGCATCACGAACTCGTAAGGCAGGGCGAATTTGCGCGCCCACCAGTATCCGAATCGGATGTCAATGGACGTATATACGAGGTACGTATTCTTCTCGATTCCCCGCAGAATGCACGACGCCACCTTCTCCGGGGAGACAGCACGCGCCTCGAACCGGTGCGTGAGTTTTTCGACCCGCGGGTCGTTCCTGTCGATACCCGCTATTTCCACGGTTCCCACCAATGGCGTCTTCACCCCACCCGGCACAACCAGACTGACCCCGATTCCGTGCCGCTTCAGATCGAATCGCAGCACCTCGGACACCCCGCGAAGGCCGAACTTGCTCGCACTGTAGGCGGCGTGCCACGGCAGGGCCAAAAGTCCGGCAGCCGAAGACACGTTGACCAGGTGTCCACCCTTGCCGGCACGAATCATGGGTGGAACAAACGTCTCCATGACATGGATCGGCCCCATCAGGTTGACGTCCACCATGGACTTCCAATGCCGATGTTCGAGGTTCTCGATAGTTCCCCACGCTGAAATGCCGGCGATATTCATGACGACATCCATCGAAGAAAATTGAGTGTGAATCTCGGTACCGAATTTCACGACCTCGTCGTAGTCCGAGATATCGAGTGCCTTCGCCATGCTGACCGTGCCGCCGCCGGCGCCGACCATCGCGACCGTCTCTTCCAATCCGACGCTGTTGATATCGGTGAGAAACAATTCGGCGCCGACCTCTGATGCACGCAGCGCAGTTGCACGTCCAATTCCACTACCGGCGCCGGTGATCAGGCATTTCTTGCCGTCGAGCGACCTTACAGACATGGATGAACACTCCCCCGCACTCGTACTGTGGACATGCGGGAAAGTCTACGCACGCACGGTGCGGCCGCCCTGAAACACGCAAGACGACCTGCGGGGCACGGCCGTACTCCGCGCAAACACCGCACAGAGACGACCGCAGCGAGCACTAGAGACGCTGCATCATCTGCTCTTGATAGCCCTTGACCGTACGGTCGAGTTCTTCCGCCGCTACATCGTCCCCACGCTTGCGTGCGTCGTGGGCTCGATCCTGAATTTCACGGATTGCGCGGCGCAATTCATCATCGCTCATCGTGTGTTTCATGTCACAATTCTGCACCCACTCGGAGGGTTTAGCTAGCACAGATCGCAATCCGGCAAACCGTTCAAGGTTCAACCCCGAGGTGATCCGCATGACATCGCAACCAGCCACCCTGATCGCGACCCTAAACCTTCAAACATCGCTTGAACTGCAGTTTTTCAATCGAAATAGTTGTGAAAAACCAGGCTAACGCATAGCTAATATCGCCAAAACGGGTAAAAGGTTTGATATTGGGCGGATTGGCCAAGTACTGGAAGGTTCGAATAGCGCAGTCGTAGCTGCACATTTCCGTGTGGCGGAAACTCAATGTGCGCTGAGACATAGCTGAGCACTCATTGGGCGGACGAATCGAATCTCGGACACATTTGACAACTAGTCCACTAAACAGACTACGGTGAGCTACCGATCGGTTATCCGCGTGATACCGTAGGATTCACTGAACGGACAATTGCTAGCTAGAGAGGATTACGGGGCGGTTCACAATGGCTGACTTTGCAGAACGATTGAACAAACTGTTCGACAGTGTTCATCCTCCGGGGCGCAAACCCCATACCAACGCCGAGGTTGCGGCAGCGCTCATCGAAGACGGCCATCAGATCTCCAAGCCGTACATCTCGCAGCTCCGCTCGGGACAGCGCACCAACCCCTCAGACGAGACAGTCGCAGCCTTCGCCCGGTTCTTCAAGGTGAAGCCCGACTACTTCTTCAACGACATCTACGCAGCCAAGATCGATCACGATCTCGAACTGCTCTCACAGCTCCAAGGCTACGGGCTTCGCCGCCTCTCCAGCCGTGCATTCGACCTCTCGGAAGAATCGCAGAATCTACTCACCACGATGGCTGAAAAGCTCCGCGCGAGTGAAGGTTTGCCAGAGGTTCCGCCTGACGCGTCACGCTGATGTGACCGTGCTGAAGCACTGACTCGATCTCGAGCACTGCAATGACATGGAGTAGGTCGACTACGAACGTCGACCTACTTTTGTCGTTTCATCGAGTTCTTTCGCCAACAACAACACCCATCGGCGCGCCGACATCTTCTCAGGAGGCGCAATCCACCTGGTGTCCAACACATCCGAGGCCAAGGGATCGGCGATCCACCCCGCCAAAATCCCCGCGTGTGCAGTGACGGCCCGCGGCGGTTCCTGACCACCGACGTCGAACATCCCGGCGCCGGACTGGATGTACATCGCATCCATGATCTGCGCGATCATGTCCGATGCCCGCAGCACAGACGTACTCCCGGCGCTGTCCGCGTCGACTACCTCGGGGAATCGCTTGACGAGAAGCGCGTGCATCCGCCGCAGCCGGTACAGATCTCGTCGCGCACGTAACCAGGTCTCGAGAAGCACCCACGTGATGCCCAGCGCAATCAGAACACTCGAGGCAGCGATGAACCACACCCCTGCGCCCGTCCAGATATCCGATTCGAGTGCGCCGGTGCCACCGATCGATTCGACAAGCATCACGACGACCACGACGAGCAGGATCGACGAACCGGTCACGATCAACGCGATTCCGCGCCCCAACGGCGCCCACGCAACGTGCCGTAGCCCCGTCGAAATGACAAGGGACAGAGCGACGATGATAAAGATCAGAGCCGGCGCCGGGTAGCCGAAGAGAACCGCGATCGCCACCAGGAGCCCCACCGAGTACAGCACGGTGGCGAGGCCGCGCATAGCCGGACGTGACATCACCGGCCACGCAGACACGGCGCCGACTGCACTGGCCGCAGACAACGCTGTCCACAAGACGATGACGATCATCGCGGCGGCATGCTGCTCCGGCGCAATGCGATCGACGATGTCCCATACCGCCGGCACCATGACCGTCGACGACAATGCGACCGAGAAGCCTGCAAAGACCATCGACATTCGCAACGGCGTCGCGGTGCGCGCGACAACTCGACCCAGTCTCGCGCCGGCTGCAACCCAGACGAGAAGGGCCACAGCCCAAAAGATCATCCGATCGCCTCGTCGTACCGCAACACCGACAGCGGTGTCCCACGGCCACTCATCGTTCGCAGACGCATGATCAACATCGACGCGAACGTCTCGGCTTCCCACTCCGCGATGTCGTCCATCGGCACGGGTTCGTTGCGCCGCAGAGAACGTTGACTCAACATGTAGGCGATCAAATCGTCACTGACCTCGAGCGTCGCCTCGGCGATCTCGGCACCCTCGTGGCGAAACACTATGTGCCCCAACTCATGTGCCAGAGTCCGCTCGACATTGGGTAGTCCGGGAGCCAAAACGATGACGTCGTGGTCGTCGTAGGCCCGGCGCTGACCGCACACTCCGGTGGCGAGAGGGGTTTCCAGATCGATCTCGATCGGGCGCCCACGCTCGCGGGCGACTGTCTGCACCACCGTCAGCAGTGACACTGCCTCCGACGACGCTGCTGCGTCGCATACGGCATCCACCGCGGCCAGAACGCGGCGATGTGAACGTCTGTCCGGCACGACTCACGCACCTCCCTGTGATCCGGGTGCCAGGAATTCGGCACGCGCGGCAGCCAATCGCGCCTTCTGCAGCGATGCTCCGCGGAAAGTCAGTGCTCCCGCACCGGCCGCTACCACTGCCATTCCGCCTACACCGCCGGCGACGGCGGCGGCGTTGAGAATCGGCGGAAGCCCTTGAGTGAACGCCGTCGGAAATGCCTGCGGGTTGTCAGTCGGAGCCGCGACGTTCGGAACGTTCGACGGTACCTGCGGAGCTACGGGTGCGGGTGCGGCCAGAACCTCGGGTGCGGAAGGGGCTGCGACTGCGCCCGGCGCAGCGTTTGCCGGTCCACCGGCAGAGGGTGCAGGCGGTCCACCGGCAGAGGGTGCAGGCGGTCCACCGGCAGAGGGTGCAGGCGCTCCGCCGCCCGCTGACGGTCCCTGCGGATCAGACGGTCCAGCCGGCGGAGCCGCTACCGCGGACGACTGCTCGGAACTCGGCTGCGATTCGGAAGGAGACTGTGTCTCGGAGGGTGCTTGGCTCGAAGGACTCTCGGTCTGCGAAGTTGCGTTGGTCGCAGAAGTTGCGTTGGTCGCGGGGGAAGCGCTGCTGCTCGGACGTTGCGACGCCGAAGGGTTGGTCGTGGGCTCAGTCGTGGTCGTGGGATCAGTCGTCGTGGGCTCAGTCGTCGTGGGCTCAGCGCAGTCGTCGTGGTCGGCTCAGTCGTCGTCGGCTCAGTCGTGGTCGTCGGCTCAGTCGTCGTGGTCGGCTCAGTCGTCGTCGGCTCAGTCGTGGTCGTCGGCTCAGTCGTCGTGGTCGGCTCAGTCGTCGTCGGCTCAGTCGTGGTCGTCGGCTCAGTCGTCGTGGTCGGCTCAGTCGTCGTCGGCTCAGTCGTCGTCGGCTCAGTCGTCGTGGGCGGCTCAGTCGTCGTCGGCTCAGTCGTGGTCGTCGGCTCAGTCGTGGTCGTCGGCTCAGTCGTGGTCGTCGGCTCAGTCGTGGTCGTCGGCTCAGTCGTGGTCGTCGGCTCAGTCGTCGTGGGCTCAGTCGTCGTCGGCTCAGTCGTGGTCGGTGTCGGTGTCGGAATTACGGTCGTGCCGCAGTTGTGACGGTGACAATGCCAGCCATAGTTGCCGTTGCCGTTGTTGCCGCCACCGTTGCCGTTGTTGCCGTTGTGACCGCCACCGTTGCCGTTGTTATTGCCGCCGTTGTTGCCGTAATTGCCGTTTCCATTGCCGTTGTTGCCACCACCGCTGTTGCCGCCAGGTTGGGCGGCGACGATGGCGGGGAAGACCGATACGGCAAGGACGCCGATACCCATCAGGCACATCACAGCAACAAGCATCATCGCTAGCCGTCGTGGCTGGCTCATCGACATTCCTCCCCGACACATACGTCCGACCTGCGGAAAACTGCGGCAGACTCACCGTGCCTATCGCACCGGACACACCCTCGTTACATTTCCGGCAAACATGTATCCGCCCAAGGATCATCCCTCACTTGGAAGCTCAACGGTCCGGATCAGCGGTCGCAATCGTATGAAACGGCGCACACTCAGATCGAATCTTCGCAATTCGGGCAGGCCCTGAAAATGCAGGAAAGGGTCGTTCAACTTTCGTTGAAAGACCCTTTTCGCTGGTACTTCTTGGTGGAGCTGAGGGGAATCGAACCCCTGACCTCTTCGATGCGAACGAAGCGCGCTACCAACTGCGCCACAGCCCCGTGCCACCGCCTCAGCGGTGCTCGGCAACTCTAACAGGAACGAATACTCCCGTTGGAATCACCCGACACGAACTTTCGGCCCGACGAGATCGGCCCAGAAGATCACTGACCGGACGCGCGACGCATCTCGGTGTGCCTGATCTCTTCTTCGTAGTGATCCAGGTGATCGAACACCGGATCTTCGTCGTCGACCTCGAGGACAACCGCTCCTGGCCGACGCAGTCGCGCCGGAATCAGGCGAAGCTCTTCGTCGGTGTGCGATTCGACTCCGAGTCGCGAACGGTTGAGGCGTTCGGTACGACGGCGGCGAATCTCTTGCTCGATCCGAACCTGCCGACGCAAGTACGCCATGTACCCGCCGAGGCCGCACACGGTCAGCGCAAATAACCACCACACCATCGGCGAGATGATCAATGCGAGAGCGCCCGAGAGAATCGCGACGAACGCAAGTCCCAGCAATGTCCGCTGACGGAATGCATACCGCGCCTCCCGGGCGATGGCATCCGCTTCGGGGTCGAATCCGCCTCGGCCGCGCCGAACCGGAACAAATTCTCCGACCGGTGCACGACCGCCGGCGTAGTCGTCTTCTGCGTGAGTGTCCATCTGGTCCTCCGCGTCGTAGCTGCTGCGCACTGGTTCTGGTTGCCAGTTCGGATCGCTTCGATGTCCTGCTGCCGGCCCGCGCTGAACAGGGTTGCTGTCGCCGCGGTGAAGTACTCGAGTCGCGAGTGCCGCGTCACTCGTCTGCCGGATCCTGGGGCGCTTGTTGACAAGCATCGGCACCAGGACGAACAGCCACACGGCCACCAGCCCGATCCACACGAATGAGCTAGGCATGCCGCGGCCTCCTCCCGATCACCTACCAGCACCTATGCCAGCCGTTGACGAGTCAAGGTTAACGGCCGACGCCCTCGCATCGTTGCCGACGCGCCGAACCCCACCATACTCATGTGTCACACGCGTACCGAACTGAACTTCCGGTTCAGTCCCAAAAGTCTCAAGTTCTGGTTGAATCAAAAACCACATTTTCCCGCCCGAAAGTAGGACTACTCAGCGGTAACTGCTGTTTAGCTCGCGTTTCTCACGCTTCTGGCGCCGTCTTCGTCACACCCACGAAGCACGTCCGGACCGCACCAATCTGTCGACGACGGTGGTGGGTACTTCCTCGATGGTCATTCCGACCAGAAGATGATCACGCCATTGGCCGTCGACATCGAGGTAGCGCTTGAGAAGACCTTCCTCCCGGAACCCAACGTTTCGTAGGACTGCGCGACTCGACGCGTTCTCCGGCCGAACAGTGGCCTCCACTCGATGCAGACCGACCTTCGAGAATGCGTGATCGAGTGTGAGCGCAACGGCAGCTGTGGCTACGCCCCCACCGGTCACGTGCGAGGCGACCCAATAGCCCACCCAGGCGGACCGCAGAGCGCCGCGCACCACATTTCCGATGGTGACCTGCCCGCAGTACTTCCCGTCGAGTTCGATCACCAGGGGAAGGATCCTGCCCTTGCGCGCTTCGGAGCGAAGGTTTCCGCACAGGGACGGCCAGACGGTGATGTGGTGGCGAGCATCCCACGGCGATTCTCCGGTGGGCTCCCACGGCTCGAGGTGCTCGCGATCGCGAATGCGGAGACGACTCCACACAGCAGCGTCACGGAGCTTCACGGGGCGGACGGTCACCACTCCCGCGGGCACTCGCAGCGGGCCGAGATCTTCCGGCCATCCTGGATGGACTGACATCACACCCCACTCGGGTCGGCGTTACCCACGTTGGGCGAGAAAAGCTACGTCGACTTCTTCACCGATGTGCACTTCGGTGACGTCTCGATCGACCAGAACCAAGCAATTGGCTTCCGCCAAGGTCGCGAGGAGATGTGAGGACGCACCGGGCGCGCCCCCGAGGGCCTGCACGAGGTACTCCCCTGTCGCTTCGTCACGCATCAGCTGACCACGCAGAAAACCCTTGCGATCGGCAATCGACGTGATCGTTCCCACTGTCCGAGCCTTCACTACTCGCCGCATCGGCTGGCGGCGTCCGAGCGCGATTCTGATCAGCGGGCGAACCATGACTTCGAATACCACCAGTGCGCTGACCGGGTTGGACGGTAGGAGAAAGGTCGGAACCTCGTCCCTTCCCAGCTTTCCGAAGCCTTGCACCGATCCCGGATGCATGGCAACGCGCTCCACCTCGAGTGTCCCCAGGTCGGCAAGCGCCTCACGAACCTCGTCGGACGCTCCGCCGCCCACGGCACCGGCGATGACAACGATTTCCGAGCGAATCAGCTGTCCCTCGACTACTTCGCGAAGACGACGAGAGTCGTTGCCTGCGATTCCCACACGGTTGACGTCGGCGCCGGCATCGCGCGCTGCGGCGGCGAGGGCATACGAATTGACGTCGTAAACCTGGCCTGGCCCCGGCGTGCGATCCACGTCGACGAGTTCTCCACCGACGCTGATGACGGAGAGGCGCGGACGGGGATGGACGAGTACTTTGTCGCGGCCGACCGCAGCGAGCAACCCGACCTGTGCGGCTCCGATGATGGTGCCTGCCCGAACGGCCACGTCGCCCGGCTGGACGTCGTCGCCTGCACGGCGAACGTAATCGCCCGAACGCACCGGCTCGAAGATCCGAACGCGAGCGCGACCACCGTCGGTGTTTTCGAGCGGGAGCACGGCGTCG
>NZ_BCWH01000002.1:1475319-1481008 GCF_001653035.1 Rhodococcus sp. YH3-3 | reverse complement strand
CGTCACCTCGCCGACCACCGGCAAGCTGAGGTCCGTAGGCTCGCCGTCCTCGCCGCGGAGGTCGGCTCCAGCTCCGGCGACATCGACACTGCGAACCGCGTAACCGTCGATGGCAGCTTGATCGAATCCCGGCAATGGGCGTTCGGTCACCACTTCCTCGGCACACAGCAGTCCCTGCGCCTCCGAGATGGCGACCCGAACCGGACGGGGTGCCACTGCAGCAGCGGTAACCCTGGTCTGCTGCTCCTCAACCGACCGCATCTGGTCCGCGTCCTCCTGTGTCTGGAAATTCGGTGATATCCGTCAGCTCATGATGCCTTGCCGCCGAAAAGGGACAAGCACATTGATACTGCGTTATCGGGCGATCAACCACCGTGGCGACACGCTCAGCGGTCGAGCCGATCCGCGAGCCACTTACGCAAGGACGGGCCGTAATCGTCACTGTCGAGTGCCAGGTCCACCGAAGCGCGGAGGTACCCGCCGGGGTTGCCCAGGTCATGACGCGTTCCGCGGTGCACCACCACGTGAACCGGATGGCCCTCGGAAATCAGGAGAGCGATGGCGTCGGTGAGTTGCAACTCACCGCCGGCTCCCGGCTCGATGCGACGAAGTGCGTCGAAGATCGCACGATCGAGCAGATAGCGACCTGCAGCGGCAAAGGTCGACGGCGCGTCTTCCACAGCCGGCTTCTCGACCATGCCGACGACCTTGAGGACGTCGGGATTGACCGCGTCGGGAACGATCTCGACGTCGAAGACGCCGTAAGCGCTGACTGCGTCTTTCGGGACGTCGATTGCACAGAGAACGGACCCGCCGCGCTTGGCCCGAACTCGCGCCATGATCTCCAGGACCCCACGCGGTAGTACGAGATCATCGGGCAGAAGGACCGCGATGGCGTCTTCGTCGTCGTCGAGAACCGACTCGACGCAACCGACTGCATGCCCGAGGCCGAGAGGCTGCTCCTGAATCACGGAGTCGACTTCGAGCAAACCCGGCGCTTTGCGCACCTTCGCCAGGGCAGCGAGTTTTCCGCTTGCTTCCAGCTTGCTTTCGAGCACGAGATCCTCTACGAAGTGGGCAACCACGCCGTCTTTGCCCGGGGACGTCACGATGACGAGCCGCTCGGCTCCCGAGTCCGCAGCTTCACCTGCCACCAGTTCGATACCCGGTGTGTCCACGACCGGCAGCAATTCTTTCGGAACCGTCTTGGTGGCAGGCAGGAAACGCGTACCAAGTCCGGCTGCGGGAACCACGGCCGTACGGAAGGCCCTCGTGCTGCTAGCGACAACGTCTGTCATGCCAACACCTTAGCCGCCGCTTGTTACCGCTCGGTCAGCACGACGAATATCGTTGCGGGGTGACACCTCAGACAAAAGCACAATGGCGACAAATCACACTCGCAGCACGTGATGCAGTCTCCGAGCACACTCGAAACACGGAAACTGCGGCGTTGATCACGCACATACGTTCAGTGATTGTCGACGGCTCGGTCGTCTGTGCGTACGTCCCCACCCGCACCGAACCAGGATCCACCGATTTGCTCGACGCCGTTGCCGAGATCGCTCAGCGTGTACTACTTCCGATCACCGGGGAGCCGGGACCGTTGTCCTGGGTCGAGTACAGCGGCGCGGACGGTTTGCGCCCCGCGAAGTACGGCATTCGGGAGCCTGTCGGACCCGTCTTGCCACCGGAAGCCCTGTCCGACGTGGAATGCATGCTTGTCCCTGCTCTCGCGGTGGATCTTCGCGGAACACGCCTCGGCCGTGGCGCAGGCTTCTACGACCGGACGCTCGGGTCGGTCGGACCACAGACTCGGCTCGTGGCAATTGTCAGAGACTCCGAACTCGTCGAGGCCTTGCCTGCCGACGACCACGACATTCCCATGGGCTGGGCATTGACGCCGCGCGGCGGCCTCACGCAACTCAAAGGCGATTGATCTGCGGGAATAGATCCCTGATTAGCGCTGTTGGCACTGTCACTTGTAGAGTGCTAAAGGCTGCGGTGTAAATACGCGGCTGCTCGAACATCACAGTGCGGAGGAAGCCCGGTGCCCACCTACTCATACGCATGTACGGAATGTGACAACCGTTTCGACATCGTCCAGTCCTTCAGCGAAGATTCGCTGACGGTCTGCCCAGCTTGCTCAGGCAAGCTCCGCAAGCTGTTCAACTCTGTTGGCATCGTGTTCAAGGGCAGCGGCTTCTACCGCACCGACAGCCGCGGCGGCTCCGGGACTGCGAGCGAGCCCGCCAAGAGTGATTCGGCACCCGCTGCGAAGTCCGAGTCCAAGTCGGACTCCTCTTCGACATCGAGTTCGTCGACCAGCACGCCGGCGCCCGCAAAGGCTGCCGCGAGCTGATTTCCACAACCTCCGGGTTGTCCACAGTTTCACATGGTTAGGGCCGGAAGCACCGCTTCCGGCCCTAACGTGCATGAATGCCGTCAGCACGTTCTCGCTCGCCGAGGCGCTCCGATCCACTGCGCGCCCAACTCGATCTCAGCCCGAGCACCTTCGATCGCGTCGTCGAACTGACACGCGGCACACGGTTTCGCTCAGCGACAGTCCGTAAGATCGCAGCCGTTGTCCTGGCCACACTCGGCGTTGTTCTCTTATTTCGAGGCGATCCCGCGACCGATACGGTCGCCGTGGTTGTCTCGAGCCGCGATCTCACTCCGGGGCAGGTGATTGCGGATTCGGATGTCGAGATGCGAGAGATCGACTCGAAACAACTTCCCGAAGGAGTTGTCTCCGATACCGACCTGGTAGTCGGGAGAACCGTTGCCGGCCCGATTCGCTCCGGAGAAACCGTCACCGACGTGCGCGTTCTCAGCCCACGGCTGGCCGGGTTGTCGGTAGGAACCGACGACGCCCGCATCGTCCCCGTCCGATTGGCCGATGCGGCCGTCGCGGACATGTTGCGCAGCGGGGACGTCGTCGACGTCCTGACCGTCGGCCCTGACACATCCCGCCCCGACACACCCAACGAATCAGTTGCAGACAAGGCCCCACAAATTCTTGCGGCAGGAGCGGTAGTCGCGTTGGTCACCACGTCGGAAAGTACACGTAACCAGCAGGAACAGGTGATTTTGCTGGCCCTGCCGACACCAGCAGCCAACGTCGTAGCCGCGGCATCTCTGTCCAATGCGATCACCGTGACATTCCGCTGACCGCACAAAGCGTCCGAAGCTCCTCTAGGATTTTTCCAGTCGGTTCGGTATCAACGGACCATCTGGCACTTGCCATCGGAGACTCGAGGGGACACCGACATGCTCAAGGGATTCAAGGACTTCCTGCTTCGCGGAAACGTGCTCGACCTGGCCGTCGCAGTGGTCATCGGCGCGGCCTTCACCGCCATCGTGACTGCCTTCACCAGCAATATCATCAACCCACTTGTCGCTTCGATTGGCGGAGCCAACGAATACGGGTGGGGCATTCAGCTGACGGGTGACTCCGCTGAGACGTTCCTGAACTTCGGTGCGGTCGTCACCGCGATCATCAACTTCATCATCATCGCAGCGGTCGTCTACTTCGTGCTGATCGTCCCTGCGAATGCGGCGAAGAAGAAGTTCGTCTCCGAGCCCGAGGACAAGGAAGCCAGCGAAACCGATCTGCTCATCCAGATCCGCGACATCCTCTCGGCCAATGCCGGTGGCGCCGACACGGGAGCGCACGCCAAGTCTCTCGAATAGGCAGTGCCCACAGATCAAATCAGGCCCTCGGACAATTGTCCGGGGGCCTGATTTACTTCTCAACCGCCGTGGTGCGGGGGCCGCTGACTGCGCAGCCAGTCGTCGTCCGAGGACCGCGAGGATCCTTCGGGACCCCGCTCGTCCGACGTCGTCTCGGGAAAGACGTCCCCGAAGATGCGCGCCAGGCGCTTCTTGTCGACTGACGGCTTCTTCGGGGTATCTGGTTGCTCCGACAAGCTGTCTCAGCCCTCGAGGCTGGACAGCTCGGCGATCACGTGACTCGCCAAAGCCGTCAGGGTTGCCATGCCGTCGCGAATTGCCGGCCTGGTCGACGCCAGATTGGCTACCACGGTGCTTCCCGAAACCCCGACGAGGCCGCGGGACAAGCCTGCTTCGAGCGATCCGGCCGAAAGACCGGAAGCACGAAGTGCTTCGGCAATTCCCGGGATCTCGCGATCGAGAACCTCAGCGGTCACGTCAGGAGTGACGTCACGCGGGGATACCCCGGTACCGCCGACCGAGATGACGAGGTCGACGCCACCGATGACTGCGGTGTTGAGAGCGTTGCGGATCTCCACTTCGTCGGCGGCGACGGCGACCGTCGCATCGACGAGAAAACCCGCTTCGTTCAGCAGTTCCGTGACCAGTGGACCGATGGAGTCGGTGTTGTCGCCGTGGGCTGTGCGATCGTCGACGATGACGACCAGAGCGCGGCCGGCCGATGTGGCTTCGAGTTCCATGACTCCTACCGTAGTGTCCGATCCCGACGCCGTTGCGATCTGGCCGAAGATCGGGTCGATCGTCTGCTGATCGCCGAACATCATCGACCGCCCTGCGCTGCCGCGGTTCCCAACGTGACGTCGACGGTCTTGGTCTGCCCGCCGTCGCTGTACGTGATCGAGACCTTGTCGCCGGGAGCATGTGAACGCACTGCCGCGATCAGCGAATCACCATCTGCGACAACACGATCGTCGACCTTGGTGATGACTGCACCCTTCGGGATACCGGCCTTGGCGGCCGGCCCGTCAGCAGTGACATCCATTACGGTTGCGCCGTCGGCGTTGTCCTGCGACGGCACGGTCACGCCGATCATGGCCTGAGTCGCCTTGCCGGTCTTGATCAGTTCGTCGGCGACGCGGCGTGCCTGATCGATCGGGATGGCGAAACCAAGTCCGATCGAACCGCCTTGGGTACCCGACGACGCTCCGAGCGAGGCGATCGCCGTGTTGATGCCGATCAGCTGGCCGTCCATGTTGACGAGGGCGCCACCGGAGTTGCCGGGGTTGATCGCTGCGTCGGTCTGCAGAGCGTCGATGACGGTGTTCTGGTTGCCGGACTCGCCGCTCGTGGAGACCGGGCGATCGAGTGCGGAGATGATGCCTTCGGTGACCGTGCCGGCCAGGCCGAGTGGGGACCCGACGGCAACCACCTGCTGTCCGACCTGGACGTCGCCGGAGTTGCCGAGATCGATGGGCGTGAGGTCGTTGCGACCGTCGACCTTGATGACGGCGATGTCGGAGACGGGGTCGGCACCGACCAGAGTGGCCGAGGCCTTGGTTCCGTCGGAGAACGCAACGCGAAGTTGCGCTCCCTGTGCGCCGGCAACGTGGTTGTTGGTCAGGATCAGACCGTCGGAGGACAGGATGACACCGGAGCCCTCACCGCCCTGTCCCTGCGCGGTGGCTACCTCGATCTGCACGACGCTGGGCACGACCTTCGAGGCAACGGCCTGAACCGAGCCGGCGGGAGCGTTGGACGTGTTGGTCGCAGTGGGCTTCGGAGCGTTCAGAGAGTTGGTGACCGTCGCGGTTCCACCGTTGCGGTCCGCGACGACGGCGCCGACCACGCCACCGACACCACCACTGACCAGGACCAGGGCGAGAGCGCCGGCAACCAGCGCCATGCGTCCCGACTTCGGCTTGGTGGTGGTCGAACCGGAGTTCGGCCCCTGCAGCGGTGCGGGGATCTGATTGTGGCCGCCGCCCGGGCCGTTCGGGCC
>NZ_BCWH01000002.1:1471263-1475288 GCF_001653035.1 Rhodococcus sp. YH3-3 | reverse complement strand
CTGCTGAGGCGCCTGCCCCTGAGGCTGCTGCGGCGGCACGGGGGGCTGTGCCTGAGGTGCCGTCGGCTGTGCTTGAGGTGCTGTCGGCTGCGCCTGGGTGGTGGGTTCGCTGTTGGGCTGCTCGGGCCGGGTCGGCCCGACGTTACGGTCCTCGGTCATCGGCTCGCTTTCGTCTACGGTGACCACCGGACGGGCAGTCACAACTGTTCTGCCGACAATGCTGCCTTGCGCTGCTGAGAAGGCGCTGAGACGTGCCTGTCACTTTACCCAGAGTTCGACGTGAAAAACCGGTGTTGTCGGTTCGGCCCGAAAGACTTTCGGGCCGAACGCATTAAGCCGTGACGTCAGTCACCGAAGCGCGGGACCAACGGGTCTACAGAACACGCTACTCGGCACTCGGCCCCGGTTCACCGGGAAGCACGATACGAACAAGCGCTCCCCCACGATCGGATTCGTCGATCGCGATGGTGCCGCCGTGCTTGACGACGACCTGACGCACAATCGCAAGTCCCAGACCCGATCCCGGCATCGAACGTGCCGCAGTCGACCGGTAGAAACGATCGAACACCAACTCCCGATCCTCCTCCGGAATGCCAGGTCCCGCATCACTTACGGTCAATTCCAACAATCCTTGACCCACCGGTCGCATTTCGACGCGTACCTGTTCGCCCTTCGGACTCCACTTCGCAGCGTTGTCGAGGACGTTCAGCACGGCACGCGACAGCCCCGCTTGATCTCCGTAGACGTACCACGGAGTGGTGACCGCCTCGAACTCGATTTCGTTGCGCCTGCGCCGCGCTCGTTCGAGCGCACGCTCGACGACGTCGCTGACGTCGACGCGCTCGTACACGGTTTCGGGTGCGTCTTCACGGGCCAGGTCGACGAGGTCGCCGACCAGAGTCGACAGTTCCTCGATCTGCGCGACGACGTCGGCACGAAGTTCTGCCATGTCCTCGTCGGGAATCTGCGGCGCACCGGGGCGACTGGACGCGATCAGCAATTCCATGTTGGTGCGCAACGAAGTCAACGGCGTCCGCAACTCGTGTCCGGCGTCCGCGACGAGGCGCGACTGACGCTCACGGGACTCGGCGAGCGCCCGCAGCATCGTGTTGAAACTCTCTGTCAGGCGCGCCAATTCGTCGCTGCCGGTTACGGGGATCTGCGTCAGATCGTCGGTCCGAGCGACTCGTTCGGTGGCAGCAGTCAGCCTGGCAATGGGTCGTAAACCGGTGCGGCCCACGGTAGTACCCGCCACTGCCGCAAGTATGACGCCACACCCGCCGACCACGAAGAGCACCCAGGCCAGACGGTCCAGTACCGCAACGGTCGGCGCGAGCCGCTGACCGATCACCAAAGTGCTTCCGTCATGGGTTCGTTGAGCCAGCACTCGCTGACCGTCGACGGTTCGCAGCGAGGAATCCGATTCACCACGCGCTACGGCGTCTTCGGCTTCACCGATCGGCACGTCGGAACCGGGCGGCTGGTACGTGCTCAGGTCCGAAAAGATCAGGGCCACACTGATGTCGGTGGTGTACAGCGTCGCACCGGAGATGTAGCGAGGATCGAATCGCACGACATTGCTGTCGATCAGCACCGCTGCCCTGGTACGCAACTGGTGATCGACGTCCGCGTAGAGCGCACGCGAAACCACCGCGTAGGCAGCGATCGCCATGACTGCGACGGCAATGGCCACCACCGACGCGGCGAGCAGCGTCACACGCCAACGTAATGACACCGAACGGGTCAGTGGCATCGGCGGGCGCATTTCGACGGACGCTTGGGTGGTGGAGGATTTCTTCGGTTCGGCGTTCTTGCCGAACGGAGCGGTGATCACGGAGGCGTCTCCCGCAGGACGTATCCGACTCCGCGGACGGTGTGGATCAACCTCGGTTCGCCGTCGGCTTCCGTCTTGCGACGCAGGTAGCCGACATACACCTCGAGGGCATTGCCGGACGTCGGGAAGTCGTATCCCCACACTTCTTCGAGAATGCGTCCACGGGTCAGCACGCGGCGTGGGTTGGCCATGAGCATTTCGAGGAGGGAGAACTCGGTGCGCGTCAGGCTGATCGATCGTTCGCCGCGCTTGACCTCACGGGTGACCGGGTCGAGGGTGAGGTCCTCGAACGCCATCATTTCGGAATCGGCGTCCAGATCGGGCGCGGTGCGGCGAAGTAGTGCACGCAACCTGGCAAGCAACTCTTCCAAAGCGAAGGGCTTGGGCAGGTAGTCGTCCGCTCCGGCATCGAGACCGGCCACTCGCTCGCTGACCGAATCGCGGGCGGTGAGCACGAGGATGGGCAGGTCGTCGCCGGCACTGCGAAGACGACGGCACACTTCGAGTCCGTCGAGTCGCGGCATCATGACGTCGAGCACGACGGCGTCGGGCCGGTTGGCGAGGATCTTCTCGAGTGCGTCGAGCCCGTCGACCGCGAGCTCGACCGTGTAGCCGTTGAAGCTGAGCGACCGCCGAAGCGACTCGCGAACCGCCCGGTCGTCGTCGACCACCAAAATACGCATACCGACAGTTTGGACTGAAGTGCTGAGATGCGGCTGAGAGGGTCCGATTCCGGCCTCCGGCGTGTCGCGGTCAGTCCCGGGTTCGCCTCGGCCCGGGCAGGCTCCAATGACGCCATAACGCAAGCAGTCTGAACACCGCGGCGAACGCTGTGCCGCACACCAGCGCGGCGTTGGTGGACAGTCCGGCTTGCGAGACTGTGACCACCAACGCAGCGCCGAGCAGTGCGGGAACCGCGTACAGGTCCTTGTGCAGGAGCAGTGGCACCTCGTTGACGAGAACGTCGCGGATCACGCCGCCGCCGATCGCCGCGGTCGCACCGATCAACGTCGCCGCCAGCGAACTGGCGTTGTTGTCCAGCGCGATGACGGCGCCGGTGCTCGCGAACAAGCCCATCCCCAGTGCGTCGAGCGCCAGGATTTCACGACGCAGTCGATTGAGCGGCTCGTGGAGGTAGAACACGGCGAGTGAGGTGGCGGCGGCCGTTCCGAAGTACGGCCAACTGCTCAGAGAGCTGGGCGGATGGACGCCGAGGAGAACGTCGCGGACGATACCGCCGCCGATGCCGGTGAACACACCCACCGAGCACACCCCGAAGATGTCGAGTCGCTTGGTGACGCCCACCAGGGCACCCGAGGCCGCGAACGCCACGATGCCCACCAGTTCGAGGATCCTCAGCAGCACCGGCCAAGGATCGCACGGTCAGATGCGGCTCGGGTCGATCACCCCGAGCCGAACTGCTTTGACCAGTCGCCGAGGCACCCGGTGGGTCTGGCCGAAGGCCGTGACCTCGACCAGATCGGGCGCCGTCGCCTTCCACTGGGCACGACGGCTGCGCGTGTTGGAACGGGACATCTTCCGCTTGGGAACGGCCATCAGAGTGCCTTGCGCTTTCCGTAGCGCCGCTCGAACTTCTCGACGCGTCCGGCGGTGTCCATCACACGTTGCGCTCCGGTCCAGAACGGGTGAGAGTCGCTCGTGACGTCGACGACCAGCAGCGGGTACGTGCCACCGTCTTCCCATTCGACGGTGCGCTCACTCGTCACGGTCGATCGGGTCAGGAAGCTCTTGCCGGTGCTGGCGTCCTGGAAGACCACCGGGTGGTAGTCGGGGTGCATCTGCTTCTTCATTCGTTTCCCTCTCGCGTTGATTCGGTTTCGGCATAAGGTGATTCGGATTCGTCACACGGGTCTTCGTGAAACTCGCCGAACGGGTCTTCCCACGTTGCCCACGACGCTTCGTCCGCCAATTCGTCGTCGGTGACCAAGGCGTGCTGCAGTGTTCGGTCGATCTCGAGCGGGTTCGCACCGCAGGTCAGAACGACCATCGAGGTGTCGCGATCACCGAAACGCTCGTCCCATTTCAGAGCCGCGAGGGCACGGCGCTCGGCCGGAACGCGCTCTCGTTGCTCCGGCGTCATCGCGGCCAGCCAGGTGTCTGCGCTCGCAACCCGCAAGCCACCGCCGGCCGATTCGAGCCAGAGCGCTTCACCCGGTTGCGTCGCCACCCA
>NZ_BCWH01000002.1:1273228-1471071 GCF_001653035.1 Rhodococcus sp. YH3-3 | reverse complement strand
GAGGGCTTCGTCGCCGGTGGCGTCTGCCAGCCAGGTCACCGCGTCGATGCACGTCACGACGGCGTCGACGCGGACGTCCCGCTGCGCCGGTCCGTCCAGTTGGCCGACGACGCCGGTCACGACGACGTGCTCGATCGCCCAGCACAGCGCCTCGGGCTCGAGTTGCCGGTCCAACAGCAACACGATCCGCTGCACCGAACTGTGCGAGTGAAGCCGGCGCAGGAGCGGCAGCAAGTCTTCGCGCAGGGTGCAGGAGACGCAGCCGTGCGCGAGCTCGAGGATCGTCTCGCGCTCGGACACAGTGCCGGCAGACCCGGCACTCCCGGTCATCGAGGTGACCGTCCGCCGGACCACCCCTTCACGGACGTGGCTCAGGTCGTGGTGGACCAGAACAGTTCCGGTTCTCAGCAACGCTCGTGCGGTGTGTGGGGTGGATTCGCTCATGCCGGCGACCAGGACCAGCGGAGTCCTGCCGTCCAAGATCGTGTTCACAGCGGGCCTTTCTGGGAATGATTGTCATTACCGAGGTTGAACGGTACATTGATCTCACCGCATTGTCGAAAATGATTGTCATCTGCAAGTTGAAAGGAACACCCATGTCGGCTCACTGCCAAGTGACCGGACGTGTGCCGGGGTTCGGAAAATCCGTCTCGCACTCTCACAAGCGTTCGAACCGTCGCTGGAACCCGAACATCCAGCGCAAGACCTACCTCCTGCCCAGCGAGGGGCGTCGCATCACACTCACGCTCTCGACCAAGGGCATCAAGACGATCGACCGCGACGGCATCGAATCCGTCGTCGCCCGGATCCGCGCGCGCGGCGAGAAGGTCTGAGCAGATGGCACGCAACGAGATCCGCCCGATCGTGAAACTCAAGTCCACCGCGGGCACCGGGTACACGTACGTGACCCGCAAGAACCGTCGTAACGACCCCGATCGACTCGTACTGAAGAAGTACGACCCAGTGCTGCGAAAGCACGTCGATTTCCGAGAAGAGAAGTAGGCATGGCCAAGAAGTCGAAGATCGCGAAGAACAACCAGCGACGGGTCGTCGTCGAGCGGTACGCGGAGCAGCGGTCCGCTCTCAAGGAGACGATCCGCTCCCCGAAAAGCTCGGCAGAGGAGCGCGCGAAGGCCCAAGCGACCCTGCAACGTCTACCACGCGACGCCAGTCCGGTACGATTGCGCAATCGAGACGCTGCGGATGGACGTCCGCGCGGCCACCTGCGGAAGTTCGGGCTCTCCCGGATTCGCGTGCGAGAAATGGCGCACCGTGGGGAACTGCCTGGCGTACACAAGTCGAGCTGGTAAGGAAGTCGGATGGCAGTCAAGCGTTCACCGTCGAAGAAGCCACGCCCCGTAGAGGGTCGTAAGCCCAAGAAGAACCCGTTGTTCGCAGCGAAGATCACGCATGTCGATTACAAGGACATCAACTTGCTTCGCACGTTCATCTCGGACCGCGGCAAGATCCGCAGCCGTCGCGTCACGGGCCTGACCCCGCAGCAGCAGCGTCAGGTCGCCGTTGCAGTGAAGAACGCACGCGAAATGGCGTTGCTCCCCTTCACCGCCGCCCGGTAGTCATACGTGCTCAGTAGTCACACGTAGAAGTACCGAAGAGGTCGCGCAGTCACTCGACTGCGCGGCCTTTTTGTTGCCCTGACTAAGATTTTCCCGAAGTCGTTCATTCCAGTCGAGAGGTGCCCGCAGCGTGTCGGGAGTTGTTGCGGGTTTCACCGTAATTTTTGTTGTCATCGCGGTCGGGTATCTCCTCGGCCGTCTCGGCACCCTCGGTAGCCAAGGACAGTTCGTTCTCGGTCGACTCGTCTTCTTCGTCGCGACGCCTGCCCTGCTGTTCACCACCCTCGCGTCGTCCGATCTTTCGGTGATCTTCTCGCCGACGCTCGCCGTTGCGTCGGCTACTGCCTTTGCCGTCGGCGCTCTGTACGTCGTCGTCGCAAAGATCTGGCTCAACCGGCCGCTACCCGAACTGACCATCGGCGCGCTGTCGGCTTCGTACGTGAATTCAGCCAACCTCGGAATCCCGATCGCGGTGTTCGTGCTCGGCGATGCCACGTTCGTCGCGCCGCTCCTGCTCTTCCAGATCGTCGTGTACTCCCCGATCGCCTTGACGATCCTCGATCTGACGGCCCTTCGCGGCGCGGATGCCGAGAAGCTCTCGTTGATCGACACCGTCACCGCCCCGTTCAAGAATCCGATCGTGCTCGCGGGCGCTGCGGGGTTGATCGTCGCGTTGATCGGTTGGGTACCGCCCCGGCCGCTGATGCAGCCTTTCGAATTGATCGGCGCGACGTCGGTACCCGGTGCGCTGTTGGCATTCGGGCTCTCGCTCTACGGCGTGCGGGTGCTGGAGAAGGGCTCGAGTCCACGCCGCGACGTCGCGCTGGCGTCGACGCTCAAGATCGTGGTCCAACCTGTGCTGGCCTATCTGATGGCGCATTTCCTCCTCGACATCGACGGTCATCAGTTGTTCGCCATCGTGGTCGTCTCGACGTTGCCGACGGCGCAGAACGTCTTCATCTACGCAAGCCGCTATCGGCGCGGAATGGTCCTCGCCCGAGACAGTGCCTTTGTCACCACTTTGGCGTCAATTCCGGCAATTGCGCTGGTCACAGCGCTACTCGCTTGAGCAGGGTTACGGTGGATTCATGCGTGTACTAACCCTCGCCGTTCTGGCCTGCCTTGCTGTGGCCGGATGCTCCGTCGGGGCCCAGACCACGGGGCCGGTTGCCGCACCGAATCCGATGGCGGCCAACGAAGCAAGTCCCGCCGACTGGTCGCTCGGAACCCCCGTTCCCGACGAGGTCGACGACAGCGAGATGGGCACGGAGTTCGACAGCCGCACCGACATCGTGGGTGCGACGGCCACGATGTTCGAATCGTGGTCCGAGGTCGACGATCACACGGTGGCCGTCCACTTCGTGACCGGCACTCCGGAGTGCTACGGCGCGTACGCAACCGTCGAAGAGACCGATACGACGGTGATCGTCACGCTCCGAACCGGGGCACTGCCCGAGGCCGCGGACAAGATGTGCATTCTGGTTGCCGTGTTCGGCAGCTTGGATGTCCCGCTGAGCCGACCGCTCGGCGATCGTCACGTCATCAACGGCTAGCTGCGCGCCTAAACGGCACAAGTTCGACGATCGAACACGCCGTTTCGTCAGGTGTGGTGTGCGTCTCCTCGGGACAGACTGAAAACCGACACCCGTTCACTCGCTCGTCGGCAGCTTTCGACTCGAGCGGTGCTCAACATGAAGGAGCTCGCAAGTGCCTACTCTCCAGAGAGACGTTGCAATCGTCGGTGCCGGCCCCTCTGGCCTGGCAGCTGCAACCGCGCTGCGCAAGGCCGGTTTGACCGTCGCTGTGATCGAAGCGCGCGACCGCGTCGGCGGCCGCACGTGGACCGACACCATCGACGGAGCAGTTCTGGAAATCGGCGGCCAGTGGGTCTCCCCCGACCAGACCGCGCTGATCTCCTTGCTCGACGAACTCGGCCTGAAAACTTTCGAGCGCTACCGCGAGGGCGAGTCCGTCTACATCTCGTCGGCAGGTGAGCGGACGCAGTACACGGGTGATTCCTTCCCCACGAACGACACCACGAAGAAGGAGATGGACCGTCTCATCGACGAGATGGACGATCTCGCAGCACAGATCGGCGCCGAGGAACCGTGGGCACATCCCCTCGCCCGCGATCTCGACACAGTCTCCTTCAAGCAGTGGCTGATCAATCAGTCCGACGACGCCGAGGCACGTGACAACATCGGCCTCTTCATCGCCGGTGGCATGCTCACCAAGCCCGCCCACTCGTTCTCTGCCCTGCAGGCCGTACTCATGGCCGCTTCCGCAGGTTCGTTCTCCCACCTTGTCGACGAGGACTTCATTCTCGACAAGCGAGTGATCGGCGGAATGCAGCAGGTATCGATCCGCATGGCGGAGGCCCTCGGTGACGACGTCTTCCTCAACGCACCCGTGCGAACGGTGAAGTGGAACGAATCCGGTGCAACGGTGTTGGCGGACGGCGATGTTCGCGTCGAGGCAAGCCGAGTGATCCTGGCCGTACCGCCCAACCTCTACTCCCGAATCTCGTACGATCCCCCGCTGCCGCGTCGTCAGCACCAGATGCACCAGCACCAGTCCCTCGGCCTCGTCATCAAGGTTCACGCGGTGTACGAGACGCCTTTCTGGCGCGAAGACGGCCTCTCCGGCACCGGCTTCGGCGCGTCCGAGGTAGTGCAGGAGGTGTACGACAACACCAACCACGAGGACGATCGCGGCACCCTGGTCGCGTTCGTCTCCGACGAGAAGGCCGACGCGATGTTCGAGCTTTCCGTCGAGGAGCGTAAGGCCACGATTCTGGCCTCACTTGCCCGCTATCTCGGCCCGAAGGCCGAAGAGCCGGTTGTGTACTACGAATCCGACTGGGGCTCGGAGGAATGGACCCGCGGTGCGTATGCAGCGAGCTTCGACCTCGGAGGCCTGCACCGCTACGGCGCGGATTCCCGCACGCCCGTCGGCCCGATTCACTTCTCGTGCTCCGACATTGCGGCCGAGGGGTACCAGCACGTCGACGGTGCCGTTCGGATGGGTCAGCGAACCGCAGCCGACATCATCGCTCGCAGCAAAGCCTGACGGCCGCTTTGCCAAGTCTCGATCATTGCCCGGCAGTCACGATTGCCGGGCAATGATCGAGAGCAGTAGTTCGGCCCGAACCCTGGCCACTTCCAGCCGACAGTCGATCAGGCTCTCCACCTTCGCCATTCGGCTCCGCAGTGTGTGCCGGTGAACGCCCATCGTGATGGCGGCCGCTTCCCAGTGTCCGTTGGCCTCGAGAAATGCCCGCAACGACGCCAGCAGTTCGGTGCCGTTGTCACGGTCGTAGTCCTCGATCGGTGTGATCATCGTTTCCGCCAACGTGTTGAGCACTTCACGCGTCGAATCGAAAGACAGCAGCACACTTCCGGTCAGCGCCGCGAATTCCAAAGGTTCGCCACCGATTTCGGCCGCCGACGCACACAGCTGGGACTGTTCGACGGCGACCGCCAGCGCAGCGACCACCCGTCGCGCGCTCAAGCCGACACGAAGCGCGCGAAGATCCGACCTCGATACCCCGCCGAGCAGCTCTCGGGCGAACTCGACGTCGTCGGTTCCACGCAGCAGCACCGTGACGCGAGTGTCGTTGATCCGCGAGAACAACTGCCGCCCTGCCTTGTTCATGAACTCGGCAATCTCGGCTCCGACGCGTCCCGCTACGTCGGACGTGTCGGCAAGAACTGTCAATCCTCGGATCATTCCCTCGCCGTCGGCGGCCTGCCTGATCTGTTGCCACGCCGGCGCCGGGTCGCGATCCTCGGTGAGCAGCAGTCCGAGGGCGTGCGAATTCAACTGATCCTGAGTAGCACGCAGGCGCGCGGGTTTCTCGAAGTCCAATGCCAACAACGAGTTCGCGTGACCGAGCAGTATCTGATCGACGTAGCTGAGCGCCGAAGCACTGATCACCGCCAGGTATCCGTACGGCGTTCGCCCGACGCTGATCTGCTGCACCGCGATCGACGCTCCAGACCTTGCGAGCGTCACGCTACTGGAGGCACCGCCCCCGAGAGTTGCTCGCAGTTCGTCGATCACGTCGTCCGTCGGCAGTTGAGGTGAGCTCTCGAGAACTCTTCCGGCGACGTCGAGAAGAAGCACCGTCGCCGAAGTCGCGATCGCCAGTTCACGCACGGTCGCAGCCGTTCCGCCGGAAATGACGGCACGCGTCATCCGCGGTTGCGCCCGCGACGCCCGGAGGACAGCTTCATATTCCTGCTCTGCCAACCGGCTCATTACGCGCTTGACGACGGCAGCAAAAGGCGTCGGCAGCGGCACCTCGATCAGCGGGAGTCCGATCTCGTCGGCGACGGCCACCAGATCGGCCGGGACCTCGGGGTACGAGAGCCCGGTTCCGAATCCCACCGCCGCCACACCTGCCGCGTCGAGCATTCGGAGATAGCGGCCGCGCTTTTGCTGAGTGGACGGCAATCGGATGCCGGTGGTGAGGATGAATTCGCCGCCGGTCAACCACCGGAAAGGGTCGAGCAACTCCGTGGCGTGCGCAAATGTGATTTCGCGACCGACGCCCTGGGCGCCGCCTTTGAGTTCCAGCGCGAGGTCCGGCTGCGCCAACATCCACCGCACAGCGATCGTCATGGGCTGGACTGTACAACTCGGCGCGTCGGCGATCAAAGATTTCACCTTTTTGGCAGCTGCCTTTACTTGTGAGTCAGCGCACACTTGCTCACACACGCCCCACAAAGTGCGAGTTCCGTGCTGATCACCTCGGCCGGAACTCGTTCGACCTCGAGAGGAACCGGTACCGATGTCGATCGTCGTACTCGAGAACTACATCAACGGTGAATTCGTCGCCTCAGCCGCGACGGAAACACTCGACCTGATCAACCCCGTGGACGAGAGTGTGGTCGGGCGTACGCCGGTCTCCACGAAGGAAGACGTCGACGCCGCCGTCGAAGCCGCACAGAGAGCATTCGAGACCTGGGGCAAGACGACGCCGAGCGTGCGGCAGGCTGCACTCCTCAAGCTCGCCGACGCCATCGAAGCGCACAGCGACGAAATCGTCGCAGCCGAAAGCGCCAACACCGGCCAGGCCCACCAGATGATCGCCGACGAAGAGGTCAAGGTCGGAGCCGATCAGATGCGGTTCTTCGCCGGAGCCGCACGACTTCTCGAGGGCAAGGCGGCCGGAGAGTACATGGAGGGTTTCACCTCCTACGTCCGTCGTGAGCCGATCGGCGTCGTCGGTCAGGTCACGCCCTGGAACTACCCGTTCATGATGGCGCTGTGGAAGATCGGGCCCGCCCTCGCGGCCGGCAACACGATCGTCCTCAAGCCCAGCGACACCACACCGGGCAGCACGCTGGTCCTGGCGAAGCTCTCGAAGGGCATCCTGCCGGACGGCGTGTTCAACGTCGTGCTCGGCAACGGCGGAACCGGAGCGACGTTGGTGGAGAACCCGGCCCTCGGTCTCGTCTCGATCACCGGTTCGGTGCGGGCGGGCATCGCTGTCGCCGTGTCCGCAGCACAGCAACTCAAGCGCGCGCACCTCGAACTGGGCGGCAAAGCGCCGGCGATCGTCTTCGGCGACGTCGACATCGAGAAGACCGCCACCGGCATCGCCGAGGCAGCGTTCTTCAACGGCGGCCAGGATTGCACCGCGGCCACTCGCGTGATCGTTCACGAGTCCATCCACGATCAGCTCGTCGAAGCCCTCGTCCGGAACGCCGAGAAGCTGCGCCCCGGAGCGCCTTCCGATCCTGATGCCTTCTACGGCCCGCTCAACAACATCAATCACTTCAACGCCGTGAGCGACAAGATCGCGAACCTGCCGGCGTCGGCCAAGATCGTTACCGGCGGAAAGCGTTCGGGCGAAACCGGATTCTTCTTCGAGCCGACCGTCATCACCGGCGTCGCGCAATCGGACGACATCGTGCAGGAAGAGACTTTCGGTCCTATCCTCACAGTCCAGAGCTTCTCCGACGAGAAGGAGGCGATCACGCTTGCCAACGACGTTCGGTTCGGCCTGGCCTCGAGCATCTGGACCAAGGATCACGGTGTCACGCAACGCGTCTCCGCTGCTCTCGACTTCGGTGCGGTGTGGATCAACTGCCACATCCCGCTCGTCGCCGAAATGCCGCACGGCGGCTTCAAGTATTCCGGTTACGGCAAGGATCTCTCGGCCTACGGAGTCGAGGACTACACCCGTCTCAAGCACGTCATGAGTTCGCACGACTGAGTCGCCGCCCCTCCTGCTGTGCGCCTTTATCAACCCCCCGCGGTTAATAAAGGCGCACAGCAGATTCCTCCAATCCGGAAAAGAGCCACCATGCGCCTTATCGTCGGATACCTCGCCACGCCCAGCGGTAAAGACGGGCTGGTCCTCGGGGCCCAGCTCGCGCGCAGTCTCGGCGCGCAACTCGACATCTGCATGGTCCTCCCACCGGATCGGACACTGCCGGCCAAGGTTCCCTCGGAAGCCGGCTACGACGACATCCTCGCCGCGCGTGCACACGACTGGCTCGCCGAGGCGAAAGCGTCGGTGCCCGAGGACATCCAGGTGGAAGTACACCTGAGCTTCCACGAGTCGTTCGCTCAGGGCCTGCTCGACGAAGTGGACCGACTGAATGCGCTCGCGATCGTGGTGGGAGCTTCCGGCGACGGTTTGCTCGGCCGTCACGCGATAGGTTCGGTCTCGACCGAACTGCTTCACTCCGCCCACGTCCCGGTAGCACTGGCGCCTCGCGGAACGCGGCACTCGGCGGCCACTGCGATACGAGAGGTCACCTGTGCACTCGGCACCCGTGTCGGCGCCGACATCGTCTTGAACACCGCCGTGCGCGCCAGCGAACTGATGCAGGTTCCGCTCCGACTGGTCTCACTGGTAGCGCTCGACCCCCAGAACGATCTGCGAGATCATCGCGACACCGCCGAGTCGGCCAGGGAGCGTGCACGAAATCACGCTCAGGACACACTCGACGTCGCAAGAGCCGCGCTCCCCGCGGAGTTCCCCATCGAGGTCATCATTGCCGACGGATCTACCGTGGAATCGGCAGTGCGTCAACTGGACTGGCAGGACGGCGACCTCGTGATGGTCGGTTCAAGTCGCCTCGCACAGCCCCGCAAACTGTTCCTGGGCTCCACCGCCGCCAAGATGCTGCGCGTACTGCCCGTACCCATGGTCGTAGTGCCCAAGCACGAATTCACCCAGCCGGAGGCACTGTCATGACCAGCACCGAACTGAGTTCCAAAGGCCTCGCCACCGGCAAGATCGGCATGATCTCCGGCGCGGTGCTCGGAATCTCCTCCGTGGCACCGGGTTACACCCTGACGGCCAGCATCGGATTGATCGTCGCCGCGGTCGGTCTCAAGATGCCCGCCATCTTCATCGCCGGCTTCATCCCGATGTTCCTCACCGCGTACGCGTACCGCGAACTGAACTCCGACACACCTGACTGCGGAGCGTCATTCACGTGGTCCACCAAGGCATTCGGACCGTACGTCGGCTGGATGTGCGGCTGGGGCATGGTGATCGCCACCATCATCGTGCTCTCGAACCTCGCTGCAATTGCCGTCGACTTCTTCTATCTGTTCATCGCGCGGGTGGCCGACAATCCCTCCATCGCCGATCTGCCGGGCAATAAATTCGTCAACGTCGGCACCACGCTGGTGTTCATCGCGTTGGCCACCTGGATTGCCAGTCGGGGAATCACCACCAGCGAGCGCGTACAGTTCGCGCTCGTCGGCTTCCAGATGGTGCTGCTGGTCGTCTTCGCCGTCGTTGCACTGGTTCACGTCGGCGCCGGCGACGCCCCGGCCGGATTGTCCTTCGACCTGAGTTGGTTCAACCCGTTCAGCGGACTCGCCATCGGTGCGTTTGTCATCGGACTCACCGGATCGATCTTCGCGTTCTGGGGCTGGGATACCTGTCTCACGCTGGGCGAGGAGTCGAAGAACCCCAAGAAGACCCCCGGTCGCGCCGGTTTGCTCTGTGTCGCAACCATTCTCCTGACCTACCTGCTGGTCGCCGTTGCCGCGATGATGTACGCCGGCGTCGGCGAGGAAGGCCTCGGCCTCGGCAATCCCGACAACTCCGAGAACGTCTTCGGCGCTCTGGCCGACCCGGTCCTGGGCAACTGGGGCGGAATGCTTCTGTTCCTCGCGGTCTTCGTCTCTTCAGTCGCCAGCCTGCAGACCACGTTCCTGCCCGCGGCACGAACCATGCTCGCCATGGGTGCATACGGAGCTTTCCCCAAGAAGCTCGCCGAGGTCTCGCCTCGGTTCCTGGTGCCGTCGTACGCGACCGTCGTGGCAGGCGCGGTAACCGCAGTGTTCTACAGCGTCGTCACGTTCCTGTCCGAAAGTGCTCTGCTCGACACGATCGCCGCACTCGGCATCATGATCTGCTGGTACTACGGCATCACCGCATTCGCGTGCGTGTGGTACTTCCGCAAGACGCTTTTCGAGAGCGTACGAAACTTCGTCTTCCGGCTCGCGTTCCCACTCATCGGTGGTCTCATGCTGCTTGCGGTGTTCGTCATTTCGGTCCAGGAGAGTATGAATCCGGACAACGCCAGCGGAGCATCCATCGGCGGAATCGGCCTGGTCTTCTTCCTCGGCTTCGGAATCCTCATCCTCGGCGCGGTACTGATGATGGTCATGCGAGTGCGCAATCCCGAGTTCTTCGAGGGCAAAACCCTCAACCGCGACACAGAGGCTCTGCGCGACGAGAACGACCTCAGCGTGTCTTAGGAGACAGTAGGTTCGGGGGCCTGAGCGATCAGGCCCGCCATCAATACGCGCAAGCCGAATTCGAAGGCGGCGTCGGCACGTTCGGGATTTTTCCCGGATGTTGCCAACGCCGCCTTCATCGCGTCGTTGGCTTCGGGTCCCGACGCCCACTGGACGTCCGGCGCCGCCAGGTCCAAGGCCGAACCGAGAACAAAACTGTCGACGGTCGTGATCGCGTGCAGTGTTTCGGTCGGGTCGAAGCCACCATCGTCAAATGCCTGCGCCAATGCGTTGTACAGAGTGAACGCCACACCGGCCTGCACCGTCTGGGCCGTGAAGAGCGGAATCAGACGAGGATGCGCGGCGTAGCTTCGCCGGTACTCGGCTGCCAGCGCCGCGACGGTCTCACTCCAGGTCCCCGAGGCCGACTCGACGTCGATTCCTGCCATCAGCTGAGCCCTCATCAGTTCGACGATCTCGGCTCGTCCGGAAACGTGGTTGTAGAGCGAGGACGGTCGAACCTTCAGTCTTGCGGCGAGTCCCGGCATGGTGAAGTCGCCGGATTCGTCCACCGACTCGATCGCTGCCTCGGTGATGATCGCCGGTGAGAGCAGTCGTTGCGATGGCCGCGGCATATGTCCTCCTGTAGTGATCCACACCGTTCGGGGCGCTGCAAAAAACAATTCCTCGAAAGTCCTTGATCAATCAGCGCTCACCCACCATACTTAACGAATCACATTCGTTTTACGTCGAACGTCGAATACCCGAGCACCGAGGAAACCCCATGCTGACGATCACCGCCCTCACCCCACCCGAGTCACCGGCCGCGACTTCGCCGTCCACGTCCACCCCTCTGCGTGTAGGTCTCGTCCAACATCGCTGGCACGAGGACCAAGACGACCTCCACGCTGAATTGAGCGAAGGCATTGCGTCCGCAGCGAAGCTGGGCGCCTCCGTGGTCTTTCTTCCGGAGCTGACGCTCAGCCGCTACCCCGCCTCCACCCCGGCCGGCGACAATCCCGGACGCGCGGCGGAAGACCTGCTCACCGGACCCACTTTCGCCTTCGCCACCAAGGCCGCCGCGGAGAACCAGGTTCTCGTTCACGCGTCGTTGTACGAGCGCAGCGAGGCCGAGGACGGCCTGGGCTTCAACACCGCGATCCTGGTCTCGCCCGGGGGTGAACTTCTCGGTCGTACCCGCAAGCTCCACATTCCGGTGACGGCCGGGTACTACGAGGACACGTACTTTCGCGGCGGTCCGTCCGAGGACGCATACCCCGTTCACGAGGCACTCGGCGCCAAGTTCGGACTCCCGACATGCTGGGACGAGTGGTTCCCCGAGGTCGCACGTGCATACTCCCTCGCCGGTGCCCAGGTCCTGGTGTACCCGACGGCGATCGGCTCGGAACCCGATCACCCGAACTTCGACACCCAACCGCTGTGGCAGCAAGTGATCGTCGGAAACGGTGTCGCCAACGGCACTTTCATGGTTGTCCCCAATCGCCACGGCAGTGAAGGTCTCATCACCTTCTACGGTTCGTCGTTCATCTCGGACCCGTACGGACGCATCCTCGTTCAGGCTCCGCGCGACGAATCAGCCGTCCTGGTCGCAGATCTCGACCTGCAGCACCGTGAAGACTGGCTTGCGCTGTTCCCGTTCCTGGCCACTCGCCGACCCGACACCTACTCGGCCCTGACCGCACCGGTGAACACTGCAGGAGCCAACCGATGACCTGGCGCATGCCCGCGGAAAGTGAGCCGCACGAACGTACCTGGATGGCGTACCCGAGCGCCGGATACTCTCTCGGGGACACTGCGGAAGAGCAGCACGAAGCGCGCTCGACGTGGGCGGCCGTCGCCCACGCCGTCGCCGAATTCGAGCCGGTCACCGTCGTCGTCGATCCCGCCGAAGTCGAAGAAGCACGAAAGTACCTGTCCGAGAAGGTCGACATCGTCGAGGCACCTCTCAACGACGCGTGGATGCGCGACATCGGGCCGACGTTCGTCCTGTCCGACGAAGGCCGTCTCGGCGGAGTCGACTGGGTGTTCAACGGCTGGGGTGCACAGGATTGGGCGCAGTGGGACAAGGACTCGAAGATCGGCGCATTTGTCGTCGAACAATCCGGTGCCCAGTTGATCGACTCACCAATCGTCAACGAGGGCGGCGGTATTGCGGTCGACGGTCTCGGCACCGTCTTGGTCACCGACACCGTCCAACTCGATCCGGGACGAAACCCCGACCTGACGAAGGCCGACATCGAGGCCGAACTCGCCCGCACCATCGGCGCCAAGCACGTGATCTGGCTTCCCCGCGGATTGACTCGCGATCAGGAGACGTACGGAACGCGCGGACACGTCGACATCGTCGCTGCCATCTCTTCCCCCGGAGTTGTACTCGTCCATGACCAACGCAATCCGGTGCACCCCGACTACGCCGTCAGCAAGACGATCATCGAGTTGTTCGAAAGCTCGACGGACGTCGGCGGTCGGCCGTGGAAGGTCATTCGGGTACCTGCGCCCGAGATCCTGCGCGACGACGAGGGATTCGTCGACTACAGCTACATCAACCATCTCGTGGTCAATCGCGGAGTGATCGCCTGCAGCTTCGACGATCCGGCCGACGCCGAAGCGGCCCGGATCCTTGCGGCCGCCTACCCCGGGCGCACCGTCGTCACCGTCGACGCCAGACCGCTGTTCGAACGTGGCGGCGGCATCCACTGCATCACCCAGCACCAGCCCGCTGAACAAGACTGACGGCGGCAGAATTAGCGGCGACCTCGCATGTAGTCACTCACGACCGCGGCGCCGAGGCCGTCCAGGTCCGGCGCGATGACGCGTCCACCCACCCGGTGCGCCATCCGGTCGACCACCCTGGCCAGACCTGGATCCTCACCGAGGCGGAAGAACGTGACCTTGGCGCCCAGCCTGGCCACCGCGTCGAGTGCTCGAACCGTCAAACCGAGGGTTCGCGCACTCGGCGGGTAGTCGAACCTGGCTTCTCCGTCCGCTTCGAGATGAGCCGTCGGCTCACCGTCGGTGACGATCAGTACCACCGGCTGTGCGTTGGAGTGGCGTCGAAGATGCCTGGCCGCCAACAACAGTGCGTGGTGCAGGTTGGTTCCCTGGTCCCACGCGCCGTCCAAACCAGCGAGCTCCGACGGGCTCAGCACGTGCGCGTGGCGTCCGAAGGCGATCAACTGGAGTTCGTCGCTGCGAAATCGCGTACTCACCAGATGATTGAGTGCCAGAGCGGTGCGCTTCATCGGCACCCAGCGATCTTCCATCACCATCGAGAACGACGTGTCCACCAGGAGAGCAACCGCAGCCTGACTGCGCTGTTCGGTTTCGGCCACCTCGACGTCGACGACGCTCAGCCGCACCGGCATTCGGCCCGGGTCACGCAGGACGGCGTTGGTGATGGTTCTCGTGACGTCCCACGGTTCCGTGTCCCCGAATTCCCATTCGCGGGACGCTCCGGTCGGTTCACCCATCGCACCGGCCCGACGCGTATCGCGTTGACCGGTTCGCGACGACAGTTGCCCGGCGACATCGCGCAGAGCAGTCTGCCCGAGCTGTCGCATGGCTTTGGGCGACAAGCGCCATTGACCATCCGGTGCACGATCGAAGAAACCCTGTTCCTGCAAAGCCTTTTCGAGATCAGCCAGGGTGCGAGCATCAGCGGCGGCTTCGTCGCCGAGTTGCCGCGCGAGTAGCTCGGGGTCGATGTCGTCGAGCGCCGCGCCCGCGTATTGCTGCGACAGTTGATCCGCCAAGGATTCCAGCTCGGCGATGTCCTGCAGGGCACCGGTCCCCTCACCCAAACCCATACCGTTCTCGCCGCGGAACTGTTGCGAACCTTCCCAGTCCTCACCCGGCCGAGCCGCCTGAAGGAACTGGTCGAGTTGACTCAGCTCACTCATCAGGCTCGGATCACCGAATGCCTGCTGCGCCAACGCATCCAACTCGTCACGCTGCTCCTGCGAGAGCGAGTTCCGCAATCGTTGTGCAGCCGCCGCGCGCTGCGCCAAAGAATCCAGAAGTTCCTCGACGTTGCGCGGGTTGTCCGGGAAATACTGCCCGTGCTTGTCCATGAACTCCGCGAACTGCTCCGCAGTGTCGACCCCGCGAGAGTGCGCGTCGAGCAGTTGATTCAGATCAGCCAGCATCTGGCGTATCTGCTCACGATCCTCGTCGGTGGCGCCCTCGAGTGCCTGCTTCATTCCCGAGAAGCGTTGATCGAGAACCTCACGTCCGAGCAGATCACGAATCTTCTCGTAATCCGCGCGAGCCTGTTCGCTGCGCCAGTTGTAGTCGGCCAGATCTTGCACGGCCTGAGCTGTCGACGGCGGTAACTCCTCGATCCGCATTTCGTTGAATCGTGCGTCGTCGTCGAGAGCACGTGCCAGTTCTTTGCGCTCTTCGAGCACCGCCTTGTCGAGAAGCTTACGAACCTCGTCGAGCGTTCCGTCGAGATTGTTGCGGCGTAGCAACTCACGTCGGCGCCGGTTCGCCTGGGCAGCAAGGTCGTCGAGCCCGCGCATGTCCCGGTTGCCTCGGCGCAGGAGCTCTCGGAGGGCATGGCGCGGCGACGTGCCCGACAACACGTCGTCGCCGATTGCTGCCAGGGCCTCGCGCAGATCCACGGGAGGCGCGAGCGGATCGGGACCACCGTCGTAAGGCCCGTACCGCGGATTGTGGATCATCACTGCCCCTTACGAATATACCGAGCGGCCGCCCGGGCCTTGATCTTTGGAGATCCGGCGCGCGAGGTAAAGCCCTTCGAGGGCAAGTTCGGCACCGGCGGCACGCTCGCCGTCGGATTGCGCACCGAGACGTTCGGCTACTTCGTCCAGGACCTCGAGGTCCGGAAGCTCGTCGAGAAATGCCTTGGCCGTGACAGATTCACCGGTGACGATCGTGTTGCCCATCTCCACCGCAGCAACCAGCATCCCCAGGTCGATCCCGCCGAGACGTACCCGAACCGTATCGGCGGTCGCGCGACGCAGCAGGTGCTCGAGCACCTCCAGTTCCCGTCCCTCTTCACCGGATTCGAACTCGACCTTGCCGCGAAGAACCTCGACCACGGACTCGAGATCGACGGGCCGTGCAACAGGATCGGCTTCGCCGAGCACCGCTGCCCGTCGTACCGCGGCGGCACTGACGGTTTCCGCGCCGGCGACGGCAAAGCGTGCCGACACACCCGATCGCTGGTCCACCGAGGTGGATTCGCGTAGCAAGCGCGTGAATCTGGCAAGAATTTCGAGAAGGTAGTCGGGCACCTCCGCGGCCAGGTGCGCCTCCTGCTCGATCACCGCGATCTCGCCCGCCAGCTCGACGGGGTAGTGAGTGCGGATCTCGGCGCCAAAGCGGTCCTTGAGTGGTGTGATGATGCGCCCGCGGTTGGTGTAGTCCTCGGGGTTGGCGCTCGCGACCAGAAGAACGTCCAACGGAAGCCGAAGCGTGTACCCGCGGACCTGGATGTCCCGCTCTTCCATCACGTTGAGCAAAGAGACCTGGATGCGTTCGGCGAGGTCGGGGAGCTCGTTGATGGCCACGATTCCGCGATGCGCGCGAGGCACGAGGCCGAAGTGAATGGTCTCCGGATCGCCGAGGCTCCGGCCTTCGGCAACCTTGACCGGATCGACGTCGCCGATCAGGTCGGCGACCGAGGTATCCGGCGTCGCCAACTTCTCGGAGTACCGCTCGCTGCGGTGGCGCCAGGCGATCGGGAGGTCGTCGCCCAGTTCCTTGGCTCGACGTATCGAAGCCGGGGTGATCGGCTCGTACGGGTGCTCCCCCAGTTCCGAGCCTTCGATGACGGGCGTCCACTCGTCGAGCAGGAGCCCGAGAGTGCGAAGCAACCTCGTCTTTCCCTGACCTCGTTCGCCGAGCAGAACCACGTCGTGGCCGGCGATCAGCGCCCGCTCGAGTTGCGGGGCGACCGTGTCCTCGAACCCGACTATCCCGGGCCAGGGGTCACGGCCGTCCCGCAACGCGGCGAGAAGATTCTCTCGTAGTTCTTCCTTGACACTTCGCTGTACGTGTCCGGAGGCGCGTAGCTCTCCGAGGGTTTTTGCGACAGTCACCACTCCACGCTACGAGTGTTTGCGGGGTTTCGCCTCTCGCCGAGGAAGTTCGGTCGCTCAGCCCTCGATGTTCTCGGGATTCATCCAGATGATTTCCCAGATGTGGCCGTCGGGATCCTGGAAGCTGCGGCTGTACATGAAGCCGTGATCCTGCGTCGCGTTACCTTCGGAACCGCCGGTCTCGAGCGCCTTGTCGACGAGGGCGTCGACGGCCTCACGGGTCTCGGCCGAGAGACCGAGCAGCGCTTCCGTCGACGTCGAGGTGTCGGCGATGCCCTTGGTGGTGAAGGTCTTGAAGAAGGGCTCGGCCAACAGCATCACAACGATGGTGTCACTGATGACCATCGACGACGCATTCTCGTCGGAGAACTGCGTGTTCTTGGAGTATCCGAGGCCCTCGTAGAAGGTGGTGGCCTTGCCGAGGTCCTTGACGGGCAGGTTGAGGAAGAACATCGGCTGCGGGTTTGTCGCCATGAAAGGTCCTTTCCGAGACTTTGCTGTGCGCCTTTATTAACCGCCGGCGGTTAATAAAGGCGCACAGTAGACCTAAACTCCACCCATGGATACCTGGGTGTTGCCGGCCATGCTCGGCCTCGGACTCGCCGCAGCGTCCGGAATGCGAACCTTCCTGCCCCTGCTGATGCTCAGCGCTGCCGTCCACTTCGAACTGTTCGGGATCACCGTCGGCGAGTCGATGCGGTGGATCGGATCGACCGGCGCGCTGGTGGCATTGGCAATCGCCGCGGTGGTCGAACTGGGTGCCGACCTCATTCCGTTCGTGGACAACGCACTCTCGGTGATCGGGAACGTCACGGGGCCGATCGCCGGAGTGATCGCCGCCTGGGCGGCATTCAGTCATCTCGACCCTGCGATGGCCGCGTTGGCGGGCATCATCGTCGGAGCGCCGACGGCGTTGACGTTCAGCGCCGCGCAGACCGGCACTCGCGCGGTCAGTACGGCCACTACCGGTGGGCTGGCAAATCCCGTCGTTTCCGTCATCGAGGATGTGCTGACTTTCTTCACTTCCTTGATCGCGATGATCTTGCCGCTCCTGATCATTCCCCTGCTCGCCGCGCTCTTGTGGTTCAGCTGGCGTGGCTGGCGTCGTGTCCGGAGTCTGCGCACCGCCTGACCGCACCGACCTGGTAGACAAGTCGTCATGTCCGACACCGAGATCTCGTTCCAATCCGGCGACGTCACCCTGTACGGGAGTCTTCGCCTGGCCGCCTCACCCGACGCCCCTGCCCCGGCCGCGCTGATTCTGGCCGGCAGCGGCCCCACCGATCGCAACGGCGACAGCGCCCTCCTCGAAGGCGACATCGGAACTCTGCGGTTCATCGCGGATCTTCTTGAAAAACAAGGGATTTCAAGCCTGCGTTACGACAAGCTCGGCAGTGGCGAAACCGCCCTCGGCGACTACGACATCGAGGACATCGCCGATCTCGGCTTCAACACTTTTGTCGACGCCGCCTCCGACGGACTGGACTACCTCGCCGGGCAACCCGGTGTCGATCCCGAGCGCTTGTTCGTGGTCGGACACAGCGACGGCGCCGTAGTCGCACTGGCTCTCGCCACCGCGAAGGAGGGCGCCAGAGTCAGTGCCCTCGCACTGCTCGAGCCACTGAGCGTCAGACTTCTCGATCTACTCACGACGCAGATTCACCGCCAGCTCGATGCGGTCGTCGGCGCCGGTCAGTTGCCGGTCGAACTGGCTGACGAACTGCGCGTCGCGCTCGCCGATGCCGTCGAGTCGCTGCGATCCGAGGGCACTGTTCCGGATGACCTGCCCGAGCCGCTGCAGAATGCGGGACTCGTACACGCCAACGCCAAGGCACTCGCCGAGGAAGACGCATTGGACCCGGTTGCGCTCGTGGCGGCGCTACCGGCGGGCATGCCCGTTCTCACGAGCTGCTCGGACAAGGACATCCAAGTCATTCCCGCCGATGTCGCGGCACTCGACGCCGCGCTCTCACATACAGCGCTGACTTCCGTGCGGATGCGCAACGCCAACTTCGTACTCAAGGACATCGGCGACGAACAGTCCACCGGCGCCGACTACGTCGCGCCGCTTCCGTACTCGGCAGAGTTCTCGGAGCCCTTCACAGCGTGGGTCCGTTCGTTCTCCTGATCACGTACAGACCGAACGTCCTCTTTTTCAGGTAGAAAGTTCCCTCCGCGAACCATCGCGGAGGGAATTCTGCTTTCTACGCCTGACCTGCAATGGAGACTCTTTCAATCCGGCGAACCTGGGGACAGAAGTCACCCGGAGTTTAAGTTCGCGGCGCTTTTTATTGGTGCGAACCCTCGATCCGTGCTGTACGGTCATCCATTAACCAGCAACGCCACACAGAAAGGAACGGACATCATGTCGCTACACCCGCACGTCGTATCCGTACCTTCGTGGCGCAGCTGCACCGCAGACAAGCACATTTTTTCGGTCGCAATGTCGGCCAAGCACATGGGCAACAAGCGCGGTGTACCCCGAGAATGATCCCCAGTTTCACCGGATTCGTTCTCGGGCACCCAGGGCAAACGCCTCGGGTGCCTTTTCTTTTACCTTTCACACGCAGGAGCACCACATGAAACTTCGAGTCAACCAACTGTCCATCGCGCCGCCGTATGTCGATCTGCCCGGTGACCTCACCGGATACGCCGTCACCCTGGATCTTTCACACTCCGATGCGGCCCACGAAGCTACCCTCGGCGCATTGATCAGCGAGATCCGCAGTCGCGGAGCCTCACGCGTCGTCATCACCGGCTCACCGCGCGAACTCCAGGGCACCCACAGCAGCGCCGCCTGAAAGACCCGGGCGGCCTGAATGCAGAACGGGCCCCGAACTCCCGTTGAGGAGTCGAGGCCCGCTACCGACGTAGGAGTCAGTGCGCGAAGTGGCGCGCACCGGTCAGATAGAGAGTGACACCGGCTTCCTTGGCTGCGGCAATCACTTCGTTGTCGCGAACCGAACCACCCGGCTGCACAACAGCCTTGACGCCGGCGTTGAGCAGCACCTGCAGACCGTCAGGGAACGGGAAGAACGCGTCCGAAGCTGCAACCGAACCTACGACGCGGTCACCGGCTCGCTGAACAGCAAGATGCGCTGCGTCGACGCGGTTGACCTGGCCCATACCGACGCCGACGGACGCGCCGCCGGAGGCCAGCAGGATCGCGTTTGACTTCACCGAACGGCTGGCGCGCCAAGCAAATTCGAGGTCTGCGAGAGTCTCGGCATCGGCGGCCTCACCGTTGGCGAGAGTCCAGTTGGCCGGGTTGTCGCCGTCGGCGTCCAGGACGTCGCGCTGCTGGAGCAAGGTACCGCCGGAGATCGGACGCAGTTCGATTCCGGTAGCTGTCGGAGCGGCTGCCTTCAGAACACGAATGTTCTTCTTACGCTGCAGAACCTCGACAGCTCCGTCTTCGTACGAGGGCGCGATGACGACCTCGGTGAAGATGTCGGCGATCTGCTCGGCCAGTTCGACGGTGACCTCGCGGTTGGCAGCGATCACACCACCGAAAGCACTGACCGGATCGCATGCATGCGCCTTGCGGTGGGCGTCGGCGATGTCGGTGCCGATGGCGATGCCACACGGGTTGGCGTGCTTGATGATTGCGACGGCCGGATCAGTGAAGTCGTACGCTGCGCGCCACGCTGCGTCGGAGTCCGTGTAGTTGTTGTACGACATCTCCTTGCCGTGCAACTGCTCCGCCTGAGCCAAACCTGCAGGCGCAGCCGGGTTTTCGTACAGCGCGGCGTCCTGGTGCGGGTTCTCGCCGTAGCGAAGAACAGCGCTGCGGTTCCAGGTCGCACCGACCCAGGCCGGGAACAGCGAACCGTCCTCGTCAGCTGCGATCGTGCTCGTCATCCAGCTCGCAACCGCGACGTCGTACGACGCAGTGTGCTGGAAAGCCTGCGCCGCAAGCACAGTGCGCTCACGCAAGGTGAATCCGCCACCGGCAACGGCAGTCAGGACGTCGGCGTACCGAGCCGGATCGACCACGACGGCAACCGACGGATGGTTCTTGGCTGCAGCACGCACCATCGACGGGCCGCCGATGTCGATCTGCTCGACGCACTCGTCCGGGCTAGCGCCCGAGGCAACCGTCTCGGTGAAGGGGTACAGGTTCACGACCACCAATTCGAAGGTCGCGATGCCGAGTTCCTCGAGCTGAGCGAGGTGATCCGGCTTGCGGGTATCGGCGAGAACGCCGGCGTGGACGCGCGGATGCAGCGTCTTCACACGGCCTTCGAGGCATTCCGGGAATCCGGTCAGAGCCTCGACCGGGGTCACGGGGATTCCGGCGTCGGCGATCTTCGACGCGGTCGAACCGGTCGAGACCAACTCGACACCGGCCTCGTGCAGGCCCGTGGCCAGCTCGATCAGACCACTCTTGTCGTAGACGCTGACAAGTGCACGGCGCACAGCCTTGCGTTCACTCACTGGGGATCACGGCCTTTCGTCCATCGGAAACCACTCCGCGCGTAGCAACAGCGGCGATGACGTCCGCCAACAACCGTCGCTCCACAATTTTGATGCGTTCATGCAACGAAGACTCGGTGTCGTCGTCATGCACCGGCACAGCTTCCTGCGCCAAGATCGGCCCGGTATCAACTCCGCCGTCGACGAGATGCACCGTGGAACCGGTGACCTTCACGCCGTACGCCAGAGCGTCGGGAACCGCGTGCGCGCCGGGAAAGGCAGGCAGCAACGCGGGATGAGTGTTGATGATTCGGCCGCCGAAACGCTCGAGAAAGCTGGGGCCGAGGATTTTCATGAAGCCTGCACTGACCACGAGATCGGGTTCGTACTCGGCCACTGCTGCTGTCAGCGCCTCGTCCCAGGCGGCACGATTTTCGTAGGTCTTGATCGAGACCTTGAAGGACGGGATCTTCGAATCCGCAGCGTGCTCGGCGGCGAGGCAGTCACGATCTACACCGACGGCAACGATCTCGGCGGGGTATCCCTCGGCATGCGAAGCGTCGATCAGCGAAGTCAGCAGGGTTCCCGCGCCGGAAGCGAGTACGACTACCCGCGCGACAGAGTCGCGAAATTGGACCCTGTCGGGCATTGTCGGCTGCGGATTGTCGGCCGAGGCAGTCAGCGCACTACTCCTGAGAACTGGAAGATGATGCGGCCGGAGTATCGGCCGCATGACAGCCTAGTCGCTGGACTCCTGCGGCTTCGAGGGCAGGTCGGTCTCCGGCTCGGCCCCGGCTGTGGGGTCCGCCTCGGGTGCCGCGACAACCTCCGCGTCGACTACTTCGATCTCGACGGTTTCCTCTGTCACTACCTGCACGGGTTCGCCTGATTCTTCGACAATTTCGGCTTCGACGACCTTGGTCACTACCACCGCAGATTCCTGGGCGAGCACTTCGTCGGCGTTTTCGTCGTCCTCGCCATCCGTTGTGGCCGCGGCCGTGATCGCAAGTTCGGGCTCGGATTCTCGAGCCGGTTCAGCCGTCGGCGGCGCAACCTCGTCCTTCATGTGTCCGCGGTGTGAGAACCACATCGCGAACAGCGCCGAGACGGTTCCGAACAATCCCAGCCACGCAAAAGTTAGAAGACCGAAGCCCCACCACAGGACCTCGACGGTGCCGAACTGCCCGAGGTCTCCCCCCGCAGCAAGGGCAAGCAGAGCCATGACGACGCCGGCACCGGCAGCTGCCGTCAGCACTGCGAGCACACTGTCCTGCCCGGCGATGCGTCGAGCGCAATCACGGCCGAGCATCACACCCACCGCAGCCGGAACGATCAACAGCACCGGCCAGATTCCGCCGGCGACGCCTTCCGGAACCGCTCCGAGAAGGGGCAAGGGTGGCAGATCTCCACCGATGTTGCCGAACACGCTGATGGAGACGTTTCCGAAATCGGCCGTCGATCCCGTCATCACCGCGGCTGCACCGACCACGAGGTTCGGCAGATAGAGCAGCGACAACACCGTCAATCCCAGTACGCCGACAAACCCGTTGCCGCGTGCGAGTAGGTCACCGACCGTCGACCACGACACGAGTAGTGACACCACGACGGCCACGGCGCCCGCAGCCAGCAGCGCTGCCGACGCGGCCGCGGCCGGACGAACAGCGGCAGATGCCCACGGCGGAATCTCGGCGACGACGCGATCCCAGTGCGCAGCAGCAACACCGACGGACGCGGCGATCAGGTGAATCCCGGCGACCCAGCCGAAAGCGGCCAACGTGTTGGGGCTCGACAGCGGAATTGCCGCGGAGGCGTCGGCGACAACGGCGAGAGCGATTGCCGTGATAGTCAACGGCCCGGCTACTGCCGCCCCCACCAGGCGGAGGGTGTCGTCACGGGAGTCGGTGTGCACCGCAGTCGACGCGCATCGGCGTGCGACCACCCACATCATGACCGCCGTTGGAAGCAGTGGCAGTACACCGAGTTGGACGCCGCTGATAGTCGCCGGCACCTGGTGGATGACCAACCAGGTGGTGGCAATGGCGCCGAAGGTTCCGGTCAGATCGCTGCTCGCCGATACCAAAGTGACCACGACGACAGCCGCGATCAGCAGCATCGTCAGGCCCGACGGTCGGAAGGCGACGGTCAGCAGCTTGCGCGCCAGGTCCGGGTTCGGTCCCGGGCGACCGCCGCCGACGCGGCCGCTGCCAGTACGACCACGTCCGGGTCGTGAGGACGTGGGACGGGACCGGGTGCCATCAATCAAAGAACTCATCCCCTCGAGGGTTTCACTCGACAGTGCGCCGCGCACTCAGGCGCGCCGTCGGGCTCACGGAATGTGGCCTCCACCCGCAGCGGGTCGGAGGCCACATTCATGTTCGTGAAACGAAGAAGTACTACTGCTGACGCTCGTCGGGGTTCTGCGAGCCGAAGACCTTGGTCTCGGCCGCGGAATCGCTGCTGCCCTGGTCAGGTTCCGCAGACGGCGTCGGCGCTTCGAAAGTGGGCGGCTCGAAGCCCGTCGGCTGCTCGGTCGAGCCAGTCTGCTGCTGGTTGTACGGCTGGCCGTAACCGCGTGGAGCGGTGAACTGATCCGACGAGTAACTCGGGTTCGGCTGGCCACCGGGCTGAGAGGTCAGCGGATAGTAAGACGACGTCGTCGCGGCCGACGAGTCGGTCTGTCCGGGATTCTGCACAGGGTTCTGACCGTATGGAGGCGCAGTCTGGCCGTAAGGCTGCGAAGCGGTCGGGTCTGTGGGGGCGGCGTGCGCTCCCCCGTATCCCTGCTGCTGCGCCTGCCCGTACTGCGGATTCTGCTGGTACTGGCCCGGCTGCTGAGCCTGCTGAGGCTGGCCGTACTGAGCCTGTCCGTATCCCTGTGGCTGACCTGGCGCCTGCCCCGGCGCCTGGCCGTAAGGCTGCTGCTGACCGTACTGCTGAGCTACCGGTCGGGGCGCGGGCGCCTTCAGGATTCCGATCTCGAACAACAACGCGGCGACTGCGACGACGGTCTGCACGAACGAGAGGATCAGCACGATGATCAGGCCCCAACCGAGGCTGATGTCGACGTAGTCGCTGGTACCGACGGAGAACGCGGCGAACACCAAAGCGAAGAAACCCGTGAGGGTGAGCGCTGCGGCAATGCCTGCATACGACTGCTTCGGGAGCAGCGAGACGCCTGCGACCACACCGCCGGCGAAAACGAATCCGAGGCCGTAGATGCTCGATTCGAAGAAACTCGAACTGGTATCCAGGCCGCTACCGATGCCGCTGCTGCTTCCACTGATCGACGTGAAGGGCGCAAAACCGAGCAGGAAATTGATCAGGCCGAGTGCCGCGACGGCGATGAGCAGGATGAATCCGAGATTCTTGGTTCCACCGCCCGCTGCCGGCTGATTCGGTGGCCCGAAGCTGGGCCCTTGCGGCGTGAACGTCATGACTTCTCCTCGTAGACGGTCTTCGATGGTTACCAGCGTATGTGTCTCGACTTCGCACGCTAACACCGACAGGAGACAATGGGCAGATGCCCTTCACCCTCGCGCCCGGCGCCGACCACGTCGTCGAAACCGAGGTGAAGCACTCACGATTCATCGCCGCGCTTCACCGGGTAGACGACGCCGAAGCCGCCACGGAGTTCGTCGCGGAGCAGAAATCGCTGTATCCCGATGCGCGCCATCATTGTTCGGCTTTCGTGATCGGATACGAGGCGAACTCACGCGTCGAGCGTGCACACGACGACGGTGAACCGGGCGGCACTGCCGGGGTGCCGATGCTTCAAGTTCTCAAGTCTCGAGATCTGGTCGATGTGATTGTTGTCGTCACGCGCTATTTCGGCGGAATCAAGCTCGGCGCCGGTGGATTGGTCCGCGCGTATTCGGGAGCGGTCTCGGTGGCTCTCGATTCGGCCGAGCTTGTGGCCAGGGAGAGAAAGGTCCTGCGCACTTTGGCGATCCGGCACTCAGAGGCCGGTCGGGTGGAAGCGGAGCTGAGAGCGCGGGGCGTCTCGGTGCTCGGAACTACGTATGGATCGAAGGCGGTGATGACGCTCGCCGCCGGTGACGCCGACGATCTCGATTCGATCGTCGCATCCATCACATCCGGTGCCGGGCAGTTGGAACCTGCCGGGTCGATGTGGGTCGATACCACTGTGCGTGGTTAAGGAGTCCGGAGACTCCCTAACCACGCACGGGGGCGAAGCCCCTTACAGGGACTGAAGAATCTCGCGAGCGAGAGCAGCGGTAGCGGACGGCGTCTTGCCGACCTTCACGCCTGCAGCTTCGAGAGCTTCCTGCTTTGCCTGAGCAGTTCCCGAGGAACCGGAGACGATGGCACCGGCGTGGCCCATGGTCTTGCCTTCGGGAGCGGTGAAGCCTGCCACGTAGCCGACGACCGGCTTGGTGACGTTGGCCTTGATGTAATCGGCTGCACGCTCTTCGGCGTCGCCACCGATTTCACCGATCATCACGATGACCTTGGTCTCGGGATCCTTCTCGAACGCCTCGATGGCGTCGATGTGGGTGGTTCCGATGACCGGGTCGCCGCCGATGCCGATGGCGGTGGAGAAGCCGAAGTCACGGAGTTCGTACATCATCTGGTAGGTCAGGGTGCCCGACTTGGAGACCAGGCCGATGGGGCCGGTGCCTGCAATGTTGGCGGGCGTGATGCCGACGAGAGCCTCACCCGGGGTGATGATGCCGGGGCAGTTCGGTCCGATGATGCGGGTCTTCTTGCCCTTGGACTCGTTGTACGCCCAAGCGTAAGCGGAGTCCTGAACCGGGATGCCCTCGGTGATGACCACGAGGAGCGGGATCTCCGCGTCGATGGCCTCGACGATGGCGTCCTTCGAGAAGGCCGGGGGAACGAATGCGATGGAGACGTCTGCGCCGGTCTCCTTGATTGCCTCTTCGACCGTCGCGAAGACGGGGAGCTCGACAGGGGAACCGTCAGCTGCAACGTGCGAGACCGTGGTGCCGGCCTTGCGAGCGTTGACGCCGCCGACGACCTGGGTGCCGGCCTTGAGCATCAGAGCGGTGTGCTTGGTGCCCTCGCCGCCGGTGATGCCCTGGACGATGACCTTTGAATCCTTGGTGAGGAAGATTGCCATTGTTCTGTGAGTCCCTTACTTCGCTGCGTGAGCGAGTTCGGCGGCCTTGTCGGCGGCCTCGTCCATGGTTGCGACGACCGTGACCAGCGGGTGGTTGGCCTCGGCGAGGATGCGACGACCCTCTTCGACGTTGTTTCCGTCCAGGCGAACGACGAGCGGCTTGTTGGCCTCGTCACCCAGGGTCTTCAGTGCGCCGACGATGCCGTTGGCAACTGCGTCACACGCGGTGATGCCGCCGAAGACGTTGACGAACACGCTCTTGACCTGTGCATCGTTGAGGATGACATCCAGGCCGGCAGCCATGACTGCAGCGGAAGCTCCGCCGCCGATGTCGAGGAAGTTGGCGGGCTTGACGCCACCGTGGTTCTCGCCGGCGTATGCGACGACGTCCAGCGTGGACATGACCAGGCCTGCGCCGTTGCCGATGATTCCGACCTCACCGTCGAGCTTGACGTAGTTGAGGTCGTTTTCCTTGGCCTTGAGCTCGAGGGGATCGGTAGCGTCGCGATCCTCGAATACCTCGTGGCCGGGCTGACGGAACGCTGCGTTCTCGTCGAGGGTGACCTTGCCGTCGAGGGCGAGGATCTGATCGTCAGGCGTACGAACGAGGGGGTTGACCTCGACGAGGAGTGCGTCTTCGCCGATGAAGACCTCCCACAGCTTCTGGATCGTCACGGCCGCTGCGTCGAGCACCTCTGCGGGCAGCTTTCCTGCCTCGGCGATGCTGCGCGCGAACGCGAGGTCGACGCCCTTGACTGCGTCGACGGGGATCTTGGCGAGAGCGTCGGGGTTCTCCTCGGCGGTGACCTCGATCTCGACGCCACCCTCTACCGAGCACATGGCCAGGTAGGTGCGGTTGGTGCGGTCGAGCAGGAAGGAGATGTAGTACTCCTCGGCAATGTCACTTGCCTCTGCGACCAGCAGCTTCTTGACGACATGGCCCTTGATGTCCAGGCCCAGGATTGCCTCGGCGTTTGCCACTGCGGCATCCACGTCGGGCGAGTACTTGACGCCACCGGCCTTGCCGCGGCCGCCTACCTTGACCTGTGCCTTCACCATCACGGGCTTACCGATTTCTTCGGCAATCTCGCGTGCGCCGGCGACTGTGTCTGTAACACGTCCAGCCGAAGTCGGCACTCCGTGCTTGGCGAAGAGTTCCTTCGCCTGGTATTCGAAGAGATCCATCTGCTCACCGTCTCGTCTGCGTTGTCACCCGCTCGAGGGGTAGGAGCGGGTCTGTTCTGGACTTTAACCAGTTGCCGCGTTCGGTTTGCGCCCGCATTGATGCTATGTGGCCCAAGTCACGCGCAATTGCTCGATGAGGCATGCCTCACCGATTCGGCAAGGTGGCCACACCGAATTTGTCAAGCATCAGTCTCACTGATTCTTGCGCTCGAGAACGCTGCAACGAGAAGCAACACTATGCCCGTGGCCGCTGTGATCGCACCCACCCCCACGGTTGCGTCCGATATGCGCGATGACGTGAGTGGCCACTCACCGACGTACACCAGAGCTGCCACGGCAGATCCGATCAGCAATGCCGCGCCCCGCGACGGCCGCGCGGACGCTGCGATCACAGCGGCGATCACGACGGTGACGCCGACGAGCAGTTGACCCCAGACGTCAATTCCCCACGGCCACTCCAGAACTGAGGCCGCCGTATAGGCGTCGCCCTGATAGAGGGGAAGCGCGGTTCCGATCAGGACAGCGACGGCGCCGATCCCACCGACGAGAAGCACCAGCCCTCGCGAACCGCCACCTACCGACGTGTCGACATCCTCACGCTCGGCGCTTCCCGCCAGCCAGACGAGCAGTCCCGTCGCCGCAGCGAGGAAAGCCGCGCCGCAGAGCACGAAGGCACCGGCCCCCAACCCGACACCCGGCACGTCCGTGGCGATGACAGCCGACTGCATGACAGCGGCGACTCCCATCACGACCGTGGTCCACAACACGCCGACGGCCGGCCGCACCACCGCGGCGCGGCCCGGGGCGAACAGGCCCAGACCGGCGACCAGCAGTACAGCAGCCGCAAGCAGGACAACTCGAGACGAAAGCATGGACGGTTCGGGGATGTTCTCCGGCAACGACAGGACCGGAAGTGCCACCCCCAGGGCTGCCACTGCTGCGGTGACAACTGCGCCGATACCGGCAACGCGGTGAAGTCTGTTCACCCGCGCTTGCGCCGCCCGGGACTGAGCCACCATCGCCGCTTTCAGCGCACCCTTTGTCGTCTTCGCGGGTGCGCGAACCACACTTTCAGCGGGAATCGCATCTTTTTCACGCCTGGAAGCGAGGTAGGGAGCTGAAACGCCGATCACGGCGATGACCACGGCGGCCAGTGCCCCGACCACCGATCCCGAACCGACGCCGATCCGATCGCCGGCCGCGAACCCAGCCATCACCCTGGTTCCACTGACTGCGAGTGCGCCGAGACCGACACCGATCAGGGCGCCGCAGCCCACCGGTAGCGAGATGGACGTCAATGCCGCCGCGACCGCAACGAGTACCGCGACGCCGACCAATCCCGTACCGACGGCGGTAGCCGCCGCCGAGTCGACGAGCGGTTTGACCAGAAAGATCGGATCCTGCGAACTGAAGGAAGGACCGAACAGGGAGAGCACGAACACCACCGCGGCCAGAATCAGCAGCGCTGTCGGCCACCCACCGGTCCGCCCGCCAACCGATCGCCCGTCGAATTCCGCGGCGCGAGCGCTGCCGTATCCGTCCCGCTCTGATTCACGATGGACGACCATGAAGCCGAGGACACCGGACACCACAAGAAGTCCGTGGCCCGCGAGCGCGAGATAAGCGCCCGGACCCGCATCGATCGAACCCGCCGAAATCGGACGGAAAAGGTCCAAGCGGTTTGCATCGATTGCGTCGACGAACAACTGAACGTCGAGGATCGCCGCGCCGAGGGACACCGCGCCGATACCTGCCAGGAGTCCACCTGCGAAGGCGGGCCTGCGCCCCGAGGTGAGCACCGCAACCAGCGGCACGACGATCGTGCAGACGGCAGCGAAGAGAGCGGCGAAAGCAAGAGCCCCCGTCGTGTCGACCCCGCGGCCACTCCCGACTCCGACGACGGGACTGGCTGCCACTCCGACGGCACCGAGCAGTCCGATTACCGCCGCGAGTGGCGCCCCGGACTTCACTCCGGGGTCGTCGATACGCGCCTGCGACGTAGTTCCAGGTGTTGTGGACACTCGATCGACGGTAGTGCCTGAATGGACCGGTGATCCGGTTGTGACACGCGTGATCACGAAACGAGATGATTCGTCCGTTTTGCCCGGATCGACATATTCCCAGGTCAAGCTGTGAGGCACGTCACATAATCGGACAGGTTTCCGCTACGGCTTGCGCCCATCGCAATCATTTCGTTACCGTCAGTCGGTCTAAGTCACGGGCTGATCACGAACTCGAGGAGAGAACCGGCATATGCATCACCGCAGCCAGTTCACCGCTAGTAGGTTCTCGAACTCAGCTCCAGACGAGGTCACGACCACTTATCCAACGCACTCGGCCAGGCGTTACACCGAGACCAAAAGTTCTGAGATCTCTACCGATATGTTCACTCGAAATTCATCCTCCACGTCGTCAGATTCCGACTCTCACGAGTTCGTCGAGTCCGACGTGATCAGCACCCCCACTTACGCTTCCTCCGCACCGACAGTCGATGTCGAATCTCCGGTTCGCCGCAGCGGTGCTCACCGACTCCCCACCCCTCCCTCCGCTCTCAAGGGCCGCGCCGCCGTTCTGGCAGTTGCAGCCGGCGCGGTTGTCGCCGCGGGCCAGGCAGTTGTCAACGACGGTTCCTCTTCTGCCGCCGACCACTCGGAAGTTGCACTCGCCAACGAGTCCTCCGCGATCGGTACCACCGCAGAACCGCAGGCCGCTCAGTTCGCTCCGGCCACCTCCACGGCAGCCACCACCGAGGCCGACGCTCCGCAGGTCCTCAACGTCGCAGCGCCGACCGACCTCTCCCAGTTCAGCAACCTGCTTGCCAAGGGCCAGCGTTTCAGTGACGAGCGCGCAGCACGCGAAGCCGCTGCCCGTCGCCCGCTGTTCGTCCTGCCGGCAGTTGGCACGTTCACGTCCAATTTCGGCACCCGCTGGGGCACCCTGCACGCCGGCGTCGACATCGCCGCCCCGATCGGGACGCCCATCGTCGCCGTCGCCGACGGCAAGGTCATCGATTCAGGTCCGGCTTCCGGGTTCGGCATGTGGGTACGCCTACAGCACGCAGACGGAACGATCACCGTCTACGGCCACATCGACACGTCCACCGTCACGGTCGGTCAGCAGGTCATGGCCGGCGACCAGATCGCCACTGTCGGCAACCGCGGCTTCTCCACCGGCCCGCACCTTCACTTCGAGGTTCATCTCGCCGGCGAGAACAAGATCGATCCCCTCCCCTGGCTCGCCTCACGCGGCATCAGCCTCGGCGTCGAGCAGGACTGATCGCAAGCCCAACGCTTCTGATGAAAAACTTCCGGCCCGTACCTTTCCAGGTACGGGCCGGAAGTTTTTGCCTGTCTTCTACAGCTTGACCATCGGCACACCGCCGATGAGCATCAACCGCACCTTGCCCGCGCTACCGAAGTCGATGGTGACCGTCGCGGTGGGGCCAGTGCCCTTGGTTTCCAACACGGTGCCCAGACCGTACTTGTCGTGACTGACGCGGTCACCCGTGGCGAGGACCAGAACGTTGTTGCGGCCACGCGCGGCACCGAAACTGGGAGTCGACGCGGCCTTGCCGGACCCTCCCCCGTAGTTCTGCCCGCCGCCGTATCCCTGGCCGCCCTGGCTGCCGTAGCGGCTTCCGCTGCCGTAACCCGGCCTGCCGCTTCCGAATCCGCCACCGGTGCCCGGATCCTCACGGCGCCAGTTGATCAGGTCCTCCGGGATCTCCTGGATGAACCGCGACGCCGGGTTCTGGATCGGTTGCCCCCACGCCGAACGCATGATCGCGCGCGTCAGGTACAGGCGCTGCCTGGCACGGGTGATGCCGACGTAAGCAAGTCGACGCTCTTCGGACAGCTCCGCCGGATCGCCGAGGGCGCGCATGTGCGGGAACTGCCCGTCCTCCCAACCGGTGACGAAGACGACCGGGAACTCGAGGCCCTTGGCGGTGTGAAGCGTCATCATGGTCACGACGCCGTCGTCGGAGTCCGGCAGTTGATCGGCGTCGGCGACAAGCGATACCCGTTCGAGGAAGGCGGCAAGCGAACCCGGATCGGGTTCACCTTCACGCATTGCTGCGGTTTCCTCGTCGTCCGGATCGATCAGCCCGGCCGCGTTTCGCGCGTCGGAACTGAATTCCCTTGCCACGCTGACGAGTTCGTTCAAGTTGTCGAGTCGCGCGCCATCCTGCGGATCGCTGCTCGCCGCAAGCTCGGCGCGGTAGCCGGTGCGCTCGAGCACCGCCTCGGCAACCTCACCGATGTCACCGAGCTCGAACGGTTCGTCCTCGTCGGCGGCCGCTGTCGGTAGCAGGGCCCGCAGCCCGTCCATCATCTCGAGGAACGACGCGATGGCCTTCTGTGACCGCGTATTGAGCAGCGCCACTTTGCCTTCCGCGCCGTCACGGAGAGCGGCGGCGAAGCTGATGTTGCGATGCTCGGAGTGCACGGCGACGCAGGCTTCGGCTCGATCACCGATACCGCGTCGGGGCGTGTTGAGAATGCGTCGCAGGCTCACGGTGTCGTCCTCGTTGGCGAGGACGCGCAGATACGCGACGATGTCCCGAACTTCCTTGCGCTCGTAGAAGCGAACGCCGCCGACCACCTTGTACGGCACTCCGAGTCGAATGAAGATCTCCTCGAGCGCGCGTGAGGAGTTGTTGGTCCGGTAGAACACCGCGATGTCGGCGAACTTGGTCTCGCCCTGGTCCACCAGCCGATCGATCTCCGAGGCGACAAACGATGCTTCGTCGTGCTCGTTGTCTGCAACGTAGCCGACGATCAGTTCGCCTTCACCCGAATCGGTCCACAGACGCTTTTCTCGTCGGCCGGTGTTCTTGGAAATCACGGAGTTGGCCGCAGACAGAATGTTCTGCGTCGAACGGTAGTTCTGTTCGAGAAGGATGGTCCGAGCATCCGGGTAGTCGCGTTCGAACTCTTCGATGTTGCGGATAGTGGCTCCGCGGAATGCGTAGATCGACTGATCGGCGTCACCGACGACGCACAGTTCGGCCGGGGCAACGGCGTGGTCGGACTCGCCGGCACCGCCGACCAGTTCACGCACAAGCATGTATTGCGCGTGGTTGGTGTCCTGGTACTCGTCGACGAGCACGTGACGGAAGCGGCGGCGGTAGTACTCGGCGATCTGTGGAAACGCCTGAAGAAGCGCGACGGTCTCACCGATGAGATCGTCGAAGTCGAGTGCGTTCGCCGCACGCAGCCGCTGTTGGTAGTGGCCGTAGACCTTGGCGATCAGTCGCGGAAGTTCGGCCGGATCCTGATCGGCTGCGACAACCGCCTCTTCCGGTCCGACGAGTTCGTTCTTCAGATTGGAGATATGCGTAGCGAGAAGCCGCGCGGAGAATCGTTTGGTGTCGAGCTCGAGGTCCTTCGAGATCATCGTCAGCAGTCGACGCGAATCGTCGGAATCGTAGATCGAGAAATTCGAGTTCAAACCGGGTAGGAGCGCCGCCTGTGCTCGCAGAATCCGCACGCAACTGGAGTGGAACGTCGAGACCCACATGGCGTTGGCACGCGGTCCGACAAGAGCTGCCACACGCTCGCGCATCTCGGCCGCAGCCTTGTTGGTGAACGTGATGGCCAGGATCTGACCGGCGGTGACACCCCGTTCGGCCAGCAGATAGGCGATACGACGCGTCAGCACTGCAGTCTTGCCCGAGCCGGCGCCCGCGACTATCAGCAACGGCGAACCGGCATGGACCACGGCCTCGCGCTGTTGCGGGTTGAGACCCTCGAGGAGGGCGTCCGAACCCGCGTCGTGTCCCCGCGCGCCGCCCCCGTCGTGCTGGGAATGTCCGTCGTGCTCACCGAGTGCTGGGTACGTGTTCATCGCCTGTCCACGCTACCGGCGTCCACCGACACGGTCGTCAGTGCGTCCACCTGCTGGTAGAGGCACTTGGATTACCTGTGTCGAGCATGGCAAACTGGACGCTATGTTCAGCATTTCCGTTCGCGACAACACGGCCGACCCCGTCGGCCCGCTGTGGCGTTACTTTACGTGCCCCGGACCTCGGTGCACGTGATCTGAACAGCTCACCCGCCCCTGGTCCGAATCGGATCCGGGGCATTTTCGTCAGTGTGCCTGGATCGGTAACGACCCGAGCCGAGACCACGATCCACGCAGTAGGAAGAGGAGACGAATAGCAATGAGCACCCAGGCTGCAGCCCCCCATGGAAATACTGTCGATACTGTAAAAACTGCTCCGACAGACGTCGAGATCCCCCAGAGTGAGGCGGAGATCGACGAACTACGGAAAGAAATCGACCGTCTCGACGCCGAGATCCTCGCGGCCATCAAACGCCGCTCCGAGGTCTCCCAGATCATCGGCCGTACCCGGATGGCATCGGGTGGTCCGCGTCTGGTGCACAGCCGCGAGATGAAGGTCCTAGAACGATTCAACGAGCTGGGCCAGGAAGGCCACACTCTCGCGATGCTGCTCCTGCGCCTGGGCCGCGGACGCCTGGGCCACTAGCGCACACCCAGATCACTTGCGAACGGCCACATCGGATGCCTCTGGCAGTCCCGATGTGGCCGTTCGCGTGTGTATCAGCTCTCGAGCGCGATGTACTTCGTGTTCAGGTATTCCTCGATCCCCTCGGTCCCGCCCTCGCGGCCGAATCCGGATTCCTTCACGCCGCCGAACGGCGCTGCCGCGTCCGAGATCACTCCGCGGTTGACGCCGATCATTCCTGATTCCAGTGCGTCGGAAACCCGAAGCGCACGGTCGAGATCCCTCGTGAAGATGTACGCGGCCAGTCCGAACTCGGTGTCGTTGGCGGCTGCGATTCCCTCGGCTTCGGTGTCGAAGCCGGTGATCGCGGCGACGGGTCCGAACACCTCTTCTTTCAGAATCCGCGCGCTGGCCGGAACGTCTGCCAACACCGTGGCTGGATAGAAGTACCCTTCACCACCCGGCGCTTCGCCGCCCAATCGCACCTTCGCCCCGGCATCCACCGCATCTGCAACCAACTCCGCGACCGTGTCGAGTTGGTTCTGGTTGATCAGCGGGCCGAGCTTCGTCTCCGGGTCGGTACCGGGTCCCATCGTGAAAGTCGCCATCTTCTCGGTCAGCTTGGTCGTGAACTCTTCACGCACGGCGTTGGCGACGTGGAACCGGTTGGCGGCGGTGCATGCTTCGCCTCCGTTGCGAAGCTTCGCCAGTACCGCGCCCTCGACTGCCTTGTCGACGTCCGCGTCGTCGAACACCACGAAGGGTGCGTTGCCACCCAATTCCATCGACGTGCGGAGCAATCGCTTCGCGGACTTCTCCACCAGCATCTTGCCGACGCCGGTGGACCCGGTGAAGGTGAGCTTGCGCAGTCGAGGGTCGTCGATGAGAGGGCCGGTCACTTCACCGGATTTCGATGTCGGCAACACCGAGAGGACTCCGTCGGGCAACCCGGCTTCGGCCATGAGCTGAGCAAGCAACAACATCGTCAACGGGGTCTCCGAGGCAGGCTTGACGATGATCGTGCAGCCGGCGGCCAACGCCGGGCCGATCTTGCGGGTACCCATCGCCAACGGGAAATTCCAGGGAGTGATGGCCAGACACGGTCCGACCGGCGCCTTGGTGACAAGGATCCGGCCGTTGCCCGCCGGGGCCGGCGTGTAGCGCCCGCCGATGCGAACGGCCTCCTCGCTGAACCACCGGAAGAACTCAGCCCCGTACTTCACCTCGGCGCGACTTTCGGCGAGTGCCTTGCCCATTTCGAGGGTCATCAGCAGCGCCACGTCCTCGGCTCGCTCGGTGATCTTCTCGAAGACGGCTCGCAGGATTTCACCACGCTCGCGCGCAGGTGTGCTCGCCCACTTCGACGAGACGGCGACGGCTTCGTCGAGAGCGCGCAGCGCGTCCGCGGGGCTCGCATCGGCGACATCGGTCAACGATTTCCCGGTCGCCGGATCCGCCACCGGGAAGGTCGCGTTGTTCTCCGCGGGCACGAACCGACCGCCGACGAACAACTGGGTGGGAACTGATCGAATGAATTCGAATGTGTCCATGGGTTCCATGATGCTCGTCGGAGCCGCGTCCGTCTGCCCGCGAGCGAGACTCACGCGGAAGTTTCCAGCTTGTGCCACTAAAGTCGATGATCGTGAGCACTGACATCACCGGAACCTCAGCCTGGCAGAAACTGCGCGCTCATTACGCCGACATCGAAGGCGTTCACCTGCGAGAACTCTTCCAGGACGATCCAGCCCGCGGGCGAGAGCTGACGATCGACGCCGGTGATCTTCACATCGACTACAGCAAGCATCGCGTCAGCCGCGAAACTCTCGCGCTACTCGTCGACCTGGCCCGCGAGGCCGGCGTCGAGGCACGACGCGACGCGATGTTCGCGGGCGATCACATCAACACTTCCGAAGACCGCGCCGTACTGCACACAGCGCTGCGTCTGCCGAAGGATTCTGCTCTGACCGTCGACGGTCAAGACGTCGTCGCCGACGTTCACGAAGTTCTGGACGCGATGGGCGCTTTTGCCGACCGTGTGCGCAGCGGCGAGTGGACCGGAGCTACCGGCAAGCGCATCCGCACCATCGTCAACATCGGCATCGGCGGTTCCGACCTCGGGCCGGTGATGGTCTACCGCGCACTACGGCATTACGCCGACGCCGGAATCAGCGTCCGGTTCGTCTCCAACATCGACCCTGTCGATCTGGTCGGACAGCTCGACGACCTCGATCCGGAGACGACGCTCTTCATCGTCGCATCCAAGACGTTCTCCACCCTCGAGACTCTCACCAACGCGACAGCGGCAAAGCGTTGGCTGTTCGCCGGTCTGGGCAGCGAAGACGTCTCGGCCGTAGCCAAGCATTTCGTCGCAGTCTCCACCCACGGTGACCGCGTGGCGGAGTTCGGCATCGACACCGCGAACATGTTCGGGTTCTGGGATTGGGTCGGCGGGCGCTACTCCGTCGACTCGGCGATCGGCTTGTCGGTCATGTGTGCCGTCGGACCCGTTCGCTTTGCGGAGTTCCTCGACGGTTTCCACCAGATCGACACGCACTTCCGAAACCAACCGCTCGAGCAGAACGCGCCGGTCCTCCTCGGCCTCATCGGGCTCTGGTATTCCAACTTCTTCGGCGCACAGTCCCGCGCAGTGCTGCCCTACTCCAACGACTTGCTGCGCTTTCCCGCCTACCTGCAGCAGCTGACCATGGAGTCCAACGGCAAATCGGTTCGCGCCGACGGCTCACCGGTGACCACGTCCACCGGTGAGATCTTCTGGGGCGAGCCCGGAACCAACGGCCAACACGCCTTCTACCAACTCCTGCATCAGGGCACCTGGCTGGTGCCTGCCGATTTCATCGGGTTCGCGGAATCCACCGACGATCTGCCTACTGCGGACGGCACGGGATCAATGCACGATCTGCTCATGAGTAACTTCTTCGCTCAGACAAAGGTTCTCGCGTTCGGCAAGACTGCCGAAGAAATCGCGTCAGAGGGCACTGCTCCGGAGCTGGTGCCACACAAGGTGATGCCAGGCAACCGGCCTTCGAGCACTATCTTGGCGAAGGAGCTGACCCCCTCGGTCGTCGGTCAGCTGATCGCACTTTACGAGCACCAGGTATTTGTCGAAGGTGCTGTGTGGGGTGTCAATCCGTTCGATCAGTGGGGCGTCGAACTCGGCAAGACACAAGCCATGGAACTGGGGCCTGCGCTCTCTTCCGAAGCAGCACCCGGCGACCTCGGCGACACATCCACAGATGCTCTGGTGCAGTGGTACCGCAGAGAGCGCGGACGGGCCTGACTCACGCGGCGGCCGGGCCGAACCAACTTTCCGTTGTGTACACGCGTCCGGATCGGTCGACGAGCCGAGCCCGAAGCTCTTGCTGTTCAACCCATTTGATGGCGCTTATCCCCCGGATCAACGCAGCTTCGCTCGCGGCGTACGCCCACACCGCGTCGTCAGCAATCACCGAGACCTGTGCCCATTCCGTGGAGGGCCGCTCCTGGTTCGGCTCCCAGGAGGGCAGCTCCAGCGCCCGCGCCGTCGCCATCGCGGTTCCGTTGATCAGTTCGACTTCTTCGCTGTCCGGCACCGGAATCTGCCAGCCACCAGCTGGTGCATGGCCGGCCGTGGCGATCACGTCGCCGATCCGCACAGCAACGCCGCATTGTAATTCGGCGGCGACGGTCTGCGCGGCGCGATCGACGGTGTCGGCCTTGGCAACTCCGGTGATGTCGAACGACGCACCCCAGGGCGCGTACACCACGTCTCCGTCGAGCTGTACGTCCTCGAACGTCGGGGTCGGGTGCACCGGAGGAATGGATTCGTCCTCGGAGTAGTTGTCGGCGAGCGGATTGACTGCACCGCCGGTCATACGGGCAGCCCACAGCGCCGACCGCAGCAGAGCCGACATACGTCGTGTCACTTTGACCGGAGTTCCCTGAGCGAGGTTGACGGCGTGAATCTCGGCGTCTCCCCGGCGAAGGTCGCAGACCGCTTCGGTTTCGTCGATGGCAGCTGCGATCAACGCGTGCGCAGTAGGCAGCGCAGCGCCCTCGGTGACGTCCACCTCCACGGCGGAATCCCACATCGCCCACTTCTCGACACTGACCATGTCAGTCCTGCCCTTCGAACACACTGTGTTGTAACCAGTATGCGCCGGTCAGCAACCCCCGTGCCATAAAGCGCTTCCGAGGCCGAGGCACACATGCCGCAGGTTGAGCAGCGCGCGGCGGGGACTGGATGGTAGATCTGTGCGACAGAATTGCCGCCCGGACTGTCGCCCTCCGTGTGCAAGACGTGTAATCCTCCACATGGTTCTGACATGCACCTGACTGCGACGACGTCGACTACTACTGGCGCAGCGGGCAATTCCGATCCGAAAGACGCAGAGTCGACGCTCGACATGTCCGGCCGACCGGCTGCGCTTCGAGCCCGGTCCGCCGCAGCAACACGCCCGGGCGGCGCTGATGTCACCGCATGAACCTTATGTCACCGCATGAAAAATGGGGACCGACGATAAGCACTGTGTTCCAACGTCGATGACATACCAATCGGCCGCTTTCAATGCGCGTCACTTTCGCAGGTGGACACACCTGAGCGCTCACTCTCGAGTGCAGCAAAATACGGGCCCACCACTGCGCGCGAGCGTCGAGCAGAGCACCGAGAAGAAGTCCCGAACACGCGGCGCGCCAACCGCCGGCACGACGACGCCCGGTGCCCGGCGGCAGCGCTTCGCACGTTACAGACCGAGCAGGAATGCATCGACACAAAATGGATAGGACCGGCTGAAAGAACCTGCAGCACAATGGCGTAACCACCACCGTTCGGCTTATACGCTACCGCCGTACACCTTGGCAAAACGAACGGTCAGTACGCGGCGAAAATCACATACTTTACAAAGTCTTTGGAATTTTTCTGCGCCAAATATCCGCAGGTGAAAGGACTTTCGACCAGAGTCCAGAATAACCGTGTCGTCTACTATGTGAAAACTGCGAAGTAGCTGTGACGCTGGGTCACGCTCGAGGGAGGAATTGTGACCGATTCATTCAAGGACCGTTTGAACGCCTTGTACCCGGCCACAGCACCGAGACTCACCAACGCACAAGTTGTGGAAGCCCTTTCGCAACGTGGATGCAAGATTTCGACACCGTACCTCTCGCAACTCCGGAGCGGTGTGCGCACGAATCCATCGGAGCAAGTCGTTTTGGCATTGGCCGATTACTTCGGCGTAGCAGCAGAGTACTTCTTCGGCCCGACACCTCGCCAAGATCCCGAACTGATTCCGGAAGAAGACCGTTCGGTTGTCGAGGAGTTCCACGACAGCGAATTACGTTCTCTGGCCATAAAAGCGGTCGATCTCTCCCCTGAATCGCAGGACTTGCTCTCATCGATTGCGGAGAAACTTCGCTCGTCCGAAGGACTCCCGGCCGTCCCTCCGGATTGCAGCACCTACACCCCACCGTTCACTCGCGACTAGTCCGGAGCGAAGTTCAGCGAGTCAGATCAGCGAGTCAAGCGGCCCAATAGTGCCGAAGCTGTGATGATTCCGAGCAGCGCGGCCCCGATCAGCACGCCGAAGTCGACGAGGTAGTCGGTCGGCATTCCGATCAGCAGACCGCGCAGCGCTGACACCTCGTAACTCAGCGGATTGATGCGACTGAGCCACTGAACCCACGTCGGCATGAGTTCGACCGGGTACAGAGCGTTGGACGCGAAGAACAACGGCATGGTGATCGCCTGGCCGATGCCCATCAATCGATCTCGTTTGAGCACGATCCCCGCGATCGCAACCGACAGACAGGCGAAGAACGCCGAGCCGAGGACAACGACAGCCACGACGCCGAGCAGCTTGATCGGGTTCCACGTCATGCTCACGCCCAGCAGCGCCGCTACAACGACTACGACCACGGCCTGGGCGACCGCACGGATACCGGCCGCAAATGCCTTTCCGGTGACCAGCGCGGCTCGTGGCGTCGGCGTCACCATGAGTTTGGTGAGGACTCCCGCGTCACGCTCCCAGATGATCTGGATTCCGTAGAAGATCGCAACAAAAAGCGCGGACTGCGCAATGATGCCCGGCGCGAGAAAGTCGAGATACGGTACGTCGCCAGTCGGGATCGCTCGGATATGACTGAACGTCTGACCGAAGATCACCAACCAGAGGATCGGCTGGATTGCGCGCGTGACCAATTCAGATCGGTCGTGCCGCAACTTCTGAACTTCCACGAGGCAGAATGTGTAAATTCTCGAGAGCAATCGAGCAAGACTGTTGGTAGTGGGATCAGCCCAAGCGGCGCGCTGTGCGACGGGCACTGCGGACATCGTGGAGACCTCCTGACTTGCCGCCGGTGAGGTCGTCGCCGGTGTAGTGACGGAACACGTCTTCGAGAGTGGCCTCCGGCCCCAGTTCGGCGGCCAACGCGCTCGGCTCGCCCACTGCACGAAGTTCACCGTGATGCATCAACGCAACACGATCACACAACTCCTCCGCTTCTTCCATGTAGTGCGTCGTGAGCAGCACAGTCATGCCGTACTGCTTCTGCATCTCCGCCACTCGCTGCCAGACGGATTCGCGGGCAATGGGATCCAGCCCCACCGTCGGTTCGTCGAGCACCAGCAACGACGGTCGGTTCACCAGCGCCTGCGCAAGTTCGAGACGTCGCACCATACCGCCGGAGAAGCTCGACGCCAGACGATCACCTGAATCGAGTAGGTCCACCATCTCGAGCGCCTGGTCGACGCGCTCGCGTCGTTCGGACCGCGGAACGTCGTACAGTCGCGCGAACCAGGTCACGTTCTCGCGTGCGGTCAATGCGCTTTCGATCGAGAGCTGTTGTGGCACGTACCCGAGGTAGCGCCGAATGGTCATCGCTTCGGTACGAACTGAGCGACCGAGAATCCGAATGTCACCGTCTTGCAGAGGAAGTAACGTGTTGAGCAACCTGATCGTCGTAGTCTTTCCTGCGCCGTTGGGACCGAGCAGGCCGAAACACTCCCCCGCATTGATGACCAGACTCAGGTTGTCCACCGCGCGGTGGTCGCCGAACTTGTATGTAACCGAGTCGATCTCGACCGCGTGTGCGCCGGGGTCGGGTGAACCTGCCGCTCGGCTCTTCCACCACTGTGTCAGCATCTCACTACCCGTCACCTTCTGATCCGGCTGCTGCCAGAGCGCTCGCCAATCGCGACAGGGCTGGTAGCGCAGCCTCGATCCTCGCCCTGTCTTCTCCGGTCAGACTCGACAATGCCTGACCGACAATCACGCTCCGGCGATCACGCCACACCTCGACGCGGGCGCGCGCCTCGTCCGCGAGCACCAATCGCGCGACGCGGCGGTCGGCCTCGTCGGCAACGCGTTCGATCACTCCCTCGTCGACGAGCTGCCGCACCAAGGTGGACACCGTGTTTGCCGCGACACCCAATCGCCCGGCAGCCTCGGCCACCGACAGACCCGGGTTGCGTCGTAGCAGCCTGACGAGTTCGATCTGGGCGCCGGCGAGCGGTCGTTCCGCAAACGGCCGCCCCGACGCCTTCCTCGTGCCCCGGCGCAATTGTCCGAGCGTCTCCAGGACGTCATCCGCAAGATTTGCTCCGCTTCCATCCACAACCTCACAATAGCTCTGTAACAGAGCTATTGTCGAGGAATCCGGACGCCCGGCGTTTTCAGCTCGTCCGCAACGGGTATCCCCGATTGCTTGTCCCGAGCACTCCCGCCCAGAACGGAGACGTCATGCGCAGACAGTGGTTGTTCGCGACAGTTGCGAGTACCGCCCTGATCCTCACCGGTTGCTCGCCCGACGCCCTCGATTCCGGGGACAGCGCAGACAACGTCACTGCCATTTCGACGTCGCTGTCGCCACCCGCCGCCGCTGATGCACCCCTGCTGAAGACCGCCGACTCCCCACTCGGGACGATCGCCGTCGACGGCGAAGGCATGACCGTCTACGTCTACAACCCGGACGAGGAGAACTCACAAGCCGGGTCGTGCGACGAAGCGTGCCTGCGTTACTGGCCGGCGGTCACCTCGGTCACGGATTCGCCGATCGTCGAAGGAATCGACGCTGTCATCGGTACCATCGACGGGCCGGAAGGATCTTTCCAGATCACCGTCAACGGCAAGCCCGTCTATCGGTACCTCGACGACAAGGTTCCCGGCGACATGCTCGGACAGAGCGTCGGCAGCCTGTGGTGGATGATCGACACCGCCGGAAACCCCGTGTTCAAGACCGAGTAACCCTCAGTTGTACGGCTGCCGAGCGGTTTCGGGGTCGCCGTACGTGATTGCCCGTTCCCGACGCGTCTTCGACGCCAGGGTTGCGCCCCAGTTCAGCACCGTGCTGGCGCGATTGCGGAACCCCGCGAGGAACGCGATGTGGATGATTCCCCATGACACCCATCCGATGAACCCGGACAACTGGACCGGCCCTGCCTGAAGCAACGCGTGGCGTCGCGAAATGTAGGCCGCGGTTCCAAGATCGCGGTACTTGAACGGTTTTCGGCTGGGCACTCCGTTTTCCACGGTTGCAGCGATCCGGGCACCGGCGTGCCGACCACCCTGCATCGCGACCTCGGCCACCCCGGCAAGTTTGTCCCGCGACATGAGGTCGCCCACCACGTAGACGTTCGGGTGGCCGGGAACGGTCAGATCGGCTTCCACCTCGATGCGGCCACCGCCGACCTGCTTCACACCCAGCGCCGTGGCCAGTGCCTCGGCGAACGGCACTGCTTCGACGCCCGCGGTCCACAGAATCGTGCGGGTCTCGTACTGCCGCTTCTCTTTTGTCTTCTTGTCCGTCGTCTCGATGCTGGTCTCGCACACGTCGGTGACGTGCACGCCGAGGTGAGTCTCGACGCCGATCCCGTCGAGAGTACGTTTGGCGGCGGCCGAGAGCTTGCGACTGAACGAAGGGAGCACCCGATCGTCGCCGTGGAAGAGCAGTACCCTTGCCTCGTCAGGGTCGATGGACCGGAACTCGTTGGTGAGCGCGTGCATCGCCAATTCGCGGATCTGTCCGGCTAATTCGACGCCGGTGGGTCCGCCGCCCGCCACGGCGAATGTCAGCCACGGTCGACGTTCTTCCGCAGTCGGGAGCGATTCGGCCATCTCGAACGCAGCAATGAGACTGCGCCTGATCGCCAAAGCGTCGTCGAGGGTTTTCATGCCGGGCGCCCATTTGATGAACTCGTCCTGGCCGTGGTAGGACTGGCGCATTCCAGCCGCCACGATCAGGTAGTCGTACGGCAATTCGAAGGTCGACCCGTCGAAGCGACTGGCAGTCAGTATCCCGGCGTCGGCGTCCACCGACTTGGCCTCGCCCAGAACGACGTTCGTGTTCTTGTTGTCCTCGAGCAGATGTCGCAGCGGACTTGCGATCTGCCCTTCGGAGAGCAGACCCGTGGCGCACTGGTAGAGCAGGGGCTGGAAGACGTGGCTGGTCCCTCGGTCGATCAGAACCACCTCGACGTCAGCCTTCTTGAGTCGTCTCGCTGCATACAGTCCACCGAAGCCGCCACCGACGATCACTACCCGGGGCTTACCGTTCGAGATGTGGATGCTCATCAGACAAACCTCGCTGTCACGGAGTTGGGCAGGAATCGTAGGGCCGCATCTATCCCTTGCCACTTGAGGCCGGGTAGCGCCGCTCGGGTGGTTTCCTTCTCGATAGCGTCGACCATGGCACTGACGCCTTCGTCCAGACTGGCCATGAGCGCAGCGTCGTCGCCGGCGCCGGCGGACATGTCGGTCTTGATGAAGCCCGGCAGCAGCGTGGTGACCCGAATAGGTGTGCGCGCCAACTCGATACTGAGCGCCTCACCCAGCGCCGCTACTCCCGCCTTGCTCGCCGAATAGGCCGCTTTTGGCCCGGGTAGCCCCCGATCCGCGCTTATCGAGGACACGAGAACCAGGTGTCCGGAGTCCTGCGCGCGGAAGATCTCGAGCGCAGCTTCACACTGCGACAGCGCGCCGACAAAATTCGTCTGCGCTGTTGCAAGATTCGCGTGCGCTTTTCCGGTTCCGATCTTGGCGCCCTTGCCGAGCCCGGCGTTCACGATCACCCGGTCCAGGCCACCCAACTCGTCGCGCAGCTCACCGAAAACCCGGACGACGGAATCGTGTTCGGTCACATCGAGTTCGCGCACTGCGACGCTGATCGACGGGTACTGCGCCACCAGCTCCCCACGCAGCGTGTCGAGACGATCCGTCCGCCGGGCACACAACGCGAGGTCGCGACCGGCCGCGGCGAATCTCCTGGCCATCTCCTCACCCAGACCCGAACTGGCACCGGTGATCAAAATCTTCTGCCGCGTCATGGGTCCAACTGTAACCATCATCGAGTTCTCGTACCCGGCGGTAACCGAGCGAACTCGGACCGATCCGACATACCGTGGAGCAATGACCGACGAATTCGATGTCATCGTGATCGGCGGTGGACCCGCCGGCGAGAACGCCGCCGCATACGCCATCGCCGGAAGTAATCGCACCGCCGCAATCGTGGAACACGAACTGGTCGGCGGTGAATGCTCGTATTGGGCCTGTATGCCCAGCAAGGCACTACTGCGCCCGGGGCAGGTCCTCGAGGCGGCCGACGCCTTGCCCGGGATCCCGGCCGGACCGCTGGACGTCGATGCCGTTCTGAAACGGCGCGACTCGTTCACCCACAACCACGACGACTCGTCCCAGGTCGACTGGGCAACCTCCGCGGGCATCACCGTGATCAAAGGCCACGGGGTCATCGACGGCGAGCGAGCAGTGACCGTCGACGGGACCCGTAAGCTCCGTGCCCGCCGTGCCGTCGTACTCGCCACGGGAACGACCGCCACCGTCCCGAAGACACCGGGATTGCGCGAGGCACTCCCGTGGACCTCGCGCGACGCCACCAACCTGCACGAGGTTCCGTCGCGAGTGGCGGTCATCGGCGGCGGAGTGGTCGCAACTGAGTGCGCAACGTGGTTGTCGTCGTTCGGCGCTCACGTGACGTTGCTCGTGAGGGGCGATGCTCTGTTGAAATCAGCAGAACCGTTTGCCGGAACGATGGTGGCCGAAGCACTCGGTGCCCGCGGTGTGGACGTTCGACTGAGCACTGCCGTCAACTCGGTCTCACGCCCCGATGCCAAGGACACCGGCGAAGGTCACATCCACGGTGGACCCGTCAGCATCGAGACATCGTCCGGCGTGATCGAAGTCGACGAGGTCATCGTCGCGGCGGGCCGCGGGCCGACATCTGCCGATCTCGGCTTGTCCGTCATCGGCCTCGAGGACGGCAAGTACGTCACCACTGACGATCACCTCTGTGCCCAAGGTGAGTGGCTCTACGCCGTCGGCGACATCAACGGTCGTTCTCCCCTCACCCACATGGGCAAGTATCAGGCGAGAGTCTGCGGAGACGTCATCGCCGCGCGGGCCGAGAGCCGCGGACTCAGGGGACCTCGGTACACGGCGTCGGCGGACAATGGACAGGTCCCCCAGGTGGTGTTCACCTCACCCGAAATCGCCTGGGTGGGACGCACCGAGAAGAAAGCTCGCGACGACGGCTACGACGTCGAAGTCGTGGAGATCGAACTCGCAGTCGCGGGATCTTCGCTGCTGCGCGACGACTACTCGGGGCGCGCGAAGTTGGTGATCGACAAGGCCACCGACGTGATCCTCGGCGCTACCTTCGCCGGGCCCGAAGTATCCGAGCTGGTGCATGCGGCGACAATCGCGGTCGTCGGCGCCGTACCACTGGAAACTCTCTGGCATGCGGTGCCCTCGTATCCGACGGTCAGTGAAGTCTGGCTTCGATTGCTGGAGGCTCGCCGCTGACGCGCTCCCGAAGTACGTATAGTCGCGACATGGCGTCCGACATACTTGTGACCACGGCCGACGGCACCCTGCGCGGCCGCCGGGTGGGAAAACTTCGTGCCTGGCGCGGAATTCCCTACGCCCGGCCGCCGGTCGGAACACTGCGTCTGACGCGACCCCAGCCGGTCACGCCGTGGACCGGAGAACGCGACGCGACCAGGTTCGGCGACGCGTCTGTCCAACACAAGAAGGGGCTGTTGCTCGCGCCCGGGAAGTACCAGCCGAGCAGCGAGGACTGCCTGACGCTCAACGTGCTCGCCCCCGCGAACACCGGCAATACTCCGCGTCCCGTCATGGTTTTCATCCACGGTGGGGCAAACACCATCGGGACCTCGGCCACCGGCTTGTACTCGGGCGTGTCCCTCGTCGAACGCGGCGACGTCGTCTACGTCTCGATCAACTACCGACTCGGCGCTCTGGGCTACCTCGATTTCACCCCGTTCTCCACATCCGAGCGCGTATTCGACTCCAACCTCGGACTGCGCGATCAGGTCGCGGCCCTGCAGTGGGTGCAACGCAACATCGCCGCCTTCGGTGGGGATCCTGAAAAAGTCACGATTTTCGGTGAATCCGCCGGAGCCACCGCCGTCACCACCCTGATGGCGACTCCGGCCGCCAAGGGACTCTTTGCCGGCGCTATCGCCGAGAGTTCGGCTCCGGATCTGGTCTCGAGCACGCAGCGATCGCATGCCTGGGGCGCGCGTTTCGTCGAGATCCTCAATTCCGGCCTACCACCCGCGAAGGCCCTGACCTCGGCGACAGCCGTCGAATTGGGCAGAGCCGGAAGCAGACTGGGCGCCGAGGTACTCGCGAACACACCTGGACTACATCCCTTCGGACCGGTCGTCGACGGCGACTTCCTGCCGCGCTCCCCCTTGGACGCATTCAAAGAAGGATCGGCACACCAGGTGCCGATGATCATCGGCACCAACAGACGGGAGGGGACGCTGTTCCCGAAGGTGCTCGACGCACTTCCGACCAACCCGTCGCGCATCGACACCATGTTTGCCCTCACCGATCCCGAGGCCGGGAAGCGCATCCTCGCAACCTATCCCGGCTACCCGGACGAGCAGTCCGCGATCGACGTCGGCGGAGACGTCACGTTCTGGCACCCGTCCGTGGAGTTGATGCAAGCGCACGCACAATCAGCGCCGACATACGCCTACCGATTCGACTTCGCGCCGACGATGATGCGCTGGCTCGGCCTCGACGCCACACACGGATTCGAGATGTTTGCAGTCTTCGGCATCGGTGACACCCTTGTCGGGCGCGGCCTCACCCTTCCCGGCGGTCGACGCGGACTGCGCGCAGTCACCGAATCTGTTCAGGGACACTGGCTTCACTTCGCCGAGCACGGCTCGCCGCGCGGATCGTGGCCGCGCTACGAGGGGCAGGAGCGTCGGACCATGATCTTCGACGAGATCGTCCGCGTCGAGAACGATCCCAGACGTGAACAACGCTTGGCCTGGGCGGGATACAGCGGTTACCGTAGCCACGGCACCGACATCTCCCTACCGTGACGAGCCCCCTCGAGATCACTCTCGATTCCGGGGTCGTACGCGGGCGCCTCGATCGAGGACTGCGCACCTGGCGAGCAATCCCCTACGCAACGGCCCCGACCGGTCCTTGGAGATTTCGCGCACCGCAGCCGGTCGAGGCTTGGCATGGTGTCCGCCCGGCGGAAGCATTCGGCTCTCCGTCTCCGCAGCGCAAGAGCAACTTCGACGAGAACTCACTCTTCGTCAATGTCGTGGCCCCGCAGGTACCGTCGGATTCGTTGCGACCGGTCATGGTCTTCATTCACGGCGGCGCGTACAACGGCGGGAATCCGTCGACGCCCATGTACCGCGGAACGAGCCTGGTCGAACGTGGCGACATCGTCTACGTCTCGATCCAATATCGTCTCGGCGCGTTGGGCTACCTCGATTTCAGTGAATATTCCACTGCGGAACAATCATTCGAGACGAACCTCGGATTGCGCGATCAGATCGCCGCGCTGACGTGGGTCCAACGCAACATCGCCGCTTTCGGTGGCGACCCGAACGCCGTCACCGTCTTCGGTGAATCGTCCGGCGCCAACGCGGTCACCACTCTGATGGCAACGCCGGCGGCACGAGGGCTGTTCGCCCGGGCCATCGCTCAAAGTCCGCCGGCTGCTTCGGCATACGGAAAAGAGCGAGCGCACCGTTGGGCACGCGAGTTCCTCGAGATCGCACAGGCTCCGGATGCCGATCCGGCATCGTGGCTGCGCTCCGCTTCGGTGAAGGACCTGGTCGATGCCGGCGAAGAACTTGCGCGCCGCGGCGCGGACGAAGAACCCGGAACGCGGGCATTTGCCCCCGTGGTGGGTGACGACGTCCTTCCCGAACACCCGCTCGACGTGTTCGCCGCCGGACGCGCCCACCCCGTTCCGCTGCTCGTCGGTTCGAATCTCCACGAGGGAAGAATCTTCCCGCGCGTTCTCGACATCTTGCCTACCGACCCGGTTCGGATCGAGAAGATGTTCTCCCACACCACCCCTGAAGTGAAAGCACGTGCGCTCGCGGCGTATCCCACGTATCCGCACCGGTTTGCTGCCGCAGATCTCGGCGGCGACATCACGTTCTGGGAGCCCGCGATACTCTGCGCACAGGGTCATTGCCAGGTAGCTCCTACCTACAGTTACCGCTACGATTTTGCGCCTCGCCTGCTCAGACTCATCGGCATGGGCGCTACCCACGCCACCGAATTGCTTGCGGTCTTCGGGCGTTCGGATGCACTCACCGCGGCCTTGACAGCGGTCGGTGGGCGCCGCGGACTGACTGCGGTGACCTCCACCATGCAGCGCCACTGGATCCATTTCGCCCGCCACGGAGTGCCGGACCGGGATTGGCCCGCCTACTCCGTACCGGAGCGGCAAACAATGATCTTCGACGAGACGTCCCGAGTGGAGAACGACCCGATGGGTGAGCGTCGACGGGCTTGGATCGGCTACGAGCACAGGCGCTGAAGCCCGATCAGAAGAACTGGCCTTTCACGAAACCTGCGAGTAGGACGGCAAATCCGCCCACCTCGCCGAGAATCAGCAGAAACATCCCGAGGTGCAGGGGCGGACCGGCGGACTCGAACTGATTGTCGGTGTCCTTCATCGCACCGTGAGCGATGTAGCTGAATATCGCTGCGAGAAAGAAGAACACGACCACTGCGGCACTGGTCAGGTTGATCCACGTCGGCCACGCACTGATTTCGACGAACACCGCGATCAGCAGCGTCGCAAACGAGTACATCAGGGCAGCGCGGTGTGCGATGTCGACATACGGATGGGCGAGGTGATTGTCCGAAGTGGCCATCTGTCGGTATTTCCAGATTCCCAGGCACAGGGAGAGAAGGAAGATCAGACCGGCCGCGAGAAGCGTCAGTGTCGTGTCGATCCCCAGCGTCATCTGCCCACCCCGCAGTGCGTTTCCAGCGAGTCACCGCTGGGTGATCCAGCCGAAGGCTTGTCGTAGACGACAACCAGCACCACCGCACGATCCGCCGACACCGACCGCATCCGGTGCGGCGTATTCGCGTCGAAGTACAAGCTGTCGCCGGCGTCGAGGTGCATCGTCTGCCCGGGGATTTCGAATTCTACGGATCCGGAGTGCACGAACACGAACTCCTCTCCCGTGTGGTCCATGAACTTGGGACCCATCACCGAGGCCGGATGAACCACGAACGGCTGCATGGCCTTTCCGACCAGTGAGGGCGCGATCGGATCGTAGACGGAAGACTGCACGGAGTTGGCCGGGTCGATCACGCGGTCCTTCGCGCGCACGATCGTCATGGCATTTCCCTCCATACTGTCCGAGAACAGTTGCCCCACATCGGCGTCGAGCACACGCGCAATCTTGAGTGCCACCGCGATCGACGGGGTACTGATACCCCGCTCGACCTTGGAGAGATAGCTCTTCGTCAGACCGGTCTGCTCGGCCAGGCCCTCGAGCGTCAGACCGGCGCGACGCCGATGTGTTCGCAAAAACGCTGCCATTCGGTTCCCCTCACGAGACTTTGTGTCATCACCCTACCAATACATTGACCTGCGGCGATCAGCGATGCAGGAATCGAGGGTTGCGCATTTCCGTCCTATATGACACTTTGTGTCTTATAGGTGACTGAATGTCATTGATTTCCGGGTCCCGAGAAAGGCACACCCCATGACCGACACGATGCATGCGAGCAAGCAGGAACTCATGGCCACCGCCGAGACGAAGATGCTCACCGAAGTAACGACAGGTAGTTGGACTCTTCGACAGAAGATCGCACTGACCTGCCGGGCACTGTCGGACGCCGGCCACGACTCCGGCCTTGCCGGACAGATCTCCGCCCGCGGTGGGCAGCCAGGAACGTTTGTCACACAGCGACTCGGCCTCGGGTTCGACGAGATCACCGAGGACAACCTCCTGCTCGTCAACGAGGATCTCGAAGTCCTCGACGGGGAGGGCATGCCGAACCCCGCCAACAGGTTCCACAGTTGGATCTACCGCGCACGACCCGACGTCAACTGCATCGTCCACACACACCCACTACATGCGACGGCGCTGTCGATGCTCGAGATTCCCCTCGTCGTCTCCCAAATGGACATCGCGCCGCTCTACGACGACTGCGCATTTCTCGCCGACTGGCCCGGGGTTCCCGTGGGAAACGAGGAGGGCGAGATCATTTCGGCTGCACTCGGCGACAAGCGGGCAATTCTGCTCGCCCACCACGGCCAACTCGTCGTCGGCAACACGGTCGAAGAGGCATGCTCTCTCGGGCATCTGATCGAGCGAGCGGCCAGACTGCAGTTGCTGGCGATGGCTGCCGGAGACATCAAGCCGCTACCGCCTCGCCTGGCGAAGGAGGCACACGATTGGACACTGACTCCTCGGCGCAGCGAGGCGAACTTCGCTTACTACGCCCGTCGCGCTCTCCGCAATCATCCCGACACACTGACCAACTGACTTTTGTTTCCCACCAACAGAACTGAGAGCCTCATGAGCAGCACCATCAAGGGAATCGTCGCCTATCCCATCACCCCGTTCGACCGGGACACCGGAGCATTCGACCCCAAGCCGCTACACACGCTCCTCGACAGCATGATCAGCAGTGGTGTCGACGCGATAGCCCCACTCGGCAGTACCGGCGAGAGCGCCTATCTCGACGATGCAGAGTGGGAGACGGTCGCTCGGGAGACTGTCGACTACGTCGACCGCCGAGTCCCCACCGTCGTCGGAGTGTCGGATCTGACGACGGCGGGAGCACTCCGCCGAGCATCGATCGCGGCAGACGCCGGAGCCGACGCAATGATGATCCTCCCCACGTCGTACTGGCATCTGGGTGAGCAGGAGATTCGTGAACACGTCACCGCGGTGGCCGATTCCGTCGACATTCCCACGATGATCTACAACAATCCGGCCACCACCGGGATCGACATGTCGCCGGAATTTCTCGTCGATCTCGTCTCCACCGTCGACGGCGTCACGATGATCAAGGAATCCACCGGCGACATCACCCGGATGAACCGCATCAACGAACTGAGCGGTGGCACGATCCCCTTCTTCAACGGCAGCAATCCTCTTGCACTGCAATCTTTCTCTGCCGGTGCAAGCGGATGGTGCACGGCAGCCCCGTGTCTGGCCCCCGAACAGGTGGTGCACTTCTGGCGTCTACTCGAATCCGGTGATCGGTCGGGTGCCGCCGCTGTGTTCGAACAGATCGAGCCGCTACTGAAGGTCCTCGTCAGTCGCGGACTGCCGTCGACGGTCAAAGCCGGGTTGGAATCTCTCGGCATCGACGCCGGCCTTCCCCGCCGGCCCCTGCTGTCCCTCGACGACAACACCAGGACAGCTTTGTCCGACGCTCTGTCGGTGGCTCGCGGTGTAATCGTCGCGTCGTGACCTGACGTGGGAGTGGGTTCCGGCAAGATGGGATGCACACCGACCGAAGGAGGGGCACCATGTCCGTAGATTCACGGTCTGCGAGGATCGCCGTCACCGGCGCGACCGGTCATATCGGCGGACTGGTGGCCCGGTCGTTGGCCGACGCCGGTGTCCCACAGCGGCTGATCGCACGGTCGGTCAACCGATTACCGCAGCTCCCCGGTGCCGATTCGGCCGAGACCACGTACGGGGATCAGAAGCGCGCTCTCGCGGCTCTGGCCGGAATCGACACCCTCTTCATGGTCTCGGCGGCCGAAAGCGCAGATCGTCTGGATCAGCACCGCACCTTCATCGACGCCGCAGCGGAGGCCGGGGTCAGGCACATCGTGTACACGTCTTTCCTCGGCGCTGCTCCGGACGCGACGTTCACGCTCGCTCGCGATCACTGGGTCACCGAAGAACATATCCGCGCTTCCGGGCTCGCATTCACCTTCCTGCGCGACAGCTTCTACCTCGATTTCCTACCCGCTCTCGCCGGTGAAGACGGTGTGATCCGCGGACCCGCAGGGGACGGTCTCGTCGGCGCGGTAGCGCGCTCCGACATTGCTGCCGTCGCTGTGTCGGTTCTGCAGGATCTGGATTCTCATGTCGGACAGACGTACAACCTGACCGGACGGGAGGCACTGACGCTCTCCGAGGCCGCGAGCATCATCACCGAAGTCACCGGCAAGCGAACCACGTACGTCGAGGAAACGCTCGAGGAAGCTTACGAATCGCGGGCGTCGTACAACGCACCCGCTTGGGAACTCGACGCATGGGTGTCGACGTACACCGCAATCGCGCAGGGTGAATTGGCGCTGATCACGGGCACCGTGGAGGACCTTGTCGGCCGGCCTGCGCTCACGCTGCGTGAATTCCTCACAGCAGAAACCGCCTGATGCCACCACGCAAAGCAACCACGGCACGCAAGGCTGCCGCAAAGAAGGCTGCACCGAAGAAGGCTGCACCCAAGAGGAACACGACCAGAAAGACCGCCCCGAAGAAGACTGTCGCAAAGAAGAGCTCACGCGCGACGATGCCGGATGTGCCGACTGCCGGCCCTGGTGAGAGAGTCTGGCTCCTCGACGTTCCCTTTCGGACGCCGGCGCCTGGTGCGCAGTTCGTCAAGAAATGGAAGAGCTACGCGTGGGTCGGTACGGAGTTGCCCGTAGAACTCGCTCCATTCAAGGCACTCCCCTACTCTTATCAGCAGTGGGTAGAGGACGACATCAATGACAGCACCGGTGAACGTCCCGTTGCTGCACCCAAAATTCCTCGGCCCGAGCAGGTTTCGGGGGCTGCAGCCGTCGTCGATGCCGCTCGCGCCGGCAAACGCGGATTTCTGTTGGCAGACAATGCAGGCCTGGGTAAGACGCTGATCGCAGTGATGTCTGCCAAGACGATTGCCGAGGAGCGCGGCGAAACCAACATCCTCGTCCTCGTCGATCGACCCGCACAGATCACCATTCCGCATTGGCGCTATTCCATCGCCTCGGTGGGCGACGGTGGATTCCGCTGGTTGATCATGTCGCCTGACCAATTGAAGAAGCTGATCGCGCGAAACGGCCGCCCCAAGTACACGTTCGGTGTGGTGATTGCCGACGAGGCCCAGCTGTACAGCAACGACACACAGCGCACGGCGGCATTCGAGAAGGTCGCGCGCTTTTCGAATGCTCACGAGCAAGCGCCGTTCGTCCTGTCCGTGACGGCAACACCGGGACACACGCCGGCCGATCAGCGTTACCTGGCACCGCTTTTCGCGCAGCTGCATTCAGAACCTTCGGAGTACTGGTCCGACCTGGGCGCCAGGCTGGTCGAGTCCGGCCTTCCGCTGGACAAGTCCTACGGGAAGTGGACGTGGAGCGCAGAGGCGAAGGAATCACCTACGCTGCAATCTCGAGCGCTCGAGACCGTGCGTGGGTGGATGTCGAACAGCAAACCGCCCTTGATGATTCATCGACCGACTCCGTGGGGACCTGTTCCGCTCGACGGTATGCCGATCGACCTCACCCATGCCCAGCGCGCCGAGTACGAGACGGAGTGGGCCGAGTACGCCTACGAAATGGGATTGGCCCGCAAGAGTCGCAACATCGCGCGCGGCCGTGCGCTGGTTCTGCGCTACCGACAGAAAGCGGGCATGATCCGCGCCGAGTCGACGGCCCAGTGGGCGCAGGCGCAGGTCAAGGCAGGCAAGCAGGTGTTGGTGGCCGTCGAATTCGTCTCCACGGCAGGTGATCCACTGGTCGAGATGATCGAAGACGCCGGGATCTCGGTGGCAAAACTGTTCGGTGCGGTGCCGGACAAGGAGGGTCAACGTCTGCGGTTTCAACGCGGGGACGCACCGGTCATCGTCTTCAATGTCACGACCTCGATCTCGCTCCATGCCAACGAAGCACTCCCGGACGGCACTCACGCGTCCCCGTTGCCACGGACGGGAATCTTTCATCAACCGCGATACTCAGGGATCGCGGCAGAACAGACGTTCGGTCGGTCGCATCGCGACTACCAGACGTGCCCGTGGGTCATACCCTTCGGCGTGGGCACCAAGGAAGAGGACGTCGCCACGGTCATGTTGCGCAATCTCAATTCGGTCACAGGTCTGAAAGGTGGTGATCGATCCGGTCTGCGGTCGCTGTCCGAACTGCTCGGCGTCGAGTGGCTAGAGCCTGATGTCTTGACCTCGGAGGGTTGATCTTCCAACGACCGTCCAACGCGCACAAACGAACGGTTTCGGCGGTATGCCCCAATTCTACTCCACCAAAACCGAATTCGGCTGACCGCTTCATTCCTTTCGGGACCTTGGGACTCAGGTATCTGTGACCAGACGTGGCAGACTCTTTCGAGTCGAGGTGCACCAGCCTCGAAACAGTGCCGAGAATGCGAGGGGTCCGATGCGCAATATCTACCGGTCATTGATGCGCAATGTCGGCCATACACAATGGTTCTCGGATCTCGGCAAGGATCTGGTTCCGCTCGATCGAGCAGTGCAGAGAGTGTCGGGAGGCAAGCTCTCGCTGGTCGGAGAGAACACCGTGACTCAGCTACTGCTCACCACGACGGGCCGTAAGACCGGCCGTTCTCGCACCACGCCACTCCTGTACGCACCTGACGGCGATGCGTTTGTCGTCGTCGGTTCGAACTGGGGGCAGGATACGCATCCAGCATGGACACTCAATTTGATGGCAAACCCCACCGCAATCGTGACAGTGAAGGGCGTCGAAATACCGGTCGGTGCGAGTCTGGCGGAGGGCGCCACGCGTAAGAAGCTGTGGGAGCTCGCGACCACCACGTGGCCGCCGTACGAAACCTACGCCGATCGAGCATTCGGGCGCCAGATCCGCGTATTTCGACTCCAACCTGTCAAATAACTGCTGCCGGGCGCAGGATGGGAAGGACCACCCTGCCGATCTCAGGAGCATTCGCGAATGTCCACAGCACTGACTCACGCAGAAGACACACAGATCACAGCTTCCAACGGGCGGATCGCACTGGAGCCGAACCCCCGCCGAATTCGAGCCTTCTTCGCTGGTCACGCCGTCGCAGACACCACTCGTTCGGTATACCTTTTCGAACGCGGCCGCCTGCCGATGTACTACATCCCCCTCGCGGACGTTCGTACCGAATTCCTCGTCCCGACGTCGACGACCACCCATTGCCCATGGAAAGGTGACGCCACCTACTGGACGATCGAGATCGGGGATCGCCGGGCCGAGGACGCCGTCTGGACCTACCCTGAACAGTTCGACGGTTCCCTGGATCTGAGTGAGTACGTCGCTTTCTATTGGGATCGCATGGACGCCTGGTACGAGGAGGATCAACAGGTCTTTGTCCACGCCCGCGATCCATACGTACGTATCGACGCACTCCCCTCGTCCCGCCACGTCCAGGTCTTTGTCGGCGACGTACTGGTCGCCGAGACGAGACGACCCAGACTGCTCTTCGAAACCGGACTGCCCACGCGGTACTACATTCCGAGAATCGACGTTCGCAGCGAGTACTTTGCGCCGTCCCCGACCACCACGGCCTGCCCCTACAAGGGCACTGCGTCGTATCTGTCGTTCACCGGCACAACCGAACTCGCTCCGATCGAGGATCTGGCGTGGTTCTATCCGTTCACTACCGCCGAAGCGTCCGGGATCGACGACCACGTGTCGTTCTATCCCGAACGCATCGGCAAGATCCTGGTGGACGGTGCCGAAATCTGAAAGGTGCTGGAGCCGAGAAGGTGTGGGTGCCTACCCCACTGCAACAGGGGATTGCGGGATTCGCAGTTCAGCCGTCTCCAGTCGGCGATCATGCACCCACACCATCGCCGTTGCAACGGAGAAGACCAACCCGGCGATGCATACTCCGTTCCAGCCGTACGACTTCCACACCACTGACCCCACCGCCGAGCCCACGGCAGCACCGACGAAGTAGGTGGTCATGTACACGGAATTCACACGCGAACGTGCTTCGGGGACAAGGGCGTAGATCACGTTCTGGTTGCTGACGTGCACTCCCTGCAGCGCGAGGTCGGCAAGGACGATGGCAACGAGAAACCACACCACGTGGGTGGCACCGGCGACAAAGGGAAGCCACGACACCAAGAGAATCGCGATGGCGCCGCCGGTCGCCAGCTGACCCAATCCCCGATCGGCCAGCCTGCCCGCCACCGTCGCCATCAAAGCTCCCGCCACACCGAGTAGTCCGACCAAGCCGATTTGAGTGTCGCTGTAGCCGAATTCGCCGGACAGAAGAAAGGCCATCGTCGTGAAGACGGTGCTGACAGCAGCAAAAGCCAGTCCGCCCATGGCCGATCGGGTTCTCAGGCGCGGCAAGGTCGCAGCCAACTTCCCTACCGAAGCGAGCGTTGCGCGGTAGCTTGCCTTCGGGCGATCTGCGGAATCGGAAGGCAGAGATCGCCACAATGCCACGGCCATCACCACCATCAGCACCGCCGCAACCTTGTATACCGTCGACCAACCTCCCAGTCCGGAGAGGACGCCGGCAACGCTGCGCGCCAGCAGGATTCCGATCAGCAGTCCACTCATGATCGTGCCGACCACCTGACCGGACCTCTCAGGTTCGGCCAGTGAGGCGGCAAACGGAATCAACACCTGGGCGGCGACCGAAAAGACTCCAGCGACAGCGATTCCCACTGCAAGCGTGGCAAAGTTGGGCGCAAATCCGCTGACCGCTTGACCGGTCGCCGCCAGCAGCATGAGCCCTACCGTCAGCTTGCGTCGGTCCACCATGTCGCCCACCGGAACCAGAAGTATCAATCCGAGTGCATACGCGACCTGCGCGATGGTCACCGTCGCGGCCGCTGCGGAGGCCGACACATTCAGGTGATCTGCGATGGAATCGAGGAGTGGCTGGTTGAAATAGTTACCGCCCGCGCACAGGCCCGTCGCTGCAGCCATCAGCAGCACTATCGGTAGTCCGAGCCTCGGACGCGCGTCGCTTGAAATCATGTCGTCAAGCATGACCGCCTACACCGACGCGCGTCCAATAGATAGATATGCATGATCTATCTCCAGAAACGATAGATTGGTGCGATGGAACTACGTCACATCCGCTACGCCCTGGCAGTCGCGGAAGACAGACACTTCAGCCGAGCAGCGTCGCGGTTGCACGTTTCCCAGTCCGCCTTGAGTGCCCAGATCAGAGACCTCGAAAAGGAACTGGGAGTCGAATTGTTCAACCGGAACAGCCGAAACGTCGGCCTGACTGCTGCAGGCGAGGTTTTTGTCGCCCGCTCCCGCGAGGTACTCGGCGCCGTGTCGAGACTCGTCAGTGATGTCTCCGCACGGAGCAACGAGCAAGTGCGGTTGACGGTCGGCACCATCACCTCGGCGGGGCGCGTCGACGTCGGACGCGCGCTGGCAGATCTGACACGGCGCCACCCTGCAATCAACATCACCGCGCGACCGTACGGCAGTGAAGTAGTTATCGAAGGAGTCCGGTCCGGTGCAATCGACGTCGGCATTGTCGGATTGGCCGCAGGTCGCCTACCCAAGAGCTTTGCCGCCGCGCCGCTGTGGAGTGAACCCACCGCAGCGTTCGTTGCTCCTGACCATCCCTTTGCCCAGGCTTCGTCGATCAGGCTCGAAGACCTACGCGATCACACTCTCGTGGACTTCGCCTCCGGCAGCGAGGCCCGTGTCCAAACCGACCAAGCCTTCGCCGAATCACAGGTCCCTCGGGGAAAAACACTTGAAGCCAACTCGGTAGACCTGATCTGTTCACTGACCGCCAACGGCCTGGGCGTAGGTTTGCTCCCCCAGTCCATGAGCGCCCTGCACCCCGAATTGGTCTGTATTCCGATCACCGATGCGCCGCATCGGATCGTCCACGCAATAACCGAACCCACCCATTCGTCGGCACTCGCCCGCGAGTTCGTCGAACTACTCGCAGCACAGTTCGCTACTTGAGCAGTTTCGACATTCGCCTGTCCGCCAACGGCTTACCGCCGGTCTGGCACGTCGCGCAGTATTGAAAAGAACGCTCCGCGAACGACACTTCGCGTACGACGTCACCGCACACCGGGCACGGAAGTCCGGTACGAGCATGCACTCGCATCCCCGAGCGTTTCTCACCTTTGAGCCGGGCCGCGTCCTGACCTTCCGAACGCTCGATCGCGTCGGCCAGCGTGGATCGCATCACGGCATACAGCGTCGAAATCTGATCCGGCGTCAGCCGCGACGAGGTCGCGAAAGGCGAGAGTTTCGCGGTGTGGAGGATCTCGTCCGAGTACGCGTTCCCGATACCGGCGATCAACGACTGCTCGACTATCGAGTTCTTGATCCGCGCCGACGTTCCGCCCAGAATCTGTGCGAACTCGGCTTCGGTCACGGCCATCGCGTCCGGCCCCAACCGGGCGATGCCCGGAACCTCCTGCGGATCGTTCACGACCCAGACGGCGAGGCGTTTCTTGGTGCCGGCTTCGGTGAGATCGAATGCCGGCGTCAACCCTTCGGGTGTGAAGAAATGAACGCGCAGCGCCAACGGCCCCTTCCCCGGCTTCGGCGGCGTCGCCGATGGATTGTCCAGCCAGCGCATCCAGCCGGCACGGGAGAGATGCGTGACCAACCACAACCCGTCGCAATCCAGAGCCAGATGCTTCCCGAAGCGGGCGGCGCCCGTGACGTCACGCCCCTGCAGAGCAGTGATCGGCGGATCGAAGGTCTTGAGCACACTCAATGCAGCGATGTCGACGCGTCCCACCACTGCGCCGACCGCGTGCTGACGAAGGAACCCTGCCAGCGCTTCCACCTCGGGTAGTTCAGGCATGGCAACAGACTAACGCCGACCACGGACACTCACAGCGCGCTCAGTCCGTTTCCGTCTGCAGCACCACCGAATGCCCACCGCGTGCCTTCGCGGAGTACATCGCCCGATCCGCTCGCCGCAGCAGAGTCGGGTAGGCGACCAGCGCATCATCCGCTGATTCGAAAGGCCCTGCGATCTTCGCGATTCCGACGCTCATCGCCACCTCGGGATGATCGGGCGAGGTGATCGTCGAACGGAGTAGCTCATGTTCGAGTCGATGGAACGAGCGTTGATCGACCGAATCGACGATGACGAACTCGTCGCCGCCTATCCGTGCGATCAAGGCCGCCGGGCCGGCGCATTCGACCAGTCTCGATCCGACTTTTTCGATCACAGCGTCACCGACGGTATGTCCGTACTCGTCGTTGATGGCCTTGAATCGATTGATGTCGACGGCGGCGACTACCAAGAGCGCCGAGTGCGTGTACGACCGCTCCAGCAACAGTCGCACTTCGTCGGCCAGTCCCCTCCTGTTGAGCAGTCCCGTCAGTGGGTCCAATTGCGAGTTCAACGCGTCGGTGCCGAGGATGGAGAAAATGAACTGACAGGCAAAGGGAATCACGTAGATTGCCGCGCCGACCAGTACTACCAACGCGACCAGAACCGGAGTATCCACATCGTTTTCGACCACGGCCGTACGTGTCACGATGCCGATGACCACGACGAATACCCACAACATGTGAAGGCTCTGTATTCGAGCATTGTGGAAGAACGCGATGTATCCGCCGATCACCGAGAACATCACGGCGTGTGCCAGTGCTGCAAGTGGATTGGAGTACAGCAGCATTGCGGCCGCTATTCCCACTTCCGAGTAGAGCACAAAGGCGTAAGACCAGGAACGGGAGAGATTGCGCCTCGTCGAGAGGGCGACGGCCATCATCACGGTTATGACCATGATGACTGCGTTCGCGGTGCGCGCGTGCGCAGTGGTCGGTCCCTGTGGACTGAAGCGAGTGAGGAACATGATCACGGTGACCAGCACCAACGAGCAGACGACGAGAAACCGCGAGGCGACGGTCAACCCTTTGTCCGCGAGATAGCGATTGAAGGTGTCGAATTGGTCCGGACGCCGATACCAATCGACAAGTTGAGAAGAGATCAGCCGGAACGCGGGACCCGAGAGCGGTCGTCGAGACGCCACGGCGTCCGAACGCTCAACACTCTCGGCAGATTCCATAGGGTCAGGGTAATCCAGTCAACTCCCCGCAATCAGACAATTTTCACTGTTTGCCGTCCCACATCACAACCTGATCGCCGCCGGCGGCCTTCGCGCGGTACATCGAGGCATCGGCTACTCGAAACAATTCCGTCAACTCCTCGTCGGAAATAATCGACGACCATTCGGCAGAGGTGATCGCGACTCCGACGCTGGTGGTCACTACCGGATCACGATCGTCGATTCGCAAGTGCCTTCGCAGATTGTCTTCGAACGCAGGCGCTGCGCCGACGTCTATCGTGTCTACCAACACGAACTCGTCCCCACCGAATCTGGCGAAGAGCGCCTTCTCGCCGCCGCACCACCGCAGTCGATCAGCAATCTGGCGAAGTACGAGATCGCCTTCTTCGTGCCCCTGTGAGTCGTTGACGCTCTTGAACGAATCGACATCGACAATCGCGACGACATACGACGACTTGCTCGACGCATGCCCCGTCGCCCCCATTTCGACAACAGCTCGCTGCAGCCCGCGCCGATTCAGAAGCCCTGTCAACGGATCCACATCCGAACTGTCCGCGTCGGAGCCGAGAAGTGAGAGGACGAACTGGCAGGCGAACGGGATGACCACGATCCCGGTGGCGATGATCAGGCACAGTGCTGTGGCCAACGCAAGATCCGCGTAGACCGCAACCTTTCGGCCGACCACTGCCAGAACCACGATGGACAGCGCGATGTGAACCGCCTGGAGTCTCGCGTTGTGAAAGTACGCGATGTAACCACCGATCAGTACGAAGAGCACACACTGGATCAACCCGATGAAAGGGTCGTTGTTCAAGAACACACCGACGAATACGCCGACCTCGCAGTAGGCGACAAAGAAGTACGACCACCGACGCGTGATTTCGGGCAGAAGGCAGAAGAGCACGATCACCGCAATCGTGACGGCGATGATAACGGCGTTGACGACGCTGGTGACGTGGTTGTGCACGCCAGCGTCGCTGAAGCGCAGCAGAGTCATCGCAATGATGACCGTCGTCAGCGAGCCGATGACCAGCAATCGGACAGCTAGCTCCAGGCCCTTCGTGGCGAGGTATCGATTGAAACTGTCGAATTGATCAGGACGCCGATACCACTGAACCAGAAGGTCGAAAGCCGACTTCACAGCTGATTTTTCACGGCCACGCGGCGCGGGCAGAATCGACTGCAGTCGGTCCTGCCCGAACGATGTCATGCGCAGATCATAGGTGCGCAGACCGCCGTTCGGGATCAAGAGTGCAGGATCGAGGCGGCAAATCCAGGGTCGGTTGTCAGCGCCGAACGAGGTACGTATCCATGATCCAACCGTGCTTCTCACGCAACTCCGCCCGGCGAGCGACGATCCGATCTTCGACGTCACGCAGTTTGCCGGAAATCAACTCCTCGTCCGGGGTCCCGAGGTACGCGCCCCACCAGATCTCGGCGTCGTTTTCGCTTACCTGAGTGAAGGTGCAATGCGCGTCGAGCATCACGACGGCATTGTCCACGCCGTCGGGCAATCCCTCGGCCAGTTTGCGGCCGGTCGTGATGTGGATGGGTTCGCCGATTCGGTTGAGGACGATTCGGTGTTGTGCAGCCAGCGACTGCACGCTGGTGATTCCCGGGATGACGGAGTAGTCGAACGAAACTCTCCCGCGAGCGAGCACGCGCTCGACGATCCGCAGAGTGCTGTCGTAGAGGGAGGGATCACCCCAGACGAGAATCGCGCCGACGCCAGGTTCGGCCGCAAATTCCGCTTCGAATTTCGCGGCCCGACGCTCGTGCCAGTCCTCGACAACCCCCTCGTAATCGGTGGGGGTTCGGTCCCGCGGCGGGTCCGTGATCTCGACCACCTTGTAGTCGAGGTGAACGTGCTCGTCGAGAATGCCGGTGCGCAAGTCGACCAGGGCCTGCTTCTCGTCACCCTTTCCGATGATGAAGAAGGTATCGGCCCTGTTCATAGCCTTGATCGCCTGAACCGTCACCTGGTCGGGATCACCAGCACCGATACCGATCACCAAGAGTTCGCGCATGTGCCGAGGCTATATTGCCGTGCGCCTTTATTAACCGCCGGAGGTTAATAAAGGCGCACGGCAAGGCAGGCCCTAGACTGATTCCCGTGACTGTCTCCACTGCTTACGAAGACCTCCTCCGGCTCGTCATGGAGACGGGTACCGCCAAATCCGATCGAACCGGAACCGGCACCCGCAGCATCTTCGGTCACCAGATGCGTTTCGATCTTGCCGACGGCTTTCCGCTCGTCACCACCAAGAAGGTCCACCTCAAGTCGATAGTCAACGAACTCCTGTGGTTCCTGCGCGGCGACTCCAACGTGGCGTGGCTGCACGAGCACGGCGTCTCCATCTGGGACGAGTGGGCCGACGAGAACGGTGAACTCGGCCCCGTCTACGGCGTCCAGTGGCGTAGCTGGCCCACCCCTTCGGGCGAGCACATCGACCAGATCGCGCAGACCGTCGAGGCTCTGCGCTCCAACCCCGATTCGCGGCGGATCATCGTTTCGGCGTGGAACGTCGCCGACATTCCGCAGATGGCCCTGGCGCCGTGCCACGCTTTCTTCCAGTTCTACGTCGCCGACGGCAAGCTCTCCTGCCAGCTGTACCAGCGCAGCGCCGACATGTTCCTCGGCGTTCCGTTCAACATCGCCAGCTACGCGCTGCTCACCCACATGATGGCCCAGCAGGCCGGACTCGACGTCGGCGAGTTCGTCTGGACCGGCGGCGACTGCCACATCTACGACAATCACGTCGACCAGGTGACCGAGCAGCTCGGCCGCGAACCGCTGCCGTTGCCGACCCTGAAGCTGAACAAGCGCGACTCCATCTTCGACTACACCTTCGAGGACGTGGAGATCGTCGACTACCAGCACCACCCCGCGATCAAAGCACCGGTAGCGGTCTGACGATGACCGATCGCACAGTCACCCTCATCTGGGCGCAGGCCCACGGCGGCGTCATCGGCGCCGACAACTCGATCCCGTGGCGCGTGTCCGAGGACATGGCTTACTTCAAACGCGTCACCATGGGCCATCCGGTAATCATGGGGCGGCGCACCTGGGACTCCATTCCATCGAAGTTCCGTCCGTTCAGCGGGCGTCGGAACATCGTCGTCACACGCGATCCGCAATGGCACGCCGAAGGCGCCGAGGTAGTCCACAGGCTGGACGACGCCCTGGCGTTGCCGGACGGTGACGTCTTCGTCGTCGGTGGCGGGCAAATTTATTCGGCTGCACTGCCATTCGCAACGCATCTACTGGTGACCGAGATCGACCTCGACATCGCCGGCGATGCTTTTGCTCCCGAGATCGGCCCCGAATGGAACCTGAAATCCGACGAGCCCTGGCAGACCTCGGAGAAGAGCGGCCTGCGCTTCCGCTGGTTGGAGTACACGCGCTGACCGACTTCCGCCGATAACGAGGCACCTCGCGAGTGAGTCGGTCATACTCCAAGAAGGACATTCACCGCTTCCGAGAGGTCTTCGATGGACAAGAAGTCACTGACCGCTCTCGCTCGCCAACAGTTGAAACTGGCGGGCTCGGCGACCAGCGGTCGCAGTTCACAAACCGTCTACGGCGGCCACCAGCGCAGCCTGCGACAAACGGTGATCGCGCTGAGCGCCGGCAAGAGCCTCGCCGAACACGACAGTCCGGGCGAAGCCACGTTGTTGGTACTGAGCGGGAAGCTGAATCTTGTATGTGGGAGCGACCAGTGGAAAGGATCCACGGGTGATTTCCTGACCGTCCCGGCCGACCGGCACAGCGTCGAAGCGCTCGAAGACGTTGCATTTCTACTGACCGTCGCCATGAAGGGCTGAAATCGGTAGCGTCTTCCGCGTGAGCGAAACCGTGATCGAAGTGTCCGTCGTCGCAGCCCCGTCCGTACTCTGGCCCGCGCTGCGCGACCCGTCGCTGATTCGACGTTGGTTCGGCTGGGAGTACGACGGACTCGACGACGAAATCACCCAGATCTACTCCACCGCTGAGGCCGACCCCGAAGCGTTGACGCTGAAACTCGGAAACGGTGACCGTTTCTCACTTCGCGAACAGGACGGCAAGACGGTCGTCCGCATCGATCGGCCGGCCAAATCTGCCGACGACGACTGGTACGACGACATCACCGAGGGCTGGACGACATTCCTCCAGCTGCTCAGATTCGCAGTGGAGCACCACGGACTGGCCGAGCGTAAAACCATTTATCTCGACGGCCTTCTGCTCCCCGGTGAGAACGTGGCAAGCGTCCTCGGGCTCACCGAAATCGAATTGGAAGCGGGAAGTCGGTACGCGGTGACAATCGCTCCCGGCGACTATTTCGAAGGCGTCGTCGACTACGTCACCGACCACCAATTCGGGCTGACAGTCGAGGATCTCGGCCCTGGCCTGCTGTCTGTCGCCACCCAGTCGGTGACGGCGCAGCGGCCCGACGGAGGCATGTCCATCCTGCTGACCACCTACGACCTGAGCGATGACGAGTTCGACGAGATCAAGCATCACTGGTCGTCGTGGTGGGAAGGTCGCCGCCAGGAGAGCTGACGTTCGGTGAGGCGATATGCTTCGACCATGGTCGAAGCTTCGGGTCACAGTCCGGCACGTACGTTCGGCGAGTTGCTCGACCGCCTGGGCGATTCCAATGCCGACATACCGACACTCCACCGCCTGCTCGAGGCGGTCCTGGTGGTCGGCTCCGGCCTGGACCTCGACCTGACGCTTCAACGGATCATCACCTCTGCGACAACGGTTCTGGATTGCCGCTACGGCGCCCTGGGGGTCGCGGCGCCGGGGGGCGGGCTCTCGGAATTCGTGTACGAGGGAATCTCCGGGTCCCAACGCGCGACCATGGGACATTTCCCCGAAGGTCATGGCGTGCTGGGTGTTCTGATGAATCACCCGCAGACTTTGCGTGTGGCCCATCTCGGCGACCATCCCGAATCGGTGGGATTCCCCGCAAATCATCCACCGATGGAGAGCTTCCTCGGAGCGCCGATCATGATGCGGGGAAAGGTGTTCGGAAGCATCTACCTGACCGAGAAACGGGGACAAGCCGAGTTCACCCAGGAAGACGAGGTCATTCTCGAAGCCCTCGCCATCGCAGCCGGTATCGCTGTGGAAAACGCCCGACTGTTCGAGCAGTCACGAACTCGTGAAAGATGGCTCACTGCAACATCTGCCATCCGCTCGCGGTTGCTGGCCGGTGACTCGCTCGAGGACGGCCTGCAACTTCTTGCCAGTCGCGTTCGGGACCTGACCGGCGTCGACGACGTGATCGTGGTGATCTGCGAGAACGGCTACGCACAGGTTCACGCCGCGGCCAGCGCCCGGACCACGTCACGTGGAGTCAGAATCCCGGCGACCACTTATCCGTTCGACGTGGTGCGGAGCACTCGAAAGCTACAGGTACTCACCACTTTAGGCGCACTCACCGAACTGGTGCCGTCGGCTGGGAGTGCGGTCGTGGCACCGATGTGCGTCGCCTCGGGTGTAGTCGGCGCGGTCATCGTGGCGTCGAATTCCACCAACACACACTGGGATCACGACGAACTGACCCGGATCGAGTCGATGGCCGAACTCGGCTCCGTTGCAATCGAGTTCGACGAGAAACAAAAGGCGCAACGCCTGTTGTCCGTTCTCGCCGACCGCGACCGCATCGCACGAGACCTGCACGACAACGTCATCCAGCGACTGTTCGCGAGCGGAATGAGCCTGCAGAGCACGCTTCCGGACGAGACCCTCCCGGAGTCGGCGCGCGCGATTGTCAAACGATCTCTCGAACAGCTCGACAAGACAGTCCGCGAGATCCGGACAACCATCTTCGATCTGCAGACTCCGACAGCCACCGATTCGTCGAGCCTGCGCCGGCGCCTCCTCGATGTCATCGGCGACGCCACCGCACAGTCCGCGGTGACCCCGAGCGTCCAATTCTCCGGCGCCATCGACACTCTGGTGAATCCCGGGATCCACCAGCACGCCGAAGCCGTGCTGCGTGAGGGGTTGAGCAACGTCCTTCGGCATGCACACGCACGCCACATCACCATCGCTGTCACCGCGGACCTCGAATTTGCGATCACGATCGAGGACGACGGCGTCGGACTCCCCTCCGACTTCCACAAGAGTGGACTGCACAATCTGGAGCGCCGCGCCGAACATTGCGGCGGTACGTGCACGATCGTCAATCACGATCCGAGCGGTGCACGCCTGCTCTGGCGAGTACCGCTCGGTCGCACCAACTCGAATCGACCGAAATCCGGTCGTTAGATCCTAGCGACTGCCGCTACGGATTTCGGTCGCCAGCACCGCAGCCTGAGTACGACGCTGCATGCCCAGCTTCGAGAGCAGACGCGTCACGTAGTTCTTGACCGTCTTCTCCGCGAGGAACAATCGCGCGCCGATCTCCCGGTTGGTGAGCCCCTCTCCGATGAGGTCGAAGACTGCTCGCTCCTGATCGGAAAGTTCGGCCAACGGATCAGCTGTACGGTCGCTGCGGATCCGCTGCATCAGCGCCTCGGTTGCACGACTGTCGAGCAGTGAACCGCCGCGCCCGACTGTGCGGACTGCAGCGACCAGATCGGTTCCGAGAATCTGCTTGAGGACGAATCCCGAGGCGCCCGCCATGATCGCGTCGAGCAACGCCTCGTCGTCGGCGTACGACGTGAGCATCAGGCAGCGGAGGTCGGGAAGCATCGAGCGGAGTTCTCGGCACAGTTCGACGCCGTTGCCGTCAGGCAGGCGTACGTCCAGAACAGCGACGTCGGCGTTGCTCTGCGGTACCGCGGCCAGCGCTTCCCCCACGGACGCCGCCTCGCCCACCACCACGAAGTCCTCGACCCCACCGAGTAGGTCGAACAATCCGCGTCTGACGATCTCGTGATCGTCGACCAGGAATATCCGCGTTGTCATCGAACCCCTCCAAAAGACATCTCACGTCGAACGGTACCGGAGACGGTGGACTCAGAACTCATGGAATGCATTCTCTTCACTTGTTGACGTGCCGGACGATGAGAACCGGGCAATCCGCGGTGTGCAGGAGCGCCCGACTGGTCGATCCGAGGAGCATTCCTGCGAATCCGCCGCGCCCGCGACTGCCGACGACTATCAACTGCGCCGTCTCCGCGTATTCGCTCAGGACTCGGACCGGACGGTCACGCGCGACGACTCTTTCGACGACGACGTCCGGGTAACGCTCGGTGAATCCGGCCAATTGCTCGGCGAGGACAACTTCCTCACCCGTCTGGATGCTGCTCCACAGGGGGTCGTCGGGGGTGGCACCCAACGAGGGCTGCACACTCACGTCGCTCCACACGTTGACGGCAATCAAGGTGGCGCCCCGCGCGGAGGCCTGCTCGAAAGCGTGCTCGACTGCCTCGATGCTGCTTTCGGATCCATCGACACCGACGACGACGGGGCCCTCGGTCGGCGGCCGACCGTCGAGCGTCCGTCCTCGGACAACTGCAACCGGAGATTCGCCGTGCGAGACAACCGAGACCGTCGCAGAACCGACGACCAATCCGGTGAATTCGCCGTGCCCGCGAGGGCCGAGCGCAATGATGTACGCGCCCTTGGACAATTCGATCAGGCGATCGGAGACGCTGCCGTCGAGTAGTTCGGTGACGATCTCGAGGTCGTCGTCGATGCTTTGCCGCGCGAGAATCTGTGCGCTGTCCAGACGAGCGGTGGCAGTGCGCCGCAGTTCGTCCTTGAAGCTCTCGGCGAGGTAAGGCTCGGAGTAGTAGAAGGCTGGGATGTGCACCACCGTCGCGATGTGGAGCGGTCGACCGAGCGCCACCGCGGTCCTCGCCGCCCAGACGACAGCCGACGACGCCGATTCCGAACCGTCTACCGCTACGACGACGGGTTTGGTTGCACTCATGTTCGTCCCTCCACAATCGACCACAGAATCTCTTCGCCCTCACACTATTGCCCAATGACGGCAAAAAGGATTCATCAGCCGACGCGAGTCCCGAATCGGACATTGGGTGTTCGGGTGGACTGCGGCAACGGCCCCGCCAACATCCCTTTCGGGCGTCAACGAGGCCACCGGTGCCGGATTCGCACGCAAACCCTGGCTACTCGATCCACGTTAGGCGAAGAACCCGACCGGTCAGAAGTGAAAAAAGTCCTGTCAACAAGCGCCCAAAATCGGGTTTCGTACGCAGGAGATCCTGAACCACCTGCTCTGCTGTGCGCCTTTGTTAACCGCCGGCGGTTAATAAAGGCGCACAGCAGGGTCAGTCACAAATCTTGCGGAACTTCTCGATCAGCTGCACTCGGCCGTTGCGGTCGGCCGCCAACGGCGTGACGTTGAGCGTCGTGACACCGGCTTCGGCGAAGGCTGCGACGCGTTCCTTGACGTAGCTCTCGGGACCGATCAACGACACGGCGCGAACCAGTTCGTCCGGCACTGCTGCTGCGGCTTCGTCCTTCTTGCCCGCGAGGTAGAGATCCTGGATCTTCTCGGCGGCCTCTTCGTAGCCGTAGCGCACCGCGAGATCGTTGTAGAAGTTCTTGCCCTTGGCGCCCATGCCACCGATGTAGAGCGCAAGGCTCGGGCGTACCCAGTCGAGCATGTGGTCGACGTCGTCACCGATGGCCAGTGCCGGCGACGCGTACACCTGAAGCTCACCGAGGCTCGGATCGCGCTTGGCCTTGCCCTTGGCGATCGGCTCACCCCACACGCTTGCTGCCTTCTCCGGATGGAAGAAGATAGGTTCCCAGCCTTCGGCGATTTCCGCCGTCAGCTCGACGTTCTTGGGTCCGAGCGAAGCGATCAGGATCGGGATGCGCTCACGCACAGGATGATTGATCAGCTTGAGCGGCTTTCCGAGTCCGGTGCCCTTCTCGGCGGGGAGGGGAACCTGGTAGTACTTGCCCTGGTACTCGACCTTCTCGCGGCGCCATACCTGACGGCAGATCTCGACGACCTCACGTGTGCGTCCCAGCGGAGCGTCGTACTTGACGCCGTGGAACCCCTCGATCACCTGCGGTCCGGAAGCGCCCAGTCCCATCACGAAGCGACCGTTGGAGACGAAGTCCAGGCCCGCCGCCGTCATGGCGGTCAACGAAGGGGTACGGGTGTAGATCTGAAAGATCCCCGAAGCGAGTTCGATGGTCGACGTCTTGGCCGCCAGGTAACCGAGCTGGCTGACGGCGTCGAAGGAATACGCCTCCGGGACGAAGGCGATGTCGAGGCCCGCCTTCTCCAGGTCACCGACCTCTTCGACGGTTTCGGCGAACCCGCCGCTGTAGTTCAAACCCATACCGATACGCACGTTGTAACCCCAATCCTGACGATTGCTGCCGTGTGCGATGCGCACACGAGCAGTGGTACTCCCATCGAACACTTACTCACATCGAACACTACGGAACCTGAGTCCGCATTCATGTGACTACCCCGTTCATATTCGATGACCGAAATGAACGGGGTAGTGGGAGAGCCTGTCGAGGGTCAGGATTCTTCGGGGCGAACCACCATGACGGGGCACTTGGCCGAAGCGATCAGGGTGTTGCTGGTCGAGCCGAGCAACATGCCGCGGAATCCACCGCGACCACGGCTTCCGACTACGACGAGCTGCGCTTTTGCCGACCAGTCCAACAGCCGTCCGCGTGGGTTGTCGAGGTATACCTCGCGCCGGACCTTCACGTCCGGGTATTGCTCGGACCATCCAGCCAAGCTCTCGCTGAGTACCGCGTGCTCTTCCTCTTCGAGAGACTGCGGGGCAAGCGCAGCGGCCCTCGGGTCTTCGAATGCCGCACTGCCGAGGTCACTCCACACGTGCAACGCCACCAACTCGACTCCGCGGAACGACGCTTCCTCGAAAGCCGCACCGACGGCCTGGGCGCTCAACGCGCTGCCGTCGACGCCGACCACTACGGGTCCTTCCGAGGGCACCGCACCATCGCGGTCCCGAACGACGATGACCGGACACTTGCCGTGACTGGCCACACCGACCGCGGTATTGCCGAGGACTGCTGTCGCCGCCTTGCCTGACGCCGACGCTCCGACGACTACCCGCCTGGCTTGTGCCGAACTCTCGATCAGCCACTGAGTTGCGCTGCCGATGGCGATTTCGGTGTGAACTTCGAGTTTCGGATCGATCTCACGGGCGAACTGTTCCGCCTCCGCCAAGATCGCTTTTCCGGCCTCTTCGACCCATTCGTACACCCCACCCGCGTCGACGTACGGTCCGCCGAAACCGTAAGGCGCGAAGTCGAGAGCGTGGATGATGTCGAGTCGCAATTCGCGCTGGGCGGCGATTTTCGCGGCCTCGCGGAGCGCTGTGGACGCAGTGTCCGAACCCTCGACTCCGACAACAACACTGTTATGTTCGCGTGAACTCATGTGCCCACCTTCCTGAAGAAGTAACCGAGCCACCTTCACTCTAACCATCCCACTTGTCCGGCTTTTTTGGGGTCGCCCCCTCTTCATTTCGGGGACTTAGGTCCCCGAAACTGTTGACGGATAGGAGAATTAGCAGAGCAATCAGGACCAGGTGTGAACAGGATCTCCCGTCCGCATGTTCTCCACGTAACCGCGGAGCATTCCGGTGAGCGCAGTCGAGCGGTCCGCGCCCGAGGCCTCCGCGTGCGCCACTTGCTCGCGTTGCCAGGCGGCACCGGTCTGCCGATTCATGCACCGCCCTTCGATCACGCCGAGGTACCGATCGCGGGCCGCGGCAGACAATCCGAAGTCGGCCAAACCCTCGTCCGCCAACGGCAGCAGCCTTCGCAGGACCAACTCGTCGGCACCGACCCAACCGATCTCCGGCCAGTACAGGGTGGCGTCGAGTCCGTACTTGGCGCCGATGTGCAGGTTCTCTTCTGCCGCATGGAACGACATGTGCGACCACAGTGGCCGCTCCGCGTTCACCAATGCGCGGACGGTTCCGTAGTAGAAGGCCGCATTGGCCATGATGTCGACGACGGTCGGCCCGGCCGGCAACACCCGATTCTCGATACGCAAGTGCGGCTTGCCATCCGAGCAGTCGTAGACGGGCCGATTCCAGCGATAGACCGTGCCGTTGTGCATCTGAAGCTCGCTCAACTCCGGAACCCCGCCCGCCGCGAGCACTTCCAGCGGATCCGTGTCCGAGACATCAGGGAGCAGCGCCGGGAAGTACCGTGAATTCTCCTCGAACAGGTCGAGAACCGAATGGATCCACCGCTCACCGAACCACACTCGCGGTCGCACACCTTGGTTCTTGAGCTCGAAAGTTCGGGTGTCCGTTGCCTGTTCGAAGATCGGAATGCGTGATTCGTGCCAAAGCGCCTTCCCTGCCAGGAAAGGAGAATTGGCCGCAAGCGCCACCTGTACTCCGGCCAGACACTGCGCGGCATTCCAGTGCGCTGCGAATTCTTCCGGCGCGACGCGCAGGTGCAACTGCATGGACGTACAAGCCGCCTCCGGCACCACCGAATTGGTGTCGGCCCGAAGGATTTCCACGTCGCCACCGGGTAGCGCGACACCTTCGACGTCGAGTTCGATGTCCTCTCCTCGCGCGGCAAAAATTTGCTCGTTGAGCAATTCGTAGCGCTGGTTGGCGGTGATCCACTCACGATCGAGATGCTCGAGCTGCAGGGTCGGCAGCATCCCGATCATCACCATCTCGGCGTCGTGCGCGTGGATTCGCGCGTCTGCGACGTCGAGGGACGCCCGCAGTTTCTTCTCCAATTCGAAAGTCGCATCACCGGTGAGTGGGCCGGGCTCGACGTTCATCTCGACGTTGAACTGTCCGAGCTCGGTTTGGAAAACCGCAGAGTCGTCGATGGATTCGAGCACTTCACGGTTGGACATCGCGGGCGTCATGTCGCCGGTCACGAGGTTGAACTCGATCTCCATGCCCAACAGCGGAGCGGGCTTGTCGACGGCGTCTCGGAAGTCACCACCGTCGAGCATCTGCTTCATGGCGTCGACGCACGAGCGCACCTTCTTACGAAAGAGCCTACGGTCGGCTCTGGTGAATTCTCGCGCCGTGACCTCTGCACCCATTGCGCATTCCCCCTTCGACGATCAACGTCACTGAAGGCTATCCGTCCGGTGTCACCGACAAACGAGAACTGCGGTGGCACCGGGAAGAATTTCCCGACGCCACCGCAGTTCTCCGAAAGTTTCTTCTACGAGTTGTCGACCCAGGTGACAGCTACGCCGCGAGCCTGCAGCCACGCTGCGGGATCGACCTTTGCGCCGTTCTCGGCAACCTCGAAGTGCAGGTGCGGGCCGGTGGACTGGCCACGGTTACCCACGGTGGCGATCTGCTGGCCGGCGTTGACGCGCTGGCCGACGTTGACCTGGTAGTCGTTGACGTGGCCGTACGTGGTGACCGTGCCGTCGTCGTGCTGGACGCGGACCCAGAGGCCGAAACCTGACGCCGGGCCGGCGTCGATGACCTGGCCGTCGGCTGCAGCCAGAATCGGCGTACCGATCGGAGCCGCGATGTCGAGGCCACCGTGGTGTGCTCCCCAGCGCGAACCGAAGGTTGAGGTCAGCGTTCCGGACACCGGCTGCACGGTACGAGCTGAGGTGCCGGGGTTGATCCCAGCGAGGAACTGCTGTGCCTGCGTGTTGAGGTCGGCAGCAAAATCGGGAAGCTCGGGGATGTCGAGAGCCGGAAGTGCCGCCAATTCAGCCGGAACGACAACGCCCTCGGGGAGCAGACCCTGAGGGATTTCGATGCCGGCGATGGTCTGTGTTGCCGGCGCCGCAGCAGCGGATCCTGCGCCCATCTGGCCTGCACCGACGAGGAGTGCACCGGTAGCCGCAGCTACGACACCTGCCTTGACACCGGCACCAGGGCCAGCCGACGGGGTGCGGTGGCGGCCGCTTGCTGCCTCGGGATCGATCTCGAAGACAACATCGTCATTGCCCGTGCGGTGGTGGTTTCCCACAGTGTGTACTCCGTCAGTCGTCGGCGTGCAGCGTCCTTCTGATGAAGCCCGCTCCTCTGTCTGCCGAAGAATGTAACAGTTTGATCAAGGCGGCCGCCACCGTTACCCGATCTTGACCAAAATTATTTGTCGCCGTTCTGTCGGCTGGCGTCCAGTTCTGACTTGAATGCGTCGTATCGTGCCCGGTGAGCGGGTCGACGCCGGATGATCGCCCACGCGACGCCCAGAACCACGAACCAGATCGGCGTGACGAGAAGTGCCTGCAGGGTGTCGTCCTTGGTTGTCAGTGCCCAGAGAATGAAGACGAAGAACGCGAGCACGACCCAGCACATCACGATGCCGCCGGGCATCTTGAACTTCGACGCCTCGTGCAGGTGCGGACGACGCTTCCGGTACACCATGTAGCTCGCCAGGATGATCGTCCATACGAACATGAACAGCAGCGCCGAAATGGTCGTGACGACGGTGAAGGCCTCGATCACGGAATCGCCCGAGAACAGCAGGATCAACGAAGCCAGCAGGAAGATGCACGAGAACATCAGGGCGTTCGCGGGGACCTTGCGTGAGTTCAGCTTGCCGAGGGCCCTCGGTGCGTCGCCTTCCTGCGCAAGGCCGAACACCATGCGCGAGGTGGAGTAGATACCCGAGTTGGCCGAAGATGCAGCGGAGGTCAGCACGACGAAGTTGATGACAGAAGCAGCGATGCCGAGGCCGGCGAGTGTGAACATGGCGACGAACGGACTCTTGTCTGCGCTGATTTCACGCCACGGAGTCACCGCGATGATCACGGTCAGTGCAACGACGTAGAACAGCAGGACACGAATGGGGATGGAGTTGATGGCCTTCGGCAGGTTCTTCTCCGGGTCCTTCGCCTCGGCTGCCGTCGTACCGACGAGCTCGATACCCACGAAGGCGAACACGGCGATCTGGAAGCCGGCGACGAAGCCCATGAATCCGGTCGGGAACATCCCGCCGTCGTTCCAGAGGTTGTCGATACCGGAGGTGGCACCGTTCGGCGCCGTGAACCCGGAGACGACCATGACGATGCCGACGACGATCAGGCTGACGATGGCGATGATCTTGATCAGCGCGAACCAGAACTCGGTTTCACCGAAGGCGCGAACGGTCGGGAGATTGAGGAGCAGCAGCGCCGCGATCGTCAGCAAAGCAGGAATCCACGCCGCGAGCCCTGGCCACCAGTACTTGAAGTACCCGGAAATCGCGATGACGTCCGCGATGCCGGTGACGATCCAGCAGAACCAGTAGGTCCAGCCGGTGAAGAATCCCGCCCAGGGGCCCAGCAGATCCGCGGCGAAGTCGGAGAACGACTTGTACGCCATGTTCGAGAGCAGCAGCTCCCCCATCGCCCGCATGACGAAGAAGAGCATGAATCCGATGATCATGTACACGAAGATCACGGAGGGCCCGGCGAGCGAGATCGTCTTGCCCGATCCCATGAACAGTCCGGTGCCGATGGCACCACCGATGGCGATCAGCTGGATATGCCGGTTGGACAGCTGACGTGAGAGGTGGGGGTCTTCGCCGGACGGCTTCGTCAGGTCTGGTGTATTCGCGTGGTCGGACACGGAGGATCCCCCTCGTAATACGGTTCATCCGGGGCATCGAAATCGTGCCCGTCGGGGGAACCTCGGAAAATGTGCTCTCTCAAAGTACGCGTGCACTGGCTCACATCACGCATCGGAAAGCGGACGCCGATAACCTGTCGAGGTGAACACTGACAGCACGGCCCATCAAGACGGACATATCGCCGCGACGCTGTTCGATTTCTCCGGAACCCTCTTTCGTTTGGAGGAGAGCGACGATTGGACCGAGCACCTCGTCGATCACCAAGGCGATCCGCTCGACGTGCACGCTCAAGCCGAGCTGATGCGTCGGATGACCGCGCCGGTGGGCAGAACCGTGGAGATGGACGAAGCGGGGATCTACGCGTGGGAGAACCGCGACCGGGATCCGAAGTTGCATCGTCAGGCTTACCTCGACGTGTTGAGTAAGTCTGGGGTGCCCGATCCGGTTCGGGCCGAAGCTTTCTACGCCCTGCTGGTCGATCCGGATCAGTGGTCGCCGTACCCGGATACCGGCGAGGTCCTGAAGTCACTGTCGGAGAAGGGCATACGCACTGCCGTCTTGAGCAACATCGCCTTCGACATCCGTCCGGCGTTCGCCGACCGCGGCTGGGACGTCTGGGTCGACGAGTTCGTTCTCTCGTTCGAGGTAGGTGCAGTCAAGCCCGAACCGGCGATCTTCGAGTACGCCCTCGCACAACTCGATGTGGATGCGGCGCAGACCCTGATGGTCGGTGACAGCGACATCGCCGACGGCGCTGCCCGAGACGTCGGTTGCCAGTTCGCACTCGTCGATCCCCTGCCGACGACCGAACGCCCGCACGCGCTACTCGACGCAGTGCGGAAGTTCGGGCTTCTGTAGGGAGCGCTCAGACACCTTCGGTGAGTTCGCGCAACGACGCGTAGCGCTCGCGCACGTGGGGAGCTGGTTCGGCGTCGAATCGTCGCTCTTCCGGTTTCGGCCACACCGGCGGCTGCGTGTCCCCGGACAGTGCCCATGCTGCTTGCCTGCATGCCCCTTCGGCGACGTACTCACCCGGAGCAGGGATCACGACCGGCACTCCGAGAATTGCCGGCGCGATCTCACAGAGAGCGCGCGACTTCGCTCCGCCTCCCACGAGGAGAACTCGCTTCACCTCGACGCCTTGACGAACCAGGTCGTCGACGCCGTCGGCCAAGCCGCACAGGAGCCCTTCGATTGCGGCTCGTGCAAAGTGCGCAGGCGTCGAGTTCTGCAGCCGGAATCCGTGCATGGCCCCCGTGGCGTCAGGGCGGTTGGGCGTCCGTTCACCCTCGAAGTACGGAATCATGACCAGCCCGTCGTTTCCGAGGGGCGCCGTCGACGCCAACCGCGACAGTTCGGCGTGATCGACACCGAGAATGGACGCCGTCGCATCAAGAATGCGCGCGCCGTTGAGAGTGCACACCAGCGGCAAGTGCAGGCCGGTTGCGTCCGCGAATCCTGCCACGTTCCCGCCGGGATCATGCGTGGGGGTGGCCGATACAGCCGAGACGACGCCGGATGTTCCGATCGAGATGATCACGTCACCGGGAACTGCCCCCAAACCCAGTGCGGCTGCGGCATTGTCACCGGTGCCAGGCCCGACAATACCTCCGGAACGTGTACTTCCGATCTTTTCGTTCGGCGATGCAACTCGGGGAACATGCGGGGTTCGACCGCGAAATGCCAACGCCAGCAAATCTTTACGATATTCGCGCGTCGAGGCAGCATAATAGCCGGTTCCACTGGCGTCGCCCGCGTCGGTGGCAAGCTCCTCGATTGAGCCGGACCCACCCAACTTCCAGGACAACCAGTCATGCGGAAGACACACCGCGGCAGTGCGATCGGCGTTGCCGGGTTCGTGATCTGCGAGCCATCGAAGCTTGCTTGCCGTGACCGCGGCAACCGGAACTACACCAACTGCGTCGGCCCACGCCTTGGGTCCGCCGAGCTCTTCGACCAGATCGGTCGCAGCCTTCGCCGAGCGAGTGTCGTTCCACAGCAACGCCGGTCTGACGACCTCGCCGCCACTGTCCAGACACACCATGCCGTGCTGTTGAGCTCCGACCGATACGGCTGCGACGTCGCCGAGCCCACCCGCTGCGGCGATTGCACTGTCCATCGCCTCGAGCCAGCATGCCGGATCTATCTCGGTACCGACGGGATGCGCCGCCCGCCCTTCTCGTACCAGCTCTCCCGAATCGGCATCACGGACAATGACTTTGCACGACTGGGTAGACGAATCGATACCGGCTACGAGGGCCACACTGGCGTCCTTTCCGAAGGACCGTCAGCTCGCGTTGGCGACCGCGGGCATCCGGTTGCTGCGCTTACGCAGCGATCGCACATATTCTGCGCGCTCGGTCTCCGTCATTCCACCCCAGATGCCGTACGGCTCGTGGACGGAGAGTGCGTGTTCGCGGCACTGCTGGAGTACAGGGCACGTCGCGCAGACCTTCTTGGCGTTGCGTTCACGGTTCTCGCGGGCGTGTCCACGCTCGCCGTCCGGATGGAAGTACACCGCGGAATCGTGCCCGCGGCACGCTCCCTGCAGCTGCCAGTCCCACACTTCGGCGGTCGGGTACGGCATCGGAAGGTGCTTGTGCATGATGGCGACCTCAATTCCTTACTCGGGTGACACGGATTCGGGTGACTCTGGGCTGACGCCGGGTCGGACTTATCGACGCCTGACCGATTGGCCGAGTCGATGTGCACAGACCGTTGCGAGTTCGCCGGTGACCGGCGGAGTCAGCGCTACGACGCCGTCGTCGAGAATTGCCTGCAGCCTGCGGAAATACTCGTCCGGGGCGAGGCCGAAGGTTACAAAGATCTCTTCGTCAGGTCCACCGTCGAACTGCTGCCACTTACGTGCGAACTCGACGATCTCTTGTGTATCGGTGCGGCTCATCAGGTTCTCCCCTGTTTGTGCGCCCTGCTTCACAGAAACTGCGACTCGTCTCCTCGGACGCCCGTGGCAGTGAGTCAAGACACAGACTATGCCTACTTCTGCTTTTTCACAAGACCTACTTACGTCTTTTTGTGGACAAAGTATGCGAACTTTCGCACGCTGAAGTTACCGACGAGGAATGCTTGAATAGGACAATGACCCGACCGTCCACGACTCCGGCTACCGCGGGAGAGGTATTCACGCTGATACGCAGCGGTTCCGCAACCACGCGCAGCGAGATCGGGAAGCTCACCGGCCTGTCCAGGACGGCGGTATCGGCCAGGGTTGCAGCACTTCAATCGCTTGGTTTGATCGCCGATGACGACGAGGGCCCGTCGACGGGCGGCCGGCCGCCGTCCACTCTCACCTTCGCGAACTCGTCCGGCGTGGTTCTCGTCGTGGCAATCGGTCGATCGCGGGCACAACTTGCCGTCACCGACCTGGCGGGCACGATCCTCGCGGCAGAAGACATCGACAAGTCGGTCGGGGTCGGCCCCGACGAACTGATGCCCGAAATTGCCGAGCATCTTTCGTCACTACTGGCCCAGGTCCACCGCGCGTCTACCGAGGTCATCGGAATCGGACTGAGCATTCCCGGAACGGTCGACGTCGCCGCGGGAGCAAGCCTCGACTCTCCGATGATGGCGGGGTGGGACGGAGTCGCGCTTGCCCCCTATCTGGCATCGGTGACCACGGCTCCGCTGTTCGCGGACAACGATGCCAACGTGATGGCTCTGGCCGAATTGAGCGAGCGACGCGAGAGTGCGCCCAACCTCCTGATGATCAAGGCGTCAACCGGCCTCGGCGCAGGAATCGTCATGGGCGGAGTCCTCCAACGCGGTTCACTCGGAGCGTCCGGCGAGATCGGGCATACCAAAACCGCTGCAGCGCGGGGCATGAAGTGTCGCTGCGGCGACGTCGGCTGCGTCGAAACTGTCGCCAGCGGTTGGGCTCTCGTGCACGCCCTCCGAGATCAGGGCCGAAGCGTCGGTCACGTGCGTGATGTCGTCCGCCTCGCCCTGGACGGCGACAGCGAAGCCCGCCGGCTCATCAGAAGCAGCGGCCGACTGATCGGCGACGTCATTTCCGGCGCGGTCAATCTCCTCAATCCCGAGGTCCTGATCATCGGCGGCGACATGGCCGAGGCGGACGAACTCTTCCTCGCCGGGCTTCGGGAGTCCGTCTACGGCAACGCAACGGCGCTTGCCACCCGAAAGCTTCAGATCGCTTCGGTCAGCCACGGCGCACAATCCGGCATCCTCGGTTGTGCGGTTCTCGTCCTCGACCATCTGCTCAGCGCCAGGGAAATCGACCTGCGGATCGCGGCGTCACTCCACACGTGAGTCGCTGACTTCTCGCACGCTCCGCATCAAACAATCAGACTTTTCCGGCATCGCTTGTGTTGACGCTCACACTTCTGCATAATTCATTACCTACCGATCATTCGGTTGCCGATATCGACGATGAGATCGCGCAGGAACGCTCCGAGTCAGCCAAAAGCATGCACCGAGCACACCGGCAACGTCGCAGATCGAACAGCGTTTCTCCCCTGTTCCGACTTCGCAGTTTCACCGTGTCGGTGAACCACGTGACTGGCAGAAAGTAGCTCGATGACCACAACCAGAACTGGCACCAAGCCCGCCGCGAAGGAATACGACCGCGCCGCGATGGCGTCGATGGTCGGCACCACCGTCGAGTGGTACGACTTCTTCATCTACGCCCAAGCTGCAGCCCTGATCTTTGCCGACCTGTTCTTCAAGCCGATGGGCTCGGCCGGCCAGATCGTCTCCTACGTCACGGTCGGCATCAGCTTTGTCTTCCGTCCTCTCGGTGCCATCGTGGCCGGCTATCTCGGCGACAGGATCGGCCGCAAACGTGTCCTGGTCGCGACGTTGGCGATGATGGGTGCCGCGACGGTTCTCATCGGCGTACTGCCGACGTATGCATCGATCGGAATCTGGGCACCGATCCTGTTGATCCTGCTTCGCGTCGTCCAAGGATTCTCGACGGGCGGCGAATGGGGCGGGGCCGCTCTTCTTGCCGTCGAACACGCACCCACCAAGCGTCGAGGATTCTTCGGAGCGTTCGTACAGATGGGAGTACCGCTCGGAATGTTGCTCGCCACCGGCGTTTTGGCACTGTGCACGTTCACCCTCACGGACGAACAGTTCACCACCTGGGGATGGCGAGTGCCGTTCCTGCTCAGCGTCGTGTTGATCGGCGTCGGCTTCTACATTCGAAGCAAGGTCAGCGAGTCACCCGTATTCGCCGAACTCAAGGAACGCCGCACCGAGAGCAACACGCCTATCCGAACTCTGTTCAAGAAACACCCGAAGCAGGTCGTACTCGCGGCGCTGTCCTTCATCGGCACAAACGGCAACGGCTACATGGTGATCGGCGGATTCATCGTCGCGTACGCAACCAAGACCTATGGCCTGGGTAAGACCGAACTACTGATTGCCACGCTCGCAAGTGCCGTCACGTGGGGCGTTTTCACCATGATCGGCGCCTACTGGTCGGATCGACGCGGCCGCACCACGGTGATGAACGTGGGCAACCTCGCAATGGTCCTCTTCGCGGTGCCGTTCTTCCTCCTCATCGACACCGGGAATCTCGGCTGGATCTACGTGGCGATGATCCTGTTCTCGGTCGGACTCGGGCTGTCGTACGGACCTCAACCCGCGTTGTTCGCCGAACTGTTCCCGGCTTCGATCCGTTACAGCGGTGCGTCGATCTCCTACGCGGTAGGCACCATCTTCGGCGGCGCCTTTGCTCCCACCGTCGCACAGTGGCTCCTCGGCAAGACCGGTGGCACCCTTGCCATCTCGATCTACCTCGCCCTGCTGGCCGCGGTCTCGTTCGTCGCCACGATGCTCATCAAGGATCGATCAGGACGAGACCTGATGGTGTGATCGACCTGAATGTGGACGCCCAACGGCGTCGCGATGCCGGAGTTTGTCAGCCGAACTTTCGAAAGGCGAACTCCGGCAACTTCTTCGCAGCATTCGCTGTACGCACGATCTTGTGGTTCTTGCCTCGCATCAGCGCCAGTTGGATCCGCGATTCGATCCAGAACGCGCCGCGAGGCGAGCGGTTCCAGGTCTTGTGCAGCAACGTCTTCGTCGCTGCGACGGCGTCCGGCGAGCGAACCGCGATCTGCGACAGCAGTTCCTGCGCCGGCTTGATCGGATTGTCGCTGACTCCGCTCACGAACCCCCACTCGAGAGCCTGATTTCCGTCGAACAGTTCAGCAGTCATGGCGAGGCGTTTCACGACGTCCATTGCCGCGAGTTCGCGCATCGTGACCGTTCCGGTCATGTCGGGGATCAATCCCCACTTCGCCTCCATCACCGAGAACGTGCAATCGGGGGTGGTGAATCGAAAGTCTGCGGCGAGCGCCAATTGCAGTCCCCCACCGAAGCAGTGCCCGTGAACGACCGCGATGACCGGCACGGGCAATTCGCGCCACACCCAGCACGCGCGTTGGAAGAGGTTGGTCTTCTGACCGGGAAACTTCGCGAAGGCCTTTGCCATCCGCCTCGGCTGCTTGCCCGCAGAAGCGAAGTCCAACCCGGCCGAGAACGCGTCACCCGCGCCTTGAAGAATCACGCCCCGGATCGAACGATCGGCTTCGATAGTTCGAGCGGCGTCCACCAGGGCGTCGAGCATGTCCAGATCGAGACCGTTGAGTTTCTCCGGTCGGCTGAGCGTCACGTACGCCACCGACTGCACTACCTCGACACGAACGCGATCACTCACGGCTACTCCTTCGGTTAGACATACCCCCGACGAACTTACCTGAGAGTAAGTTCGTCGGGGGTCCGTCATGCCATCTCCGCAAGAAGTTCCATGGTCACTTTGCCGGCAGGATCCGAATCAGTGGATGAAGGCACGGCCACGACGGAGTCCACTCCCGCCGCTCGGTACGCCTCGAGTTGCTCGCGGGCATCGGCCGGAGTCCCGACGATTCCCACCGTTGCCACCATCGCGTCCGAGACCTGGCTCAAGAGCTCGCGCGGCGCGGCCCCGGCCCTGGCTGCCTCGATCACATCAGCGAAGCCCGCGCGGACGAACATGTCCGAGTACCCCGGAGCAGCCAGATACGGTACGAGCCCGCGTCGAAGTTGATCGATCGACACCTGTGACGGTCCATTCTCGGCGACGGCAGCCGGTGCCCACACCGACACGAAAGGCATGCCGGTTTCCAACTCGGCAGCGATTTCCTTGCACCGAGTGATCAGACGACCGGCCTGCTCCGCACTCACCAGATTGAGCACCAGTTCGTCACCCAACTCCACGGCGGCCCGAAGAGCCTTGTCTCCGAATGCCGCAACGATCAGCCGCCCACCTGGCGGCTGAAGTCGCAGCCGATATCCGCTGGTGCGCATCACCGTTCCGGCGACTTCGCCCCGCTCGCCGTTCATGAGCGCTCGCACACCGCGGGCGGACTCCGCGAGCGCCCGAGCTGCCCCGGACCTGCTTCGTCCATGCCATTTTTCGACCACGACAGTGCTGGACGTACCCAAGGCGATCGACACGTGGCGCCCGGTGAGATCGGCCACCGACGCCGCCCCGATCGCGATCATCGCCGGATCACGAACCGTCACCGCGAGGGGGCCGACCACCAGTTCGGAGTACTCGAAGCCGACGCCGACCGACGTCGCCAGCGCAAAGGCGTCGTACGTCGCCATCTCCCCCACCCACACTCGGCCGAACCCGAGTTTGTCGGCGAGGCGCGCGGTAGTGGTCACCTCCTGCGGCGGACGGTCCTGCCACAACCCCAGGGAGATGTCGATGGTCGGCAAACCTCTACTCGAAGTCGGAGACAAGACCCATTCCCTCCAACAGTGTCGGACGGTCGTAGTACTCGAGCCACTCGGTGATCCGTCCGTTTGCCATGCTGAGGATTCCGACAACAGGAACGACGCCATGGGTACCGTCGAAGTGGAAGTCGTCCACTCGCTGCACAAATACCCTTCCGTCGATCACGCCGAGAGACTCGATCTTCAGTGTGATCCGTTCACACTTGCTTGCCAGTAACGCAATTCGGCCCGCTACAGCCTCCTTGCCGACAAGAGGTTCCTGCATCACGCTGTGGAGCACACCGTCTTCGGCGAACAGGTCGACGACGCGTGCCCAGTCCATGACGTCCCACGCCTGGAACATCTCACGCGCCAACGCAAGCTTGTCACTGTCGTTCATCACACTCATGCCACACTCTTCTGTCGAAGCTCACGCTTGAGGATCTTTCCGGTCGAATTGCGCGGCAGTTCTTTCCGAATCTCCAGCCGCTCGGGAAGTTTGTACGACGCGATGCGCTTGTCCTTCAGGAACGCGACCAGAGCGTCCAGCTCGAGTTCCGTCTCGGGCCGCAGCGTGACCACTGCTGCGACGCGCTCACCGAGTACTTCGTCGGGGTCGCCGATGACGGCCACGTCCGCAACGGCCGGATGCTCGGCGATCAATCCCTCCAGTTCGGCTGGGGCGATGTTCATTCCGCCGCGGATCACGAGGTCCTTACCCCGGTCCAGGTAGCGGAGAAACTGCCCGTGATCACCGGCAATCTCGAAGATGTCTCCGGTGCAGAGGAATCCGCGCTCGTCGAACGGAGACGGCCGATCGCCGAGATAGCCGGCAAAGACCGTCGGTCCGCTGATTCGCAACTCACCCGGGTGCCCGACTTCCGTGATGTCCTCGCCGGTGACCACGTCGACCAAGCGAACGTCCATCCAGTCCGAGATTCTGGTGCTCCAGCGGAAGTTCTCGACACCGAAACGAGGGAAGTACCGTGCGCGGTCGTCCGGATCCGGCATGTCCGCAGGCGAGGAGAGCAGACTGATGCCTTCGTTGGAGCCGAAGAAGTTGATGACTCCGATTCCATATCGCTCCTGCCATCCCCGCACCATCGGAGGTTGCAGTGGCACCGAACCCGAACCGATCCGAGTCAAGCTCGACAGGTCGACCGCCGCGAGCATCGACTCGTCGGCGAGCAGCATCCACAACAGCGCAGGCGGCGCTACCGTGTACGTCACGCGCTCGGCCTCGATCTGCCCGAGGAATACTCGAAGGTCGAACGGGTGATGCTGTACCAGTACACATCCCGTGCGGAGCCACGGCAGGAACATTCCGTTGATTCCGGCCATGTTGACCATCGGGAACGGGTTCAACAAGACGTCGCCGACTCCGATGTCGGGAGCGTCGATCGTGGCCCAGCAGATGGCCAGCCACTCGTAGTGCGAACGTGGGACCCCCTTCGGTTCGCTTTCGGTCCCGGAGGTCCAACAGATCGTCATCGCATCGTTGGGGTCGTTGGGATCTTCGGTGATTCGTACATCCAATTCACTGCGCTGTGTTTCGGTGGCCGCCCGAGGACTCAGCCCCACGACACCGGCGGGCAACTGGGCCGGAAGCTCGGATGCGGGAGCGTAGGCGAACACCGATCTCAGAGAGGGAATCCGGGATCTGATTGCAGCGATCTCCGTAGCAGGGAGTCTGTCACCAAAACTGGGTACGGTGACAAATGCTGCAAACGCCGCCAGGTTTGCCATTCCTTCCACTTCACGTTCGCGGTACTGCATGGGCAATGGCGAGACCACGATCCCCAGAGACCACGCTGCAAGGTAGACCTCGACCAATTCGACGGTATTGGGCATCTGCACGCCCAGAACATCTCCCCGGCCCAAACCCACCTCGGAGAAGCCGGCAGCGAGCGCGATGACTTCGCTCTCCAGTTGGTTCCAACTGAGGCGTCGCGGATCTCCGCCGGACAACTCGCTCCGGTTCGCCGGATCAACCACGGCAAGTTCGTCACCGCGTACCCGCACCTGCGCCCGGAACACCTGATCGATCGTCTCGTCGGACCACCACCCCTTCGAGGTGTATTCGTCCACCTTGACGCGAGGGTGCAATCCCCTGTGTGCCTTGTTCATTCGCGTACTCGTTTCAGTTCTCGTAACGGCCGGAAATGTCGATCACGTCGCCTTGCTTCTCGAACGCCTGGGTAGCGGCGTTCCACTCGAACGGCTGGAATGCCAGGATTCCCAATGCATGGTCCGCGGTCATCGTGAATTTGATTCCGTCGATGAACATCGGCGGGTGGTAGTCCTGCGTTCGTGCGGCACTCATGATGCTGGCGCGTGAGAGTCCGTCGGATGACTCAGAGGCCCGAGTGAAGTTGTCCACCAACAGGTCACCGATGGCCCAGCCGTTCACGGTGTAGCTGTTGGTCGGGGAATCGGCACCGTGAGCAGCCGCACCGGCCAGGTAGTCACGTACCGCCGCGTCATCCTTGTAGAGGGCGTTGTTGGGATCCTTGAGCCACACCATCACCTGCTGCCCGTCGGCAGCATCACCGGCGGGCGCATACAGCGTCGCACCGTCGACGCAGTTCGACGGTTGAATCACGGTGTCGGGCTTCCATCCGACACGTCCGATCGCCTGGGTGATCGCGAGGCAATCGGTGGTGACACCGGCCACCACCAATACCTCGGCGCCACTGGCTTTGAGGGTCGATGCCGCCGTCTTGGGGTCGGTCAGCGCCTCTTCGGCTGCGATCTCGAAGTTCGTTCCTTCGATCGCGGACTTGAAGCCGTTGGCGATCCCTTGTCCGGACTCGGTCTGGTTCGTGGCCAAGGCAACCTTGGCGCCGCTCGGATACTTCTTCTTCAGGCTTTCGACCACTACCTCCATCTCGACGCCCGGATCCGGTAGATACTCCGTGGTCCACGGAAAGTCTTCGATCACCCGGAACTCGGGCATGCCTGCCTGCGCGAAGAGCAGTGGAACACAGGCAGTGGTCTGGTCGTCCGCGATGGCGTTCAACTGGCCTGCTCCGAACGTGCCCAGAACGTCGACCTTGTCCTTCTGAATGAACTCTCCGACATTGGCTTTGGCGCGCTCCGGGGAGAAGGCATCGTCCTTGACCACGACGTCGAGCTTGACGCCGCCGACGCCGCCGGCCGCGTTCTCGACCTCGAACCGTGCTCGCATTCCTTCGATCACGTTGCCGACCGCGTCGGCGAGCGGGCCGGACGTCGGCCCACTCCACCCCACCGTGAGTTTGTCGGTGATCGGCGCCGCGGCACCACTGGGATCGCTGCAGTCGTCGACCGATACTGCTCCGGCCGAGGTCGACGTGTTGCTCTCTGCGTCGGAGTTACCTCCGCAGGCCGAAAGGAGTAGTGCCGCAGCGGCGATGACTGCGGGAATCGTGGTCTGCCTTTTCATATCGTCCAGTTCCTTGCTGTGAGTTGAGAGAAACGAGAGTGGGCGAGGGAGACGGCGCTCAGGTGCGGGGTTCACCTTCGCGATACTTGGGATGATCTGCGGGAACCACGAGGACAAACCGTCGGAGAACGCTGTTGATCCGGCCGACGATTCCGTCCGGCATCAAGAACACGATCGCGATCAGCACCGCGCCGAACACCACTCCCGACACGGGGCCGTCGGTGACGCTTCCGGTGTAGTACGGCAGGAACACCACTGCCGTAGCCCCGACGATCGGGCCGAATTGCGTTGCGATTCCGCCCAACACCAGTCCGGTGATGAACTCGATCGACTTCATCAACGAAAAGGACTCGGGTGAGAGCGCGCCGATGTACATCGTGAACAGCGAACCTGCCAGACCGGTGATCGCGCCGGAAAGTCCGAAAGCGAGAATCTTGACCCGCGCGACGTTGATGCCGTTTGCACTCGCCGCAATCTCGTTGTCGCGCACCGCAACCATTGCCAGACCGAATCGACTCTTGACGAGATTGCGGATCAGGAGCATGACCACTGCCAGCGTCACTACCGAAACCCAGAAGATCCAGAGATAGGTGTCCGCGCGGGTCAAACCCGTCCATTTCGGCGGGACCAGAAGATTCGCACGAACGACCATGCCGGCCGCGCCACCGGTGAGATCCCCGGTCTTGCGGATCACTTCGGGAAACGCCACAGCGACGGCGAGGGTAACGAGGGCCAGATACAGCCCTTTGATCCGCAAGGAGGGAAGCCCGACGAGAAGTCCTAGTACGAAACACAATACGACTGCCATCGGGATTGTGGTCAACGGCGAGTATCCGCGATCGACGATCAGAACGCCGGTCGTGTACGCGCCGAGGCCGAAGAAGGCAGAATGGCCGATCGACAGAAGTCCGGTGTACCCGCTGACGATATTCAGTCCGGCGATGGCAATCGCGATGATGAAGACACTCGTGAACTGCCCTACGCGAAACGGCGCGCTCTGCGACACGAGGAGCAGGGCACAGACGGCAGCCACCAGCAGAACCAGTTGGAGTATCCGGTACGACGTCGATCCGGCAACCACCACACGCGGCTGCCTGACTGCCTTTTCGGCGACCGCGGGTTCATTTCTCTCGGCAAGCGTCGTCATACCCGCTCCAGTTTCTTGGTACCGAACAGTCCATTGGGTCTGACGAAGAGAATCACCACGATGATCAGTAGCGCGGATGTCTGCTGCAGCGAACCGCCGATGACCGAAATGTAGCCGCTGAGCATCGATTCCAGAACACCGATCGTCAACCCACCCACAACTGCGCCGACAAGACTGTCCAGACCGCCGAACAGCGCTGCCGCAGATGCTGCGATGAAGATCGGGAACATGGTCGTGAGGCCGAGTTGTTGCGGCGAGAGCGGAGTGACCAGGACACCGGCCAGTGCGCCGATCGCTGCCGCAACACCCCAGCCGATTGCGAGTATCCGGCTGGTCGGAACTCCGGCGAGAGTGGCAGATTCGGCATTGTCCGCGACGGCACGCATGTGCAGACCGACTCTCGTCTTGCGAAAGAGCAAGGACATCAACACAAGTAGGACAACGAGCGCAACCAGTACGCCCAGTGCGTCGCCGTACACGCGCGCGCCGCCCACCGAGATGTAGTCGGTGGGACCGTTGGGAAACGGGCTCGGCATGATCTTCGTTTCGCTCCCCCACAGCATTCCGGCCAACGAGTTGAGCCCGGTGAACAATCCCAGTGCCACTATCAGCACTGCCATGTCACTTCTACGTTGAACCGGCCGGATGAGCAGACGCTCCATCAACGCCCCGAGCAGGAAGCCGAGAGCGAGAGCCGCTCCGATCGCGGCCCAGATCGGCCAGGACATCGTTGTGAGCCACCACGCCACGAAGGTTGTGAACAGGGCCAACTCGCCCTGAGCGAAGTTGATCGTGCCGGTGGCACGGAACACCACCACGAGTGCCAGCGCGAGAATTGCGTAGATCGAGCCGTTGGTCAATCCGGAGATGAGTCGTTCGAGAAAGAGTGTCACCGTTTACTCCTGGTACCCGAGATAGGCGCTGCGCACGACGTCGTCCGAACGAAATTCCTCGGGCGTGCCGGCAGCGACGATGGTGCCTACGTCGAGCAGGAAGACCTTCGACGCGAGTTTCATCGCGAGATCGGCATTCTGTTCCACGATCAGCAGTGCAGTTCCGTCGCTCCGGTTGATCGCACCGAGCGTGTCGAACAATTCGGCGATGACGATGGGCGCCAGACCCAGGCTCGGTTCGTCGCACAAAAGAAGGGTGGGACGGCTCATCAATGCCCGCGCGACCGCGAGCATCTGCTGTTCACCGCCTGACAGCGAACCTGCCAACTGTGTGGACCTCCTCGCGAGCACCGGAAATGTCTCACACCACCGCTCGATGTCGGCCTCGATCTCCGCCTTGTCGTTGCGAAGCGCAGCGCCGACGAGCAGGTTGTCACGTACCGACAGTTGACCGAGAGTTCCACGGCCCTGTGGGACAAGGCTGACGCCGGCGGCCACGGCGCGTTCAGGTTTGGATCCGAGCGGCGAACCGTTGAAGGTGATCGTTCCCTGGTGCGGAATCAATCCGGCAAGCGCGCGCATCATGGTGGTCTTGCCGGCACCGTTCGCGCCGAGAACAACAGCGACCCCGCCGGGTTCCACGTCGAGCGACACCCCGTGCAGTACATTGCCTCGCCCGTAACCGGCATGCAGATCATCGACGCTCAGCAGGCTCATGCCGCTCGCCCCAGATAAGCATTGATCACGGCGTCGTTCTGCTGGATCTCCGCCGGAGTACCTTCAGCGATCTTGTGGCCGAAGTTCAGTGCGACAACGTGATCGGAGATACCCAGCACCAATCCCATGTGGTGTTCGACCAGAAGCGCTCCGAAGCCGAAGTCGTCGCGGAGCGAGACGATCAGTTCTCCCAACTCCTTGACTTCGCTGTGTGTGAGCCCGCCGGCGGGCTCGTCGAGCAGAAGCAGCGAAGGCTCGGACATCAATGCTCGTGCCAGTTCGACGCGCTTGAGTGTTCCGAACGGAAGGCCTGCTGCCGGCGCGTTCGCGACGTCGACGAGTTCGAGGCGTTCGAGCAGGTACCAGGCCTTCTCTCGCAGTTCTCGGACTCGGGCGCGCGCTGGAGGCCAGCCGAGAAGCCCGCTCGCCAGTCCGAAGCGGCCCCGAGACGATCCGCCGACCATGGTGTTGTCGAAGACGCTCATGCCGCTGAACAGTGCGAGATTCTGGAAGGTCCGAGCGATCCCTGCAGATGCCATTGCATAGGGCCGCAATCCCAAGAGGTCGGTTCCTTGCCAGGTGATGACACCGCGACTCGGTTCGTAAATCCTTGTGATGCAGTTGAACAGCGTGGTCTTACCAGCGCCGTTCGGCCCGATGAGTCCGCAGATCTGGCCGGCGTGGACGTCGAAGCCGACGTCGTCGAGAGCCGTGACTCCGCCGAATTCGATCGATACATCGGAGAGCGTGAGTACGACCGGGTCATTCGCAGGTTGTGCGGGTGGTGTGTTTCCAAGCATTGGTTTCACCTCCTCGTGACACTTCAATTAACAGTGTGATAGAGATTACTACAGTAAACAGAGGCACTCCGTCAACGTGCGGCCCCCGATCCGGAGCCGAGAAGGGACATCATCGTGAGGTCCAACAACATTCACGCAGTCGACAGCGGCGGGGGCCCAGACGTCAGGGACTACAGCCGGGTCGACGCTCTCGTCGCCAAGCAGGAAATCTACGAGGTTCTGGCTCGTTTCCTCCGGGCTGCCGATCGCGGAGACGTCGAGGACGCCAGGCGGTGTTATCTACCCGGCGCAACCGAAGACCACGGGGGTGTCTTCACCGGCACCGCCGACGACTACATCGACCACATCGCCGGGGCCATCACTCACCCACGGTCACTGACGACCCACGCAATGACCAACGTCCTGATCGAACTCGACGGGGCCACAGCACACGTCGAGTCCTACGTGCTTGCCTTCGCACGAATCAAGCACTCGGACGGCATAGCCGACACACTCACCGCGGCGCGCCTGATCGACCGCTTCGGCTACGAGGACGGCAGGTGGGGAATCCGCCACCGCGCACTGCGGTGGGACTGGAACCACGACATGGCCACAGCCGAAGGCTGGATCTTCGGGATGCTCGCGCCTGAAACGTCCTTGAAGAAGAGCAAGAAATTTCCCGACGACCTCATCTACACACGGCAGACACAGGAGCACTCATGACAAGGTTTCGCGGAACGCCGATAGAGGGCGCGACTGTCCTCGTCACCGGCGCCAATCGAGGGCTCGGCTTGGCCTTCGTCCAACAGGCGAAGTCGATGGGTGCCGCCAAAATTTATGCAGGGGTGAGAAATCCCGACGAGGCGCCCGCCGAGCTGCGATCCACCGGAGCACACATCGTCGAACTCGACGTGACCGATCCAGGACTCGTCGATGCAGCGGCCAGGGCGTGCGGTGACACCACAGTGGTCGTCAACAATGCCGGACTGTTCACCGGGAATCGGTTGATCGAGGCCGACGACCAAGCGGCTGCGCGAGCCGAGATGGAGGTCAACTACTTCGGGCCTCTGACGATGATCCGCGCCTTCGCGCCGGTACTCGCCGCCCGCGGCGGAGGATCGATAGTCAACGTCCTGTCGGTGGCCGCAATCGCTCCGACCGCCTTCATGGGTGGCTATTCACCGGCCAAGGCGGCTGCTCTGTCGCTCGGCGGCATCGCTCGCGCCGAACTCGAACCGCACGGCATCACCGTCACGTCGTTGATCGTCGGCAGCGTCGATACCCGCATGGCGTCACATGTTCAGGGCCACAAGGAAAATCCTCTGGACATCGCCGCGACCGGACTCGCCGCCACGCAACGCGGTGAGTGGACGTGCGACACAGATTTCATGGCAATCGATGCCCGTGCGCGTCTGGCCCGCGACCCGATTCGGTACGAACGCGGTCTGGGCAAGCTCCTCTTCGCCGGCGAACTGACCACTCGATCATGAGCGATCCGATTCGTGTTGCCCAGTGGGCGACCGGTGCCATCGGCAAGACAGCGCTACGCGGAATCATCGATCGTCCCGACCTCGAGTTGGTCGGCCTCTACGTGTACAGCGACGCCAAGGCGGGTCGAGACGCCGGTGACATCGCCAGACGAGCACCGACGGGGGTGATCGCTACACGCGACGTGGACGAGATCATCCGCTCGCGCCCACAGGTTCTCATCCACAGTCCGCGGTTGCAGATTCCGTACGAACGCCACGACGACGATCTGTGCCGTCTGCTTCGCGCCGGGATCAACGTGATCACGACGGCCGGGCAGCACTTCCCCCGCGCACACGGCACCGAACGCGAGCACATGTTCGCCCAAGCATGCAAGGAAGGCGATTCGACGCTCTTCGGGGTCGGCGTGAGCCCAGGTGTCATCGGCGAGCGATTGGCGTTGGCGCTGACGGGAACATCGATCGAACTCGACCGAATTACGATCGACGAGGTGCTCGACGCTCGCGGCATGCCTGACCCCGACTTCGCGTTCACCGTCATGGGAATGGGTTCGCCCCCGGAGGAACTGGACGGAACCGGGCCGTTGCCCTCGCTGTACGCGTCGCTGTACCTCGAGACCATCGCGTTCATGTGCGAGCGCCTGGGCGTCACCTACGACGGGGTCGTGTCCGATCACAGGGTCGTTCCGGCACGTACGGATCTCGACGTCGCCGCCGGACGCATCGCCGCGGGAACCGTCGGAACCACCGAATGGCGCTGGCACGCAATGGTCGACGGAAAGCAGTTCCTCACCCTCGCCATCATCTGGACCATGGAACCTGATCGCGACGAATACGCGGGACGGGACCAATGGGAAGTCCACCTCTTCGGCAAACCCGAGATCGTGATGACCGTCAACCTGGTCGAACCACAAGATCCGAACAGTCGCACGACAGCCGGTCAGTTCATCACTGCAGGCCCGGCACTACGCGCCGTCGAGCATGTACTCGCTGCTCCCGCCGGCATTTTCGAACCCCCTGTCTTTGCCCCCTTCAGATTGGAGCATTCAGCATGACAACTCAGCCGACGGACGTAGGTTCGACTGCCACCCGTGAACCTGCCACCCGTGAACCTGCCGTCCGTGAACCTTCCGTGAACGCGCTCCTGCCCGACGGTCGCCCCGTGCAGAATCTGGAAGACTTGCTACGCAGCCGGGCGATTGCCAGTCCGGAGAGCACCGCCGTCATCTCCGATGACGGGCGTACCAGTTTCCGCGAACTCGACATCGAAACAAATCGTGTCGCGAATGCACTTCTGCGCGATGGTGTTCGACCCGGCGACCGGGTGGCGTACATCGGGGCCAATGCACCGTCTTTCCTCTCCGTCCTGTACGGATCTTCGAAGATGGGCTCGATCCTGACGGCCGTCAACAATCGGCTGGCACCGGGCGAGGTCGACTACATCCTGAGCAACAGCGAGCCGACCGTTGTCGTACTCGGAGCAGGCGATGAGGGCCTCTCCGACGTCGCCGCGGCGGTCGGTAGCGTCCGGACCGTCGTCACGGTGGACGGTTCCGGAAACTCGATCTCGTGGAACGACTGGCTTTCCGGTGTCGGCGACGACGATCCGGGGTCGTCGCGCCGCCCCGACGACACAGCGCTGATCTTCTACTCGTCGGGAACCACCGGTCACCCGAAGGGAATCGAACTCACCGGCGCCAACCTCGGCCGTGCCCTCGCCACCATGTATCACCTGCTCGATCTCGACACCGACTCCGTGGCTATGTGCCCGGTTCCGTTCTTCCATGTGGCCGGACTGGGTCTCGCCCTGGTCACGACGCTCGGCGGTGGCGCTCTACTGCTCGAGACCATCGCCGGACCTCTCGAACTCGTCGCGCTGATGCAGGAGTACAAAGTCACGCATGCGGTCGCCGTTCCCGCGGTGATCAGCGTCCTGACCTCCCTTCCGGCTGTGCGCGAGGCAGATTGGAGTGCCCTGCAGTTCCTGGTCTACGGAGCCGCGCCGATGCCACTGCCCCTGTTGCAAGACGCGACCGAGGTCTTCGGGTGTAGTTTCCTGCAGGCATACGGACTCACCGAGTCGACCGGCGGCGTCACCATGCTGACCCCGGAAGATCATCGGGCGACCGACGAGTCGACCGCGCATCGGTTGAAGTCCGTCGGGCAGCCGATGTTCGGAGTGCCCATCCGCATCGTCGATCCCGTGACGCTCGAAGACGTCCCGGTCGGTACCCGCGGCGAGGTCGTCATCGGCGGCGCTCACGTCATGAAGCGTTACTGGCGTAACGAAGCAGCCACTGCGGCCACCATGTTGGACGGTGACTGGCTTCGCACCGGAGACGGCGGATCGTTCGACGAGGACGGCTATCTCTACCTCCACGACCGCCTCAAGGACATGATCGTCTCCGGCGGTGAGAACGTCTATCCGGCCGAGGTGGAGAGTGTTCTCTCCGGGCACCCCGGCATCCGCGAGGTGGCGGTAGTCGGCGTTCACTCCGATCGGTGGGGTGAGACTCCCCTTGCCGTAGTCGTTCGAGCTGCTGATTCGGATGCAACCGAAGCGGAGATCATCGAGTGGTCACGCGAGCGACTGGCTCACTTCAAGTGCCCCAGTGCAGTTCGGTTCATCGAGGAGCTGCCACGCAACGCTAGCGGGAAGCTGCTCAAGACTCGTTTGCGACAGGACTTCGCTTGAGTCCATGACACGAATTCGGGGCCGGTCGCTTCGAGCGATCGGCCCCGAATTCTGTCGTTCGATGTGAAGCACGCTCAGCGTGGGTGAATCCGGAACTCCACGCCGCCGACACTCAGCCCGGGCTCGACGGCAGACGCGCCGCTCGACGCCGCCAGATCGATTGCAGTGAGCATCGACCGCTCCCCCTGAACGAACGACACGACGCGTGATCCCAGCCTGATCGAGAGTGGTTGCGCCGAGACCGGTTTCTTTCCGAACACTTCGGCCCACAGCGTCGCCGTCCTGGCCGGATCGGGCGAGGACACGTCGACGCCGAGGATGTCGTCGACCCAGGGATCGAGGGAAACCTCCTTCTCCGTCTCATCCCAGAACCACTCGTCGGCGTCGGGAATCTCGTCGAGTTCTACGAGCAGTCCGAGATCACCGGGATGAAGTTGGACGATCCGGTGACCGTAGGCCTCGAGATCTGCCACCGTCCGAACATCCGCCGCAGCTGCACGTTCCAGATAGGGCTCGATGTTCGAAACCTGGATCGAGAGTGCATAGCCGCCCTCCCCTCCGCCCTTGCGGATCCATCTCGCCAGCGAGACCTTCTCGTCGAGCGGCGCGACGATCTCGAGAAATGCCTGCGGCCCGACGGCCAAGGTCTCGTCGGCCAAACCGATGTCTTCGAGCAGTGGATCCGCGAATCCTGGTGCCAGATTCAATGCTTCGCGCAATTGGTGACCGGTCTTGTCCACGTCTCGTGCACCGATCACCACCTGTCGCAGGATCTCCCACGTGCCCGCGTCGTGCGTGCCCGTCACAGTCCGACCGCTTCGGCGGCGGTGTCGGCACTCTGCCAGCGTCGGAGCTCGGCGCCCGGAGCCCACGTCGAGTGCGTACCACTCGAAATTCGTTCGGGAAGGCGAAGTTTACACAACGGTCCGTCTCCGACGCGGGCAGCGTCGAAGATCAAGCAGAAGGACGCATCCTCGTTCATGTCAGTGGTCAACGTGATGAGATAGCCGTCGTCTTCGGCGGTACCACCCACGCGCGGCGCCATCGAAGTCTCGCTGCCGTACACACCGTCACCGAAGGAGAATCGTTCCTCGTTGCCCGTCAGCAGGTCGTGTTTGACCAAGCCGTCGAACAGGAACCACGACGGTTTACCCGAAGCCGCATAGGCGTATCGGTACTTCTCGCCCGCGAAATTCCCGTTCATCATGCCGAATTCGGTGATCGAGTCACTGAGTTGCTCCTCACGCGTGGCTCCGGTGACCAGGTTCAAACGCCAGCGGTGAAGCCGGGTCTGCATACGATCGAGAGCGAGGAAACGGAAGGCGCGCTCCCACTGATTGCCCATACCGTTGTCCGACGGTTCCGGATCGCCCTGGTAGAAACCGTCCAGAACAATCTCGTCGCCCTCTTCGTAGGCGTTCACGAAGTGCAGGACATAGGTCGGATCGGCTTCGAACCACTTGATGTCAGAGGTATTTCCGCGGCGTGGGATGACTCCGAGACGCAGCGGGATATCGGGATGGAAATTCGCGACGTGCGCGCCCTTCTCCAGCAGAACCGGATCCCAGAACAAGGGGCAGTCGTTGAGGATCGCGTAGTTCTCCGTGAAGGCCATGTCGTGCGGCAAGCGCGGACCGGGAAGTGGGACGTCGACGTAGTGGACCAACTCGTTGGCCGAGTCCACGACGCCGTAGTGCATGTACGGCGCTTCCTTGCTGTAGTTGAAGAACAGCATTTCTCCGGTCTTGTCGTCCACCTTCGGATGCGCGGACACACCCCATTCGAAGGGGAACTTGCCGTTCCAGCTTTCCTTGCCGAGTGTCTCCGCCGACATCGGATCGAGACGATACAGATCTCCGCACTGGTAGAAGCTGGTGAGAGCAGTCCCCCGGTGAACGACGACGTCGGTGCTGGACGCGTCCTTCATCCGGGTGCGCGCACCCTTGCCGCCCTCGGGGCGACTGAGTTTGGGAGACTCGGCAAGCCCGGCCCACAACGCAGCGCCGGCATCCTGCTCGGCCGCCAAGCCGTCGGTACGTACGAATCGGTTGCGGTAGAACGACTCTCCGTCGCGAAAGCCCACGATGTGAATCATGCCGTCACCGTCGAAGGGGTGATACGCCTTCATCGAGGGATGGAGCGGATTCTCGGTGTTACGCAGGTAGACACCGTCGAGGTCTTTCGGAACCTCACCGAATACGACTTCGAGGTTGTCCGCTTTGAACTCGGTGGTCTGGGGTTGCCACGGGCCGGTGCGATACGGGTGATCGTCATCGGCGGGAAGGGTGGACAACAACTTGCCTACGATTTCGACGTCCATGGAATTCTCTTTTCGACTGATTGGGAAAGGCTGGGTTGGGCTGCACTTTCAGGAAACTGCGTCGACGACAAAACTGACGGTGGTGGCCGTACTTCCACCGAAGTTGAGCGTCGCAAAGCGGCTCGCACCCTCGACTTGGAAACCGCCGGCCGTTCCCGTCACCTGATGGGCCGCGTCGAGAAGCATTCGAACACCACTGGCACCCACCGGATGACCACCGCCGATCAGACCGCCGCTGGGGTTGATCGGTAGCTTGCCGCCCATGGCGATGTCACCACTCTCGATGGCTTTCCACGACTCGCCGGGCGCGGTCAGACCGATGTGGTCGATCGCGAGATACTCACTCGCCGTGAAACAATCATGTGTTTCGATCCCGTCTATCCCGGCCAGGTCGACTCCGGCCCGGGAGAAGGCACCCATCACCGCATCCCGAACGTGTGGCATCACGTAGGGATTATCGGCGTCGCGGGCCAGCTTCTGCTCGAGACCTAAACCAACTGTCCGGTGACCCCAGCCCGCGATCTGGGCCAGCGGAGTCGCCGCGGCATCAGGATGCTCTCGGAGGTACTTGTCCGTCACCAGCACAACCCCGGCGCCACCGTCGGTCACCTGACTGCAATCGAATCGTCGAACACCACCTTCCACAACAGGATTGGTGGCGTCGCCGCCGCCTGCATTCCCGAGTAGATCGGGCACCGCCCAACCGCGTGTCTGCGCGTTGGGGTTGTTTTTCGCGTTTGCGAAGTTGATCTGCGAGATCGCGCGAAGGTGAGATTCGTCGATCCCGTAACGCCGCCCGTACTCCTTCGACACACGGTCGAACATGTACGGCCACATGAATTTTGCTTCCTGACCTTCGTGTCCGACCCAGGCTGCAGCGCCCAGATGGCCGGCCGCGTCATCACCCGGAACCGTCTTCTCCAGTTCGATACCCATCACCAGAGCCACGTCGTAGTTGCCGGCGCGCAGGTCTGCCATCGCTGCAAGTACAGCGATACTGCCCGATGCGCACGCCGCCTCGTGCCGAGACGAGGGCACACCCCACAGGTCTGGATGCACGGTGGCGGGCATCGCGCCCAGCTGACCTTGGCCGGCAAACAATTGACCGAAGGCATTACCGACGTGGATCACCTCGATGTCGGTGGCAGGAACCTTCGCCGCGTCCAGGGTGTGGTTCACCACCTCTTCGGCAAGGTTCGCGAAATCGAGTTCCTCACGGGTGAAGTTCCGTGCGAAGTCGGATTGGTACCCGCCGAGAATCCAAATGTTCGAAACAGTCATGACCTCTCCCCTTGCCGATCCGGCCTCGGTGACGTCACCGAGATACCCGCGCAACGGCGGTTGTAATTTCACCGCAACCGTACTACAACTAGCAGAGTAACTCTACTAATTGAAGGGTTGAAAATGACTGATGCTTTTGTCCTCGACTACGTGCGCACACCGCGCGGCCGAGCATCGACGCGAGGTGCCCTCCACGAACACAGCCCAGTCGATCTTGTCGTCCACCTGGCCAAGGCTTTGCAGGGTCGAACGAACCTCGCCGCAGAACAGATCGACGACGTCGTTCTCGGTTGCGCATCGCAAGTGGACGAGCAGGGCGCGAACATCGCTAGAACTGCCGCACTCCTTGCCGGTTGGGGCGACTCCGTCCCCGGCGCAACCCTCAACCGATTCTGCGCATCCGGCGTCGACGCAGTCGGCCAGAGCGCGGCCCGCATTCGCGGCGACGACGTGTCCCTCGTCGTGGCCGGTGGCGTCGAAAGCGTCTCCCGGACTCCGATGTTCAGTGATCGCGGACCGCTGTGGACCGACCCGGCAACCATCGCGCAGATCGGCTCCATCCATATGGGTGTTGCCGCCGACTTGAATGCCACGATCGAGGGGTACTCCCGCGACGAGTTGGATGCATACGGCGTCGAAACCCAACACAAGGCTGCCGAGGCCTGGCGCAACGGCGCATTCGAGCGGTCCGTTGTGCCAGTTCCCGGCAGAAATGGTGAAGCCGGAATCGCGCACGACGAACTGGTCAGGGCCGACACGACGGCAGAGGGACTCGCAGCGCTGCCTGCCGCCTTCGAAGGGCTCGGCGCCGCCGGTCAGGATGCACTCGCGCTCGCTGCCTATCCCGAGGTAGGAAAGATCGAACACCTGCACACCGTCGGATCCTCTCCCGCCATGGCCGACGGCGCAGCGCTCCTACTCCTCGGATCCGAGAAAGCCGCGGCGAGAGCCGGCCTGACCCCTCGCGCACGGATCATCGGATCCGCCTCGACTTCGGTGAATCCGGTCCTCATGCTCACTGCGGGTCAGAGCGCCGTGGAGGCAGTCATCGCGCGAGCCGGGCTTCGTCCACAGGACATCGACGTGTTCGAGTTCGCAGAGGCCTTCTCCGCGCTATGCCTACGGTTCCGCCGCGACCTGGACGCCGGGCCGGACCGCATGAACCCCAACGGAGGCACGATGGCGATGGGCCATGCATTCGGCGCCACCGGAGCAATTCTCGTCGGCGCATGTGTCGACGAACTGGTACGGAGCGACGGTCGCTACGGTGTGGCCGCGGTCAGCGGCGCCGCCGGTGTCGGAGTCGCGGTGCTCGTCGAACGGATCGCCTCATGACCGTCAGTTCACTCTCCGGCCGCGTTGCCGTCGTCACGGGAGGGGGTAAGGGCCTCGGCCGTGCCGTCGCACTGCATCTCGCGAGCCGAGGGGTCACGGTGATCGTCAACAATCGGAATCGCACACTCGATTCGAGCGGCCGAGGCCCCGCAGATCAGGTTGTCGACGAAATCCTCGAAGCCGGTGGACAGGCCGTCGCCAACCACGACGACGTCACCGACCCCGACGTCGGCCGAAAGTTGGTGGACGACGCTCTCACTCGGTTCGGACGACTCGATTTCTGCATCACCAGCGCCGCGGTCAGCGGTCCACAGATGCTTCATCGCACCACCGCCGAGAACCTCAGCACCGTCATCACGACAAACGTCGTCGGAACCGCACTGGTCGCCGCCGAAGCCTCCCGAGTGATGCGCGAAGCCGGATTCGGGCGCATCGTGATGATTGCCTCGACCGCAGGACTGCACGGAGAACCCACCGTGTCCGCCTACGCCGCCAGTAAGGGTGCCGTCATCGCACTGGGCCGCACCGCGGCCGGCGAAGGCGCGAGTCGCAATGTGTTCACCAATGTCGTACTGCCCTATGCCACTACGCAGATGACCGAGTCCGGAATGGATCCACGATTCATCGACATCATGGGGGCCGACCTGGTAGCCCCGGTGGTCACTGCTCTCGTCGATCCCGAGTCCACGACCAACGGGCAGGTGATCGTCACCGCAGGTAACGGAGTGCGTTCGGCCGACGCCGTCGAGGGCTCGACCGAATTCTTACCCACCACCACAGAACTCGATGCCAAAGCGCTCGACGCACTGCTCGTGACCAGCCGGCTCGGCACTCCTCACACCTATCCGAGCGCACAGGAAGCCTTCGCGGACTTCGCTTCCGAACTGCTCGACCACCACAATCAGAAAGCGCGCGCATGACCGACATCCCACTGGACGACCTTGCACTGAACTTCGGTGTGAGCGCACTCGCCGTGCTCGTCTTCATCGCAGTCGTGATGGCCGTAGCCATCCGCATGAACAATCACTCGATCATCGACATCTGTTGGGGGCCCGGCTTTGCCGTCGTCGCCGCCGTCTCGTACCTGACGTCCATCGGATCGGACGGCAACGATCTGCGTCGCCTCGTCGTGCTGGCACTGACCGTGGTGTGGGGAATGCGACTCGGCCTCTACATCGGCTTCCGAAACCGTGGGCACGGGCAGGACAAGCGCTATACTGCCCTGCTCAAACATCAACAGGGACCGCTGGTTCCGTTCCTGATTCGCAAAATTTACGGCCTCCAGGGCGTCCTCATTCTCGTGGTGTCGCTGCCCGTCCAGTTCGCGATGTACGAGTTTCGCGCCCTCGGAGTCCTCGGCGCGATCGGCATCGCGGTCTGGACCGTCGGCTTCGTCTTCGAATCGGTTGGAGACTACCAACTTTCCCGCTTCAAAGCTGATCCGGCCAATGCCGGGAAGGTGATGGACCGTGGGCTCTGGGCCTGGACCCGCCATCCCAACTACTTCGGTGATGCATGCGTCTGGGTCGGACTGTTCATCCTCGCGCTTGGTGATTTATTGGCGCTGATCACGATCGTCTCTCCGATCGTCATGATCAAACTGCTGGTGAGCTACAGCGGTAAGGCCCTTCTCGAACGCGGCATGCGCAAGAGCAAGGGGCAGGCCTACGACGACTACGTCGCCCGGACCAGCGGATTCTTACCTCGTCCACCCCGTCCGGCACGAAACCACGCGTCGTGAGCGCCCCCACGAGTGGTCTCGCCGACGTCTTCGATCTGGAATCGACCGGCCCGGACCGGTGGCAAGGGTCGAACGACGGCGTTCGTCTACCTCAATTGTTCGGCGGCCAACTGGTAGCCCAGTCGATTCTCGCAGCCGGGCACACGGTTACCGACGGCAAAGCGATCAGTTCCGTCCACACCCACTTCCTTCGCCCGGGATCGACGGAGCATGCAACCGAGTTCTCGGTAGATCGACTTCGCGACGGAAAACGCCTGTCCACCAGAGGCGTCGACGTCCACCAGGACGGACGACTCGTCTGCCGTTCCACGGTCTCTGCCTCCTCGATCGACGAGGGCATCACTCACAGTCGCGCAGTACCTACCGCACTCCCGCCCACTGAGTGCGTGACGTTGCAAGAGTTGGCCGAGGCAGACGGTGGGTTGGGTGAGGTGTGGGAGGAGTTCTCCGCCATCGAGATTCGTGTTTCCCCCCTTGATTCGCACTCCCCCACCGCGCATTCGGCGGCGCCTCCGCGCAACATCTGGATGCGTTCGGCTCAGCGGCTGAGCGACGATCCACTGATTCACGTGGCTGCTCTCGCTTATGCCAGTGATCTGATGCTGATGGCAACCGCACTGACTCCGCACGGCTACGACATCGGGCAGGAGCACTCGCTCGACACGGACTGGACTGGTGTGTCCCTCGATCACACGATGTGGTTTCAACGCCCTGTGCGAGCGGACGAGTGGCTGCTCTTCGAGCACGCGACCCCCACAGCTCACGCCGGCAGAGCAGTCGTGAATGCGGCGGCCTTCGATCGATCCGGACTCCAGATCTGCCAGATCACTCAGGAAGCGTTACTCATTGCCCGCACCGAGTGATTCCCGACTCTTTCTGCAGACCATTCGGTACGGTCTCGCGGTGCCGCAGGGTTCGCGGCCTATGATTTCGGGGTGGTACGAGTGAATGCAGCCGGATCTTCGACACCCACCGCGTCGGCGGGCGTCACCGAGTTGCCTGCCGGCGGTCCGAACGCACTGGCCGTCACGCTCGGGTTGTTGGGGGACGAGTGGAACCTCTGGATTCTGCGATTCGCCCTGTTGGGGTCGCGGCGATACAACGACTGGCTCGCCCTCGGGGGAATCTCCAACTCCGTATTGTCCTCACGGTTGGCGGTCCTGACGGCCGGCGGAATGCTCGAGCGTCGTGAGTATCAGCAGAACCCGCCCAGGCACGAATACTCGGTCACCCGCAAAGGGCAGTCGATCTGGCCCGTCCTCATCACCATGTGGTCGTGGGAGAAGCAGTGGGCGCCCAATGAAACCCAGCCGCTTCCACCACTGCGGCACAGCACCTGCGGAAACGACTTCACCCCGATCCTGCGCTGCAAGGAGTGCGGCGAGGACGTGGACGTACGATCCCTGGACTCCCAAATGGGTCCGAGTGGGGACTTCTCACGCAGTGTCCCGGAAGCAACATCGCGGCGACGCTCCACCAAGTCCGAACGCCGTCCGGAGATTCTGGCTCACACGATGGAACTTGTCGGCAATCGCTGGTCAGCGGCGATCATCGGTGCAGCTTTCCGAGGCGCTCGCCGCTACGGAGAGTTCGCCGAGATCACCGGTGCACCACCGGCGATAGTCGCGGATCGCTTGAAGCACCTCACCGAGATCGGTGTGATGGAAACGCGTCCGCTTCCGGATCGCCCACAGTGGTCGGAGTATCGACTCACCGCCAAGGGCACGGCGTATTTCCCCGTGGTGATGTGCATGATCTCCTGGGGTCAGCGTTGGTTCAGATCCGCGGACGGCCCGGACATCGTTCTCCATCACAAGGCCTGCGGTAAACGGTTCGAAGCACGCTTGGGTTGCAGTGTGTGCGGTGAAGAGTTGAGGTCTTCGGACATCGAGGCCGTCGACCTCACCACCTCGGTTCACGTACCCGGGTCCGGCTGGTCCTGAGGTCCCCGCTCAGCCGGCAGTGCGGATCCGGTCGAAGCTCCGGCCTCGGTGTTCGAGCGGCAGCCTGTCCCCTCGCCCGAACAGTTTGTTGCGCAGCGTTCCCTCGTCGTAGTCGCTCTGGTAGGCACCTCGTTTGGTCAGCTCCGGAATCACATGCTCCACAATGTCTTCGAAGGTTCCGGGAGTCACCGCGTACGCGAGATTGAAACCGTCGACGTCGGTCTCGGACACCCACTCCTGCAATTCGTCGGCGACCTCCGCGCCGGAACCGACAACGATCGGGCCGAGCCCGCCGATGCCCGCCCACTCCGCGATGTCCCCCACCGTCCATTCGCCACCTTTCTCGTCGGCCTGACGAAACGATGCGACCGCGGATTGAATGGCATTGCTCTCGACGTTCCCGATCGGCTCGTCCGCTCGGTATCCGGAGAGGTCGATTCCCATCCACCCCGAGGTGAAAACGAGCGCGCCTTCACTACTCGCGTAGCTGCGGTAGTCCTCGAGTTTCGCCTGGGCCAACTCAGGGGTTCGGTCGGTGATGATCGTCAACAGTGTGTAGATGCGGGCCGAGTACGGATCTCGCCCGACCTTCGTCAGTTCGTTTCGGATTCGGGCAACGGTGTCTTTGAGAATCGCCTTTGTCGGTGCACCGACAAAAATTGCTTCGGCATTCTCAGCGGCGAACCGCACCCCACGAGGCGACGCGCCGGCCTGGAAGATGACCGGCGTCCGCTGCGGAGAAGGTTCGGAGATGTGGATGCCCGGAACGGTGAAGTGCTTGCCTTCGTGCTCGATCGGATGAACCTTGGCGGGGTCCGTGTAGACCCCGGTGGTTCTGTCACGCACCACCGCGTCGTCTTCCCACGACGTTTCCCACAACTTGTAGAGAACTTCGAGGTACTCGTCCGCGTGGTCGTAGCGATCGTCGTGCTGGAGTTGGTCGTCCTCGCCCATGTTCCGTGCGGCCGAGGGGAGGTATCCGGTGACCACGTTCCACCCGATTCGCCCGTTCGTCAGGTGGTCGAGGGTGCTCAAGCGCCGAGCGAACGGGTAGGGATGCTCGAAAGCTGTACCTGCGGTGATCCCGAAGCCCAAGTGCTCGGTCACGGCAGCCATCGCCGACGCCAGCAGTAGCGGGTCCGAGACCGGTACCTGCGCGCCCTGCCGCAGCGCTGCGTCGTGATTGCCGCCGTACACGTCGTACGTTCCCAACACGTCGGCCAGGAACAGCCCGTCGAATCGTCCACGCTCGAGGAGCTTCGCCAATTCCGTCCAGTACCTCAGATCCGTGTACCTGGACGACTGGTCCTCCGGGTGGCGCCACAGACCTGGCGATTGGTGGGCGACGCAGTTCATGGCAAAGGCGTTGAATCGGATTCTGCGGGTCATTCCCGCACGATGCCGTGCCTGCTCCGCGGTGAACACCATTGCGATCAGTGCGATCGGTTCGGCTCCTGCTTGCACCCGGCGATACCGTCGACTTCGCGACCTCGTCGGCGGGCCGCTACACTGACTAGCGCAGCTGTGACGCCCGAGGCTTCGTGCCGACAGGTCGAGCGGATGCAACAGCAGTATCGGGAAGCGAAAACCCCGGCAGCACAGGGTTTTCAGTGCTTGTCGGTACGCTCCCCGCCCTCGTAGCTCAGGGGATAGAGCATTCCTCTCCTAAAGGAAGGGTCGCAGGTTCGAATCCTGCCGAGGGCACCAGGTGGGACTCTCCCCACATCGGCGTGACCAACGTGCCATTCTTGAATTCATGACGACGCCTCACTCCACGGCTACTCCCCCGAAGAACATGTCTTTGATCCCGGGTGGGACGTACTGGATGGGCTCCGAAGATTTCTATCCGGAAGAACGCCCAGTTCACCAGGTCACAGTCGACGGATTCTGGATGGACACGACGGCGGTGACGGTCGCCGAGTTCCGACGCTTCGTGAAGGCAACCGGCCACGTCACCACTGCTGAAATCGCCCCGGACGCCGCCGACTATCCCGACGCCGATCCAGCCCTCCTCGTCCCGGGATCGTTGGTCTTCAATTCGCCACCCGGCCCGGTTTCACTTGACGACTACACCCAGTGGTGGTCGTTCACTCCCGGCGCCGATTGGCGCCATCCCGAGGGCGCCGACAGCAACATCGGGGGACGTGAACGGCACCCCGTCACCCACGTGTCGTACTTCGACGCCCAGGTCTACGCCGCGTGGGCCGGCAAGGAACTCCCGACCGAGGCCGAGTGGGAGTTTGCCGCCCGCGGTGGACTCGATCGCCAGGCGTACGTGTGGGGCGATCACGACTCTCCGGGCGGGCGGCCCGGTGGCAACGTGTGGCAGGGCCAGTTCCCCTGGGAGAATCTGCTCGAGGACGGTTACGAGCGCACCGCTCCGGTCGGAAAGTTCCGGCCCAACGGCTACGGACTGTTCGACATGGCCGGGAACGTGTGGGAATGGACGGCCGATCACTACACATCGGACCACGCCCACAGTTCCAAGAACGTCGCGCCGGCCTCGTCGTGCTGCATTCCTCGTAATCCCCGAGCGGAGTTCGCCACGGAGGCGTTGGTGGGCGAACCCTACGCGCGACGGGTGATCAAGGGCGGCTCACATCTGTGTGCACCGAACTACTGCTTGCGCTACCGCCCCGCCGCGCGGCAGGGCGAATCCGAGGAGTCCTCGACCTGCCACGTCGGCTTCCGGTGCATCATCCGCATTCCGCAGGAGTAGATCAGAAGGGCACGTCCCCCAGGATGGCCACCCGCTCCATGACGCGGCGATGAGGGAAGTAATCACTCGCTGCGTAGTGCTGGGTAGCCCGGTTGTCCCAGAAGGCAATGGAATTCGGCGCCCACTTGAAGCGGCACTGAAAGTCCGGGACCTTGACCTGCGCGAACAGCAAATTGAGCAGATCGTTGCCTTCGACAGAATCCATATCCGGAATGTGGGTGGTGAAAAGGCTGTTGACGAACAGCGTCTTCCGCCCGGTCTCCGGATGCTTACGCACCATCGGGTGCAGAACCGGCGGGTACTGCTCCTTCATCTGTTCCAACTTCTCCGGGCTCATGCCGCGTCCGAAGGACGGCACAAAATCGTGGATGGCGTCCTTGCCGTCGATCAATTCCTTGATCTCGTCGGGGAGGCAGTCGAAGGCGTTACCCATATCGGCCCAGAGCGTGTCACCACCGGCAGGCGGTACGTCGATCGCCCGAAGTACTGAACCGAGCGGCGGCGTCTTCGTCCAGGTGACGTCGACGTGCCAGATGTTCTCCGTTCCTGGACTGTCCTCTCCGCGTTCGAATCTGACGACTGCCGGGACCTCTCCCTGCGGGAGAAGTGGATGAACCTCGAGTTCACCCCAATGGGCCGCGAAGTCACGATGATTCACGCTCGAAATCGGCTGGTCCCGAAAGAACACGACCTTCCATTCGAGGAGGGCCCGGCGCACGTCCTCGATCTGCTCCTCCGACGGATCACGCAAGTCGATATCGCTGATCTCGGCACCGATGAACGGTGTGACGGGTGTCAGAGTGAACCGCTCGTACGGCCTCGATTCAACGCCTTCCGGATTGCGCCTCATTCCGCGTGGTCCGAATTCGATTGTGTGATTGCCGATTTGGACTGTTCGTGATGATGTAAGGGTAGCCATCGAATGACTCCGTCCTGTCGTGTCGTGTCGCGGGGTCACACGTCAATCGACGCGTCCACCCGCTTTGCTCGTGTGCGTTTGTGTGCGCTTTGGGGCGCGGTCAGTGCTCCTACCGCGAGATCGACCAGATGATCCACCGTCGTATCGAAATCTGCCTGCACAACGGGGTTTTCGTCTTCGCGGCGCTGCTCGAAGATGGCCAGAGCAGAGACGCTCATGTTGAACGTCAGATCGATCCGTTCAACCGCGACGCGGCGGGGCAGATGCGGCAACGCCCGCGTCAACCTGACGACAACTTCGTTGATCCCCTCGCTGACCTCGCGGAACTCAGCACTCTGCGTATCCACCGACGGTGAGATTCGGGCAATGAACCTCGCATAGTTGGAACCGTCGACCGTCGCCAGAAAATCTGCCAGCGGGTACAGAAAGGCTTCGACCAAAGCACGGACCAAGTCGGTCCGCCCACTGGCGTCGATGTCGTCGAGATACGTCAGTCGCGCTGCGTTGATCTGATCCATCCGATGCCGGAATACGGCCAGCACCAGACCGTCTCGCCCACCGAAGTGATACTGAACTGCAGAGTTGTTGCGCTGCCCGGCCGCAGTCGCCACGTCCCGCATGGACACTTCGTGAATACCTTGCTCGGCGAACATCCGCTCGGCGACGGCGATCATGGCGTTCTTGGCATCCAACGAGGCGGGCATACACCGACCATATAAGTCACTGTCTTAATTCCGCAAGCCCCATCCCCTGTGCGCGGTTAGGGAGTGCAGGGACTCCTTAACCACTCACGGGGGTAGTTGTCCCAGTCAACGAGACATACGCCGCCAACTGAATTCCGATCGATACGCTCCAGATTAAGACGACTGCTTAATCCGCCCGGTTTTGCACACGCCAAGGAGCCTGCTGGTGAATCGCCATTCCATTCCGATCATTCCCGAGACGCCGAACGTCGCGGCCGCCGTGTACTACCCCGATCAGAATCCCCCGTACACCCGCCCGGAACCGCTTCGCCCGCCGGCCGGGGCCCCGAACGTGCTGCTGATCATGATCGACGACGTCGGATTCGGCGCACCCTCCGCGTTCGGTGGCCCGTGCCGCACCCCCACCGCCGAGCGTTTGGCCGAAACCGGCGTGAAATACAGCCGATTCCACACCACGGCTCTGTGCTCGCCGACGCGTGCCGCCACACTGACCGGGCGCAACCACCACAGTGTCGGTATGGGTGTCATCTCCGAAATGGCCAACGCGGCACCGGGATACAACGGGACCCGCCCCGCCTCTGCCGCCACGGTCGCACGCGTCCTACAGGGAAACGGCTATGCGACAGGTGCTTTCGGCAAGATGCACCAGACCCCGACGTGGGAGACCACCGCTGCCGGGCCGTTCGATCGTTGGCCGGTCCGTGAGGGTTTCGACAAGTTCTACGGTTTCCTCGGTGCCGAGTCCGACCAGTTCACCCCGGTTCTCTACGAGGACTTCACGATGGTCGACTTACCCAAGACACCACAGGAGGGTTACCACCTGTCCGAGGATCTCGTCGACCACGCGATCGAATGGGTCGAGGGCGTCAACACGATGGACCCCGACAAGCCGTGGTTCTGCTACCTCCCCTTCGGCGCGTGCCACGCTCCACTCCAGGTCCCGGACCGCTACCTGGACAAGTACGTCGGCGAATTCGATCACGGGTGGGATCGCCAACGCGAGATCACCCTCCAAAAGCAGAAGGAACTGGGCGTCGTCGCTCCTGACACCGAATTGGCCCCGTGGGCTCCGGGGCTCCCACACTGGGACGAACTCGACGACGACCAGAAGAAGGTCTCGGCCCGTCTGATGGAGTTGTACGCGGCGTTTCTCGAGCACACCGACGACGAGGTAGGCAGGCTCGTCGACCGGTTGCAGGACATGGGTGTACTCGACAACACTCTGGTGCTCTACATGATGGGTGACAACGGCGCTTCCGCGGAAGGCGGAATGGAGGGTTCGTTCAACTACCTCGCCGGCCTCAACGGTTACAAGAGTGCGACATCCGACGTACTGGCGCGCTACGACGAATTGGGGACCGAAACCAGCTACCCGCACTATCCGGCGTCGTGGGCTCTGGCTCTCGACACCCCTTACCAGTGGGCCAAGCAGGTTGCGTCCCACTACGGCGGTACCCGAAACGGTCTGATCGCCCACTGGCCCAAGGGGATCGACAAGCCAGGAATCAGGGAGCAGTGGCATCACTGCGTCGACATCACGCCGACAATCCTGGAAGCTGCCGGCATTCCGGCACCGACCAGCGTCGACGGGGTCACCCAGAAACCGATGGAAGGCGTGGCGATGAACTACACCTTCGCCGAGCCCGACGCCGAAGAGCGCCACACCACACAGTATTTCGAGATCTTCGGCAACCGCGGAATCTACGATCACGGTTGGACCGCAGTCACGGCCCACCGCGCACCCTGGCTGATGGCCACTCACGGCCTCGAGCTCACACCGATGAGCGAGGACCGTTGGGAGCTGTACGACACCTCGGTCGACTGGTCGCAGGCCCGCGATCTCGCGGACGAGCATCCCGAGATCCTCGCCCGGCTCAAGGAAAAGTTCCTCGTCGAGGCGGCCAAATATCAGGTGCTGCCGCTGGACGACAGAACGGTCGGTCGCCACGCCACCGCGGAATCACGACCCCCGCATCCGATGATGGGCCGCAAGACCCTCACGCTGTACCCACACATGAACGGTCTGGTCGAGAAAGCCGCGCCGACGTTCTTCAACCGCTCGTACACGCTGACCGCAAGTCTGGGTAGCGTCGCCGACGGCATGCTGGTCAGCCTCGGTGGCCGGTTCGGCGGATTCGCTTTGTACATACTCGATTCCGTCCCCGTCTACTGCTACAACTTCAGCGGCGGTGGTCGGACCTTCGTGCGTGGGCGCAACCCGCTGGCACCCAATGCACGCGAGGTGTCCGTCCACTTCGAGTACGACGGCGGCGGAATCGGCAAGGGTGGAACCGCAACCCTGAGCGTCGACGACGAGGTGGTCTCCGAAGGCCGGATCGAGAAGACCACTCGGGCGATCTTCAGCATGAACGAACAGCTCGACGTCGGCATCAACCGGGGAAGCCCGGTCGCGGAAGAGTTCGCGGACAAGGGCACGTTCCGCTACGGCGGCAAACTCCACAGCGTGACCGTCGACTTACGATCCACCCGAGATGTGGTGTCCGCAGAGGAACGGGAGAAAATCTCACTCGCCGTGCACTGATCGACCAGGCGACGCTCGCCGATTGTGCAGCCGCGCGCGATATCTGCCGTGCGGCTGCACAATCGCCCTGCGTCTATCCGACCGTGTACATCTGCAGGCACGGCCCCACCGGGCGAGCTTCCAGGATGTCGCGGGCCTTCTCACGCGCTGCGTTGAACTCCCAGGGCGCAGTGGTGCCCGGCACTCCGAATCGATATCTGCTCAAGGCACATGAACGCTGCGGTTCCGGTAGACGATCCAAGGCAGGTACCGCGTCGACGGAGAGCCCGCGTAAGTAGGAAACGTCGATGCTCTTGCCGCCCTCGAACCGCTCCACGTTCTTTTGCGCGATGTACGCATCGGGGTTGAACACCGCGAAGGCAAGCAGCGCGACGGCCGAAGTGGCGAGAACAGCTGTGGGCATCCACTTCCCGGACATCCGAATACCTGCGACGAGCAACAACACGAACACGAATCCCAGAAGCACCTCTGTCGCGAAGACGCTGACCCGGAGCACCGTGAAACCGTACTGATTCTCGTACAACCACATCCGGTGCACAGCGGACGCCACGATCACCAGGCTGAAGACACACAGTGCACCCAGCAGTCCGCGGGCAAGACGCCTCGATCCAGCGTCGCGGCGGTCGATGTACCGCACGGCGACGGCGATGACGAGCAGCGTCAGCACGGTAACCGCCATGAGCTGCCAGAAACCCTCACGCGCGTAGTCCGCATAGGTCAGTCCGTCGGTCACCTGTACGTGCTCGTCTCCCCCGAACAGCGTCTTCGTCTGTACTGCAACAAAACCGAGGAACAGCACGTTGAGTACTCCGAGCGGGACCGCCCACTCCCACATCGGCAACGGCGTCGCCTGCGCAGGTGCAAACGCGTCCACCGTCGGCGTTCTGCGGCGCAGGTACACCGCAACCAGCGTGCCGAACGCCATCACGACGCCGGCAAAGATCCGTGCCCCCGGGTTCGACACCGAGATGGCCGGAGCGAAGCCGCCGAAGATCTTCGCGAACTCCGGATCCGCACTCACGAACAAAGATCCGAAAATCAACAGGAGAAGAATCGATACTGCGCTCACGACGACAACTCGCGCCGCCGGCACCCGCGGAGCAGAGCGGGTAGCGAGCTTTCGACGACGAACGAAGTTGACCGTCCGGTGCGGTGCCCGCCAGGGAGCGAACGTTCCCAGAAGTATCCCGGTCCACGTCCGCCCGCCGATCAGAGTCCACGTGAACAGAACCCACGCAACCACGACGCAGAGGAACACCAACCACTCCGCACCGCGAACGGCGGCAACACCCAGCAGTGCGAGCATCCCGATGGCGGCGACCCACTGCGTCACGGTCATCCGCGGCGGCGTCAGAATCCCGAAGACGATCACCACACCGGCACCCACGATCACGTACGCGATACTCGCGAACCCTGGGTCGAGGATCAGGGCCGCAAGCACCCCTACTCCGGCCGCGCCGAGGAGCATCGAGCGGGTGGCCATCGAAGTGCGATCGGGACGCCAGAACCGGCTGGGACGCTTCGGTTTTACGGCCGGCATCGGCGGTTTCGGTGGAATTACTATCGGAGCGCTCATGTGATCTCCTATGTGTCTGGTTCAATTTTCAGGGTCGGAAGTACAGACGAATGCCGATGAAGACATGCGCCATCGCGAGATCTCTCGATCTCGTCAGGGACTTTGATTCAGTTCTGCGGCAGCACTACTCGAATGCAACAACCCGACGGGGCATCGACGACGGCAATCCTGCCGTCATGTAATTCGACCGCCCACTTCGCGATCGCGAGGCCGAGTCCGGTGCCCCCGTCGGTCGAGCCGCCGCGGATGAAGCGGTCGAACACTCGCTCACGGGCCTGTGGTTCGATGCCGGGGCCGTCGTCGTGGACGTCGAGCACCAACTCCCCCGCGCTGCCGGTACGTACTCGGATCACAACTTTGGTGTCGACGTTCCCGTGTTGAACCGCGTTGTCCACCAGGTTGGTCACCACCTGATGGAGGCGATCCGGATCGGCGACCACGGACAATTGTGGAGGCTTGACGTCTATCTCGATGTCGCCCGCACTCACACTCGACAGCTCGCGTAGGAACGGCTCGACCTCGAAACGGCGGCGTTTCAACGGCATAGCGCCACCCTCGAGTTTCGAGAGATCGAGAAGGTCGGCTACCAGCGCGCCCAGTCGTTCCGTCTGCCGCAGCGCCGATTTCATCATCGCCGGATCCGGTTCTTCGACACCGTCGACGACGTTCTCGAGCATGGCTTGCAAAGCGGTGATGGGCGTGCGCAGTTCGTGGGAAACGTTGCCGATCAACTCGCGGCGGTACCGGTCGTCGGCCCCGAGGTCCTCGGCCATCCGATTGAACGCATGGGCGAGTTCGCCTACTTCGTCTCTGGAAGTCGCTCGTACTCGCCGCGAATAGTCGCCGCGCGCCATCGCCTTCGCCGCGGCCGTCATCTCGCGAAGCGGTGACGTCATCCCGTGTGCGAGCACCTGCGTAACGCCGAGAGCGACAACCAACGCCGTCAGTAGAGCAAAACGAAACGGTTGTTGCGACGTCAGCCAGAAACCACCCGCGGCGAACACCAGTGCTGCGACAACCAGGAGGCCGACCTTCACCTTGAAGGACCGCATCGGGTCCAGCGGCCGCGGCCACCGTGCAAAGAGTCGGTCGACGCCGCTCATCGCGGCACGTCCCAGGCGTACCCGACGCCGTGAACGGTCCGGATCACGGAAGGTCCGAGCTTGCGTCGCAGTGCCTTGACGTGGCTGTCGACGGTCCGACTGCCCGCTCCCTCACCCCAGCCCCAGATCTCCTCGAGCAGCGACTCCCGCGGGATCGCGGCTCGCGGCCGCTCCGCCAGATAGGCGATGAGATCGAATTCGGTGCGAGTCAGGTGAACTTCTTGCGCATCACGGCGCACTCGACGTTCGGTCAGGTCGATCACGACGTCACCGAACTCGAGGAGGTCGGCCACCGGGCGAGCAGCGTGCTCCGCGCGATCCGCACGCCGAAGCAGAGCCTGCACCCGGGCGACGAGCACACGCATGCTGAACGGCTTGCTCAGATAGTCGTCGGCCCCGACGCCGAGACCGATCAGCATGTCCGTTTCATCGGCGCGAGCGGTCAGCATCAGCACAGGCACCGGGCGCACGGCCTGGATGCGGCGGCAGACTTCGAGTCCGTCGAATCCCGGCATCATCACGTCGAGTACCACCAGGTCTGCGTCCATCTGCTCGCAGCGGGCCACCGCGCTGGGACCGTCGAACGCCAGCTCGACGTCGTAGCCCTCGGCACGCAGCCTCGCCGCGATGGACTCGCAGATGCTGACCTCGTCGTCGACCACGAGCACTCTTCGCTGACTCATGGAACTGACTGTATTCGGCCCTCGTGGATGAACCTGGGAGGACTTGTGAAGGTTCTGTGCAGGTTCTAGAACCTGCGGATGTTGTTGATCGGCAGATCCGCCAGCGGCGTCAGTCCGGTCGGAACACCAACTCCGTAGGCGTTGAACACCATTCCGAACCCAGCGTAGATGCCGACGTGCGTCGCACCGGGGTAGAAGGTGATGACGTCGCCGGGGGCGAGGGCCCACCGGGGAACCGGCTGTCCGACGTTGGCCTGCTGTTGGCTGGTCCGTGGCAGATTCACGCCGGCCTGCCGAAACGCCCATTGCACCAGCCCGGAGCAGTCCCACGAGTTCGGCCCGACGCCGCCCCACTGGTAGGGCTTTCCGGTCTGAGTGCTCGCCGCTGCCAACGCGATCAGCCCTGCCGGACTCGGAATCGGAAGGGCGGCTGATCCGCTGCTGATGCTGCCCGTGCTTCCCAAGCTTCCGGAACTCCCGCTACTGCCACCGCTACCGAGGCTTCCCGGGTCGGCTGAGGCAGGGGCAGCGGAGAGCAACAGGACACTTCCGGTCAGCAAAGCCGCGACCGTTCCCGTTCGGAGTGTCGACTTCTTCATGCATCCGTCCTTCGTGGGAGTCGTTTCGGCGCGCGGCAGCGCACCTCGATAGCCGTGAACTGGTAAGACACGTGAAAACAAACACTTCGTTCGGATGTTAACGGCGTGGACGTGGTGTTCGGACAGGAATGATTGATCCGATTTGTCGGTTTTGAACAAACGGGCCTTACGTCCCGGGCGGGCAGAAGATCAGGGAATGATGGGGGATTTCCTGGATCCCGCGGCACGACTAGGTCCATAGATTCGACTCATGCGCCCATACCTGCTCGTCGCCGCGGTCATCATCGGAGCCACCACGGCACTCGTCGGTTGCTCGACGCTCCAGCACGCAGTGGAGATTCAATCGGATCTCGACGGACTCACCAGGTCGGGTGTCGTCGGGTCGATCGCAACACTCGACGACGGCACCACGACGGCTGTCATGACCAGCGGCGTGCCCAACCGGACCAACGGCGATTCGATCGGCAAGAATGATCGCGTCCGGATCGGAAGTGTGACAAAGACATTCACAGCTTCGCTCGTTCTGCAGTTGGTCGCCGAGGGCAAGGTCGACCTCGACGCACCGATCGAGCAGTATCTCCCGGGCCTACTGCACAGCAGTGACATGGACGGCAGTGGCATCGACGGTAGCGCGATCACCGTGCGGCAACTGCTGCAACATCGCAGCGGCCTTCCCGAGTTCGCCGGAGAACCCGGCGCCGACGAATGGATTGCAGCAAACGAGAACCGAACGCTGACGCCGTCCGCCGCGGTCGCCATCGCCCTCGGCAAACCGGCGCAATTCGTCCCCGGAACGTCGTTCGTCTACACCAACACCAACTACATCGTTCTCGGAATGCTCGTCGAATCCGTGAGCGGCCGCAGCTACGCCGATGAACTCCGGTCTCGGATACTCGATCCGCTGGACTTGGAAGACACGTACCTCCCGCCGGCCGGTGAGCTCGACATCAGGGGCGATCACCTGACGGGCTATCAGGATCTCGACGGTGGCCTGACCGACGTTTCCCGCACGGAACCGTCGATCCCCTGGTCTGCCGGAGCGATGGTCTCGACGGGCACAGACCTGAACACCTTCTGGCGTGCACTACTCGACGGGCAGGTGGTGCCGGCCGAGCAGCTTGCCGAGATGACCACCCCTCAGGTCGCCGCCACCGAAGCCGAGGGACTCGGGTACGGGATGGGCGTCGGCGCCACCGAACTTCCCTGCGGCGTCACCTATACCGGCCACAGTGGCGGGATCTACGGGTACTACACACTGTCCGGTGCGACGCCGGACCGCGCGTTCACTGTGACGCTGACGTCGACGCCGAAGGACCAGCCGGACACCGTCGCGATACTCTCGCACGCACTCTGCCCCTGACGCTGTTACCAGTATTGATGACGTTTTCCATCAGTGTCCGCGACGAAAATGACCGCGTCGGCGCCGTCCAACTCCGAAGGTTTCAGCGGCAGGTGGCCGGGCAGGATCGCCTCTCCCGCGGTGACGGACGGGTCAAGTGCTGCGCGAAGTGTGAAGGTCGGAAACAGGGCACGCCGACTGGTCGCATCGGCCAACGCTCCCTGCAGAGTGCCCGGATCACTGTCGGGGTTGGCGTCGGTTGCCACGAATACGTAGCGCTCCCCGAGGACAAGTCCGACAAGTGAGCCGGCGCTCCCCCAGCTGACCACGTAGCCGTTGACGGGCATGTCGGACGGCACTCGCAGGAGATGGGCATTGTGTGCGAAGAGCAGGATCGGCCCGCGTCGCTGCTCCTGGGCGACGACGGCCAGCAGGTTCTCGGCCATCATCTCGGCACGCAGACTGAGCAGTGTTCCAATGCGATCAGGAGCGGAACTCGCCATCGCGGAGTGATAGCGCAAGAGCCCCAGAGCGGTGCGTGAATGTGCAAGGGCCAGGTCGTACCCGGCCGGGTCGTCGGGTCGCAGCACTGGTGCGGCGCGCCGCAGGACGCTGCCGAGGTCGTCCGCAATGATGCGCAGAGCGCGAGCATGATCGGAGTTGCCGACGGACGCAGCCGGATCGAACATCGCCGCCGGGTTGGTCCAGTCGGCGTCCTGACCCAGTGAAAGGTCGGCGTCGTCGAGAGATTGTGGCCGCAACGCGGCGGGCAGGAAGTCACCTGCCGCAGACAGTGCGCGGCGCGGGCTCGGTGCACCGGAGTACTCCACCGGAGCGTCGAAGCCGTAGAAGCGAACTCGGTCAGCCGGAGCGCGGCCGTGGTTGTACTCGCGTAGCCATTCGACGAGTTCGCGGTTTCCCGGTACCGCACCGAATCCGTGGCTGAAGCCTGTGGCGAGCACCTTCTCGATGTCCGCCTCTCCCCCGTTCACGTAGTCGTTCACGAGCAAAGCCGCAAAGACATCTGTTTCGAGCACGATCGACCGATATCCTCGTTCGACCAGTTGGCCGAGAAGTTCGTTGCGCAGCAACGGAAAAGCCTTGATCCCATGAGTCGGCTCGCCGAGAGCGAGCAGAGCCGGCACCTCGGTTCGCGCTGCGAGCAGTTCGTCGACGGCACGACCAAGACTTGCCGCGTCTTCGAGTTGGCGGCCGAACTCACTCAGCGCTGGGGCAGTGGACATGATCATCCCTTTCGAAGGTGGACTGCCTTCGACAGTATCGTTGAAGATTCGGGTTAAACTTTTACTGGCAATTACCTGGGGTATAACGTGAAAAGCCTCAATCGGAGGTGATCAGTGCGGCCCATAGACCTTGCCCGTGAACACGGGTTGTCCGCACAGGCGATCCGCAACTACGACGATGCCGGCATCCTCCCTCCGACCGAGCGCAGCACTTACGGCTACCGGCGATACACCCCAGTGCACGCGCAAGCCCTGCGCACTTTCCTCGCATTGCGCGGCGGTCACGGGCACCAGCGGGCCACGGAAATCATGCGGGCAACCAACCAGGGCGACACCGAGTCCGCCTACCGCCTGATCGACAGTGCGCACGTGACGCTGCTCGCCGAGCGAAAAACTCGCACCGAGGTAGCCACAGCGCTGGGGACTCTGTCCACCATGGCACCGGCACTGGTGCACGGTCCAGCGCTGACGGTGGGTGAGCTGGCGCGCCGTCTCGGCGTTCACCCGGCGACACTGCGCACGTGGGAAGAGCATGGCATCCTGCGCCCCGAGCGCGAACAGGCAACGGGTTATCGCGAATACGGTTCGGAGTGTGTGCGCGACGCCGAGATCGCACGGCAGCTGCGGCGCGGTGGCTATCGGCTGTCGCAAGTCGCCCAGTTTCTCGATTCGCTGCGCGAGGCCGGCGGAGCAGACGCATTGTCAGCGTTCCTCGAATCCTGGCAGGACCGGCTGACCACACGCAGTCGCAACCTTCTCGCCGGCGCGGCTCAGCTCGATGCCTATCTCACGATGCTGGATCAGACCTCGCCTGGTTGCCGATCAGCGAACGGTTGAGGCGTCAGTTCACAAGCCGCGCAAGGCTCCTCACCATCTCACCGACGGTGTCGGTCGACGGCCACGGGAATTCCGGAAGATCGGCCCGCAACATCACCTGTCCGTGCAGCGAAGTCCAGATCGATACCGCATCGACAAAAGTGTCTGTGCTGGCCGACCTCCCAGCGGCGACGCACGCGTCGAGGTTGGTCACCAGCGTGTTGAAGGCGGCCAGTCCTCGCGTATCCGATTGTGGTGACTGACCTTTCGGCCTGGACCACCCGAACAAGACCCGATACCGAGCGGGCTCGGAAATGCCGAACTCGACGTATGCCGAGCACCCTGCATACAGACCCTCGACCGGGTCGGGGTGTGCGGAAACGGCGTCGGCCACGGCGAGATGCAACTGCTCCAGCGATTCGGAGACCACCGCTTCGACAATGGCATCGCGATCGGAAAAGTGTCCGTAGATAGATGGTGCGGATATCCCGACTTCGCGAGCGACTGATCGGAGCGTCACCGCCTGATCCGATCCGGTGCGGGCGATGAGCGTCGCCGCTGCGGCGACGATCTCTCCGCGGAGCCGTGCGCCGCTTCCTCTCGGATTTCGGGCGCGAGTACTCCGAGAACCACTCGTCCCAGTTTCATCGGCATCTTCGGAAACATCACTCACCCGACAAACTTTACACATGTAAGGCGAGGGGGTACGTTCTCATCACTAAACATTCGTAAGGTTACATTCGTAAGGACATGATGAATTCCCTCGAACCCACTGACCGGCGACGATGGGCAGCACTGGGCGCCCTCTGCACATCCCTCGTCGTAGTCACGATCGACAACACCATCCTCAACACCGCTATCCCGACCCTTGCCCGCGAACTGCGGGCGACCACCGTCGACCTGCAATGGATCACCAACGCATACACATTGGCGTTCGCCGCCTTGCTCATCACGGCAGGTGGACTCGGCGCGAGATTCGGTCACCGTCGGATACTTCTGACCGGCCTCACCTTGTTCGCCCTCGGGTCAGCCTTCGCTGCCCTCTCTCACGCGTCAATGCAGCTGATCGGATGGAGAACAGCGATGGGGGCAGCCGCCGCACTGGTCATGCCGGCGACGCTGTCACTTGTCGTCTCGATGTTCGCCCCGCACGAGAGAGGCCGGGCGATAGGAATCTGGTCTGCAACCGCCGGACTGGGAATCGCGATCGGCCCCGTGGCCGGTGGCGTACTTCTCGAACATTTCAGTTGGGGAAGCGTCTTCTGGATAAACGTCCCACTGGTCGCCGGTGTGATCGCCGCGACGGTTTTTCTTGTGCCCCCGGCAAGAGGGATCACGAAGGGTTCGTTCGACATCCCCGGACTCCTGCTGTCCGCCGGCGGACTGGCTTTGATCGTGGATGCCCTCACCCAGGCAAGCCTTCGCGGATGGTCGTCGCCCGTCACGGTGCTGGAGATCGTCAGCGCAACAGCACTTCTCGCCGGATTCGTCTGGTGGGAGCTGCGGGCCTCGGCGCCGATGACCGACGTGCGCATCTTCACCAGTCGAGTGTTCAGCATCTCCAATGCCATCTTGGCCGTAACGTTCTTCGCCCTTTTCGGAGTTCTCTTCACGTACACGCAATACCTCCAATTGGTTCGTGGTTACGGTCCATTGGTCGCCGGCGTCGGTGCAGTTCCGTTTGCGATAGTGATGGCGACTGTCGCCTCCAGCAGCGATCGTATGGTCGGCCGATTCGGCGTGCGCAGTTCGATCGCGACCGGTCTCGCAGTCATGTCCGCGGGACTGTTGGTCCTGTCGATCGCAGCAGATAGGTACGCACCGTTCGGAATCCTGGCTGCGATCATGGCACTGGTCGGCGCGGGGATGGGGTTGGTCATGGCTCCGGCCACAACCACGTCGATGTCTTCGGTTGCGCCCCAGCAGGCTTCGATGGCCAGTTCGATCAACAGCGTCGCGCGAGAGTTGGGTGGAGTTCTGGGCGTCGCCGTCATCGGGACGGTCGTAGCCACCGTTTTCCGGTCCCGCTTCGAACCCGGAGTCGGCACTTCCACAGCCGATCCGGCGCAGATCCATGCCGGCGCTCCCCCCGCGAGTGCCTTGACCGACGCAGCGAACCAGGCTTACACCTCGGCGATGAGTACCGGAATCCAAATCTGTGCCGCAGTCGCGTTCGTCGGTGCGTTGGCCGTCATTGCACTGTTTCCCGCACCACGTCGCCCGGTTTCTTGTCCTCCCGCAGACCTCGCCAACTCGGATGACGCAGACGCTCGGTCTTCGTCCAATCCATGAACCGCACCTCACCGACGAGTTCCGGCCTCACCCACACCGCACCCTTGCGGTCATCTGCTGGAAGTTCCTCCCCGAACGGACTTTCCTTCTGACGCAGCGGTTCCAGTGTCGCAAGTAAAGACTCCAAGTCGCGATCACTGAAGCCGGTACCGACGCGCCCAACGTAGGTCAATCCATCCTCACCCGGAATTCCCATGAGCAGCGCCCCGATCCCCTGTGCTCGATTGCCCTGCCCGGTGCGCCACCCTCCGATCACCACCTCTTGAGTGCGCCAGTTCTTCACCTTGATCCAACTCGACCCACGCCGCCCCGGAAGGTAGACCGATGCACGACGTTTGGCGACAATCCCTTCCCATCCGGCATCGGTACTCACCTCCAACGCGTTCTCCGCCGTGCCCTCGATCTGTGGAGGTACCTCGAGCTCACCGACCTTGCCCGCCAACGCATTCAACACGGTGCGCCGGTCCGAGTAGGATTTCCGCAGCAAAGACACTCCGTCGAGGTACAGAAGATCGAAGGCCAGGAACACCGGCTCCCCACCTCGCTGGAGAAGACCGAAATCGGTGACCCCCGCGTCGTTGTACGCCACCACTTCACCGTCGAGAACCACGTCATGACCGTCCAGCACCTCGGCCAACCCGGCAAGGGAGGGATAGTCCCCGGTCTTGTCGTTACCCGCGCGACTGCGAAGTGACATTGTGCCCGAATGATATTCGAGAATCACTCGGATCCCGTCCCACTTTCCTTCGAAAGCCCACTCCTGCGAGTCGAGACCTTCGAGCGTTCGAGCGGTGGCAAGCATCGGCTCGAGATTCTTGGGAAACTCCGTTCCGAAACTCGCGTTCTGATCCTTCATCAGATGCATCAACCACTGGTCACCCTTCGTCCGGATCAGCGCGAAGCGTCCCTGCACCCGTTTCCCACTGAGGCGCACGATCACCTCGTCTTCACGCCACTTCTCGGTCTCGTACGTCCCGGAATCCCAGATCGTCATCGAACCGCCGCCGTACTCCCCCTTCGGGATCGTGCCCGAGAACGTGGCGTACTCGAGCGGGTGATCCTCGGTGTGCACGGCCAACCGATTCTCTCCGGCACTGGTCGGCACGCCCTTCGGAACAGCCCAGGACACGAGCACACCATCCCGCTCCAGGCGAACGTCGTAATGCAATCGTCTGGCGTGATGTTCCTGAATCACAAAGGTATTGCCCGCTGTCTCCTTGGTCACCGCAGCAGGGATCGGCTCCGGCGTCCGGTCGGCCGACCGCTTGTTGCGATAGTGCGTCAACGTGTCGGCTACAGCCGCCGAGACCGGCGGATCCAGATCGCCCAGCAGATCACCATCGGATTCGACGCGCTCCAGAACCTCGTCGAACAACAGATGTCGTAGTTTCGGATCGTCGAGTTCGTCCCAACTGCGCGGCGCGGCAACATAGGGTTGATCGCGACCGCGCATCGAGTACGGCGCAATGGTTGTCTTGGCTGCGTTGTTCTGACTCCAGTCCACGAAAATCTTGCCTGCCCGCACATTTCGAGCCATCGTCGCGGTGACGAGATCCGGGTGAAGCTTCTCGAGTCCGGTGGCGATCTGCTTGGCGACAGTCGACGCACCGCTGCCGTCCAAGGCTCGATCCAGTGGAACGTAGAGGTGAATTCCCTTGCTACCACTGGTTACCGGATAGGCAGTCCACCCCAGAGTTGCGACCAGATCTCGAATCGACCTCGCCACCTCGGCGCACTCGGTCAATCCGACGCCTTCGCCCGGGTCGAGATCGAATACCAGTCGTGTCGCCGGACCACGCTCGGAACCGTCGAATCGCCATTGGGGAACGTGCAATTCGAGTGCGGCCTGCTGCCCCAGCCACGCCAGGGATGCAACGGAATCGAAGACCGGGTAAGTGACGACACGATCAGAATGTTGCAGCGACGCACGCGTGAGCCACTGCGGGGCAGACGACGCAAGGTTCTTCTCGAAGAAGGACTGACCGTCCACGCCATTGGGCCAACGCTTACGAGTGCCCGGTCTACCGACGACATGCGGAAGCATGACTGCGGCGATACGGGTGTAGTAGTCGATGACTTCGGCCTTCGTGGTGCCGCTCTCGGGGTAGAGGATCTTGCCCAGATTGGTCACGGACACCGTTGTGCCGTCGAGCGTGATCTGACCCCGATCCGTCGTTGCCATTTCCTCATTGTGCTGGATAGTGCTGCATCTGGCAGTAGAAATCTGGTGGATCGGAAACCTGCCGCTGCGCCAGGCCACGGGCAAGACTGGATTCTCGATGGGAGAGGAGACCACGATGACAGTTCGCAGTTCCGTGGAGCCGTTGGTCGACAACAACTGGCGGATGTTCGCCACCTGTAAGACGGTGGACCCCGCCGTGTTCTATTCGCCGGGTGAAGAACGCGGACGCAATCGGGCTGCACGGGAAAATTCCGCAAAGCAGGTGTGCTTCCGCTGCCCGGTCATTCGGGACTGCCTGACGTTTGCACTCGACACCGCTGAACCACACGGAGTATGGGGTGGGACGACACCGTCGGAGCGCCTCGCACTACGACGCTCAGCTGCGTGAACTCCGCTCACACGAGACCCCCGTCACGTCCGTACCGGACAAACAGGCAAGATGACCTTGTGCCTATGACACGACGCGCTGTTGCTGTGACCGCGATCTTCGCTTGCTCGATCTTGTTGGGCTCGTGTTCGTCGCAGCCGGAGGCACCTGCGGCAGCGGACACCACGACCACGGTTCCCGAGGCATTCACCAAACTGCCCTCGACCACCGCCGTGGACAAGTGCGGACCCCAGAGCGGGACCACCCTCGAAGACGGTGTCTTGACCATCGCCACCGATTCGCCGGCGTACGCGCCGTGGTTCGTCGACAACACTCCGTCCAACGGCAAGGGCTTCGAGGGAGCGGTGGCCCGGGCCGTCGTCGACAAGCTCGGGTACAACGCCGATCAGGTTCGCTTCACCACGGTCGCCTTCAACGACGCACTGAAACCAGGCCCCAAGGATTTCGACTTCGACGTCAATCAGTTCACGGTTTCCGGGGATCGCCGCGAGAACGTCGACTTCAGCTCGCCGTATTACGCAGTGGCGCAGTCGGTGATCGCCTCGCGCGGGAGCAAAGCCGCTGAGGCAAAGAATCTTGCGGATCTGGCCGGCTACCGTTTGGGCGCTCAGACCGGTTCCACCAGCCTCGCGGCGATCACCGACACGATTGTTCCGACCACTGCGCCACGCGAGTTCGCGACCACGGACGACGCGAAAGCTGCGCTGGCCGCGGGCGAGATCGACGCATTGGTCGTCGACATCCCGACCGGATTTCACATCACCGAGAACGAACTGCCCGGGTCGGTCATCGTGGGTCAGTTTCCGCGGCCCAACGCGGTCACCGAATTCTTCGGGTTCGTGCTCGAGAAGAACAGTCCTCTGACGGCGTGCGTCTCTGCCGCCGTGGATGCGCTCTACGCCGACGGCACCCTCGAGAGACTCGCAACCGAATGGATCACGGACAGCGCCGACGCGCCAGTCCTCGAGTAGTTCAGCCGGCGCGCCCACTGATCGCGCCGACGAAGACCTTCGGGATGTCTGCCGGTGTCGGAGCGAAGTGGCTGTTGCCGCCGGTGAGAGCCGAAATCTGCTCGAGCACATCGGTATCGGCGTCATCGGTGACACCGATGGTGATGATCGGTACCGGCCGCGTCGGGTCCTGCTCGCGAGTCAGGGTGTCGAGAAGTTCCTGCAGCGAGATACTCGACGGATCATCGTTCGCACCGTCGGTCAGTAGAATCACCGAATTGATCGAGGCCGGATCGTAAGTCTGTTGCATGGACCGATACGCGGCGAGAACGCTGTCGTACAAACCTGTTCCGCCGCCGACGATCGAAGAGAGGCTGTCGATCCGAGACAGCAGTTTGCTCCGATGATCCGTGTCGCCTTCAGTTGCATCCATACGGGCGACAGGTGCGAGTTCGCGGTAGTCCGTGCCCTCGCCGAGGTCTACGGAGAATGCCCAGAGACCCAATTGTGCGTTGGCGGGAAACATTCGGATCGCAATGTCACCAGCCTGTGCAGTCGCGGCCATTCGAGTGACCCCGTCCTGCATGTAGTCCATGGACCCCGAGACGTCGACAACTGCCAGTGCACGGGAAGGCCTGGACAGAATCTCGTACCGCGCAAGCGCTTTGGTGACCACAGTCGGATCGGACGGCACCAGCGAGCCAACTTTTCCCACTCCACCGGCGACCGGCGGGGCCTGATCCGCGCCGCGGAACCCGAGGCCGGCAAGTACGGAGCGCCCGGTGTCCGATGTCAGCGCTGCCGCCAGCAGTTTGCCGGCGTCGTCCGCCGCCGACGAGTCTGCACCCACACTTGCCATCGGGTAGTCCATGAAGACCGAACCGGACGACGGTACCGACGCGGTGAGTCGACTGTCCGCATGTGCGGCGAGATAAGCCTCGAAGGTCTGCTCGGTCGTCACCGCGGTCCCGCCGGACGCGTCCACGGTTTGGATGCGTCCGGTCGAACCGGTTTCCTTCAGATTTCCGTACTGCGCTTGCGCCACCGGGACCAGGGCTGCCGAAATGGACGTGAGGTCCCCGCCCCGCGACTGGGCCTCGGCAAAGGCTGCCACGATCGGTGCGCTGGAGACGGCACTGGTGAGGGGATCGCCGATGTGCAGTGCTGGAGCGCCGAGGACATCCGTCCAAGCGGTGGGTGCCTCGCTACCCGGCGCCGAGACAGTGACAACAGGGGTGGACGCGACCGAGTTGCTGATCCGGCGAATCTCCTGCCCGCTAGCCGAAACCTTGTCCAACCATTCGCTCGAATCAGGGATCCATAATGCGGGCGCCGAACCGTCGGCGATCGCCGCGACGGTGAGCACGGGATCTTGCGGCGTCACACTGAGCGAGCTGCACCCGAGTTCCGTAGCGGGGATGGCAGCGGCGACAGCTTCGAGTCCCGAGGCGATCGACGGATCGGCGGCCACGGTCACGGTTTCCGGGTTCTCACAGCTGGTTGCCGTCGCAGCTGTGACAGCACTCGCACCGAGTTCTCCCTTGTCGCTGACGCTTTTGAACGTCACGGCGAATGCTGCGGTTCCACCGACTGCGACTACTGCCAAGAGTCCGATCAGAACCTGCACGGATCGAGGCATGGACGCAGGTGGTGCGCCGTACCCATGACGAGACGACATTGATCGAATCCTTTCCGGCGGGACCCGCATCAATAACCAACCGATGCCCGGTTTATCCCGCCGAAAAGAATCCTAACTCACGTTAGCGGTGAAGTAGCTCGATGTGGAAATCTCCACAACTAGGTGTAGATCTGGACAAACTGGGCCAGCGACTTCTCCACATCGCCTTTGAGCGCCCGCGCCACACTCGAACCGATCGGGCCGAACAACGGCGCGCCGCCCAACTCGACTGTCAGCGCGAGTTCCGACCCGTCGCCCTTTGCCTTCACGTCGAGTTCGAGACCGAGCTTGACCCCGCCCTTGCCGTCTCCCTTGAGCGAGATCGCCTTCGGAACGTCGTACTTCTTGATGGTCCACCGAACGCGGTTGCGCAGGCCCTTCACGGTCACGACCGAGCTGATCTCGGTGCCGACACCCAGTTGTTCGGGAAGTTCACTGCGCCATCCGTCGTGAACCACGAGCCAGTTTTCGTATCCACTGAGATCGGACGCCTTGTCCCACACTTCCTGAGGAGGAAGCGGAACGTCGATTTTCACTGTGAGCTTTGCCATGGCAGAACAATAAGCCCCGTGCGCCTTTTCCGTAACCAGAGGTACCAGAAAGACGCACGGGGCTTTGCCCCTCTTAGTGGCTGACAGCCTTTTCGACGCCGACGCCGGTGAGGGAGCGAACTTCCATCTCCGCCTGCTTTGCCGGATCTTCGATCTTGTTACGTCCGATGTACGTACCGACGATGCCGAGGACGAATGCCAGCGGAATCGAGACGATGCCGGGGTTCGAGAGCGGGAACCAGGCGAAGTCGGAGTTCGGGAACATCGACGACGGCTTACCCGACACCGCCGGGGAGAACACGATCAGCGTCAAGCAGCTGATCAAACCGCCGTAGATGCTGAAGAGCGCACCGGTGGTGTTGAACTTCTTCCAGAACAACGAGTAGAGCAGGGTGGGCAGGTTCGCCGAGGCCGCCACCGCGAAGGCGAGAGCCACCAGGAAGGCGATGTTCTGCCCCATCGCCATGATGCCGAGAACGATGGAGACGAGTCCGATGACCACGACGGTGATTCGAGAAACTCGAACCTGCTGCTCCTCGGTTGCGTTGCCGCGCTTGATGACACTGGCGTAGATGTCGTGAGCGAACGACGCCGAAGCAGTGATCGCGAGACCGGCAACGACGGCGAGGATGGTCGCGAACGCCACCGCGGAGATGATGCCGAGGAAGATGGTGCCACCGAGCTCGAAGGCGAGAAGCGGAGCGGCCGCGTTCTCCTTACCAGGCGCTGCCAAGATCTTGTCCGGTCCGACCATGCTGGCCGCGCCGTAGCCGAGAACCAGTGTGAACAGGTAGAAGGCACCGATCAGCGCGATCGCCCAGGTCACCGAGCGGCGAGCTTCCTTGGCAGTGGGCACCGTGTAGAAGCGCATCAGCACGTGCGGCAGGCCCGCCGTGCCGAGCACCAAAGCGATTCCGAGAGAGATGAAGTCGAGCTTCGTCATTCCGGAAAGACCGTACTTGGCACCGGGGCCGAGGATGTCGCGTCCCTGCACACCCTTGGTGGTGGAACTGTTGACCATGTCCTGCGCATTGGCGAGCAACTGAGAGAAGTTGCCGCGCACTGCCCACAGAACGAGTACGAACATGATTCCGGCTCCGGCAACCAGCAGAACTGCCTTGACCATCTGTACGTAGGTGGTGCCCTTCATGCCGCCGACCAAGACGTACACGATCATCAGCACACCCACGATCGCGACGACGATCGACTGTCCCACCTTGCCGTCGATGTTGAGCAACAGGGCGACAAGTCCACCGGCGCCGGCCATCTGGGCAAGAAGGTAGAAGAGGGAAACCGCCAGAGTGGACAGGGCCGCCGCCATGCGCACCGGACGCTGCTTGAGCCGGAAGCTCAGGACGTCGGCCATCGTGAATCTGCCCGTGTTCCTGAGCAATTCGGCGACCAGGAGCAGTGCAACCAACCAGGCGACAAGGAATCCGATGGAGTACAGGAATCCGTCGTAGCCGTACACGGCGATCGCACCTGCGATACCGAGGAACGATGCCGCCGAGAGGTAGTCACCGGCGATGGCGAACCCGTTCTGCGGGCCGGTGAACTGCCCACCGCCGGTGTAGAAGTCGGACGCCTTCTTGGTGGTCCGGCTGGCGCGGATCACCAGCGTCATGGTCACGACGACGAAAGCGAGGAAGATCGCGATGTTGAAGGCTGGGTTTCCTACGTCCGTTCCGGACGCGGCGAGTGTGGTGATCACTGTGCGGGACCTTCCAGTTCTTCACGGATGGCGGCGGAGCGGGGATCGAGCTCACGACCGGCGAACTTCACGTACCACGCGGTGATGGCGAAGGTCGTGACGAATTGCCCGAGGCCGAGGATGATGCCGAGATTGATGTTGCCGAGGACCTTGGTGGCCATGAAGTCGTGGGCATAGGTAGCCAGGACGACGTACACCGCATACCAGAGCAGGAAGAATGCAGTGATGGGGAAAACGAACTTGCGCAGACGCGTTCGGAGTTCCTGGAATTCGGGACTCGCTTGCATGTCTATGAATGCCTGGGCATCCGGGGTGCGTCGCTCTTGCGGCGACCCCTCACTGATTTCTGCTGTGGACACTGCCGGCTCCTCGCCTCGCGTGTGAAGTGAACTACGCACAGACGTTAGTGAGATCGGAGTCACATGAAGACGCTGTGGCGTCAGTCACACGGTGAGCAGTCGCGCGCTGCGCCGAACGGTCAGGCAGGCGCGACCAACGGCAGAGGGTTCGGGCGGTGAAAGTCAGGGTTGGCGGAGATCGTCTTCGCGATCGGAGCCCATTCCGAGCCGTTCCGGGGCGTGCATCCGCGTGAAGATTCGCGCAATATCTGCCGGTATCTGCTTCGACGACACCTTGCTCACGACGATCATCGTGAGGAACGCCAGCGGCACGCTCACCGCGGCCGGGAACGCGAAAATGGCTGCCGGCCAGCCACCGAGGACGTCCTCCGACAAACCACCCAGGACGGCGACAGTAGCGGCAGTGCCCGCAACACATCCACCGACAACCATCCCCGCCCCCGCGCCGACGGCAGTCAGACCGCGCCACCAGATACCCAATACGAGCAGTGGGCAGAGCGTCGACGCAGCGACTGCGAACACCAAACCGACGGTTCTCGAGAGGTCGACCGACACCACCGCCAGCGACAGCACGAGAGGAACGACCCCGGCCAGTAGCGCTGCAATACGGAAGTCTCGAACTCGACCACGGAGAACATCGGTACTGACGACGCCGGCGATGCTGACGAGCAATCCGGACGACGTCGACAGGAAAGCGGCGATGGCACCGGACGCCACGAGGGCTGCCAGCAGTTGTCCGCCCCACCCCGAGAACACCGAGCCCGGCAACAGCAGCACCGCCGCGTCAGAGGTGCCGGTGATCAGAAGTTGCGGGACGTACAGTCGAGCGAAAACACCGAGGAGTGTCGGAAACAGGTAGAACACGCTGACCAGACCGACAACGGCGAGCGACGTCAGACGGGCTGCCCGGCCGTCGGGGTTGGTGTAGAACCGGACGAGAACATGAGGAAGGCCGAGCGTTCCGAGGAAGGTCGCGAGCATCAGCGAGTACACCTGGTACATCGGGTGCGGCCCACCGAAACCCCAACCCGGGGTGATCCAGTCAGAGTTCTGCGCGGGCGCTCCGGCGACGACAGGGACAGCGGCTCCCGCGTCGAGGACCATGGACATGCCTTCACCGAGAGTGTGCTCCCCCGGCCCCAGGGTCATCGTGCCTTCGACCGCTCGCCCGTCGACTGTGCCGCCGCTGACCGTCACCGGCTCGGACACCTGGACGACGACGTCGGTGGTGATGTCGACGGTCGTCGCAGTGGTGACCGTCGGCGGCATCGACGCGCCGACGTCGTGGTGATCGCCGAAGAAGTAGAAGGTCAGTGCCACAGCGGGAATCGCGACGGCAGTCAGTTTCAGCCAGTACTGGAAGGCCTGAACGAAGGTGATCGAGCGCATCCCGCCGCCGACGACGTTGGCGATGACGATGACCCCGACAGCAACGCCGCCGATCCAGCTGGGAACCCCGAGCAGAATGTTGAGCGTCAGTCCCGCGCCTTGGAACTGTGGAATCAAATACAGGATGCACACCATCGCGACGACGAGCATTGCGAGCTTGCGCAATCGCGGTGAGCCGAGACGGAATTCGGCGAAATCGGGGACGGTATATGCACCGGAACGCCGAAGCGGTGCTGCGACGAACAGCAGCAGGGCGAGGTATCCGGCGGTGAATCCGATGGGATACCAGAGGGCGTCGGCGCCGTACTTGGCGACCAGCCCCGCAACACCGAGAAACGAAGCAGCAGAGAGGTACTCGCCGGAGATGGCCGTCGCATTCCACCGCGCGCTGACGGTTCTGGACGCGACGAGAAAGTCCGAGGTGGTACGAGCGAGCCGAACGCCGTAGATTCCGATAGCCACGGTTGCCACGGCCGCCGCAACGATGCCGAGCACCGTCAGCACCGGGATAGGTTGTCCTCCCACAGCGCCGCGCTCAGTCGTCCACGATGTCGTTGAAGTCCTGCTCGTTTCGCTCCGCACGACGCACGAACACCCAGCCTGTGGTCAACAGCAAGGGATACACGGCGCCGCCCATTACGAGCCACGGCAACCGGATGCCAAGGACTGCGACCTCCGACAGCGTCGGGAAGAGATGCGTCAGAAGCGGCACCGCACACAGGAGTCCGGCTGCGACGACGGCAAGGCGAATCGCCAGTCCCAACTGCGCGCGAACGAGACCGCGGATCATGGCGTCGCCGACTTCGGTCTGTTCCTGCACCTCCACCCGCGTTCGCACGATCCGTGCGCCACTACGTTGCGCCAACACAACGCGCTCACGCTGCGGAGGATCGGACTGCGACGTCACCGCGACAACCAACTCTGCTTGGGCGCACGAACCAGTCGATCCTTGAGTTCACGGGTGTGTCTGCGGCTGACCGGAAGCTCGACGGGAGGCTTGTCACCGTGCGGGCGCAGACAGACCACCAATCCACTGCCTACTGTGCGGATGCCGGTGACCAGCGCCAGAGACACCAGGTAGGAGCGGTGCACACGCAAGAAGCCCGCGTCGGCCCAGCGTGATTCGAGCGTCGAGATCGGGATGCGCACCAGGTGCGACTTTCCAGCGGTGTGCAAACGCGCGTAGTCCCCGTCGGCTTCCACCCACTCCACCGAGGAACGCTGAACGAGCGTCGTGACACCGCCCAGTTCCACCGGGATCACCTCGTCCGTGGGCGCAGCTTCGGGTTTGCTCTCACTCTTGGTGCGCCCGGCGAGCCCCACGATCCGCTGAACGGCCTGAGCGAGACGCTCCTCCCGGAGCGGTTTGAGTAGGTAGTCGACGGCGCCGAGATCGAATGCGTCAACCGCTCGATCGTCGTGCGCTGTCACGAACACCACGGGCGGTGGCGTCGCGAAATTGGAGAGGATGCCGGCCAGTTCGAGACCGTCGAGTCCGGGCATGTTGATGTCGAGAAACACCGCGTCGATGCTTCCACCGCGCAGTATCCGCAACGCTGTCGTCGCATCCGATGCCGTGTGAACGTGCGCCACCGAGTCCTCGGCGCGCAGCAAGAAGGCCAGCTCGTCGAGGGCTGGTTTCTCGTCGTCGACGGCAAGGACGGTCAGCTGGGCATCAGTGTCAGTCTCGTTCACAACAGGTCCATGTTCCCACGACGGTTTCAGCCTGATCATCGAAGGCGAGAATCAGACGTGAATACCCTGCTTGAACTTGGGAACACGCATGCTGACCTTCGTACCGGCACCCGGCGCTGTCTCCACCACGAGTCCGTAGTCGTTGCCGAACGCGGCACGAAGTCTGTCGTCGACGTTGGCCAAACCGACGTGAGCAGCTTCTCGTGCGCTGGGTCGCCCCGATCCCGACTCGATGGCGTCGAGCGAACCGGAGCGCAGTAGTTCGGGGTCCATCCCCACACCGTCGTCCTCGACGCTGATGATGCAGTCCGGTCCCTCGTCCGCAGCCACGATGCTCACGGTCCCGCCCTCCGGCTTACTCGAAATGCCGTGACGAACCGCGTTCTCGACCAGCGGCTGGAGGGCAAGGAAAGGAAGAACCACGTTGAGCACTTCGGGTGCTATCTGAAGGCGGACGTTCAGAGCCTCCCCGAATCGCGCGCGTTCGAGGGTCAGGTAACGATCGATGTTGCGCAGCTCGTCGGCAAGCAGGGTGAACTCACCCGCAGATCGGAACGAGTACCGCGTGAAGTCCGCGAACTCGAGGATCAGTTCTCTGGCCCGCGCCGGATCGGTTCGAACAAACGATGCGACCGTGTTGAGCGCGTTGTAGATGAAATGAGGACTGATCTGTGCGCGCAGGGCACGCACTTCGGCTCGATCCAACAGGGCTCTGGACGCGTCGAGGTCGGCGAGTTCGATCTGACTGCAGGCATATCGTGCGACCTCGGTGACCGCTCCGAGCATTCCCGGCCACGGGTCCTCGCTGGTGACGATTCCCAGTACGCCGACCACGCCGATGTCCTCGATCAGCAGGGGCTGAGCGATCAGCGCTCGCACATGGTGATCGCTCGGTCCGCGCACCAGGTCCGAGTGCGTGACGAGTACCCGGCGTTCGCCTTCGATCGCACGAATGGCGGCGTCATGGAATTGTTCGGACAACGCTTCGTGACGGCCGTCCCACGCCAACAGGTTTCCCGACGCGTCTGCCAGGCCCAGACCGGAGCCGCCGGTCAGCTCGCGTAGGTGAGGCGCCGCCTCGGCGGCCGAATTCTCGTCGAGTCCACGCCGAAGTGGCCGCGCGGCAAGCGAAGCCGTATGGAGAGCGGCATGGACTGCACGTTCGGTGGGGGTGGTCACCTCACGTCTGGTGCGCATCCACACAGCCGTCAGCGCCCCGGCCACTGCGAGAATCAGCACGCTGAGAAGCGCGACCACGGCCGGACTCAAGGCGAGTCCTCGTCCAGTTTCCGTATCAGTGTTTTCGGAGCCACCGTGCGGTACGCATCTTCGACGACGTCGGCTACGTCGTTCCAGAATTTCTCGTCCTCGGTCTCGTCGGCACTCGGAACGTCGAGGTACACGCCGATCCATCCCCGGCCACCCACGTACGGAGGGACGAAGAACCTCGACGGGTCACGACTGACCCAATCTGCCTGCGCCCCAGGTGGGGCCGCGGCCCAGATCGCGACGCGATCGTCGTGGTGGTGATCTGCCATGGTGACGAACTGCGGCGCCTTGCGCACGAACCACGACGCTTCACCGTGGCTGACCCGCTCGGTCGCCTCCGGCAATGCCAGTGCAAGAGCGCGGATTCGCTCCAACGGCGTCATCGATTCACGACCCGCAGGTATTCGGTGCCGGAACACCTGCAAATCGATCCTTCACCCACGCGACAGCTCCCGGCACAGCGGCGCCGTCCGCATGACCTTCACCCGGTCGCGCCTGGAATTCGATGACGTCACCGTCGGCGCAGGCGCGTTCGACTGCCGCCTCGGTCCATTCCGGACGGATCAGGTTGTCATTGGTACCGACGACTACGTACATCGGACCGCTCGCGCGTTGACGGGGAAGAGCAACATCGCTGAGCCACGCGTGAATTCGGTCCGCATCCTCGGCGGTAGCCGGCCGCGTGTCGGCGGGCGTCACCTTTCCGACCAGACCCAACTTCTCCGTCGCCCGAGAGGTCAGGCACGAGGTGAGCAGGTCGTAGTTCTGCTCGAATGCGCCGCGCACGTAGTCGGTTCGTTCGAGGTCCGGATGGGTGAGGGACAGCCCTTCGAGTACATAGGGCAGCAGCAGTTGCTGAGGCAGTGACAGATTCACCTCGGAATCACTCGAGATGATCGGCGAGATGTCCGCTGCCGGGGACAGGTTTGCTGCACCGACGAATTCGAGTCCGTCGCCGTAGGTGTCGGCTTCCTCGGCTGCCGCCCAGGATGCCTGCCCGCCTTGGGACAGCCCCAGAGTTGCCCAACGAGTCGAGGTGTCCGGAACGACGTTGCGCGCCGCTCGAACCGCGTCGATGACGTTGAACGCCGCGGTGTCCGGTTGCAGGTAAGGATGCGGGTCCGGAGTGCCGAGGCCCTCGAAGTCGGAGACAGCGACCACGTATCCCGAGTCGAGGAACGGCGCGACCAGGCCGATCGTGCCGAACAGGGTCGGCGAGGCCGACGGCGCGCAGTCGTCCGAAATACCCGTCGTGCCATGGCCGATGGAGACGATCGGCCAACCGCCCTCCGGCGGAGTTCCAGGCGGCGTGAACACCGTTCCCGACACCTGAGTCTCTCGGCCGTCGATACCGGAGGTGGAGCCGTACAGGATTTTCACCGCGCTTGCTCCGGACGCCGCCACTTCGGCTGTGCTGGTGAAGGGTTCACTGTCGAACACGACGCCACGTTGCGCACTGCTCTCGACCGACGGGGTTGTCGTGGTCGAGGTGTCGGTGACGGAGACATCCGGCGAGGCATCCGATCCGCAGCCGACGCTCACGAGAAGTGCGCTCGCCACCACGACTCCCCAGACTGCGCGAACCCTCGAACTCCGAACAGTCATACGCAGTGTTCCCCTCTATTTGCCCGCACCGCTACCTGCTCGGCGACGCCTGACACGTTCCTCTGCTGCGGCCTCTTCGATGTCGAGTCCTTCCAATACGGTACGCAATACCTCGTCGTCGAGATCTCCGTCGTCACGTGCGGCGATCAGCGCAACTCGTTGCGAGCGCAGTGACTGATGCCGGAACTTGTCGAACAGAGCTCCCGCATTCCACAAGGCGGCCTCGCGATCGGCGTCCTCGTCGACCTCCTGGAGTTGAAGCCTCGCCTGCATCGAGCGTCGTACGCGTTCGACGATCGCCTGCAGTTCCTTCCCGTCGATCCCCGGCGGAGGGTGCGCGGCCGCGTCTGCCAACGCCTTCTCTCCCGCCTTGCGAGAAATGTTGCGGGCCAACTCCATCTGTTCCTGCGTGCGCAACTGCTCGTAAGGATCCGCGACGTCGAGGCGACGGATCATGAACGGCAAGGTAGATCCCTGGATGAGCAATGTCCCGACCGCGACGATGAACGCGATCGCCTGGATGACGCCGCGTCCGGGGAACGGCTCGCCGGACGAGAGTGCAAACGGGATACCGCCGGCCGCAGCAAGAGTGACGACGCCGCGCATTCCCGCCCACGAGACCACCAGATTCTGTTTCCACGTCAGTTGATTCTCGCGATCACGGCGCAGGGTTACACCGAATCGCACACGCGAGTAGCTCAGGAACAGCCACACCGGCCGAATCACGATGACAACGGCCAGGACTGCGAGACCGTACGCGAACACGTGAAGCACCGGAAGTCCGTCGGCGACAACATCGTCGATCACGAAGCTCAGCTGGAGCCCCATGTATGCGAAGACGAACATCTCGAGAAGAGTGTCCAGGCTCGACCACACCGAGCGCTCCTGCAATCGCGTCATGATCGACGCGTCCGTCGAATAGTGCCCGATCACCAGACCAGCGACCACAACGGCCAGAACACCGGACGCGTGTAGTTCTTCGGCGGCCAGGTAGGCAGCGAACGGAAGCACCAACCCCAAGCCGGTTTCCAGTGGAGAGTCGTACATGCGGGCACGAACGAACTTGACGACAAACGCGAGCACCAAGCCGACGACAACGCCGCCGATCACTTCGTACGCGAAGAAAAACAGGGGCGAATCGGTGGCAATTCGCGTTCCGGTCACTGCTGCGACGGCGACGGTGAAGAGCGTGAGCGCGGTGGCGTCGTTGACGAGCCCCTCGCCCGTCAGGATGGCTATCACCCGTTTCGGGAGCCCGAGCTTCTGACCGACCGCCACCGCGCTGACGGCGTCGGTCGGCGCGATCACGGCCCCGAGCACCAGGGCGGCGCCGATCGTGAACTCGGGCACCATCCATTCGGCGAAGAAGGCAACCACGAACGCCGTCACCAACACCATTCCGACGCCGAGGCGCAGGATCGGGGCCAAGTTGCGTTTGAAGGTCGCCACCGAGAATTTCAGAGCGGCCGAGTAGAGAAGCGGCGGCAGGACCACACCGAGAATGACGTGGGGATCGAGTTCCGGCCGCGGCATACCGGGTATGAAGGATGCGACCGAACCTACCGTCACCAAAACCAGCGGAGCCTGCAGGTTTCGTCGATTGGACAGCCCGGTGACTGCGATGGCGGCAATGACGACCAGCAGAATCCAGGTGAAGTTCACGCGTTCATTCTGCCCGCCGACCCTGGGAGTTCACCTAGCGGACGCACAGAAGCCCGCAACCTTTTCGGTGACGGGCCCCTGAGCAACGGTGCTACCGAAAAACGGTATGCCGAATCCGGTACTACTGCTTTTCGGGAACAGCCTTCTTGGCGGCCTCAGCTGCCTTGTCGATCTGATCGCCGTACTTGTTGCCGGTCTTGTCGTCGGCGATGTCGGCTACCTTGTCGATAGCGTCGTGAACCTTGTCGGAGTTCTCCGCTGCGAGCTCCTGGCCCTTTTCGACCAATCCCTTGACGTTGTCCAAGAAACCCATGTCCGTGTCCTCTCCCGGTGCTGACGCACATCCTTCGGCGGAATCGTTCCTCCGCGCCCTTCGATTCTCACAGGTCGACGGCCTCTGCGCCAGAAAGCAGGTCCGTGCGTTCGAGCCGTGCGCAACTCGAGGTAGCGTTAACCCGCCAATAGCTGATTGACCACCCATCGACATCGACAGGTGCCCGGTTTGAATGCAGGACTGCGCGGGACGGGGAGCGACCCCTACCCCACGCGTGAACTGCTGTCCCGGTGGTGGTCGGATCGCACCGATTACACCTGGCTCCCCCGATTCCTCGACACTCGCGGGCTGACCGTTCCCGGACGCAAATTAGTCGCGGTGTGGTGTTTTCTCTTCGCCCTGATCGCGGCGACCATGCAGTTGAGCCGCTTCGGTTCCGACACCGCCCTGGCGCGGTCGATCTTCGCCCTCGGAACTATCAGTGGCGCCTATGCGGGCTACCGCTGGGCGCGTAATGAATCGTGGCCAACTTGGCGACAATCCGTGGCCTTTGTCGTCTGGGCCGACCTGTGGCTCGCCGTCACTCTCTTCTTCGCCGTACGCACCGCTTTCGTCGGAACCATCGGCTGCATCTTGTTCATCATGATCGGCTTCTATGCGGCGATAGTTCACAGCCCTCGCGTTGCCATCAGCCACATCGGTTGGGCTCTTGCTGTCTGCACGACGCTCGCTGCCATGGCGATGTCCGAGCCGGTCAACGACGACTGGGTGGTCGTGAATCTCTATCTGATGGTTGCCGGTGTGGTTTTCTCCACCGCATGGATTCTGCAGATCGTCTGGCTGCGCCTGACCGACGACGCACGCAACGCCCACCGGGACTACCTCACCGCGACACTCAATCGCCGCGGACTCCAGGACGAGGCACAGCATCTGCTGCGCAGTGATCGAACGCAGGCTCTGATCGCACTACTCATCGACGTCGACTCGTTCAAAAACCTCAACGACACACACGGCCACGTCGCGGGCGACGACGCGTTGACCGCTGTCGCCGACCGCCTCCTCGCTGCCGCCGGACCCGATGCGGTGGTGGCTCGAATCGGTGGAGACGAGTTCGTCGTCCTGCGCGGAGTCGATCGAGGAGATATCGAGCAGGTCGCCACCGAGATACATTCGGCGGTCTCGTCCGACTCCGATCCCTATCCTGTGTCCGCCAGTACCGGCGTCAGCGTCTATCTGAGTCCCGAGACGGACTTACCGGATCGAGCTGTAAACGAACTGATCGAGCACGCAGACAATGCGATGTACCGAGCCAAGAAGCGCGGCGGCGATCGCATTGCCTGGGTGCAGATGTTCAGGCGCTGAAACTACTCACTCACTGTGGGCATGGTGATGCTCGCCGGGCAGGTCGTCGGGTGTCGCGAACATCTTTCGTTTCTCCCCGTGCAGGCGTGCGCTGATCCACCACGAGAGTTCCACGAGTACAACGCCGATCGCGCCGAGGGTGATCGCGAGCGTCGTCGCAGCGACGTTGCTCGGATCCAGTTTGAAGAACTCGCGGGTGAACGGCAGCGCGAACAGGATGAGGTATCCGGCCACCGACCCGCCGATCAGAACGAGCTTCCACCAGACGTACGGCCGAGCCACGACGGCCAGAACCCACACGGCGATCATGATCAACGTGATGAGCGCACTGGTTCCGGCCTGGATCTTCTGGGTTTCCGTCTGGTCCGGGCCTTGGTAAGCCAATACGTAGGAGATGAACGTGGTGATGCCGATGATCAGGCCCGACGGCAACGCCAGACGCATCACGCGCGAGACGAAACCGGTTCGCGCGCGCTCGTTGTTGGGTGCCAGAGACAAGATGAAGGCCGGGATACCGATCGTGAACCACGCTGCGATCGTGACGTGGCGGGGCAGGAACGGGTACGGCAGCGGTTCGAAGTCGAAGACCTGGGACAGGACGCCGGTGATGCCGATCAGGAACGCAAGCACCACCGAGTAGACGGTCTTGGTCAGGAACAGATTCGACACACGCTCGATGTTGCCGATCACTCGGCGGCCTTCCGCGACGACGTACGGGAGCGTCGCGAACTTGTTGTCCAGCAGCACGATCTGGGCCACGGCTCGGGTAGCCGGGCTGCCCGAACCCATCGAGACTCCGATGTCGGCGTCCTTGAGGGCGAGCACGTCGTTGACGCCGTCACCGGTCATCGCGACGGTATGTCCGCGAGACTGCAAGGCCGCGACCATTTCCCGCTTCTGATCCGGTCGCACTCGACCGAACGTCGTTGCTCCGTCGAGAGTGTCCGCCAGCTTTTCCTGATCGCTCGGCAGCTCTCGCGCGTCGATGGGACGGTCGCCGCCTTCGAGTCCGAGGGATCCGGCAACGGCGCCGACGGAAACCGCGTTGTCGCCGGAAATGACCTTGACCGCGACCTTCTGGCTGGCGAAGTACTCCAACGTCTCCTGGGCGTCCGGGCGCACCTTCTGCTCGAGCACGACCAGAGCTTCGGGGGTGACGGTGCCAGGGGCGTCGGCGTCGTCGACGGGGAGGTCGCTGCTGCCGAGCATGAGGACACGAAGTCCGCTCGAACCCACTTCCTCGGCCTTGCGGGCCATTTCCGAGTCGGGATCGAGCAGCACGTCCGGGGCACCGAGTACCCAGTTGCCGTGACTGCCGTACGACTGGCCGCTCCACTTCTTCGCCGAGGAGAACGGCGCCACCGCTGTCGCTTCGCCCCACCCGGAGTCGTCGGAGAGAGACTCGCGAATCGCCAGGACACTCGCGTTGGGGCGAGGATCGGACGCGGCCATCGCGCTCAACGCGGACTTGACCGCAGTCTCCCCCGATCCACCCGGTGCGACGTCGACCTCGGACAGCCGCATACCGTTCTCGGTCAGCGTTCCGGTCTTGTCCGCGCACACCACGTCGACACGAGCTAGACCCTCGATCGCCGGCAACTCCTGAACGAGGCACTGGCGCTTGCCCAACCGGATCACACCGACCGCAAATGCAATGGACGTCATGAGCACAAGGCCTTCGGGAACCATCGGAACCAGAGCTGCCACCATGCCGTTGAGTGCCGGTCGGATCGGCAGGCCGATCGTGAAGAGCTGATTGAAGATGATCAGCGCACCCGCCGGAATCATCAGGTAGGTGATGAACTTCAGGATCTTGTCGATGCCGCTACGCAGTTCGGAATGCACGAGGGTGAACTTGCTCGCCTCTTCGGCCAGCTTGGCCGCGTATGCATCGCCGCCGACCTTGGTGGCGCGGTATGCACCGCTGCCCGCGGCAACAAAACTGCCCGACAACACTTGCTGGCCACTCGCCTTGTGAACCGGATCGGCCTCACCGGTGAGCAGCGATTCGTCGACCTCGAGTGCGGCCGAACTGACCACCTCACCGTCGACGACTATCTGGTCGCCGGATCCGAGTTCGATAATGTCGTCGAGCACAACATCTTTGGGCGCCATCGCCACGGCAACGCCGTCACGCCTGACCATGGGCTTGGCCTGACTCACGATGGCCAGAGCGTCGAGCGTGCGCTTGGCGCGGATCTCCTGAATGATGCCGATACCGCTGTTCGCGATGATCAGCAGTCCGAACATGCCGTCGATGATCGACCCCGTCGCGAGCACGATCACCAACAACACGGTCAGGATCGCGTTGATGCGAGTGAAGACGTTGCCGCGAATGATGTCCTTGACCGAGCGGGACGCCCGGTCCGGTACATCGTTGGTTTGTCCCGACGCGATCTTTGCTGCAACCTGATCGGCGGTCAGACCGCGGGCGACGTCGACGTCGTCCGGCAATCGCTCAGGGGCTACCGCCACTGCTGTCTCTTCTGAACTGGTGTGCTCGTGAGCCATGGTCAAAGATTACGCACCCGGAGCAACTAATCAGGGTCGGACTCGTGTGGCAATGACGGCTACACGAAGATCACACCCGTGCGCCGCGGTTCTGCGATGCTGGTCGGAACGAGCAGAGAAGGCCATCGAGGAACGGTATGAAATACGTCTACAACGGTCTAGACGAGGCGCTTCGGTGCGAACGGCCCGTCGACCTGCAGATTTCTCTCGACCTCAACCGGACCGACAACGTGGTTGTCTGGTTGTCGGCGATTCGGGTTTACTCGTTCGGGATGATGTTCGCGATTGATGCCCGCTACGAGGATCCGGCACTCTCGCTGAGTCTCGGCACTTACGACGGGCGTCCCACGTTCACACATTTCAGCGCGCCGCTACTCCTCGGCCTCGGTTTCGCGGACGGATCATCGGTGACAACCGCGCAAAGAACGCGAGGCTCGCTGCTGGAGTTACGCACGGCTGAAAGCCGCTCGGGCTCAGTGCGCGGTGAGTATTTGCTGGCTCCGATACCGCCTGCCGGGCCGATCGATGTCGCAACTGCATGGCCTCAGCTGGGAATGGACGAGAAGGTTGTCACCCTCGACGGAGAAGGCATCGCATCCGCATCCGAAAGTGTCACACAACTATGGGAACCGAAACGACAACCCGATCCCGACCTCACCAGTGAACAAGTGACACATCAACTGCAGTACCAACGTGGGGGTTGGTTCGGAATCCGACTGGATTGAGGAAGATACCGGGTGACTTTCGAGCACGGGCCGCAGTCAGCCCAGCGGTATCCACCACTTCGACGGCGGTGTCGGTGACAACGCGTCGATCCTGCCGCCCGGCATCGGGACCGACACTGTTGTGCCCGCCTCTGCGGCCGACTCGTCGAGGCGAATGATCGGCTCCGACCACGAGTGAAACGCGAGGTTGAACGTCGCCCAGTGAATCGGGACGAAGACACCGCGCGACCCGTCGCCCTTGTTAAGGTCGATGTGCGTCTGCACTGCCTCTTCCGGATTCATGTGGATGTCCGGCCAGCGCACGTCGTACGCACCGACGGGGAGAAGCGTCAGATCGAAAGGCCCATAGGTTTCACCCAGCTGTTCGAAACGTGATGTGTATCCGCTGTCACCACCGAAGAAGACCCGGTGCTTCGGCCCGGCGAATACCCACGACGCCCACTGGGTCGTGTTCCGGACAAGGCCACGACCGGAGAAGTGACGAGCCTCCGTGCACGTGAGGACCAGGTCGCCGATCTTGGTCGACTCGTCCCAGTCCAGTTCCACGATCCGGTTCTCGGGCACCTTCCAGTGCCGCAGGTGAGCCCCGATACCGATCGGCACGACGAACGGAGCGGTCTGTGTACGAGTCAGGGTCTTGACCGTAGCCATGTCGAGATGGTCGTAGTGATCGTGAGAGATGACTATCGCATCCACTGCAGGCAGTTCGGTCAAAGCCACCGGAGTGGGGTGCATGCGTGCGGGACCTACTGTGGCCGAGGGCGATACGCGTTCACTCCACACCGGATCGGCGAGAACGCGGTAGCCGTCGACCTCGACGAGAACGCTCGAATGGCCGTACCACGTCACCGCCGCGTCGCCGGCTGCCGCCGGTGCCAGCGGAGTGGCCAACGGAATCGGCTGACGCGGCCGACCCGTCGACCCTCTCGTAGCCATCGACTTGAACATTCCGACAGTGAGACTGTTTGTGCCGGTGTTTTCGGATTTCCTGACCGTTAACGCATGGAGACGAGAGAATGCTGGTGCCGGGAGTTCCCAGTGTTCCTGACCCGCACTCCGATCGACGATCGTATGTCTTTCCTTGGATTTGTCGGTTCCTGGGAACCCCCGGTGAGGCGCTACGCCTCACCGTCGGGGTGACCTGAGGAGAGCCTGCACCACCAGGTGCTCATCACTGTCTTGTCCGCCGGTTCGGTCGATGCGCGGCGCCGCCTTGCTCATCGGTCAACGGAGAGGAAAGCGACATGACAAGGATGCCTGACAAAGCCGATCTCGATCAAGACCGGGAAGTGTTCGCCGGAGTCGATACCCACAAAGAACTGCACGTCGCCGCGGTGATCGATACCGACGACAACGTCCTCGGAACTCGCAGTTTTCCGACCACCCGAAACGGGTATCGAACCATGCTGACCTGGATCGGCGAGTACGGCAATCTGATCCGGATCGGTATTGAGGGCACTGGCTCCTACGGAGCTGGGCTGACCCGCCACCTCGCGAAAGCCGGCGTGACGGTACTCGAGGTGGACCGCCCCGATCGCTCGGACCGCCGCCGTAAGGGCAAAAACGACGACCTCGATGCCATTAACGCAGCGCGTGCAGCCAAAACCAACCGGCGCACCACCACCCCGAAATCGAAAGACGGTGCCGTCGAGTCACTTCGTGTGTTGAGGGTGACCCGAGCCCATTCGGTACGAGAGCGGCGCAGTGCGCTGCAACTATTGCGGATGACGATCATCTCCGCTCCCGACGAGCTGCGCGAGCAGGTCCGCGATCTGACGCGGATGCAGCTGATACGCCTCCTCGCCGCGTGGCGGCCGGATGTCTCGAACGCTACCGATCCTGTGACCGCCTACCGGGTTTCGCTGAAATCCCTGGCTCGCCGCTATCTCGAATTGACCGACGAGATCGCCGATCTCGACGAACTGATCAACCCGATCGTGAAAGCCCTCGCACCTCAACTACTCGAGCGCGTCGGAATCGGTATCGAAGTCGCCGGACAAATGCTTGTCACCGCCGGCGACAATTCCGATCGAATGAAATCCGAAGCCGCGTTCGCGATGCTATGCGGTGTCGCGCCGCTACCCGCATCTTCTGGCATGACCCAACGCCACCGCCTCAATCGCGGCGGTGACCGCCAAGCCAACCGAGCCTTGCATCTGGCCGTCATCGGCCGCATTCGACTCGACCCGAAAACCCAGGCCTACGTAGAGAAGAAAACCAGCGAAGGCCACTCGAAACTGGAAACCATTCGGTGCCTGAAACGCTACCTGGCTCGCGAGGTCTACTACCTCCTCAACCCTGGACCGCAGACCATCACCCCGAACACCCGACACCATCGAAAAGCAGCTTGACTCTCAGGAGAGCATCATCGGTGCCCGGAACCAGTGTGCTGCTGGGCTCCGAGTTGTGGAACTGGCGGTCCCGGTATCGCGGGGACATCGCCGCATACGGTTGCACCGTGCTTCGCGAGGCCCCGATCTGCGTCGGGATGCCCCATGCGGCTCGCGCCACCCACCCCGTCGCCGCGGCAACAGCAGCAACTCCGAGAACCGTCGTCTTCTTCATTCAGACGAGCGTAGCCACTATCTGCCCTGCGTGCCCGGCGCCTGTTTTCCCTGCAACCAGCTTTACTTACCCTTGAATACGGGAGGGCGGTTCTCGATGCGGGCAGCGCGGGCTTCCTGGACGTCCTCGCTGAGCCAGGCGGCGTGAAGCGCGTCGAGCTGCTCGGGAGACTGCTCCTCCATGGTGCCGTCGTCGTTGAGAACCATCTTCATGTGCCGCAACGACAGCGGTGCGAGATTCGCGATGCGGTGTGCCCATTCCTGAGCGTCGTCGAGGGTTCCGATTTTGTTGGCGAGGCCGCGAGTGAAGGCTTCTTCGGCGCCGATCTGTTCGATGCCGAGCAAAATGGTGCGCGCGGGACCGCCGCCGACCAGCGACGCGAGCCGACGCATCGTCCACTTGTCCACCGAGACACCGAGGGTGGCGGCCGGGATTCCGAAGCGAGCGCTCGGCGCTACGACGCGAAGATCCGACGCGATGGCCAGTTGCGTGCCCGCGCCGATGGCCGGACCGTTGACGGCAGCGATGACGGGGATGGGCGCCGTGTCGATAGAGCGAAGCATCTCGAACAGGCGATCGGTGAAGCCCTCCATGTAGACGTCGCCGGAAAGGTCCGCGCCTGCACAGAACGCCGATCCCTCACCGGTGATGACGACGACATGCGCGTGCTCGGCTACCGCCGCGTTCATCGCGTCCCGTATTGCGATGCAGAGTTCCGCGCTGAGCGCATTACGACGCTCGTGACGCTGCAACTCGATGGTCACGACGTTGCCGTCACGGGAGAACCCGATCATGTCCGCTCACTTTCGTTTCTGGAAGGCTCGACACAGGGATGTTCCAAGGCGCCGATACCGTCCGCATACTTCTCTGCAGCTAAGTTCTGTACATCAGGAGGTTAGATTACCGATGAGTACAGACGACCTTGCCGCACAGCAACCACACCCGGTTGACGTGGTGGTGATCGGCGCCGGACAGGCCGGACTCTCCGCCGCGTACTACCTGCGCAAGTTCGGAATCGAGCCCGAATCGGGGTTCGTGGTGCTCGATCATGCGTCGGGGCCGGGCGGGGCGTGGCAGTTCCGTTGGCCGAGCCTGACACTGAGCACCGTCAACGGCGTCCATGACCTCCCGGGAATGTCCTTCGCGGAAACCACCGGTACAGACGCCGAACAGGTGCCTGCATCGGTGGCGGTCCCCCACTACTTCGAACTGTACGAAAAGCAATTCGAACTTCCCGTCCACCGCCCGGTACACACGCGAGTGGTGTGTCCGAGGGAAGAGCGCCTGCGGATCGAGACCGACCGGGGAGTATTCGCGGCGCGAGGCTTGATCAACGCGACGGGGACCTGGGAGCGGCCCTTCATCCCCCACTATCGCGGGGCCGAGTCGTTCCGTGGCCGACAACTGCACACGAAGGACTATCGAACCGCTGCCGAGTTCGAAGGCAAACATGTCGTCGTGGTCGGCGGCGGGATCTCGGCTGTCCAACTGCTCGACGAGATCTCACGCGTCACGACCACTACCTGGGTGACGCGGCGCGAACCCGAGTTCCGCGACGAGCCGTTCACGCCGGACATCGGCCGCGCTGCGGTTGCCATGGTCGAAGATCGTGTACGACGCGGCCTGCCACCGGGATCCGTTGTCTCGGTGACCGGCCTCCCGGTAACGCCTGCCATCCGGGCAGCACGTGAGCGTGGTGTGATGAATCGACTGCCGATGTTCTCCGAAATTCTTCCGAACGGCGTGAAGTGGGCCGACGGTACCGTCGCCGACGCCGATGTCATCTTGTGGTGCACCGGTTTTCGTAGCTCACTCGATCACCTGGCGCCGTTGCACCTGCGCGGACCGGGTGGCGGAATCCCGATGACCGGGCGCCTCGCCACGCAGGTCGAAGCCGACCCTCGCGTGCACCTGGTGGGATACGGACCGTCGTCGTCGACGATCGGAGCCAACCGCGCCGGCCAAGCGGCAGCGCGCGAACTGACCGCGTACCTGGGAATCGGCGAATGAACAGAATCCTTGTTCCGGGCGAAACCTGCTGGCGCATCGAACCGGCGGACAATCTTGCCTGCATCGTCGACGCCGCCGACTACTTTCATCATGCGAAGTCCGCAATGCTGCAAGCTGAAAAGCGAATCATGTTGATCGGCTGGGACTTCGACACGCGCATCAAACTCGAACCAGGCGAGCAGACTCTCGACGGCCCCAACCGGTTGGGAATGTTCCTCCGCTGGCTCGTCCGCGAGAAACCCGACCTCGAAATCCTCGTACTCAAATGGAACATCGGCGCGTTCACCGCAATCGGCCGCGGCATGACTCCCGTCTTCGTGTCCAACTGGCTGACCGACGAGCGCCTACGGTTCGAGATCGACGGCGCCCACCCGGTTGGTGCGGCGCACCATCAGAAAATCATCGTCATCGACGACGCTCTGGCGTTCTGCGGCGGCATCGACATGACTGTGGACCGCTGGGACACCTCGGATCACGTCGACCGAAACGATTATCGAATCACGCCGAGCGGAAGGCGTTACGGCCCTTGGCATGACGCAACCACGGCGGTCGACGGCAATGCGGCTGCGGCCATCGGCGAATTGGCGCGGGCACGCTGGAAATCCGCAACCGGCGAGGATCTGACACCGGTCAAGAGCACTGCGACTCCGTGGCCCGTCAATTTGGCTCCCACCTTGCGGGTGGTCGACGTAGCCGTCGCCAGAACATTGCCGGAACTCGGCGAGCGCGCGGAGGTTCGTGAGATCGAGGCGCTGTATCTCGCCGCCATCGCCGGCGCCGAACACACGCTTTACATCGAAAGCCAGTACCTCGCATCACGCACGCTGGCCGAGGCGATTGCCGCGCGCCTGCGTGAGGACGACGGACCGGAAATCGTTCTGGTCATTCCGCGCAACGCCGATGGATGGCTCGAACAAAAGGCGATGGACGGGGCACGCCACGACCTGCTGCATTTGCTGTGGTCGGCCGATATCCACGACCGTTTCGGTGCGTTTTATCCCGTGACCTCTTCTGGCGCACCTATTTACGTACACGCCAAGGTTCTCGTGATGGACGATCGCCTCCTGCGAATCGGGTCGTCGAATCTCAACAACCGTTCGATGGGCTTCGACACCGAGTGCGACATCGCCGTCGAATCCGACGACGACGCAGATGTCGAGTTGCGCGCCTCGATCATCGGATTGAGGCGCCGGCTACTCAGCGAGCACCTCGACGTCACCGAGGAAGAAGTCGACGACGCGTCGGGTGAGCAGTCACTGTTGTCGACGGTTCGCGCTCTCTCGACCTCCGACGCTCGCAGTCTGCGCGAATTCGACCGGAACACAGTCGACGGCGAAGACCACGTGCTCGCTGAAAATGCACTGATGGATCCCGAGCGCACGCCGCCCAGACTGAGCGATCGAATCGAAGGATTGCGCCGCCTGCTCGGCAAACGCTGAGACTCTAGAACACGCGCACGCAGTGCCCGGTTGCCAGCGCGAGTTCGACGAGCGTTGCACCGTGAACACTCGGGACGAGCGCGAGGAGAAACGTATCGCTGTCGCTGTCGAGCCAGGCAAGTGAAACGCCCGTATCGGTGATGTTGTCGCCGATACGAGCGAGAAGCGATTCGAGTCCAGCAGCTCGATCGAAGGCCACGACAAGACTGTCCGCCCACTCCCACGATCCCGCCGGCGCCGACGTGAGCACTCGCAGCTGACCCAGAACCTCGGCAGCATCCTCGTTCCAGTCCACCCAGACCAGGCGTTCTTGTTCGTGCAATGCGTCGACGAGAGCAAACCACGCCATTTCCGGGTGTGGCTTCTCGAGCGTCTGTGAGTACAACTCGTTCTGTACTTCGACATACCGTTCCGGTTGGTCGATCGCGAGAGTCACACGATCGATGACAGCAGCGCTGTCAGGGGCGAGCAGTTCGGCGATCGCGCGCAACGCGTCGCGAGCAGTTCCACTCACTATGGCTCCAAGCTCAATTCGGTCATCGGTGCGGTTTCCACATTCTGACATGCGTGTGCGCCTCGTTCGGACGTGTCCTCGATGTCGGGACACGAGCCAGATGCTTGCCGTGAGTTCCACGAATTCCCGGGCAGCACTACTCGCCGAGCTACCAAATTGGACTATCCGGCTATCCCATTCGCCGCACTTGTCCGTTTACCCTTTCACCTGGCCTTACAATCCGGATATAGTCATCGGCGATCCAAGAAGCCAACTGGGATGTAGCGAGCCAGCGAACAGTCTGTTACCGTTCAGCTAACTACCCCTTCTGGTCAAACCGGATCGAAGGGGTTCGGGCAATGACCCACGGGGGGTTGACGTGAAGGGGCCATGTTCCGCATGAAACACGATTCACACACGACAACCTCTTGGTGGTCGATCGGCGAATGGCGCCTGGGATGGAAGGTCATCGCCGTTCTCGCATTGCCGATGATCGTCGCCGTCGTCCTCGGAGCCCTTCGCGTTCAGACGGAACTCGAAGAAGCCGCACAGCTGAGTTCCTCGTCCGAGCGCGCCCTCGCTGTGCCCGCCGCGATCAATCTCGAATCCGCGCTGTACGAGCTCGCCGAAGCCGCATCGGCACGCACTGACACCGGCCCCGCCACACAAGCGGTTTCGGACGCAATGGATCAACTGGTCGACGCCGCGCGCGCGTTCCAGTCCGACGACGACCTCAACGACCAAGTGACTTCGGCGCTCGCAGAGAGCCGTTCCATCACGGAAGAGGTCGCCGCCGGCGCGGTGGCTCCCGCACGCTTGGTTTCGCGGGTCGGCGAAGTCTCTCGCGCACTCTCGAGCACCTTCACCAGCGTCGTCGAGCATTCTCAGCGTCCGGCGCTGCGCGAAGAGGGTGGCCGACTCTCAGCACTCTGGGATGCGCGACGAGCACTGGCCGAACAACGAATCCTCTTCGGCTCAGGTGATCCGGACCAGCAGGCTCGTACCTCGATGGTCAGTGCCGCCGGTGCCGAACTGGTCGCTCTGAACAACATTCTCGCCATCGACGGGAGCAACGACACCGTCCGGACCCTCAGCAACTCTGCTCAGAACCGGATCAACGCACTCGGATCAACCCCGTCGACCTCTCCTCTGGGGAGCCGCGTCGGTACCGATCTGAAATCCGGAAACGACCAGTACAACAGCCTGACCGACACCACCGTCACCGAGTTCGGCGATACCGTCACCGCTGAATCCAATGCAGCACGAACCGCAGCACTTCGTGACACTGCAATCGTGCTCGGCGCGGTCCTGCTGGCACTGGCCATCGCCCTCGTCATCAGCCGATCGCTCATCGATCCGATCCGTCGGCTGCGATTTGCCGCATTGCAAGCAGCACGACGCGGACTCCCCGACGCGATCGAACGAATTCGCGCAGGTGCCAGTATCGACGACGTCGACTTCGCCCGTGTACCGATCCGCACCCACGAGGAAATCGGCGAGCTTGCACGCGCGGTGGACGACATGCACGGTCAGGCCATCACGCTGGCCGGCGAGCAGGCCACCCTGCGGCGCCAGGTCAACGACATGTTCGAAACGCTGTCGAGGCGTAACAAGTCCCTCGTCGACCAGCAACTCGGTTTGATCGAACAGTTGGAGCAGGACGAAGACGACCCTCGTCGCCTCGAGAATCTGTTCCGGCTCGACCACATCGCCGCGAGAATGCGTAGAAACGGCGACAACTTGTTGGTTCTCGCCGGAACCGATGTACGCCGCGCCAGAACCGCCCCCGTCGCTCTCGGCGATATCCTTCGTGCGGCGGTATCAGGCGTCGAGGAATATCGACGCGTCGAACTCGGGCAGATACCGCCCGGAGTCGTCACCGGTCATGCTGCCCCGGACGTCGTTCACCTCATCGCTGAACTGCTCGACAATTCTCTGCGGTACTCCCCGCCGGAGACCACCGTCTCCATCAACGCTGCCCGCACCATCGACGGCTCCATGATCGTCGAGATCGCAGATCTCGGTATCGGCATGTCGCCTGCCGATATCCTCGATGCCAACGAGCGCCTCGCCGCCGGCGGCGAGATGAGCGCGGATACAGCGCGTCGCATGGGTTTGTTCGTCGTGAGCCGAATCAGTCGTCGCTACAACATCTCTGTGCGCCTGCGCCCGACGGCAACGTCGTCGACGCACAGCGGCATCACCGCAACGGTGCTCCTACCGACGTCGATACTCGATTCTTCTCGGGGACCCGAGATCCGCACGCCGCGAACCGGACCCGTGCCCACGCTCGATCGGACTCCGCCGCCCGCACCGTCTGAACCGTCCTGGTCAAAGCCCGTCCCGACCGAATTGGCACCCCCGCAGCCTGCGACCAGAAGTTTCGCAGATCTCCCGCGTCGAACGCCCAGCAACAGCACCGACCGGACTGAGACGTTCGCCCCGATCACACCGCAATCCATTCCCACGACAACAGCGCCTTCGGGGTTGCCACGTCGCACTCCGGGCACAAGTGGAGTACCGGCGGTCAGTACCTCGACTCCGACCACTGCTGCACCCGCCACCTCCGTGTCGTCCTTCGCTCCTCTGCCCGATCCCGAAGGCACAAGCGCATCGACGTCCCTTCCCGTGCGTACTCCTTCGCCGGAATTCACCTCGCCGGCACAGGGTCCCGAGATCCCGGTGGGTCCACACCCGTCGACAACCCCGCCGCCACGGCACCGGCTCTCAGCCCCGACGCCGACAAATACTGCGGCGTTCTTCTCCTCGCGCACCCGTGACGGGCTCTCTGCTCGCGCATCGGCGCGCGCTGACGGCGCGGGAGAGGGCAACTCGAACGGCGTACTCGCTGCCCCGACCACGATGCCGATTTTCGCCCGGATGGTGTCCGAGTGGCTCGTGGACCCGACGGCGGAGACGTCAGCTGCTTCCACCGGCAGTGCGTGGACCACCGACGCGGATCAAGGCTGGCTGGCCGCTCGGACCTCGTTCGAGATGCCGGTCACCAAGATCGCCGATTCCGGACTTCCCATTCGAGACCGCGGAGCCCGCCTGGTTCCCGGCGCAGTCGGGAGAGGTGGAACGACACAGCGCCATGCATCCAATCCGGCGGACGTCCAACGTGGTTGGAGCAGTTACCAATCCGGAGTACAACGAGGGCGTCGGCGCGCTGCCGACCATCAGCCCGATGGCGGACAGTCTTTCGAAGCGTCCACGATGTTGCACAACGATGAAGGAGAACAGTGAACACTGTCGGAGCCCAAGAGACTCCCCGCGCACTCGACTGGCTGGTTTCGGCTTTTGCCCGAGACGTGCCGGGTGTGAGTCACGCGATCATCGTCTCAGCCGACGGGTTGTTGACGGCCTCGAGCACGCATCTTCCGCTCGATCGGGCCGATCAATTAGCCGCTGTCACTTCCGGACTCGCCAGCCTGTCCGCGGGGGCGTCACGCCTCTTCGACGGTGGAGCCGTCATGCAGTCCGTCGTCGAGATGGAGAACGGCTACCTGCTTCTCATGGGCGTCGGTAGTGGCGCTTACCTTGCTGCTCTCGCTGTCGCCGGATGCGACATCGGCCAGATCGGTTACGAAATGGCGACTCTCGTCGATCGCGTCGGCACCACCATGGACATTGCCCCGAGAACATCGCAGGGTATTTGAGTTCGATGCCTCACCATCAATCCGAGTACGACGACGCCGAACCGAGCTTGGTCCGGCCGTACGCGCTCACCGAAGGTCGGACCCTGCCGTCCATCGACCTCCCACTCGAAGCGATCATCGCGACGATCGAAGACGCGGTCTCGAACAATCTTGCACCGCAGGATATTCGTGCATCGATCGTCGCACTCTGCGAGCAGCGGATCTCGGTTGCCGAGATCGCTGCCCACCTGGGTGTTCCGATCGGAGTCGTGCGGGTACTGGTCGCCGACCTCGTAGTAGCCGGATCACTGGAAATACATGCCACTCTGCGAAGCGACGCATCTCGAGTCGAGCGACGCGAACTGATCGAAAGGACCCTCAGTGGACTTCGGGCACTCTGACTCATCGTCTCGCGTGAAATCGACAAAAATCGTGATCGCCGGGGGTTTCGGTGTTGGCAAGACAACACTTGTGGGGACCGTCTCCGAAATCGTCCCCCTTCGCACGGAGGCCATGGTCACCGACGCCAGCGACGGTATCGACAATCTCGGATCCACTCCCGACAAGAGCACCACGACGGTCGCGATGGACTTCGGGCGCATCACTCTCGCCGACGACCTGGTCCTCTATCTGTTCGGAACCCCGGGACAGCGCCGCTTCTGGTTCATGTGGGACGACCTGATCACCGGTGCGATCGGTGCGGTCATTCTGGTCGACACGCGTCGCCTGGAAGACAGCTTCGCCGCAGTCGACTTCTTCGAGGCGCGAGGCCTCCCGTTCATCGTGGCGGTCAACCGTTTCGACGGCGCGCCAATCCATTCGGCGAGCGATCTCCGCCAGGCGTTGGCTCTACCCAACCGGGTTCCCATGATCGAGATCGACGCCCGAAACCGCGAATCAGCCAAACGCGCGCTGATCGCCGTCACCGAATACTCCCTCGAACGACTTGCAGCTGAAGCAGTCGTCTAGATGAATCACCAGATGCGAATCGTCGCCGAAAGGAACTGGCATGTCGGATGAAATGCACCATTTCTCGATGGGAATCTGGCTGCTCGGACTCGCCTACGTCGTGTCCGTGGTCGGGTCGGTAGTCGGCCTGGCGTGCACCAGGCATTCAGCGTCGGCGACGACAACCGCCACACGCATGCGATGGCTCGCCATGGCTGCCTTGTCGATCGGTGGCGTCGCCATCTGGCTCATGCATTTCATCGCCATGCTCGGATTCGCAGTCCCCGGCAGTCCCATTCGATACAACCTCGGATGGACCGTGATCTCCGCGATCATCTCAGTAGGGGCCGTGTTTGTCGGCCTGCTGATCATCGGGACCGAATTTCGCTGGACGCGGCTTCTGATCGGGGGCGTGGTAACCGGTCTCGCCGTGAACATCATGCATTACACGGGTATGCGCGCCTTGCGCTTTCAGGGCGAGATCCACTACGACCTGCTCTTCGTTGCACTGTCGGTTCTCATCGCAGTCGTCGCCGGAACCGCTGCACTGTGGTTCACCATGGTGCTCGAGTCCACGATTCTGCGTTTTGTCGCCGGAATCATCATGGGCATCGCCGTCGTCGGTATGCACTACACCGGAATGGCCGCTGTCGAGGTTGTTCACGACGCGGCAGCCCCGGCGCCACAGGGACTCGAAGTGTTCTCGTTCCTCTTCCCTGTCTTCGTTCTCGGCCTGCTGGCGTTGGCAGTTCCGATTGTCGCAGTGCTGACAGCACCCAACCGCGCGACGGCACGAATGGAATCCGCCGCCGACGATCTGGCGTTCGAAGCACGAGAGTTCGCGATCTCGAACTGAGCAGAGTACGGGGCGAGTTCACGTAAATCGACAACGCCCCGTACATTTCGGGGATGGTGGATGCCGGACACAACCCCCAGCCATCGACCCGCGCAACGCTCGTCGTGATCGGTGGTTTGCCGGCCACCGGCAAGTCGACGATCGCGCGGGCGCTTGCGCAGCGTCACCAAATCCCCTTCGTGCGGATCGATACCATCGAACAGACGCTGATCCGCAGCGGTATCGCTGACGCGTCCGGGACCGCTGGATACATCACCGGGTACGCGCTCGCCGCCGAACAATTGCGACTGGGACTTTCGGTCGTGGTCGAATGCGTCAACCCCGTCGAGGCGACACGAAACGCCTGGTCCGCTACCGCACAACATAATTCGGCGCGCCTGCTCGGTGTCGAGGTCATCTGTTCGGATCCCGACGAGCATCGCAGACGCGCTGAACGGCGAGTCGTCGACATCCCGGATCTCGTACTACCGACGTGGCAGGAAATTCTGGATCGAGACTACGAGCCGTGGACTACGGAACGGCTGGTGCTCGACACCGCAATCATGGACTCCGACAGTGCAGTACGACGCATCACAGCCAAGATGCTGTAGCGTGCGAGCTGCTCACAAGGTGAGAACGAAGAATGCGCTGTTCGGGTCTTCGCGGTAGTTCCCGAACGGTGGACAAGGCACGAACCCGAATTTCGCGTACAACCGGCGAGCTGGATCGAAGAACTCTTGCGTACCGGTCTCCAATTCGAGTTGCCGGTAACCTCGTTGTCTCGACTCGTCCACGACGTGTTGAAGAAGTCGCGTTCCCACGCCACGCCCCCTTGCTGCCGATGCCGTTCGCATCGACTTGATCTCGCCGCCCGCCGACGACCGTTCCTTGAGTGCGACGCAACCGAGTAACTCGTCACCTTCGCTCCACAGCGTCCACATGGTCACAGAGCTATCCATCAGCCCCGTGACGTCCAGCGCGTGAACGCTGTCCGCGGGCGAGGTCGCGTGCATGTCGGCGAGATGTTCGGTGAGTAGAGCACGGACCGCATCCCGACTCAGGTCGTCAATTTCGATTCGCACAGATCCTCACTGTCCTCTTCGCTTCCGGCAGTACCGAATGAAAGTATGACTGTCCTTCACTTCGCCGAAGGCTTGGCCCGAACGTGGATGCGTTCTCCTTGGGGGCCGAACAGACTCAGTACCTCGACCGGGCCGCGCCCGTCACTGCCGAACCAATGCGGGTTTCGGGTGTCGAATTCAGCAGCTTCACCCGTACCCATCACGATGTCGTGATCGGCCAACACCAACCGCAACCTCCCCGACAGCACGTACAGCCATTCGTAGCCGTCGTGCACTTGGGGATCCGGTTCCGTCTGGCTTGCCGGGATGGTCATCTTGAATGCCTGCAACCCACCCGGTTGCCGAGTCAGCGGCAATACCGTTCGCCCACTGACGCTTCGAGGCGCACTCTGGATGCGTGGATCGGCGACCTGCGGTGCCGCCACCAGTTGGTCCAACGGCACTTGGTGGGCAAGCGCGATCGGAAGCAGCAACTCCAAGCTCGGGCGACGCTCCCCCGCTTCGAGCCGCGACAGGGTGCTCTTCGAAATACCGGTGGACTCGGACAGCGCTGTGAGCGTGACGTTCCTCTGTGTACGAATGCGTTTGAGGCGCGCGCCGATCTGCGAGATGGCGGCATCGATGTGCGGACCGTTGACATTCATGGTGCCGAGTCTGACGACGATTCCCAGAAATGGCAACATTAGTTGCTGATGAACCTCCTCCGCGAGCAATCTGTGCTCATGCGAACACACACTGAAACTGAGATCCTCGACGCCGTGATCGTCGGCGGTGGCGCCGCCGGACTCAGCGCAGCCCTGGTGTTGGGTCGTGCTCGGCGCTCGGTCGCCGTCATCGATTCCGGCAAACCGCGCAACGCACCGGCAGCACACATGCACGGCTTCCTCTCGCGCGACGGCATGGCGCCACGTGAGTTGCTCGCCGTCGGACGCAGCGAATTGCAGACGTACGGAGTGGAATTGACACAAGATGACGTAGTCGACATCTCCTGGCGCGGTATCGAACCCGGCTTTGTCGTCGAACTTTCAGGAGGCACGACGCTCGAAACTCGTACTGTGCTGGTTGCCACCGGTCTACGGGATTCACTCCCGGAAATACAAGGCATCCAGGAGCTTTGGGGACAAAGCGTGCTCCATTGCCCGTACTGCCATGCGTACGAGATCAGCGACCAACCGATCGGCGTTCTCGGCGGCGACGCTCGCGAGATGTCACTTCACCAGGCGTTTCTACTCCGACAGTGGTCGTCGGATGTGACGTTATTCCCCGACAAGATCTCGCTCACCCCCGACGAACGCGCGCGACTGGCTGCCCGAGGAGTGACGGTTGCCGACGGATCGGTATCTGGATTGATCGGTGAGAGAGGCGAACTGAGGGCCGTCGAACTCGACAACGGCCAGTTGGTCCCTCGCTCAGCATTGTTCGTTGCGCCACGTTTCAATCCGAACGACACACATCTGACGCGACTCGGGTGCAAAACCGGCCCTACGGGATTCGCGGTTGTCGACCCTTCCGGCGCCACCAGCGTTCCGGGCGTCTGGGGCGCCGGCAACGTCGTCGACCCTCGCGCCCAGGTAATCAATGCTGCGGCGGCAGGTTCGACCGCGGCAATCGCGATCAACGGATATCTGGTCGAGCAAGACGTCGAATCGGCTCTTCGTTCGACCGAGCCGGAAGGGGGCTTCTCGGCGACCGTGGAGCAACGCGTCTGCGAGTTGAACGGCGGCAGCGCCCTCCACGGCATGTGACCGAGGTGTCTACGTCGCGGGGCCGCCGTGCAACTTCTCGTAGGCGGCCTTCTCGGCGTCGTGGCGCGAGATCTTCTTCGGGTTCTCGAGGTCGGAAGGCAAACCGTGACGCTCGAGGCGACGCGACCTGTTCTGAGCCATGTAGGAGACCGAATAGAACAGTGCCAGAAGCACTCCGAGCAGCACCATCGATGCCCGCAGGGCCCACGGTCCGGGGAAGAGCATGAAGGCCGCGAACACTGGAATGAACGGCACCATGCTTCGGATCAGGTGACGCGGCACGGCCCAGTCACCGATCAGGTCGTTTCGTACCCAGTCCTGCATCGAATCGGGCAGCTTGCGCCCCACTGAATAACCCAACCACTGAAGAGGATTCGGGCTCGTACGTTGCTTTTTGGAAGTCACGGAAGTCACCTGTTCGGTACGCATCGACGGTACTGACGCAGTCATCACGTTTCTTTCGGATGCAGTCATCACATTTCTCTCATTGGTCCAAGGCTCCGGCGCGGAGCGCGGCCTCGTTGACCCGCGTCAGAACATTGTGGAGTTCTTCGAGTTCGGCGAGGCTGACGCCGAGCTTCGCGACAACCGCCGGCGGGATCTTCTCCGCCTCCGCGCGCAGTGCCACACCGGCTTCGGTGAGGTCCACGTCCAGTTGCCGTTCGTCGGCGCGGCTACGGGTTCGCGTGATCAGCCCGGACGCCTCGAGTCGCTTGAGGAGCGGCGACAGCGTCGGCGAATCGAGTTGCAGTGCCTGCCCGATTTCCTTGACCGCCATCGGCGACTTTCCCCACAGTGCCAGCATCACCAGGTACTGGGGATGCGTGAGGCCCATCGGCTCGAGCAGTGGCCGGTAGACGGACAGCACCGCCCGGTTCGCGACCGCAAGTGCAAAGCACACCTGCCGGTCGAGAGCCAGCGGATCATCCATCTGCGTCTGCGGAGCCTTCGTCGTCATGAATCCGATGTTATCAGATTAATTAGTGCAGCAACTATTATTGCACTAATCAATCTGGCGACGATCGTCACTCTTCTCCAACGTCGACGTGGGTTGCCCGGTGAGACCCACGTGCGCTTCCGCCCTCATTCGCTCCACCATGTGCGGGTAGTGCAGCTCGAACGCCGGACGCTCACTGCGGATGCGCGGTAACTCGGTGAAGTTGTGACGCGGCGGCGGGCAGGTGGTTGCCCACTCCAGCGAGTTTCCGTAACCCCACGGATCGTCGACGGTGACAACTTCGCCGTAGCGGTAGCTCTTGAAAACGTTCCAGATGAACGGAAGCGTCGAGGCACCGAGCACGAAGGCAAAGATCGTGGACACCGAGTTCAGCACCGTGAACCCGTCCGAGGGCAGGTAGTCGGCATAGCGACGCGGCATCCCCTCGCCGCCGAGCCAGTGCTGAACGAGGAACGTGCCGTGGAAACCGACGAACGTGGTCCAGAAGTGCCACTTGCCGAGACGCTCGTCCATCATGCGACCGGTCATCTTCGGGAACCAGAAGTAGATACCGGCGTACGTGGCGAACACGACCGTACCGAAGACCACGTAATGGAAGTGGGCGACGACAAAATACGTGTCGGTGACATGGAAGTCGATCGGCGGGCTCGCGAGAATGACACCCGACAGACCACCGAATAGGAAGGTGATCAAGAAGCCGACCGAGAACAGCATCGGCGACTCGAAGGTCAACTGCCCCTTCCACATCGTGCCGATCCAGTTGAAGATCTTCACACCTGTCGGCACGGCGATCAGGAACGTCATGAACGAGAAGTACGGCAGGAGAACAGCACCCGTCGCGTACATGTGGTGAGCCCACACCGCGATCGACAGAGCTGAAATCGCCAGTGTCGCATAGACCAATCCGGTGTACCCGAAGATCGGCTTACGGCTGAAGACCGGGAAGATCTCCGAGACGATGCCGAAGAACGGCAGCGCGATGATGTACACCTCGGGGTGACCGAAGAACCAGAACAGGTGCTGCCACAACAGAACTCCACCCGACGCAGGGTCGAAGATGTGTCCACCGAGGTGACGGTCGACGAACAGACCCATGAACGCAGCGGTCAGCAACGGGAACGCCATCAAGATCAGAATGCTGGTGATGAAGATGTTCCACGTGAAGATGGACATCCGAAACATCGTCATACCTGGTGCGCGCAGGCAGATCACGGTGGTGATCATGTTGACCGCACCGAGAATGGTGCCGAGGCCACCGACCGTCAGACCGAAGACCCACAGGTCGGCGCCGACGCCGGGACTGTGCACCGCACCCGACAACGGGGTATACGCGGTCCAACCGAAGTCGGCAGCGCCGCCCGGCGTAAGGAATCCGCCGAGAACGATGAGACCACCAAAAGTGAAGAGCCAGAACCCGAATGCGTTCAGACGCGGGAACGCCACGTCCGGGGCACCGATCTGCAGCGGAAGTATGTAGTTCGCGAAGCCGAAAACGACGGGCGTCGCGTACAGCAGCAACATGATCGTGCCGTGCATGGTGAACAACTGGTTGAACTGCTCGTTCGAGAGGAACTGCATCCCGGGGACAGCCAGTTCCGCACGCATGAACAGGGCCATCAGGCCGCCGATCAGGAAGAACACGAAAGCCGTGATCATGTACATGATCCCGATCTTCTTGTGATCGGTGGTCTTGATCATGTCGAACATCCACGACCCCTTGGGATCACGGCGCTTCGGGTACGGCCGCTCCGGAATCGGCTCCAACTCTCCGGTCCGCTCGTCCGGCACCGTTGTCGTCATGCTCGCGCGTCCTCTTTCGTGCTCGATACCGCCTCAAGAACTTTCCGCACGACCATATCGCATGTTAATAGTTAATGCACAAACTAAGTGTGGTCGACGTGAGCATCTATCGAAAACCGAACGTACGCAACCTTTTGCAGATTTCGGTGAGATAAAGTCAGGCGGCGGAATAGGTCGAGGGTCCGCCGCGTTGAACAAACCCGTGACTCTTCCCGACACATCGACAGCACCCGAGGCCTCCGCGTTGCGCGGCCTCTTCGAGCCTTTCGAGGTCAAATCACTCTCGTTGCGTAACCGTTTCGCCATGGCCCCGATGACGCGCGCCTTCTCGCCGGACGGAATCCCCGGCGCCGACGTAGCCGAGTACTACCGTCGTCGCGCAGCAGGTGGTGTCGGCTTGATCATCACCGAAGGCACGTACATCCCGGACCCGGCAGCCGGCCCGCACACCCGCGTACCGCGCATCTACGGCGATTCGAGCCTGGGTGGCTGGAAGTCGGTTGTCGACGCCGTCCACGCCGAAGGCGGATCGATCATTCCTCAGCTGTGGCACCTCGGAGTCGAACGCGGCGAGAACTCGCGCCTGAACCCCGAGGTCGAAACCGTCAGCCCCTCCGGCCTGGCACTGGACGGCACCCGCCTGGGACGAGAATTCACCACCTCTGACCTCGACGACTTGAAGCAGTCGTGGGTCGACGCCGCACTCAACGCGAAGAACACCGGCTTCGACGGTCTCGAGTTGCACGGAGCACATGGCTACCTGCTCGACGAATTTCTCTGGGCGGGAACCAATGTCCGAACCGACGGATACGGCGGATCACTCGAGGCCCGCACCCGTTTCCCGGCCGAGGTCGTCGCCGCAATCCGAGAGGCCGTCGGGGACGAGTTCGCGATCGTCTACCGATTCTCGCAGTGGAAGTCCGGCCATTACGACGCTCGTATCGCCCAGAGCCCGGCAGAACTCGGCCGCATCCTCACTCCCCTGGTCGACGCCGGCGTCGACGTTCTGCATCCGTCCACGAGGCGTCATTGGGAACCGGCATTCACTGAACTCGACGGTGAAGACGGCACACTCGGCCTCGCCGGTTGGACGAAGAAGCTGACCGGGTTGCCGACCATCACCGTCGGTTCGGTCGGACTCGATTCCGTGTTCACGACGGCATTCACCGGCGACGCTGCATCTGCCGTCACCGGGCTGGAGCGTCTCGAAGCTCAGTACGAGAGGGGTGAATTCGACATGGTTGCCATCGGGCGCGCGCTGCTCGCCGATCCCGAGTGGGTCGAGAAGCTCCGCACCGGACGCGCGGACGAGCACATCGCATTCACCGCAGAACATCGCACGCACCTGAACTGACCTCGCACGACAAAACGGCACTCCCGCAATTGCGGGAGTGCCGTTTGTGGGTCTGCCGGAAGTACTAGCTGCCGAGCGTGACCGGGTCGGGGCCGATGCGGCCGGCCGGGTCGTCGAGAGCACCGATCGCGTTGATCTGTTCCGGTGTCAGTTCGAATCCGAAGACATCGAAGTTGGCGGCGATACGTTCGGGGGTCACCGACTTCGGAATCACCACGTTTCCGATCTGCAGGTGCCAGCGAATGATCACCTGAGCCGCGGTGACGCCATGAGCGTCGGCGATAGCGGTGATGACGGGGTCGCCGAGAACGGTTCCCTGTCCGAGCGGGCTCCACGCTTCCGTCGCGATTCCCTTGCCGGTGTGAAAGGCGCGCAGTTCTGCCTGGTTGAACTTGGGGTGAAGCTCGATCTGATTGAGGACCGGCACCTCACCGGTTTCGCCGATGACGCGCTCGAGGTTCTCGATGGTGAAGTTGGAGACGCCGATGGATCGAACCCGTCCGTCGGCCTTGAGCTTCTGGAATGCCTTGAACGTCTCGACGTACAGGTCCTTGGACGGAACCGGCCAGTGGATCAGGTACAGGTCGAGGTACTCGAGACCCAACTTGTCGAGGCTGGCGTCGAATGCCGCAAGCGTCGAGTCGTAGCCCTGATCGTCGTTCCACAGTTTTGTCGTGATGTAAAGGTCTTCGCGGGCGATGCCGGATTCGGCGATCGCGCGGCCGACGCCCACCTCGTTGCCGTAGATCTTGGCGGTGTCGATACTGCGGTAGCCGGTCTTCAGGGCTGTGGAGACGGCCTCCTGCGTCTCGTCGTCCGGAACCTGGAACACACCGAATCCGAGTGCGGGGATCGTCTTACCGTCGTTCAGAACAATGGTCGGTACAGAGGTCACATCGTTGGTCTCGGTCATATATGGATCCAACGCGCGAGGGCCGGGAGGCATTCCCCGCCGAACCTCCGGGCAGTGCCCTTGTACCGCCCGAAATGCCGGTCTACCTTGGAAGACAAGTATTGGAATCGCCTCGAGAAAAGAGAGAGCGATGAATCTTTCATATCGTCTCGCCTACAAGGTCGGCGTCACTCCGTGGGAGCACACCGGGCACGGGTTCGACGCTCAACTGTCCGGCCTTCTGGATGCGATTCCCGTCCCGGAAGGTGGCCGTGCACTCGATATCGGTTGCGGCACCGGACGCCATTCCATCGAGCTGGCGCAACGCGGGTGGCACGTCACCGGCGTCGACGCCGAACAGGAACCGCTGGACAAAGCGCGCATACACGCGCGTGAAGCACACGTCGACGTCCGGTTCCTCCACGAGGACGCGGCAGACCTGCACATCGCTGTCGACGGCGGGCACCTGCTGGTGCTCGACATCGGCTGTTTTCACGGGCTCACCGATCATCAACGGCGGGACTACGGGAGATCCGTAAATGCGATCACCGCACCGGGAGCGTCCATGGTGATGTTCGCATTCGGACCGGGGCACCGTTGGCCGATGCCACACGGCGTCTCGGAGGAGGACGTCATGCGTGCATTCGACGGTTGGTCGATGGCCTCGAGCATGGCCGCGGACGTGAGTGAATCGCCACTTCCGGTCCGTGCGGCACATCCGTGCTGGTATCACCTGGTCCGTGGCTGACTGCTGTGCGCCTTTATTAACCGCCCGCGGTTAATAAAGGCGCACAGCACCGGGGATACTTCTCAGGTGACTGCAACACTGCGCATCAGCGGCCTCTCTGCTTCCCGGGGAGAACGCACCCTGTTCTCCGACCTCGACCTCACCGTTGCCCCCGGCGACGTCATCGGCCTCGTCGGCGCGAACGGCGCCGGCAAGTCGACGCTTCTCACCGCACTGGCCGGAATCGGAACTGCCGACGTCGAAGGTTCGATCATCCTCAGCCCGCCGGATGCTGCGGTCGGTTACCTCGCGCAGGAACCCGATCGCATCGAGGGTGAGACCGTCCTCGAGTTCCTCGGCCGCCGCACCGGCGTCGCCCACGCCGAGGAAGTCATGAACGCCGCAGCCGAAACCCTGGCCGAAGCCGAAGAGGATCTGTACTCCCCGGCACTGGAACGCTGGCTCGCTCTCGGCGGCGCCGACCTGCTCGAGCGCGCCGAGAAGGTGGTCGAAGAACTCGGTCTCGGAGTTCCACTCGATGCACATATGACGGCATTGTCCGGCGGTCAGGCCGCGCGCGCCGGCCTCGCGTCACTGTTGCTTTCGCGCTACGACATTCTCTTGTTGGACGAGCCCACCAACGATCTCGACCTACGCGGTCTCGAGCAGTTGGAGCGATTTGTCGCCGAGACGCGCGCAGCACTGGTTGTCGTGAGCCACGATCGCGAGTTCCTCTCGCGCACCGTCACCGGAATCGTGGAACTCGATCTGGCACAACAGGACATCGCCGTGTACGACGGCGGCTACGAGTCGTACCTCGCCGAACGCGAGATCGCCCGCCAGCACGCACGCGAGGCGTTCGAGGAATACGCAGGCACCCGCTCCGATCTCGAAGATCGCGCACAGATGCAGCGCAACTGGATGGAACACGGCGTCCGCAACGCGCGTCGTAAAGCCAAGGACAACGACAAGATCGGACGCGGATTGCGGACCGAGTCGACGGAGAAGCAAGCCGCGAAGGCCCGCCAGACTCAACGCCGCATCGAGCGACTCGAAGTCGTCGAGGAACCGCGCAAGGAGTGGGAACTTCGCATGGAGATCGCGGCGGCGCCGCGGTCCGGTTCCGTTGTCGCAACCACGAACGGCGCCAAGGTAACTCGCGGTCAGTTCACGTTCGGTCCGGTCACGACGCAGATCGACTGGGGCGATCGGATTCTCGTCACGGGCGCGAACGGGGCAGGCAAGACCACCCTCCTGAACGTCCTGCTCGGCAAACTCGTCCCGGACGAGGGCATCGCGTCGCTGGGTTCCGGTGTCGCGATCGGTGAGATCGATCAGGCGCGTGGATTGTTCGAAGGTGATCAACCAGTCGTGGAGGCCTTCGGTGCGCAGGTTCCGGACTGGCCCGATGCCGATGTCCGCACTCTCCTCGCCAAGTTCGGCCTGCGCGGACACCACGTACTCAGATCTGCCGCTTCCCTGTCCCCCGGCGAGAGAACAAGGGCTGCACTTGCTTTGCTCCAGGCTCGCGGCGTGAACCTACTGGTACTGGACGAGCCGACGAACCATCTCGACCTTCCGGCGATCGAACAGCTCGAGCAGGCAATGGAGTCGTTCGAGGGAACCCTCCTTCTGGTCACTCACGATCGACGCATGCTGCAGTCCACCCGAAGCACGCGCCGGTGGCGAATGGAGAACGGACAGCTCTTCGAGGAGTAGCCGATCGACTCTGCTTGCGCAGACAACCCGCGTGTGCAACTATTTATCAGGCGCACGCAATAGTTGCATGCGCGGCATAGGTGGCCCGCGGATGACATGATCCCCCGTCGAGCTGCCACATCCCAGTCCCGAAAGGCACTCTTCAATGTTGTCGATCCCCGACCGCACACTGACTCACGGAACCACCGGCGAGCCGATCACCATCCCGCAACTCGGGTACGGCGTTTTCCAGGTACCGGACGCACAGACCGAAGAGGTCACTGCCGCAGCTCTCGAGATCGGCTACCGCCACATCGACACGGCCGCGATCTACGGAAATGAAGCCGGGGTCGGCCGCGCCATCGCAGGTTCGGATATCCCTAGGTCAGAGCTGTTCGTCACCACCAAGCTGTGGAATGACGATCAGGGCCACGACCGAACACTCGCCGCTTTCGACACCAGCCTCGACAAGCTCGGACTCGACTACGTCGACCTCTATCTGATTCACTGGCCCGCGCCGGCAAAGGGCCTGTTCGTCGAGACCTGGGCGGCATTCGAGCAAATTCTCGCCTCCGGCCGCACCCGGGCGATCGGTGTGTCCAACTTCCTGCCCGAGCATCTCGAACTGCTGGCCGAGCACAGCTCGATCACCCCGGCCGTCAACCAGATCGAATTGCACCCCAGACTGCAACAGCACGCGTCACGGGAGTACGCGCGAAGTCGCGGCATCGAAATCGAGGCTTGGAGCCCATTGGGACAGGGAACCATCCTGGACGACCCGGCCATCGGGAAAATTGCTGCAGCACACGGCAAGAGCCCGGCACAGATCATTCTGCGTTGGCATCTCGAACAGGGCCACACCGTTCTGTCGAAGTCGGTCACGCCTGCCCGCATGCGCGACAACGCCGCAATCTTCGACTTCGCACTCGATGCCGACGAGTCAGCTGCAATCGCAGCGCTGAACACCGACAGCCGTGTCGGACCCGATCCAGTCGAATTGAACTGAATCGAAACGGCTTCAAGAATTTTCGTGGGGAGTCAACGTCAGCAGCACAGAATCGACGGACTGCTCGGCCAGGAGCGCGTCCAGCGGTAAGTGACGGAACAACGCTCGGTAATAGATCGGCGACGCCAGCGCGTCCAGGACGAAGTCCAGGTCGAAGTCGCTCCGTATGTCGCCGCGTAGGCGCGCCGATTCCAGCACTGCCGCAGTGGAATCGCGTCGAGGCTGAAAGAATGCCGACTGGAAATCCCGCGCCAATTCCGGGTCCGCCGCCAGATCCGCGACCAACGCGGGCAGGATCCGACCGACTACCGTTTCGCTCAGCCCCACAACCAATGTCGTGATGCCGGCGACCAGGTCTGCCCTGAGATCGCCGGTGTCCGGCGTTGGATCAGTGCCGATGTGCGCCACGACAACGTCGACCACCAGATGCCGCTTCGACGGCCATCTCCGGTAGATGGCGGGTCGATGCACGCCCGCTCTCGTCGCCACCGAACCGATCGACAGCTCCGCATATCCGTTCTCCCCCAACAACTCCAGGGTTGCCGCCAGAACGGCGTCGTCGATCCGCTCGTCGCGGGCGCGCACCATCTACAGCACCGGCCGCGGCATGAGCACCAGACGCCAGCCGTCGGGATCTTCGAAAGTCATCCCCGCATTCTCCTCCCAGTACGGATTCTCGGCGCCAACGGGTTCGTGCCCTGCTTCCCCCAACCTCTGAACTACCTCGTACATCGCCGACTCGCCGGCGAAGTAGAGCACCAACAGGTTGTCCTGCGTCGGCGCCGGGCACGGGCTTCCGTCTTCGTGGGTCGTGAATTCGAGGTGATAGTTCGAATCCGGCAGACCCAGCATGATTCCGTCGTACCCGGCATGACCGGAGAACCGGTAGAGCTCTGGCAATCCCAGACAGTCGCGATAGAACGTAATCACGTCGTCGAGCCTGTCGGTGGGTCGCGCTACGCGCACTTGCACTACTGCGAGGTCGTTCGGCCAAGCTATCATTCCAAAACAGTACAGTACGTACCGTAATGTTTCGAGAAGATGGCTGCCAGCCTCCCGACGGCAGCTCGCTGCAACTACAAGCGATCATTCTCCGGAAACGCCGCCTTGGGCATGAACTTCGGCCTGGCGAACAGCACAGACAGTTTAGTGGGCTGCGACTCCACCGGGCGATCGGACCGGTACAGCAACGCCTGCTGCGGGGTACTCAACCATTCACTGGCGAAGATCTCACCGAGGCGCGAAACCGGCACGTGCGACCCGTCCTCGAGTCGAACGGTGACGTCCGCCCCGATGTCCGACTGGCCGTACACGACCCACCACGATTCGCCTTCCACATCCCCCGGAGTGTGCTGCCCGATACCGATGACTGCACCCTTCTCCATCGGATCGCGCCAGACCGCGTCGCGCCCTTGCGGTCCCACGCAGTAGCTACCATCCTCGCGCACCTGCACGACCAGGCCGGACTTTTCGAGCACCAACTGTTCGACCACTATGCCAAGCCCCTTCCGTTGCCCGAACCTTATCCGCCGGCACGCCCCAGAAGCCGAACAATCGCGGTTCGTGTTGACAAACTGTTGGGTTTTTACAACACTTTGATGCATGAGCCCAGTCCGGCGGGGAGACGCGCTCCCCATCTTCAATCGCATCGGAGTGCTTCGCGCCGAGCGGAAGATGAGCCGGGCACAGCTTGCGCAACTCGTCGACGTGAATCCGCAGACGGTGGGGGCACTCGAACGCGGTGACCACTACCCCAGCCTGGATCTTGCATTCCGAATCTGCTGGGTGTTCGACCTCCCGGTGGAGGCGGTGTTCTCCCGGACGGAGTTCGGGCCGCTGTCGACGGAGGTCTACCGGAATGCACCGTCGACGGAGGTCTACCGATCTGACCGCACTACCGAGGGGAGTGAAAAGCCAAGTGCCTGAATCAAATCTGATCGACCGCTACCAGGCCCACCGCACTCGGCGGTTCCTGCAGAACGAGGAGACGTTCCGACATTGGCTCCCGAATTGGCGAACCCGTCGACGTCGGCGCGTACTCGTCGTCGCCCTGGCGGTCCTGTTCACCACGATGGTTGCCGTCAGCACAGCATGCCTGTTCAATCCGCTCTTCGCCGTGGCATGGCCGGTCCTCACCCTGCTGTTCCTGCCGACGTGGTCCTCACTTCAAATCGTGTCGGGCCGGCAAGGGGATGCTCCGCGGCAGGCGTTGGACGAATGGGAGATCCAGCAACGCAACGACGCTCGCTCCGTCGGGCTCAGCGTGACCCAAACGTTGGTCTTCATTGTCGCCATTTTCCTCATTTTCACCTCGTCGGTGCAGTGGAATGTAGAGAGGCTGCCTTACACGGGAGGTTTATTGGCACTGACTGCAATGCTGATCGGCGCGTGCACGCCCGCGATGATTCTCTCGTGGACCAATCCAGACCCGGATCCGATTGATTCGGAAGAGTTCGATCTCTGACCCGTATTACCGAAGCGCACCACTCGACCGATGGGAAGGACCCATGTCAGCCACCCTCACGATCGACGGCATCTCGAAACGCTACGGCGACGTCGTCGCACTCGACAACCTGAGTTTCGAAGTGCGTCCAGGCGAGATCTTCGGATTCGTCGGCAGCAACGGCGCCGGCAAGACGACCACGATGCGCATTGCGCTGGGTGTGCTCGGAGCAGATTCGGGAGAAGTTCGCCTCGGCGGCAAACCCGTCGACCTCGACGTGCGTCGCACTATCGGATACATGCCGGAGGAACGCGGCCTCTACCCCAAGATGAAGGTGGGAGCGCAACTTTCCTATCTGGCCGAGCTACACGGACTCTCGAAGGCCGACGCGCACGCGGCCACTGAGCGGTGGACCGAACGTCTGGGCATCGCCGAACGCGTCAAGGACACCGTCGATTCCCTGTCCCTCGGTAATCAGCAACGTGTGCAGCTCGCGGCGGCGCTGGTTCACGACCCATCGGTACTTGTTCTGGACGAACCGTTTTCGGGCCTTGACCCCGTAGCGGTCGATGTCATGAGTGACGTGTTGGTCGAGAAGGCTCGCACCGGTGTTCCCGTAATCTTCTCCAGCCATCAGCTGGATCTGGTGGAGCGCTTGTGCGATCGCGTGGGCATCATCAGCCGCGGCAGCATGCGAGAGATCGGAACCGTCGACGAGCTACGAGGCAAGGGTGACGGCCGAATCGAAGTCTTCGCCCCTGACGCGCCGGTCGGTTGGGCACACCATCTGATCGGTGTCACCACACTGAGCCACCTCGACGGCCGAACGCTCCTGAGCGTCGACGGCACGGCCGACGATCAGCAGATCCTGCACGCAGCATTGAAAACCGGACCGGTGCACGAGTTCACGCTACGACGTCCGTCACTGACCGATCTGTTCCGAGAGGTAGTAGCCGCATGAGCAACCAGTTGAGCGGAGGTCGAGCCATCGGGTTGGTCGCCCGACGCGAATTCATGACGCAGATCTCGAAGAAGAGTTTTGTGATCAGCAACGTCATCATTCTGGTCGCGATCATCGGCGGCATCATCGCCTTCTCGCTCTTCTCCGGCGGCGACGAGGACAAGTCGAAGATCGGCTTGGTCGGCAACCAATCACTCAGTGCCACGATGGTGTCCATCGGCGACACCCTCGGAAATCCGGTGACGGTAACGGAGGTTTCCGACGACGGCACCGCGCGTGATCAAGTCAAGGACGGCGACCTCGACGTGGCCGTGATCGCTGGATCGGGCGGCGGCGTCACTGTCGTGACCAAGAAGGAAGTAGCCACGAATCTGCGGGCCGTCATCGAGAGTTCCGTTGCACAGCAGGCACAATCGAATGCGCTTTCCGCTGCGGGGATCGACCCGGCTCAGCTCGCCGAAGCCACGTCCACCGCAGTGGTCACCATCGATGCCATCGATCCCCCGGATCCCGAACAGGGCCAACGTATAGCGATGTCGATCGCTGCTGTGGTGCTCCTGTACATGCAGATCCTGCTGTTCGGAACGTACGTGGCGATGGGCGTCGTCGAGGAGAAGTCCAGCCGTGTCGTCGAGTTGCTGCTCTCCACTCTCCGTCCACTGCAGTTGTTGTGGGGCAAGGTTCTCGGAATCGGTGCTGTCGGCTTGATGCAGATGGCCGCTTACGCTGTCGCGGGCGTCGCCACCGGACTGGCGACGGGCGTCCTGACCGTGACGGGCACCGCAATCGGCGTTCTGTTCGGCACACTGGGGTGGTTCATTCTGGGCTTCCTCTTCTTCGCCGTGCTGTACGCCGCGGCCGGGTCCATGGTCTCGCGACAGGAGGACGTCAACGCCACCGCGATGCCTCTCGCGCTGCTCGTCATGGCAATGGTCAGCGTGGCTTTCGTTTCGGTGAGCAATCCAGAAGGAACCCTGAGCAACGTGTTGAGTTGGATTCCGCCGTTCTCGGCAATCCTCATGCCCCTGCGCATTTCCGCCGGTGTTGCTTCTCCGTTCCAGATCGTGGGAACGATTCTGCTGATGCTGGTCGTGACTGCTGCGCTGTCGATGATCGCGGCAAAGATCTACCAGCGCTCCATCCTTCGCATCGGCAAGGTCGTTTCGTGGAAAGAGGCGTTCGGACGCTGATTTATCCGGCGCACAACTGACGCCACACGATCACGGCAGCACCCCGCCCAGGTAGGTTCATCCTGGACGGGGTGCTGCTTACTTGGAGGACGTTGTGCGAATCTCGGCCGAAGAACTACTCACTGCGGTACTCGATCCCGAGAGCTTCGTCTCCTGGGACTCCCCGCCCGTCGACGTCGGACCTGGCGCGAAATACGCGGAAGACCTGGCGAAGGCCCGCGAGAAGAGCGGAGTTGACGAGTCCGTCGTCACCGGTGTCGGTACCGTTCGGGGACGTCGGGTCGCGGTAATTGCCTGTGAATTCAGCTTTCTCGCCGGTTCCATCGGAGTCGCTGCGGCCGAGCGGATCGTGACCGCCGTCGAACGTGCTACGGCAGAACAACTCCCGCTGCTGGCCTCGCCAACCTCCGGCGGAACGCGGATGCAGGAGGGCACCGTGGCGTTCGTTCAGATGGTGAAGATCGCTGCGGCAGTGGCTGTTCACAAAGCGGCACACCTGCCCTACCTGGTTTACCTGCGCAATCCCACCACCGGCGGGGTCTTTGCCTCGTGGGGATCCCTCGGCCACATCACCGTCGCGGAACCCGGTGCTCTGGTGGGATTCCTCGGACCCCGTGTCTACGAATCCCTGTACGGCGAAAAGTTTCCCGACGGTATCCAGACGTCCGAAAACTTGTATCGCAACGGCGTTATCGACGGCGTCGTCCCCGTCGACCGCCTCCGTCTGCTGGTCAACCGAGCGTTGTGCGTGCTCACCGATCCCCCGTCCCCGGCGGCCACGGACCCGATTCCCTCACCCGAGATTCCCGATGTTCCCGCCTGGCAGTCGGTGATGCTCTCGCGCCGGGCCGATCGACCCGGCATCCGGCAGTTGCTCCGCCATGCCGCAACTGAACAGGTACCGCTCAGCGGCACCGGGCAGGGTGAAACCGACAAGACGATCTTGCTCTCGCTCGCCCGCTTCCGGGGCTTTCCGTGCATCCTGCTCGGCCAGGACCGCAGTGGCCAATCCGCGCTCACCACGATGGGACCGGCCGCGCTCAGGGAAGCGCGACGGGGCATGAAACTTGCCGAAGAACTACAACTCCCGCTTGTCCTAGTGATCGACACATTGGGCGCGTCGCTGTCCAAAGAAGCTGAAGAACGTGGACTGGCCCCTGAGATCGCCCGTTGCATCGCCGACCTCGTGACGCTGAAGACCCCGACAGTGTCGGTGTTGCTCGGCCAGGGAACAGGCGGTGGGGCTCTCGCGCTGCTGCCCGCCGATCGGGTACTCGCGGCACAGAACGGGTGGCTCGCTCCCCTGCCACCGGAAGGCGCAAGCGCGATCGTCCATCGCGACATCAGTCACGCACCGGAGATGGCGGCAGCGCAGGGCATTCGTTCGTTGGATCTGCTTCGAGACGGCGTGGTCGACGCGATCATTCCCGAAACGCCTGACGCGGCCGATGAACCCGTGGAATTCTCCAAGAGGGTAGGGGCTGCGATAGCGCACGAACTCTTCGTGCTCGCCGAAGAGTCGGACACCGATCGCCAGTCCTCCCGTATCGCGCGCTATCGAAACCTGGGAGTTCCGCAATGACGACGAAGGACCGGAATGCGCTGACGCTGCCGCACAGTTACGACCGCGCGGCACTCGCTCGTTTCGAATTGTTCCTGTTCGCGGGCATCGCCACCGTGCTGATCACCCGCGCTTATCTGGCGGCAACGGGCTATCCCCAGATCGGGGGCGGCGCCCTCCACATCGCACACGTTCTCTGGGGCGGATTGCTGATGGCCGTCGCCATCGTGGCGACCGCCATCACCGAAGGTTCTCGCACGCGTGACCTGGCCACGCTCGTCGGCGGAATCGGGTTCGGTCTCTTCATTGACGAGGTCGGAAAATTCGTCACCGCCGACGTCGATTACTTCTACCAGCCTGCCATCGCGATCATGTACGTCGTCTTCGTTCTCTTCTATCTTGCCGCGCGCGAGGTGGTGATTCGGCGCGGAATGAATGATCGTCATCGGCTCGCCATCGGGGCGCGAGCGCTCTCGGACCTCGCTCTCGGTCAGCTCGACGAGATCCAGTACAACCACGCCCTCCGCGTACTCGACGGCGTCGAAGACCGCAGCCTCACCGACCTCGTCGATTCGATCAAGGCCGGCCTGCATTCACAGACTCCGCCGACCGGCGGTATCGAATCGAAGATCACTCGTGGCCGCAACGCGTTCTTCCACCGTGCTGAGGAACTGCTCCGGCACCGGGTCGTCCGCCGACTGGTTCTGACCCTGTTCGTACTGCAGGCTCTTCTGGCGATTGTCCAGGTGATCTACGCGTTGGTTTCCGAGAACGTCGTCGAGGCCGACGACGTCTCCGACCTGGTGGTCCAGATCTCCACCGTCACAACCGGAGTTCTTGTGGTTCTGGGAGTGTGGTTCCTCTTCCGAGGTCCGTACCTGCGAGCATTAAGGCTCCTGCGTGCATCCCTCATCGTGAGCCTCCTGGTGACGCAGGTTTATCTGTTCACGCAGGACCAGTTCGGCGCGCTTTTCGGTTTCGCAGTGTCACTGTTCATGCTCGCGACACTTCGCATCGCGATTCGAAGCGAAGAGGCCGCCGCGGCTCTACCGCAGTAATCCCCTACCGCAGCGATTCTCTACCGCACTGAGATCGCCGGCCGACTCGGTAGATCGCGGATTCCGCGGAGGGGGCTGAAGAGCAAGACCAATCCGCACGGCGCGATCAGGCAGGCCATGATCCACATCGTCCCGCGCGGTCCCACTGCGTCGCCGAGGTAGCCTGCCGTCAGAGCACCGAGCGGAATGCTGCTGTGCAGCAGGAACATACTCGTTGCCACCACTCGTCCGAGGCGGTCCGGCGGACAGTAACTTTGACGGAAACTGCCGAGCACCACGTTGCACGACACGACGCCCGCAACCATCACCATGCCGCCGATGCAGAACCAGAACAGGCCGGCACCGTACGTCGTCAGAGGTGCTAACAGGATGAACGGTCCCGTCACCAACTGACAGATGAGAACGCTTCGGGCAGTGCCGAATCTGCGGCCGAGCGGGCGCGCGATCATCGATCCGACAATTCCGCCCACCCCGGCAATCGCCAGGAGAAGCCCGAGTCCGAACTCCCCCACGCCAACCGTCTTTTCCAGGAACACGATCTGGATCGTGGAGTACCCGGTGAGACCGAAATTGAGCAGAGTGCCGTAGACGACGATCGACCGCAGATACGGATCACCGGCGACGAATCGCAGTCCGAGCGCAATCTGCCGTCGCAACGGTTCTCGCTGATTCTGTCCGCGATGGACGGTCTCCTGCACACGAATCAGCCAGATGCATACGAAGCAGAAGGCGAACGTGAACGCGTCGACAACCAGACCGGCCGCGAGCCCGACAGTTGCAACCACCAGCCCACCGACGCTTGGGCCGATCACCCGAGTTGCGGCCTCGGCGCCCTGAATCTTCGAGTTCCCTTCGACAAGATCCGCTTCGGCGAGCACCGTGGGGAGATACGAGTGATAGGCCGCCTGGAAGAAGACGGTGGCTGTACCGGTGAGCAGCGCGACCAGGAGCAGGTGGCCGTATGTCATCGCCTCCAGGAAGCCGGCGATCGCGAGGCTCGCGAAGAACAGCGCGCACGCAGCGTTCGCGATCATCATGATCGGGCGCCGAGGCAGCCGGTCGATCCAGGCACCGGCTGGTAGTCCGACGATCAACCACGGCAACCACACTGCTGATGCCAGCACACCGATCTGGAAGCTACTCGCGTCCAGTTCGCGAAGCGCGATCAGCGGCAGTACGACGGTCGTGACACCGTTTCCGATACCGCTGACTGCGTCGCCGGTCCACAGAAGTCGGAAGTCACGCAGAGCGAGGACTCCCCAGAAGCCTGCGCGTTGCGCTGCACCTGTCACATCGATCCCCCCTTTCAGTCCCTGCCCTATCCCACCCCTGCGCGCCACTGGCCGACGGGACAGGCCCGCCCGGCGCAAAGGGACGGTACCCCCACCGCTACTGAGGCGCACCGCACTGACGGTGACCTAAGGTGTTTCAGGTCACCGGTAAGCGAAGTTCACGAGAGGACACACGTCGATGAGCTCTTCCGAGCAGGCGTCCCACACCACGTATGCCGACGCATATCGCGAGAGCATGGATCAGCCGGAGAAGTTCTGGCTCGACGCTGCGCGGGCCGTCGACTGGGATGTCGCGCCCACCAAGGCTCTCGACGACTCTGCCGCGCCGATCTATCGCTGGTTCCCGGATGCTTCGCTCAACACCAGCTTCAATGCCCTCGATCGGCACGTCCGCGACGGCCGCGGCGATCAGACCGCGTTGATCTTCGACTCCGCGATGGTCCCCACCAAGGCCACGTACACCTACGCCGAATTGCTCGAGCAGGTCTCACTCTTCGCCGGCGTCTTGAAAGATCAGGGTGTGGTGGCGGGCGACCGCGTGATCATCTACATGCCGATGATCCCCGAGGCTGCGATCGCGATGCTCGCGTGTTCGCGAATCGGCGCGGTGCATTCGGTGGTGTTCGGCGGCTTTGCGGCCAAGGAGCTCGCAACCCGTATCGACGACGCCGGTCCAGTGGTGCTCGTGACGGCGTCCGGCGGCCTCGAACCCGGACGAACAATCGAGTACCTGCCGATGGTCGAGAAGGCTCTGCAACTGTCCGCCACTCCCGCGCACACCGTGATCGTGAAGAATCGCGAGCAGATTCCCGGTGCAGCTTCCGACTACAAGTCAAGTGCCGCAGCCTGGTTCGACTGGGACGAGCTGATCGCCGACGCCACCCCGGCCGACCCGGTGTCGGTCGCCGCGACGGATCCGCTCTACATTCTCTACACCTCGGGAACGACCGGTAAGCCCAAGGGCGTCGTCCGGGACAACGGTGGCCATGCCGTTGCGCTGACGTGGACCATGAAGAATCTGTACGACATCAGCCCAGGACAGGTGTGGTGGACCGCCTCCGACGTCGGCTGGGTGGTCGGCCACTCCTACATCGTCTACGGACCGTTGCTCGCCGGAGCCACGACGGTCATGTACGAAGGCAAGCCCGTCGGCACCCCCGACGCCGGTGCGTTCTGGCGCATCATTTCCGAATACAACGTGTCGGCACTCTTCACCGCTCCGACAGCGATCCGCGCGGTCCGCAAGGCCGACCCGGACGCAAAAGAGCTTGCCAAGTACGACATCTCGTCGCTCGACACACTGTTCGCGGCCGGCGAGCGCTTGGATCCCGACACCTACGAGTGGGCTACTCGGATTCTCGATCGCCCGGTGGTCGATCACTGGTGGCAGACCGAAACCGGTTGGGCCATCTGCGCGAACCTGCGCGGCCTCGAACCGATGGAGATCAAAGCAGGCTCACCCACCGTCGCCTGCCCCGGATACCGCGTCGAAATCGTCGACGGCAAGGGCGAACTCGTGGGTCCGGGCACCGAGGGCAACATCGTGATCGGCCTGCCGCTTCCTCCCGGAACACTCGCCGGACTGTGGCGTGACGAGGACCGGTACGTGAAGTCCTACCTGTCGACTTTCGAAGGCTATTACCTCACCGGCGACTCCGGGTACATCGACGAGGACAACTACGTCTTCGTGCTCGGACGAAGTGACGACGTGATCAATGTTGCCGGACATCGCCTTTCGACCGGAAGCATGGAGGCCGTCGTCGCCGGCCACCCGGCTGTCGCCGAATGCGCGGTCATCGGCATTCACGACGAACTCAAGGGGCAACGGCCGAGCGGTTATGTCGTGCTCAAGTCCGGCGTCGACATCGATCCCGAAACACTCCGACAAGAACTGGTCGCGCGGGTGCGAGACCAGATCGGTGCCGTCGCCACGTTCCGGGACGTCACCGTCGTCGCCGCACTACCGAAGACTCGTTCCGGCAAGATCCTCCGCAAGACCATGCGGCAGATCGCCGACAACGAGGAGTACACGGTCCCGTCGACCATCGAGGACGCGAGCGTATTGGACGAGTTGTCCAAACTCCTTCGCGGATAAGGATTCAGCGAATTCCCCTGTCCCTCTGCCTCCGGACGTAGCAGTATGAACACGTTCCAGTTTCGGCGATTCACACGGACAGGGGAAGTTCGATGGGCAATTTGGACGGTCAGGTCGCATTCATCACCGGAGCGGCGCGTGGTCAAGGGCGCGCGCATGCCGTCAAGCTCGCGTCCGAGGGCGCGGACATCATCGCGGTGGATCTCTGCGCGCCGGTCGCAACGGCGGGGTACGACATGGCCACCGAAGCCGACCTCGCCCAGACCGTCGCCCTGGTCGAAGCTCAGGGCCGGCGTATCGTCGCATCCGTCGCGGACACTCGCGACCTCGATGCCCTGAAATCAGCGGTCGACGCCGGAGTCGAGAAACTCGGCCGACTGGACATCGTGATCGCCAACGCGGGAATCGCGGCGTCGGCGAAATTGTCCTGGGACCTGAGCGCCGAAGAGTTCCGCGAGCTGATGGACATCAACGTCACCGGCGTCTGGTTGACGACCAAGGTGTCGATTCCGCACATCATGAACGGCAATCGAGGTGGATCCATTGTGTTGATCAGCTCGATGGCCGGGCTTCGAGGCGTGCCGGGGATTGCACATTACTCCGCGTCCAAGCACGCCGTTCGGGGGTTGGCGAAGTCTCTGGCCAACGAACTCGGCTGGGCAGACATCCGAGTCAACTCCGTACACCCGGGCAATGTGCGAACGACGATGATCGACAACGAACCGATGGTTCGTGCGTTCCGTCCAGACTTGGAGAATCCTGTCCTCGCCGATACCGCTCCGATCATGTCGAAGCTGAATCTGCTGCCCCACCCGTGGGTCGACCCCGAAGTGATTGCGGATGCGGTGTTCTATCTGGTGGGGCCGGCCGGGCGCGGGATCACCGGCATCGCGTTGCCGATCGATCTCGGCACCTCGGAAAAATTCGCCGGCGGCTGAAGGCCCGAACTGATGCAGAATTGCCTCTGCCGGATGGGTCTCGAGCACCATCCGGCAGAGGCAATTCCGGCTTGATCAAGCCTTCGTAGCAACAGAACAAGTAGTCGACAACCTCATAGGCGCTCCTCGTCTGGTGTGGGAAAAACCGTTGTGGGATGCGCAACAAACCCAAGACCCAGCGTAGAAGCATTTGGCCGCAAACGCGCGTCATTCGGCACTATTTTTTTGGATTCGGGCATACTGGGCAACGCTCCCACCACGTATTATTGACCCGAGTTCACACTTACAGGGGGTAGGCACAGTGACGGTCAAATACGCCGTAATGGACCCGATTCACGGAAAAGTCGAGATCTCGTTCGATGTCGACACGGGGGTCGTCGACGTCCGAAACGGCAACTCACACGCTCTGTTGACGCGTCGAGTCGATGCCCCGCGCCGTGAAGGCACACCCATCGGAACGCGCGCCGCCGCCGACTTGTTCTTCACTGTCGGTGGCGACGAAGTCGAACTCACTGTCGGCAAAGGGTTTCTGTCCCGTCGCTCGTACTCTGTCTCGGCACTCGTCTACGGCGTGAGTTTGAACTTCGCCCCAGTCGACGACGCGAACAGTGCATTCACCCGCGACGGATTGCGGATCGGGCACTTCTCCAAGAACGAGGAATCCGATCCCAGACAGACCGACGCAGTCTGGTCGAGTACGCCGAGCACCGACGAACTTGTCATCGGTTACGCCCTGGCCGAAGCCTTCGATTGCGGAGCACTCAACGGTGCTTTTGCGTTGATCGAATCACTGGTGCTCGGCGGCGGATAGAGACCACTCAAAGCAGGTGGATTACCAGCAGAACAACGGCAATAGCTGGGAAAAGCATCTGCACGACGGCTGCGCGGGCTTTGTCGGGAGACGAGAGAATCAGCACCAATCCCGCGGCAACCATCGATCCTGCGCCTGCCAGGACGAGGGCAATTCCGACCGACGCGGAGCCTGTCGCCGCAATCACGATGCCGACCGCCGACACGATCGCCAAGAAAAGGTTGTAAAAGCCCTGGTTGAAGGCGAGCGGCTGCGTGGCGATCGCCTCTTCCTCGGACTTCACGCCGAACGTGGCGCGGGTCTTCGGGGCCGTCCAGAGAATCGATTCGAGGACAAAAATGTACACGTGCACTGCTGCGGCCAGTCCCGCGAAGATGTAGCCGGCGACATTCATCGGTGAACTCCTGTTGCTTCGAGTGAATTCTGTATCGTTCGGTCCAATATATACTGGACCGAACGATACAGAAAGAGCGAGGCTTTGATGGGCAGATCACAAGAATTCGACACAACAGCCGTGGTCGCTGCCGCTTTGGACGTTTTCTGGGCACGCGGATACGAAGGTGCCTCACTCGGCGACCTCGAATCCGCGACGGGGCTGAGTCGGTCAAGTCTCTACAACTCGTTCACCAACAAGCGCGGATTGTTCGACGCCGCCGTGCAGCTGTACCTCGACCATGTCATCCGGCCACGTCTGCGCAGCCTCACGACAAATCCCGGGGCAGACGCCGTCGACGACTACCTTTCCTCGCTTGCGCACGCGATCGGCACCATGACCGCCGACTCACCTCGGCGCGGTTGCCTACTTCTCAATACGGCTGCCGGACTCGGCGCGCACGACGATGCGGTGGCCGCAGTGATCCGCGCTTACCGCCGAGAGCTCGCCGACGCGATCAACAGTGGATTACACGCCGCGTTTCCAACCGAGACAGACGCCACGCTCTCAGATCGCACTCGAATCCTTCTCTCCTGCACGGTAAGTGCATTGGTACTCGCACGAGTTGACACCGAAGAGGCCATCGCAACTCTGGAATCTGCGCGCCGACTGAACGCAGAGTGGCAGGGATAATGACCGGAAAGCTCACGCCATTGCCCGCCATCAGGCGGGTAGGCGATGATGCTTCACGTGCCCAAGTTGACTACGCCCGCGATCGCCACTGGCTCTCTCGAGGGGATGGACCAACCCTCGATCCACGTCGGGACTTTCGCGATTCTCCGACCCTGGACCCGCGACGACGCACCGGCCGTCATGGAAGCCTTTCGCGATCCGTCGATTCAGCGTTGGCACATCCGCCGCGCCGACTCGATCGACGAAGCACGGGGTTGGCTCACCCAGTGGAGAGACGGGTGGGCAAGCGAATCCGAATGCCATTGGGCGATCGCCGCTCCCGAGACAAATGAACTCCTCGGTCGAATCGCAGCAAAGGGGGTGAATTTGTGGGACGGCACTGCCGAGCTCGCGTATTGGGTGACCCCAGCGGCGCGCGGCCGCGGACTGTGCACCCAGGCTGTAACCGCACTGTCCGAGTGGGCATTCCGCGAAGTAGGGTTTCATCGATTGGAACTCGCACACTCGATCCACAACCCACGATCGTGCCGAGTCGCCACCAAAGCAGGGTTCAGCGAAGAAGGTGTTCGACGAAGCTCCGCCAGGCACGCCGACGGCTGGCACGACATGCACGTCCACGCCCGACTACGTAGCGATCAGCCTTCGGCAACGACCCGCGCCGCGAGGGCAAGCGTCTGATCCACCAATTCCGCAACTCGCTGCGGCACGACCGGTTCGAGGTCGAACAGAATTCGGTAGATGATCGGCGCCACTACATGGTCGACCACCGAATCACCATCCACGCCGGCAGCTTCCGGCCAACGCGCGAGGATCACGTCGATCTGCGTCCGACAGAAGAAGGCACACTTGAACTTCTTCGTACCGTCCGGTGCATGCGTCTGATCGTCGCTCATCAACACGTCACGCAACGAAGCACGACCGACAGGCGCAGACATCTCCTCGAGGTACTCCTGCGCCCAAACCGTCAGATCCCCTCGGAGCGAGCCCGTTTCACGCGGGTCGGCGTCCGGGCGCAATCTCTCGATCGAGACGTCGGCAAAGACTTCGTTGATGTCACCCCACCGCCGATAGATGGTCGACGGGGTCACTCCCGCATCGGTCGCGATCATCGGCACCGTGATCTCTGCCCGATCACGCTGTTCCAACAACTTGCGCGCCGACGCATGCACGGCCTGTTGGATGCGCGCACTACGGCCACCGGGGCGCGGACCTGCGGACGGACTCATAAATCCAATACTAACGCAAAGATGTTGCATTAGGCTACGGCCAGGCGTAGCGTCCCAAACGCAAAGTATTTGCGTTTGAAGTCTTCACCACCCGCACGGGAAGCGCTACGACAATGACAACGACCGTTTCACCACAGACCGAAAGCACTTCACGCCCACGCCTTGGGCGAGGCGTCGCTTTCACACTCATCGCCGTCATCATCGCCACGTTCCTGGGCGCATCCGCGACCCCGACACCGTTGTACGAGCACTATCAACAGTTGTGGGGATTCTCCTCGCTCGCGTCGACGCTCGTGTTCGGCATCTACGCTCTCGCATTGCTCGCCACGCTCCTGACCGCCGGATCCCTGTCCGATCACATCGGCAGGCGCCCGGTCCTGCTCGGAGCACTCGCGCTCGAGGCAGTCTCGCTCGCGCTGTTCGCCTCGGCCGACGGTTTGACCATCCTGCTCATCGCCCGGGTCATACAGGGTGTTGCCACCGGCGCTGCAATCAGTGCTCTGGGTTCGGCATTGATCGACCTCGAACGCACTCCGGGCCGAGGATCGATCATCAACAGCGTCGCTCCGACGATGGGGCTTGCAGTCGGAGCAGTGGGTTCGAGCCTCATCAGCGAGCACCTGCCCCGGCCCACCAGCACTGTCTACCTGGTCCTTCTCGTGCTTGTCATTCTCGAGATCTTCGGAGTATGGGCCGCTCCCGAGACTTCGGGCGGACGCCCCGGAGCCTGGCAGTCCCTGCGCCCCACACTGGCCGTTCCTCGTCAGGCGCGCACGATGATTGCCCTGACCGCACCGTGCCTGATCGCGGTCTGGGCGCTGGGAGGTTTCTACCTCTCACTCGGACCTGCATTGGCGCGCAACGCACTTGACGTTCACAGCTCCCTCATCGGTGCCATCATGGTTGCAACACTGACAGGATTCGGAGCGGCAGCAGTACTCACCTTCCGCAAACTCGGCGGCCGGACCGTGATGCTGATCGGAACCACCGCCTTGGTGCTCGGGGTGGCCGTCACACTCATCGGTGCTGAAACATCCTCTGCCGTATTGATTCTGGTCGGTACGGCTGTTGCAGGTATCGGCTTCGGAGCAGGATTCCAAGGAACTATCCTCACCGTCATGCCGCTGGCCGAGAACCACGAACGCGCGGGTTTGTTGTCCACCGTCTACGTCATCGCATATCTGGCCAACAGTCTTCCCGCCTTGCTGGCCGGCTACCTGGTCGGCAAGGTCGGATTGGTGGATACGACGCGTGGCTACGGAGCACTCGTCATGGTGCTCGCGGCGGCCGCACTGATCGGACTGCTGGTCACCGGCGAGCGAAAGGTCGAAGCCGTCTCGGTGTCGGAGTAGGTGTCCCCCGATCGGTGGACACACCGTTCCGCCTGCACAGGGTCCGGGGAGTGGACATACGACATCGATCTGCTCCGACATAGTTGTCTTCGAGAGAGCCAACCGAACGCTCACCCGGACAAAGGACACCGTCGATGACGAACCCACGCTACGTAGTTGCCGCAATCACAGCTCTGGCCGCCGGCGCCCTCACGTTGGGATTGAGCGGAATCGCCAGTGCCGGAACCCTTCCCACAACCGGCAACAGCATCACGATGACGATCAGCAACGACACCGAACAGACAATTCATCTCGAAGGCGCCGACAACCCCTACGGACAGTGGATGCAGAGCCCACGCCAGTCGCTCGCGCCCCACGAGACCGAAATCGTCACGGCGTACAACCAGGACCCGCGCGGCCTGACGGTCGACGTCGTCTATTCCACTCCCGGCGGCGGACAAGCCGTCTTCATGGCCAACGACTATCCGCAGTTCGACACCGACGGAACCCGCACCACCGACCCTGATCACTACTTCATCTCGAGCTACATCGACGGCTACTACCCGAACCTGAGCGTCGGGTACCACCTCAGTGCGGTGTGACTGCAGCAGTCGTCATAAGTAATCCATCTGTCTCTCAGACGCACTTGTTCTTGGACATTCGTCCGGCGCGCGGGGATTGTTGAACGCAGCCCCGCACGACCAGGCACACGCCCCGTTGCCGGTGGCCCGAACATCAACGGGAGAGGGAAAACCACAGTGCGACTACCCAACCAGTTTCTGATCTACGTCAGCGATGCCGCCTCCGCAGCAGCGTTCTACGGCGAATTGTTCGACGCGAAGCCTGAGGTCCTCAGCCCTCGGTACATGACCTTCGACCTCGGCGGCGGTGTGGTCCTTGCACTGTGGAGCGGCAAGTCCCGCGACCTCGATCCCGCGACACCGCGCAACTTCGAAGTCGGCATCTTGGTCGACGGCGGGAGCAACGAAATTCGGGCGATCCACGACGAGTGGGTGGCCAAGGGAGTCGAGGTCGTCGAAGAACCCAACGAAGATGTCTTCGGTCTGACGTTCGTCATTTCAGATCTGGACGGAAACCGCGTCCGCGTAGCGCCCGCAGATCACTGAGCACTCAGCCTTTGATCTCGCCGTACCGGCGCAAGGCTTCCTCACGCTCGTGCGCGTGATCGACGATCGGGTCCGGGTAGTCGACCGGGCGCATCGCCTTCAACGAGTGGACGGCCTTCCCGGGAACATCGCGAAGTTCGGGGACCCACCGACGGACGTATGTGCCGTCGGGATCGAACTTCTCCCCTTGCGTGATCGGGTTGAAGACGCGGAAGAAAGGCGAAGCATCCGTACCCGACCCGGCAGTCCACTGCCACCCGTGCTGATTGGAGGCCAAGTCACCGTCCACCAGTTGCGACATGAAGTACCGTGCGCCGCGCCACCACGGAATGTGCAGGTCCTTCACCAGGAATGACGCGACGATCATTCGGACCCGATTGTGCATCCAGTTCTCAGCGGCGAGTTGCCGCATGCCGGCATCCACGATCGGGAAGCCGGTCTTGCCTTCACACCAGGCCGTGAAGGCGGCGTCTGCGTCGACTCCCCCGTCGTGACGTAAACGGTCGAACTTGCCGTCGTAGTTCTTCCGCGCGCTGTCGGGGCGCTGAAACAGGATGTCTGCGTAGAAGTCTCGCCAAGCAAGCTGGCGACGGTACGCCTGAGCGCCGTCTCCGAGTCGCTTGGAGAGATCTGCCAACATGGTTCTCGGATGAATCGTGCCGTACTTGAGCGGGATCGACATCCGACTCGTGGTGTCGAGGTCGGGGCGATTTCGTTCGTCGTCGTACCGGTCAAGATCGTTCTCGCAGTATTCTTTCCACTGTTCGAGCGCACCGGTCTCACCGACGACATCGCTGACGGTGCCGGACGGCGCGGGGATACTCACCCGGCGCGGGCCACCGTCCTTCTCGCTCGGATCGAACCAACGGACCGTCCCCGCATCGGTCGACGCGGGGCCCCGCCAACCATGTTCCATCCACTGACGGAAGTACGGCGTGAACACCTTGTACGGATCACCGTCCGCCTTGGTGACGCGTCCGGGCGCCACGGCATATGGTGACCCGGTGGCGATCAACTCCACCTTCTCGGCCACGGCCGCGTCGCGCCGTCGGCCGTAGGGCCCGTAGTCGGCACTGATGTGAACTTCTTCGGCGCCAACGGATTCCGCCACGCGGGGCACCACGTCTGCCGGATCACCTCGAACAACCATCAATCGTCCGTCGAGCTGGTTGTCGAGTGCCGACAAGTTGGCGAACAGTTGATTCTGGCGGGGTGAGCCTGCCGGTCCGAGCAACTTCTCGTCGAGGACGAACAAACCCAACGTCTGTCCGCCGGCATCCGCCGCTGCAGTCAGAGTCGGAAGATCACCGACCCTCAGATCGCGTCGAAACCAGATCACAGAGTTACTCACCCAGTCGAGCCTACCGATCAGATCTCAGAACGCATCCCACCGCGCGGGCCGCCAGTTGCGCCGCTCTTTCGGCTGTCGGTTCGGAGGTGAGCCCGAGCAGTCGCCGCCGGTGCTCCTCCCCGAGCAGCAAGGTGTACAACTGATCCGCGCACAGCGCAGCCTTCTGGCCGTGCTGATCGATCAATATCTTCTCCAGAAAGGCAATCGACTTGGCCGGGCCGGATTCGTAGAACGCTGCGGCCAATTCAGGGAACTGCACTGCCTCGCCGATCATCATGCGGTGCAGCGCAATCGAGTTGTCGCTGTGCAGGGCGATGACGATGTCCACTGCAGCGGCGAGCAGGTCGGACTGGCCCTCGCCGGCATTGTCGACGTACGCGTGCTGACGCGCAACCGCAGCTGCAAAGACCGCAGACTTGTCGCCGAAGTAGCTGTACACGGTGCGCTTGGCGACGCCGGCCACCGTGGCAATGCCCTCGATGGTAGTTCGGGCGAACCCGACATCTCGAAACGAGTCGACAGCGACGTCGAGAATCTCGTTGCGTCGTTCGGCGCGCTCGGCGTCACTGGTTCTCCCACGTCTGCGCGGTTGCTCCATCAAGTCCCCTGTTACCGTGCCGGTAAATTAATGCTACGTTGACGTTTCATTAATTCGAATACTACAGGAGCACTGCATGACCGGACAACGACTCGTCCACGTCGCTATCGCCGACGACTGGGAAGCATGCAAGCGTTTCGGTGAGTACGAGGTCTCGACGCGCGGAATCAGTTACGACGAGGCAGGATTCATTCGCGCAACGACCCCGGACGCACTCGCTTCGGTGCTCGATCTGGTGTTCGGCGACCTCACATTGCCGCTGGTCGTCGCCGTCATCGATCAGGACGCCCTGACCTCCGCGGGCATCGACGTCGAATGGGAGGCGGAAAAGCCCCGAATCCTCCGACCTCTACCGATGGACGAGGACACCGTGGTCGCCGAACTGGCCGTGGAACGCGTTGACGGGGTCTGGCCGATTCCCGACCTGACCCCGTACGCAAGCTACGCCGGCTAGACCAGCGCAGCCTCCGGTTCGATAACCGGCGCAGACGCCTTCTTCCGGCCGGCAGCCACGCACAGCGCGATCCCGACGGCAATCCAGCACACCAGCACCAGAAGTGGCGTGGTGGCGCCATGGCCGTCGAAGAACGCCATCGAACGGACGGATGCTCCTGCGGCGCCGGGTGGGAGCAGCTGCCCCAATGCGCCCCAGCCTGCGGGCAACCACGCGGCAGTTGTCGCCATCCCCGAGAGTGGGTTTCCGATGAACATCATCGTGACGGCGCCCAACGCGAACCCCTTCATCCCGAGCAGGGATTCGAGCCCCAAAATGGGAAGCGAGATGGCCGAAATACCAACGGCGAGTGTGAGCGCGGTGAGCAGGTAGTTTCCGTCAAGGCTGCTGGTACCGAACTGCAGAATGGCAGTCAGGGCAAAACCCGCGACAACCGCGACGCCGGCAGCGCCCAACACTCGCTTGACAATGCTGCGCGGAAACAGCTGCACGAGAACAACAGCAGGCATGATTCCACCGAACACCAAGGGCAAGGCCAATGCCGTGAGCCCAGCACCGGTCGGGTCGTCCGCCGTCAACGGCACAACGTCTTCGACGGGAACCTTCACCCCCGAACTCTCCGCGAGCCCACTGGCCAGACCGGTCAAGGTTTGGGCGATCGGGGTTCCGCCTTCGGTCGCGATCAACACGTGAGGACCGTTGGCATCAACGGCGATTCCGCCGACCACGTCGCGATTCCGAATCGCGTCACGCAGGGCGTCGGCGTCGGCGAATTCTCGAGTATCGAAGGCGCCTTGCTTACTCGCCTCGAGCGAGGTGCTGATCTGTTCGGTTGCCGCAGCTGGACCGGTGATGCCCAACTTCAGTTCGTGCGGGCCACTGTTGACCGAGGGCAGTACGAAGGCAAGCAGCATCAGCCCGATCACGGCGGACAAGCCCAACACCACAGCCACCAACTTCTTGCGGTCCTGTGCTTCAACTTCGGCGTTCATAACTACCCTCCCTAAGTGGAAGTTTTTCCTCCACTATTTGTGGAAGATATTCCTCCGGTTATGATGAACTGTCAATACCGGAGGTGGATGTGCGAGCCGATGCACGTGAACGCAGAAACGCAATAGTCGACGCCGCACGAGCGGTGTTCACCGAGCGCGGGCACGACGCGCCGCTCGATGCAGTCGCAGAACTCGCGAAAGTGGGCATCGCCACGCTGTATCGAAACTTTCCGACGCGCGAGGACCTCGTGACCGCCGTTGCCGTCGCAACACTGACCGATGTCCGCGAGGCTGCCGACATCGCACTCACGGCAATGTCCACCGATCCGATAAACGCGTGGCACACGCTGGTGGACCGCCTCGTGGAACTGCGCCTGGGTGCGCTCATTCCTGCACTGGTGGAACGCAGTTTCACCGAGCTGGCGCCCGAAGTTCTGGCGGTGCGTGAGGTGACGAAAACGAAGATGACCGCGACGATCGGCGCCGCTCAGAGCGCCGGACTGGTTCGCGCCGATCTGCAACCGCTCGAATTCGTAATGGCTCTGGCCAAACTGACGCGCCCGCAAATCGAGTTGTCCGACGAGGCCATGCCGAACCTGGTCCCGCGGTTGGTCGCGGTGTTCATGGCCGGTCTGCGTCCGGACGGTACCGACTTGCCGGTCTGATCGGCGAAACCCGACGTACCAGGCAAGGCACAATGGGGCTGTGACCGAGATACCGAAAATCCTCGTAGTCGACGACGACGCAGACGTCCTGACCTCACTCGAACGCGGATTGCGGCTCTCGGGATTCACCGTACTGACGGCGGTGGACGGCGCCGACGCGCTCCGAGTGATCTCCGACAAGCGACCGGACGCGGTAGTCCTCGACATCAACATGCCGGTGCTCGACGGCACCGGTGTGGTGACGGCGCTTCGTGCCGCCGGCAACGAAATCCCGATCTGCGTGCTCAGTGCGCGCAACTCGGTCGACGATCGCATCGCCGGGCTCGAATCCGGTGCAGACGACTACATGGTCAAACCGTTTGTTCTTGCCGAACTGGTTGCCCGGATCCGCGCAATGCTCCGTCGCAGCAACACTCCGGCCGGCGATCACTCCGAGGGTACGAATACCCTGCGGGTCGGAAACCTCGACATCGATCTCTCCGGTCGCCGGGTTCGTGTCGACGGCAAGGAAGTACCGCTCACCAAACGCGAATTCGAGCTACTCGAAGTGCTCGCACACAATTCCGGCATCGTGCTCACTCGCGAACGTCTCCTCGAACTGGTGTGGGGCTACGACTTCGTCGCCGACACGAACGTCGTGGACGTCTTCATCGGCTATCTGCGTCGAAAGTTCGAATCCGGCGGTTCACCTCGTCTGCTGCATACCGTTCGCGGCGTCGGGTTCGTGCTTCGGGAGAACCCGTGAAGCGTCGCCGCTTCTCACTACGAACTCGCGTTGCCGCGGCCGCGGCACTGGGGGCGACGTTCATCGTCATCGCACTCGGTGTGGTCGTTGCACTGGCTATCGCACGAAACAATTTGGCGCAGTTGGACCGTCGATTGGAGACGGCATCGACGGTCATCGTGGCCAATGCGGCTACAGCGGGACCTTTTCTCGGCGCGTTCGGAGACGGCGGCGCCTTTTCCGTGACCATCCGCTCCGACACCGACGGAACCGTCAAATCCAGTACCCCGACGCGACTGCCCGAACTACCGGTCGGCTCGGCGACCGTCGACGTGGACGGTACGAAGTACCGGGCATATACCGCCGAGGCCGACGGGATCAATGCCCTTGTCTCGCTGGCGGTTCCCTATGCCGAAGCGCGAGACATCACAGTCGACCAACAGCGACAGGTTGCGTTCTTCGGCGTCGGGGCCGTAGCGGCCGCAGCTGCGTTGGGATGGTTGTTCGGTGGCCCGGCGGTGCGCCCCCTCGTGGAGTTGACCCGCCGGATCGCCAGGCGCGATCCCGATCTCGCCACCGAGGTTTCCGGAATCCGTGAAGCGGACGAGCTTGCCGCAGCAGCAGAATCGATGCTCAGCGACGTCGCTCGAGCGCAAGCCGCAACCAACTCCGCCCTTGCCGCCGCCCGAGATTTTGCGTCCGCCTCGGCTCACGAACTCCGAACTCCGTTGACAGCAATGCGAACCGACATCGAAGTGTTGTCCATTCACGACCTCGATCACGAACAAAGACGCGAGATCCTCACAGATCTGGCCCGCGCGCAGGGCCGCGTCGAGTCAACTCTGAGAGACCTCGAGCGCCTGGCGAAGGGTGAACTCTCGACGGCCGAGGATTTCAAGGACACCGATTTGACCGAGGTCTGCGACATCGCCGCCGACGACGCACGCCGACATCATCCTGGGCTCGACGTCGGCGTCGTCACGGTGGATTCCCCACTCCCCTATTGCATCCGGGCCCTTCCCGGCGGAATCCGGTTGATCCTCGACAACGCGATCACCAATGCAGTCCGCCACGGCGGCGCGAGCGCGGTGCGCATCACCCTCGCTCGCCCGGCCGATTCACCAGACACCGTCACGATCACGATCGACGACAACGGTTGCGGAATACCGGCCGAGGAACGCTCGAGCGTGTTCGAGCGCTTCACTCGCGGATCGACGGCAGGCAAGACAGGCTCCGGTTTGGGCCTGGCGCTGGTGGCGCAGCAGGCGGCCCTGCACGGCGGACGGACGACATTTCACGACAGTCCACTCGGCGGGGCTCGCCTGCTGGTCGAACTCAGGGATCAGCCCGGACCCGAATAGCCCTTCAGGTCTCGATCAACTGGCCGATCCCCGACGCTGTCACTTCGATGACCCGAGCCGAGCCGATGTCGAAGAACAGTCCGGCGATACGCAGGCGACCATCCACACGGGCCTGACCGACGAGAGGATGGCGTTCGAGAGTCTGCAATTGGACTGCGACATTGACCATTCCGAGCTGATCGACCTCCGAGAAACCTGCCTCGGCCGCAGCACGCGCGACCGGATGGCCACTCGTATAGGCCTGCAAGCTCGTCTCCGCGTGCCGCAGCCATTCACCGACGACTCCCGATTCCGACGGACCGTTGGTCAGGAGTGCTTGCATCGCGCCGCAGCCCGAATGTCCGCACACGACCACCGAGCTGACACCCAACTCGTCGATCCCGAAGGCCAGTGCCGCTTCCACCGACGTATCGCGGCCGCCGGCAGGAACCAGCTTTCCGACATTGCGCACGGTGAACAGGTCACCGGGGCCACTGCTCGTGATGATGTTCGGCACCACTCGCGAATCTGCGCAGGTGAGGAAAAGGGAGTCGGGGTTCTGCCCGTCGCGCAACTGATCCATGTGCGGCCGTATCGCTTCGGCGCGATGGCGATGATAGTTGGACACCCCGTCGAGAATGGGCCGCAAGGCCGGCGGGCTGCTCAGATTCCTCCCCGAAGCCTGTGGTTGCCAACTGCCCCACGGCGCGAGCAAGCCGCGCAGGTCGGTGACTGCGGCGCCGCGCTTCGGCGGACCGGTGGTCGCGCTCTCCATACTCACCGAGCCGACTTCGTCGATGATCACCGAACCACCTGCCAACTCGTACTGCCTCGCCCACTCTTCGATGACGTCGAAGACGGCATGGTCGAGGAAGTCGACTGACAGCTCGACGGTGACGTCCGACCGCGGTGGGATTCCGGCGAGCACCGACGTCAGCTTGGGCAGCACCAGGAAGGTGCACGAGCCTTCGACCAGGACGCGCCACTTCCCGGAATCGTTGTCGCCCAACTCTTCTGCGGTGACAGTTGCGCGGATGACACGCCACACCAGGAGGGCGATGGCCAGCGCCAACCCGATCAGGACGCCCTCGAGCAGATTCAAGAACACGACGCCGACCACCGTGATGCCGTACACCCACAGATCACCGGTCCGTCGCGCCAACCGAATGTGCGCCAGCTTGACCAGTTGAATACCGATGACAATCAACAGTCCGGCCAGTGCAGACTTCGGAATCTGCTGGACCAACCCGGCGAGCGCAGCCGAGAACAGCAGAATCCACAGGCCGTGCATGATCGACGACGCGCGGGACTTCGCCCCGGCCTCGACATTGGTCGCACTGCGCACGATCACCCCGGTGACCGGAAGGCCGCCGATGGCCCCGGACACCATGTTCGCGGTGCCCTGGCCGAGCATCTCGCGATCGAAGTTCGACCGCGGGCCCGAGTGCATCTTGTCCACGGCCACGGCCGAGAGCAGACTCTCCACACTGGCGATCAGGGCGATGGTCAGGATGCCGGTTGCGACGCCGAGCCACTGGCCGTCGGGCAGAGCGGGGAGTCCGATCGAGTCCAGCAAAGATCCGTCGAGAGCAATACGCTCGACGTCGATCGGCAGCGCCAGCGAAGCGAGAGTTGCCAATACGATGCCCACCAACGCCGCCGGAACCTTGCGGACACCGGCAGGGAGATAGCGCCACCCGAGAAGGGTGGCGATGACGACGAGTCCGATCATCAGGTCCTCGACATGCAAGGCACCGATCTGTGCGGGCAACTGCCGTAGATTGTCCAGCGCCGAGCTGGCCGAGCTTCCACCCAACAACACGTGAACCTGTTGTAGCGCAATGGTGATGCCGATACCGGCGAGCATCGCATGCACCACCACTGGAGCAATAGCCAGCGCCGCACGGGCAATTCGGCTGAGCCCGAACACGATCTGCAGAATTCCGGCGCCGACGGTGATCAGGCAGGTGACTTTCCACCCGAACTTGCCGATCAGTTCGGCGACCACCACGGTCAGGCCGGCTGCGGGACCACTGACTTGCAGCGGTGAACCTCCCACAGCTCCGGCCACCACTCCGCCGACGATTGCGGCGATCAGACCTGCCATGATCGGCGCCCCGGAGGCGATCGCAATTCCCAATGACAGGGGAAGCGCCACCAGGAATACGACCAGCGACGCCGGCACGTCGTATCTGATCAGTTGCTCGAGATATCGCCGGCTTCCACCACCCGGCGGAGACGAATCCCCCACGACGCTCTCGTCTGCGGATGATTGTGCGTGCACTACGGACTGCGTCGACATAGATCTCCTCGCCGGACCCCGGATCCGGCTGCTGGGCAACATGTTCGAAGCGAATCGGCGATCGGTATCGCCGATCGACTGTGACCATGGTAACCGCGATTCCTTACCGTTCCCTTAGATGCGAGCCCAGACGTGGTCGACGTCACCGCCGCCCGGCACTGTGACTCGAACCTGAACATCGGTCCAAAAGATCGATCGAATTGCTTTAAACCGCAAGCATTTTGACTGACACACCTCCAGCGGCCGGCACACCTGAGCGCCGTCGGCGATAATGGTCGGGAGTGAACGCTCAACCGCAGACACAACGATGTGAAGGCAGGCACCATGTCCGATCAGTACGTCGCCACGCAGGACCGCTACGAAGCCATGCCGTACCGCCGAACCGGTCGGAGCGGTCTCAAACTCCCGGCCATCTCGCTGGGCCTCTGGCACAACTTCGGCGACGACGTACCGATCGAGAACCAGCGCGCAGTTCTGCGGCGGGCATTCGATCTCGGAATCACCCACTTCGATCTTGCGAACAACTACGGTCCCCCGTACGGAAGCGCCGAGACGAACTTCGGCAGGATCCTGCGTGAGGATTTCTCTTCGTACCGCGAGGAATTGGTCATCTCGTCCAAAGCCGGCTGGGACATGTGGCCCGGCCCCTACGGATTCGGTGGTTCCCGCAAGTATTTGCTGTCTTCCCTCGATCAGTCGCTCGGACGACTCGGCGTCGACTATGTCGACATCTTCTACAGCCATCGCCCTGACGCCGAAACTCCGATCGACGAGACCGCAGGCGCCCTGATCAGCGCTGTCCAGCAGGGCAAGGCCCTGTACGCGGGTATCAGTTCGTACTCGCCGGAGCGCACCCGTGAAATCGCCGCACTGCTCGCCGCTGCGGGGGTTCCGCTCTTGATCCACCAGCCGAGCTATTCGATGCTGAACCGCTGGATAGAGCAGGACCTGCTGTCGGCTGTCGACGATCTCGGCGTCGGCGTCATCGCGTTCTCACCACTCGCTCAAGGCATGCTCACCGATCGCTATCTGAACGGCGTCCCCGAGGATTCCCGTGCAGCTCAAGGTAAGTCACTGGATCCGTCGTGGTTGACCGACGACGCTCTCACCCACATCCGCGCGCTCAACGACATCGCGGCAGACCGCGGCCAGTCGCTGGCTCAGCTGGCACTGAGCTGGGCACTCCGCGATTCGCGGGTCACCTCGGTACTGATCGGTGCGTCCAGTGTCGCCCAACTCGAAGCCAACGTCGGCGCGCTCGACAATCTCGAATTCAGCGCAGCCGAACTGGCCTCCATAGATCAGCACGCCAAGGACAGCGGCATCAATCTGTGGGCAGAGGCCAGTTCGATCTGAGCGATCACCTGCGCTAGAGCTGAGGCAACTCCACGTTCACGTGCTCGCCCTCTTCGAATACGGCCGACGCCGGCCCGACGATCAAGGGATCCGGAGTACCGACAGCCCGGTGATCCTTGTTGGGATAGTCGAAGCTGGCGAGCACGTGACGCATCGCCTCGAGGCGAGCGCGCTTCTTGTCGTTGCTCTTGATCACCGTCCAGGGCGCATCCCCGGTATCGGTGTAGAAGAACATGGCTTCCTTGGCCTGGGTGTAGTCGTCCCACTTGTCGAGCGAAGCCAGATCGGTCGGTGAGAGCTTCCACTGACGCACCGGGTCCGTTCGGCGGGCCGCGAACCGCGCCAACTGCTCTTCGCGGCTGACCGAGAACCACAGCTTGTGCAGATGAATCCCGGAGTTGACGAGCATCCGCTCGAAGTCCGGGGTCTCTCTCATGAACTCGAGATACTGCGTCGGCGTGCAGTAACCCATCACTCGTTCGACGCCGGCGCGGTTGTACCAGGACCGGTCCATCATCACTATCTCGCCGCCGCTGGGTAGGTGTGCGACATAGCGTTGGAAATACCACTGCGTCCGCTCGATGTCGGTGGGCTTCTCGAGCGCGACCACGCGGGCTCCACGGGGATTGAGATGCTCGGTGAATCTCTTGATCGACCCGCCCTTACCGGCAGCATCGCGACCTTCGAAGATGATGAGCACCTTCTGACCGGTTTCCTTGACCCACAACTGCAGCTTGAGCAGCTCGATCTGCAGACGCCGCTTCTTCCGCTCGTACTCGCGGCGCGACATCTTCTTCTCGTAGGGGTAACCCTGCTTCCAGGCATCCGCGAACTCCGAAGGCTCCAGCACGCCGAGCTTGTGCTTGAGACTCGACAGCTCGTCGATCTCGGCCGCGTAATCCTCGGTGACGGAAATTCTGGTCGACGGGGTCGGCAGGTCAGGAACCCGACCGTCCACACCGCTGGCGTCGGGGCTCATGAATACGCACTCCCTGTCGTCGAAATGAACGAACGTCCGGAAAGTGAATTTTACGCGCCGAAGCCCGCTCCCGCGGGTCCGAAGAGAATGTTGCTTGGCATCGAGGAGGTAACGACAGGTCCGGCTTCCCAGTCGCCGAACCCTCACGCGGTACCTTGATCGAGGTAACTGAGACGGTCGGTAACCCCGAGAGAAGAGAGTTCTGGCGAGATGCGAGTAGACGGACGGGAGATCCCGGTAACGGGAAGCCTCCTGCCACCACTGCACCGCCGTACGAGCGACATCATGCGGGTTGCGATCGCTGCTGTGCTGCTCGGCGGCGTGATCGCGGGATCTCTGATCACTCGAAGTCAGTGGGACGCCCTCGAAACGTCGGTGTCCAACATCGTCGGTGTTCTCTCGCCGAGCCTGTCAGACACTGTGTACCTGCTCTACGGCATCGCAATTCTGGCGCTACCGTTCGCCATCCTGATCGGCCTGATCGTCGGGCGCCGGTGGAAGTTGCTGGCCGGATACGCCGCCGCCGGCCTGTGCGCCGGTGTCGCGCTGTCCTTCACCGGAACAGGCCTGGCGGCACCGAAATGGCACCTCGACGTGCCGGACCGACTCGACGCCACCTTCCTGTCGCAATTCCTCGACGATCCGCGATGGATCGCGATGCTCGCGGCGGTGCTCACCGTCTCGGGCCCGTGGCTTCCGAAGAAGTGGCGACGAGCCTGGTGGACGCTGCTTCTGCTCTTCGCTCCCATCCATCTGATCGTCAGCTCGATCGTTCCCGCACGATCGATGCTGGGTCTCGCCGTCGGTTACCTGATCGGCGCGGTGATCGTTCTCGCCGTCGGCACCCCTGCCCTCGAAGTGCCGTTGGACTCGGCAGTACGCGTACTCGCGCGGCGCGGTTACCGCGTCACCGCGTTCCGCGTCGTGAGTCCCTCGGGAATCGGGCCTCTTGTCATGTCCGCAGCCATCGACCAAGCACCGGACGACGAACCTTTCGACGAACTCGTCGTCGAGTTGTACGGACAGAACCAGCGAAGCAGCGGAGCAATTCGACAGACGTTCCGTTGGATCTCGTTCCGGAACCGTGAAACTCCGCCGCCCTACGGATCACTTCGTCGCGCCGTCGAACACCGAGCGCTCATGGGTATCGCGTTCGCCGACATCGGTCTGGCCAGTTCCAAGGCCGTCGCAATCTCGGTACTCGATCGCGGGTGGGAGATGTACGCGCGCCCGAGTCCTCGTGGCATCCCCCTTGCCGTCGCCGTCGAGAACCAGGCGGGCGAGGAAGAATCCACCAAACTGATCGACGCGCTGTGGCAGACACTGCATACCGCTCACGTGCACCAGATGGCGCACGGCGACCTGCGCGCTTCCGAAATTCGTGTCGAAGGCGGAACCATCCTCTTCGGCGGGTACGCGTACTCCGAATTCGGCGCCACCGAAGTTCAGATGCAGTCCGACAACGCACAACTTCTCTTCGCCACCGCATCATTGTTCGGGGTCGATGCAGCGGTGGACGCCGCGATTCGAGCGCAAGGCGCAGACACGATTCTCGCCGCCTCCGGCCGATTGACCACCGCTGCATTGCCCAACCGAATTCGGCGGACGGTCACGGATTCCGCGAAACTGATGACCGAGATCCGAGACGAGGTCGGTGCCAAGAACGGGATCGAAAAGGTCGCTCCCGCACAGGTCACCCGATTCAGTCGCAACCAGCTGATCCAGCTCGTTCTGCTCATCGGTCTGGTCTACGTCGCCTACCCCTTCATCAGCCAGGTCCCCGCGTTCATCACCGAGCTGAAGACGGCCAACTGGTGGTGGGCACTGCTCGGCCTCGGCGTCTCCGCACTGACGTACGTCGGCGCGGCAGCGGCCCTGTGGGCCTGTGCGTCGTCGATGGTCAGTTACCGCAACCTCTTGATCATGCAGGTGGCCAACACCTTTGCGGCGACGACAACTCCGGCCGGAGTCGGCGGGCTCGCGCTGAGCGTGCGGTTCCTGCAGAAGGGCGGGCTCGGTACCGTCCGTGCAACGGCCGCAGTCGCGCTGCAACAGACGGTTCAGGTGGTCACCCACGTCGGCTTGCTGATCTTCTTCTCGATCGTCGCCGGACGTGATACGAACCTCTCGCACTTCATCCCGGGATCCACTGTTCTGTACCTGACGGGCGGCGTCGCGCTCGGAGTTCTCGGTGCATTCATGTTCATCCCGAAACTCCGTGGGTGGCTGCGCGACGATCTGCGTCCTCAGATCACCGAGGTGTTGGGTGAACTGAGCCAACTCGCGCGAAATCCCACGCGCTTCCTCATCATCGTGGGCGGCAGCGCCGCAACAACTCTGGGTGCCGCCCTGGCTCTGTGGGCGAGCGTCGAAGCATTCGGCGGCGGCACGACGTTCATCACCGTCACCATCGTGACGATGATCGGTGGGACGCTCGCCTCGGCGGCTCCGACACCGGGTGGCGTCGGAGCCGTCGAGGCCGCCCTCATCGGTGGTCTGTCCGCATTCGGACTGCCGGCAAGCATCGCGGTCCCGTCGGTCCTGCTCTACCGAGTGCTGACCTGCTGGCTCCCGGTGTTCTGCGGTTGGCCGACGCTGCGATGGCTGCAGAAGAACGACATGGTCTGAGCCGTTCCGCTACTTCTGGCGAACGACGTGAGCCTGCAGTGCTTCGCCGTCCTCGTCCACCCAGCCTTTGCTCTGGGCGTATTCGACCATCGCGGCAACACCTTCGACGTCCGTGGTGCTCTCGCGAACGCGGGCTACCGAGATGAATGCACTACCACCGCTGACGTATCCGTAATCCTGAAGGCGCAAGAGTTCGTCCAGTTCGGCTTCGGAGATGTCGGCACTCACCTCGACGTGAAAGTCCTTCAGGTTGTCCACATCGTGGATGCTGACGCGGCCGTCGTCCACCAGTACATACATGGCTCTCCTTCCTAGAGCACTGACATCGGTGCGTGCGTACCGAATACACGCCGGTGGTAGGTCAGTGGATTCGACTCGCGATGCTCGACCTCGTCCACCGATCCTGTCACGATCTTGTGATCACCACCGTCCACGGTGCACATGATCCAGATGGGAGCGTCCGGCAGTCTCGGTGAGCACACGTGCGCCATGGCTTCTCGAAAACACAACGCCCGGTTGCCCTGTGGGACATTCACGATGTCAGCCCTTGTCTGCCAACTCTTGTGCGTACTTCTTTGTCATGTGGTCGACGGCGTCGACTTGCGCCTTCGCATGCCCCTCCCTGACGGCGCGCGCGTGAGCGCGGACAGCATAAACACTACTTCGAAAAAACGGACAACTTCGCCGCCTACCAGCACTGTTGATGCCGATAGCCGATACTGAGCTGTATGTCGGAACTCGGAAATGAACCAGACTCGAAGCAGAAGGCGGTGCGCGAGCGACACGCGTCATGGATCGAATTGTTCTTCGACCTCGTCGTGGTTGCCGGTATCGGTCAGCTGGCTCACCTGCTCCACGGTTCGCCGTCGTGGTCGGATGTCGCGCTCTACGCGTTGCTCTATCTCGCGTTCTGGACCGCGTGGGCGACGTTCACGATGTACGGCAACGTTGCCGGTGACCGTGTCCGGATCCCGAGCATGCTGATCGCCATGTTCGGACTGGCCGTCATGATGGCGGCCGTGGCCGGCATCCACGACAACCATGCGCTGGCCTTCGCTGTCGCCTACGTGGCCGTACGTCTGCTGGCGAGTCGGGTGTGGCACAACGGCCAGATAGTCGTGGACTGGCCGATCGCCCAGATGTCTCTCGGTGTGATCCCGTGGATCGTCTCGTTCTGGTTCGAGGGCGAAACTCGGTTCTGGCTCTGGACCGCCGGTGTGACCATCGACCTGCTGATCATGTTCGTCGTCTCCGGCAGCGCGATCATGGAAGACGCGCAGGAAAAGCTCGACCGCATCATCAAGGTTCGGGGGTTCAAGGACGACCGGATGCCCGAACTCGAAGCCCTGCACTCCGATCGGGCTCACCTTGCCGAGCGCTTGGGCCTGTACGTCATCATCGTGCTGGGCGAGGGTGTGATCCTCGTGATTTCTGCGGCCTCGAAGCTCACCTGGGACTCGACGGTGGTCAGCCTCGCAGTCGGATCGTTTGTCCTGCTCTCGGGCATGTGGGCTCTCTCGCTTCTCTACGGCCACGCCGGTGTTCCGCACCTGCAGGCCGAGAAGTTTCCCGCTCGCATCGACATGGCGCTGCACTGTTTCACCACCGGCGCTATCGCGGTTCTGGTCGCGGGGCTCGGAGCGGCAACCGAACACGGCGCGGAGCACACGCCCGCGAACCTGCGGTGGTTGTTGTGCGGAAGCATCGCAGTCTATTTCGGAATCAGCCTGGTGGCAGGGCTGTTCGCGCGATCGGACCGACGGTGGCTGCTCGGCTGGGCGCTCCCGTGCACCGCCATCCCCATCGTCATGGGCATCGTCGGCACGCACATGAGCGCCACGTGGATCATCTGGGTGCTGGTGGCCACCGTGTCCTGGCAGAACGGCTACGAGTACGCGCAGGTGCGGCGTTCGCGCCGCTCTGCTGTGCGCCTTTATTAACCCCCCGCGGTTAATAAAGGCGCACAGCAGGGGCGGTTTTTACCCTCACCGCCGGGTCGAAGCGATAGGGCTGAGCCAACAGGATTCCGGCCAATCGCTTACGCAACCTCGACATCTCGGCCCGGACGGTCACCGTCTTGCGTGGATCGCCGAACAACTGTGAGGCGAGCTGCGCGGCCGTGAGGCCCTCGGGCGCCTGTGTCAGAGCCACGAGGATCTGCGAATGGCGCGGGCTGAGGTCGATACTCCAGCTCCCCATTGCCGAGGAGTACCGCAATTCCATCGCATTCGGATCTTGCACATCCAATTCGACTTCTGCACAAACCGTTCCGGACGCCGGATCCATCTGAGGGCGGACGAGCCAACCACCCGGAAGCGGCTCGCACATACATAGTCCGAGCGACGGGAGCCAATGCTCGCCGCTGCTCATCACTTTCGGCAGTGCGATTCTGTAGATCGGCGCCATCGAGTCCACCGCCGCGACCCAGCCACTGCGGTCCACGACCACTGTCGGCTGACTCGCACGAGCCAGCGTCGATGCCGAGATCATCCGGAGCTGATCCAATCCGATTCGATGCTTCTCCCGCAGTGCGGATTCCGCCAGCCTGGCCACACTGTCCACGAGAGCGAGAGTCGACGGGTGGACCGTGTCTGCTGCGCCGGCGACGTTCACGACGGCGATGGCCCGGCGACTACGCGGATCTCGAACCGTCGCCCCGGAGCAGGTCCACGGATGCTGCGAGCGCGAGTAGTGCTCGGCCGAGAACACCTGCACTGCCGAACCTGATGCCAAGGAAGTGCCGATCCCGTTGGTACCAACAGCTTCCTCGGTCCACGACGCACCCTCGATCATCCCGAGCCGTTCGGCCCGATCCAACATTCGACTGGACCCGTGTCGCCAGAGGATACGTCCGTAGCGGTCCGCCACCACGATCAGATTCGCGTCGTCCGGGCCGACGAGTGGTGCCAGACCGTGCACCGCCTCGTCGAAGATCTCCGCCATGCCGGCTGCGCGTCTGCCTTCTTCGATCTCGGATTCGCGGCCCGTCTCGGTGATCGAGCACCGGTCCGGATCGAGTCCGAGCGCACGCAAACGCGACCACGAATTCGCGATGACGGAGCGCGGACGCGCAGGCGGCTTGCGTCCCGACATCGTTGCTTCGTACACGGATTCGAGAACACGTGCGTACTGCGCCGGGTCTTCACCACTGGCCAGGGCCGGTTCGAGTCGATTCGTTTCGCCGATCACACTCCAGTCCTATGTGACGGGGTCATCGAAAGCGAGCGTTGCACCCGGTTGCAGAGTTGTTCGCGTGCGTGAACGAAAGGACGGCGTTCACGCACGCGAACGGTGCTCACGCGTTGAGGGGTCTCCCCAGCGCCGAGAGCACAGACTCGTGCATTGCCTCCGAGAGCGTCGGATGAGCAAACACGACCTCGGCGAGATCCTCGCCGGTGACTTCGAGGGATCGAGCGATACCGAAACCCTGAATCTGCTCGGTCACATCCGGACCGACCATGTGCGCGCCGAGAAGTTCCCCGGTATCGGCGTCGAAGATCGTCTTGACGAAGCCTTCGGCCTCGCCGATCGCCAGTGCCTTGCCGTTCGCCTGCAGGTCGAAGTGTCCGACCCGCAGCGCGCGACCAGTACCGGCGCACTGCTTCTCCGTCAGACCCAGGCTCGCCACCTGTGGGCGGGCATACGTGCATCCCGGAACGTAGTCGCGATCGAGCGGATGAACGTCGGGCACGCCTGCCAACTTTTCGACGCACAGGACAGCTTCGTGGCTTGCCTTGTGCGCCAGACATGGAGCGCCCGCGACGTCACCGATCGCATAGATCCCGAAAGCGCTGGTACGGCACCACTGGTCGGTGACGATCGCACCGCGCTCGATCTCGACGCCCAGAGCCTCCAACCCCAGATCCTCGACGTTGCCGGTGATTCCGGCCGCCACCAACACCCGGTCCACGGTCAACGACTCGACACCGTCGCTCGTCTGCACATTCACCTGGACGGCGTCGTCGCCGACGGTCACCGCCGACACCGAGGCTCCGGTGTGAATCGTGATGCCACGCTTCTCGAACTGCTTGCGAACGAAGGCCGAGATCTCTTCGTCCTCGACCGGCATGATGTGTGGTGCCATCTCGACGATGGTCACCTCGGTTCCGAGATCGCGGTACAGGCTGGCGAATTCGACTCCGATCGCGCCGGACCCGATCACGAGCAGCGACTTCGGCAGTTCCTTCGGGACGAGCGCGTCGAAGTAGGTCCACACCCGATCACCGTCGGGGGCAACGCCGGGAATCGAACGCGGCCGGGCACCGGTTGCAATGATCACGTGGTCGGCTCGATACGTCTGTCCTCCCACGGATACGACGCCTTTGTCCACCAACTTCGCGGCGCCTGAGATGACGTCGACGCCGTTCTTCTTCATCAGATAGGCAACACCGCCGGACAACCTCTCCGAAACCCCTCGGCTGAACGACACCAACTTCGAGATGTCGAACTGGACAGACGCCGAACTGAATCCGTATGTGTCGAGTTCACTCAAGGTATGCGCAACGTCCGCGCCGTGCAGCATCGCCTTGGTGGGGATACAACCCCAGTTGAGGCAGATACCTCCGAGGCGATCACGTTCTACCAGCGCGACGCTCAACCCCAACTGGGCAGCCCGGATCGCCGCCACGTAACCACCGGGGCCGCCACCGATGACAAGAACGTCGTACTTATGCGACGTATTGTTTTCCACCACAGCCCCTTACACCAACATCAGCGCGGGAGAAGCGACAAAGCGCTGGAGCTCCCGAAGGAAGGTCGCACCCAGGGCTCCGTCGATAACCCGGTGATCGCACGAGAGGGTCACGGTCATCACGGTCCGGGCAGAAACACTGTCACCGACCACCACCGCGCGCTTCTCCCCCGCACCTACGGCAAGGATCGCTCCCTGGGGCGGATTGATGATCGCGTCGAATGCCTTGATCCCGAACATGCCGAGGTTGGACACCGTGAAGGTTCCGCCCTGGAATTCTTCGGGACGAAGTTTGCCGGTCTTCGCCTTGGTGGCCAACGAGAGCACCTCACCCGAGATGTCCGCCAACGACTTGGTATTCGCGCTACGCACGATGGGCGTGATCAGCCCGGTCGGAAGTGCAACTGCCACCGAGACATCCGCCGACGCGAATCGAAGAACCGATTCGTTCGCGGCATCGAACTGGACGTTCACGTCCGGCACCTTCATCAGTGCAGCGGCGCAAGCCTTCACGATGAAGTCGTTGACCGACAGCTTGACCGCCGGGACGGTCGAATTGATCTCCTTGCGCAGAGCGAGGAGCGCATCGAGCTCGAGGTCTGCGGTGAGCCGGAAATGGGGTGCCTGCTGCTTGGACGCCTGCAACCTACCGGCGATTGCCGATCGCATGGGGGTGAAAGGAATTGTGTCGTACTCGGGTTCGGCCGCAACGGATTCGGTCTCAGCCGCCGCCTCGGGCAGGAGCTGCGCGGAACGAGCGGCGTCGTGCACGTCGGCGACGCAGACGCGCCCCCGCGAACCCGTCGGACGACAGTCATGCAGGTTGACGCCCAGTGATCGGGCAGTTCT
>NZ_BCWH01000002.1:1227755-1273152 GCF_001653035.1 Rhodococcus sp. YH3-3 | reverse complement strand
CCCACCTTCGCAGCCGGTGTAGCCGCAGGTGTCACGGGAGCCGCCGGCGCAGCAGCTGGTGACGGTGCCGGCTCTTCCGCCGGCGCGGTTGCGCCGCGGGCGGCGAGGAACTGCTCGATCTCCGCATCCGGCGCGGACGCATCGGCGGATACACCGATCACGGCGCCGACGGGCAGAGTCTGCCCAGGCGTGCCGACGATCTTGCGGAGAACACCGTCGAACGGCGCCTCGAGCTCGTTGGTGATCTTGCTGGTCTCGATCTCACAGATCAACTGGCCCTTGGTGAACGAGTCACCTTCCCCGATGAGCCAGGCGTTGACCAACCCCTCCTCCATGGAGAGCCCCCATTTGGGGATGTCGATAGCTTTGATGTCAGCCATGATCAGGCTCTCACCAGCTTGCGAACCGACTCTTCGATGCGCGCCGCGTCAGGCAGCCAGGCAGTTTCGAGGGTCGGGGAGAACGGAACCGGCGTGTGCGGCGGCGTGATCAGTTCGATCGGCGCTTTCAGGTAGTTGAATCCCTTGGTGGCGATCAGCGCGGCTACGTCGTGCCCGAAACCGCAGCGGGCGGCGGATTCGTCGACGATCACGACGCGTCCGGTCGATGCGACGGATTCGAGGATGCCGTCCTCGTCCAATGGTGAGACGGTACGAGGATCGACAACCTCGACCGAAATACCCTCGGCGGCCAGCTTGTCTGCTACGTCGTTGGCGCGGTTCACCATTGCGGACAACGCGATGATCGTGACGTCGTCGCCCTGCCTGGTGTAGTTGGCGACGCCGAAAGGAATCGCGTACGGCTCGTCCGGCACTTCGTCCTTGAGGTCGTAGAGAACCTTGTGCTCACAGAAGACGACGGGATCGTCGTCCCGGATGGCTTGGATGAGAAGGCCTTTGGCGTCGTAGGCATTGGACGGAGCGACTACCTTCAGACCAGGCACCGCCGCGAACACGTTGTACGGAGACTGAGAGTGCTGCGCAGCGGCGGAGAACCCTGCGCCGATCATGCCTCGCACCACCAGCGGGGTTCTGGCCTTGCCACCGAACATGTAGCGGAACTTGGCAGCCTGGTTGTAGAGCGCGTCGTAGGAGACTCCGAAGAAGTCCATGAACATCAGCTCGGCGACCGGCCTCAGTCCGGTCAGTGCGGCTCCGGCAGCCATTCCGATGATCGCGGATTCGGTGATCGGGGTATCGATTACACGCTCCGATCCGAACTCCGTCCACAATCCCTTGGTGACACCCAGGACACCGCCAAATGCCTCGATCTTCTTCGTCTCCAGATCGGGATTGGTACCGGCATGCCCACCCCGTACGTCCTCACCGATGAGAACGACGCTCGGGTCGCGTTGCATTTCTTGGGCGATGGCCTCTTTGACGGCCTCGCGGTAGGTCTTCTTCGACACGTTCTCGGCTTCCACGCTTGTCATCTCGGGCTCCTCAGTACGACACGTAGACATCGGTCAGCAGATTCTCGACGGGTGGATACGCCGCGGCACGCGCCTTCGCTACCGCCTCGTCCACCAGCACTCGCGACTGCTCGTCCACCGCGTCCAGATCAGCGGTGCTGACCTTCTTCACATCCACGCTGCTACGGAAATTCTTGAGCGGATCCTTGGTTTCCCTTAGTTGCGCAACCTGTTCCGCCGTGCGGTACAGCTGCGCGTCACCCTCGAAGTGGCCGTGCCAACGGAATGCCGCCGCCTCGATCGTGGTGGGGCCGCCGCCGGTCCTGGCGCGCTCCGATGCTTCCGCCATCGCGTCGTAGACCGCGAAGAAGTCGGTGCCGTCCACCTTGACGGCAGGCATTCCGAAGGATGCAGCGCGGGCGGCGATGTCGGGTGCGCCCACCGCGTAGTCGGTTCCTGTTGCTTCACCGAATCCGTTGTTCTCGATCACGAAGACGATCGGAAGATCCAGCACCACAGCCATGTTCATCGCCTCGAAGACGGTTCCCTGGTTGGATCCACCGTCTCCCGTGAACGACGCTGCGATGACACCGTTTCGAAGCGTCTTGCCACTCAGTGCAGCGCCGATCGCCAACGACGGGGCTCCGCCGACAATCGCGTTGGCGCCGAGCATTCCCACGGACAGGTCGGCGATGTGCATCGAGCCGCCCTTACCGCGACACAGGCCGTCGTCCTTGCCGAAGATCTCGGCCATCATGCCGTTCAGATCGCAGCCCTTGGCGATGCAGTGCCCGTGACCGCGGTGAGTGGATCCGATGTAGTCGGCGTCGCTCAGGTTCTCGCACACTCCCACCGCGATGGCTTCCTGGCCCGAGTAGAGGTGAATGAAGCCGGGGATGTCACCGGTTGCATTCTCTTCGTGCAGTCGATCCTCGAACGCACGGATGCGCGACATCTTCTCGTACGCCTTCAGCAATGCATCCCGGTCCAGCCCTGAATGAGGCTTGGCGCCGGTCCTTTTCGATCCTGGGGTTGTCGGCTTCTGCGCCGTCCGTTGAACCACAGTCACACTCCTCGTTCTCGATCACTCGTCGCCATGCAGTGTCGTGTAGGTCACGGGCGAAGGGAAAGAGTTGCGTGAGGTTGCCGGGAGTTGCGAAGGGTTGCAGCTGTTGACTTTCGAGCGTTGATTCAGGCGCCGCTCAGGCTGTCGCGTCTGATCTTGGCCAGCGCGCGGTGTTGGGCGAGTTCGACGGCGCTCGTTGTCGTTCTCAGTGACAGCGCCGTCTCGCGCACGTCGAAGCCGACAACGATGCGAGCTACCAAGACGTTGCGTTCTGCGGCCGACAGATCACCGAAGGGCAGAGTGAGTCGACTGGAGGCAGGTAGCGAATCGATTTCGCGACTGATCGCGTCGTACAGATGCGCGAGGAACGCTTCTCCGGCACGTCTACGTCGCCGAATGTCGGACAGGACGGATCGGCAGATACCGACGGCAAAACGATCAGCGTCGAGCGGTCGCAGTTCGGCACGGCAGCGCCGCGTCACCAGAGGCACGATGCGTTGAAGGAGTTCTGCAATCGCGTCCCGATCCCCTCGGGACGCATCGTCGGCAACACTGTCGATCGAACGTCCACCTGCCCTGCTTGTCATTCCGATCTCCCCCTGGTTCGGCTCTTGGTCGAATTCCCGACTAATGCTCAGGTTTTGAAGTCGCTAGGGGCGTATCGGCTCGGGGCAGATCCCGGTTTGTTCCCCGATGATGTTGATCTCGGCGTTGGAACGAGGGTCAGCGCCGTAGTTGATCTGGTCGGTGCACTTCTCGGGGGGCTCGACGGCATCGGGCGGGAGGGGCGCCGGGCACGAACCCATCCGCTCTCCGATGCTGTTGATCTCCGCATTCGAACGAGGGTCACCCACATAGTTGATCTGATCGGTGCACTTGGTCGACTCGGTAGCCGGACCAGGGGCCGCAGGGGCAGCCGCGCTGGTCGAGACCGGTGTCCAGGCCGGCGCAGCTCCGCCCGCCGGGACTCCGGGGGTGGATGCGTCCGTACCGCCGCCCACCGAGTTCGAGCCTTCGACTGTCTCCGAAGTGGTCGCTGCGGTCAGCGGCGGTGGGGTCGTAGACGCCGCAACCACCGATGTAGTCGTCGGTTCGTCTCCTGGAGCGCTGTTGTCATCACTCGAACACCCTGTCATCGCGCACACCACCCCGATCGTCAGTACGGCGAGCAGCACTCGCAGACGCCGAGTCTTGTTGGTCAGCAATACTTCAGGCATTTGCTCTCACACTCCTCGATACGCGGATCAGCTCGTTCCGCCCAAGCGGTGAGCACCGACGTGACTCACTCTAGGAGCCTGATTCCATCGGTTTCGTAACAGAATTCCGTCGGTCGCGTACCAACTCTCGACGGTCCTGACATTCATACGATTACGTAACGGTGGGTGGCAAAACTCCGATATCGAGATCACCTGTGATCGTATGAAAACGCACATGCCGATGAGAGGGTTCGCAGCGGCCGGGGAGGGGAACGTGTTGTATCGGAGTGACATCTGCGGCGGTCGATCAGACCGTACTCGCAGCCTGTTCGGTACAGCGCTCGCGGCAGCAACCCTCGGAGCGTCCGTGATCACCGGCTGCGCGTCCACCCAGGGCGTTGTGATCGAAGGCGATGTCGCTTCCACCGGGTTGCCCGTCACACAACCTGCAGACCTGGCCAGACGGGTTGCCGAAAACTCGAGGTTGGGCCGGGCGCTCCTCGACGATCCTGGGGTGTCCGAGGGAGTGAAGACAGAACTTCGGTCGTGCCCTGACTGGTATCCGATCTCGGTCGGGTCCATCCTTCTCGATCCAGGCGCACCGCGTATCGTGCCGGAGACCGAACTCGTCGTCATGAATGTGTATCCGTGCCAACCGGCCCACCAACCCGGGACCGGAGTGTCGATTTCGGTCAACCTTGCCGGCTACGTCTACCGCAGCGGCAAGGCCGGTTCGAGTGAAGACGATCCCGAACTGGGTGAGCGCCTGTTCTCCGTCGAAGAGCGCGGAAAGTTCATCGTCAGCGGTCAACGCGCCGCGAGTTTGTCTGTCCTGGAAACGGATCCGCGGCCACCGGAGTTCGAATGTTGCCCCCGTCCACCGCTTCGGACCGAGTTCCACTGGGATGGAATGGAGTTCATCCGTGATTGATCGCCGTCGCCGCGCGATGCTCGCCGGTGTTTGCCTGCCGGTCGCGTTTGCTCTCGTCTCCTGTTCCACCGAGCCTGAATCAGAACCCACTCCGAATATCGCAGCATCACTCGACCCCTCGGATCTCTCACAGGGCTTGAGCATCGATCCTGTTGCCCTCCTCAGAGCAGACCCGGAAGTGTCCGATGCGGTCAAGGACAGTCTCCGACTGTGCGGTGATGCGAACTTCCCCTTCGAAATCCGGTACTCCCCCGTGACAGGCGCCGTTTGGCAAGATGCCGTCGTCAATGTCTTCACCTGCGAGTCTGTCGGCATCTGGGGACGACCGGCCCCACCGGTCAGCTTCATGGTCGCCGGATTCATCTACCAGATCGACGAATCGGGCGCTCACAAAGTCTTCGGAGTGCAAGACCCAGGACGCTACGTCGTCGGCTCAACCGGAGGATTGTCGGTCATGGTCGACCTGTGCAAAGACCCCGGCATTCCGGAGTTCTGTCAATCGTCGACTGCATACAAGTGGACCGGTGAAGGGTTTGAGAGTGTTCCGTTCCCATGAAAGCGAAGGCCGATGACCGATCCGTTGATTTTGCTGGTCGAAGACGACGCTGTCATACGCGAAGCAACGCAATTGAATCTCGAACGCAACGGGTTTCGGGTGATCACCGCATCGGGTGGGTTGACCGGCATGGATATGGCGATCGACGCCAAGCCGGATATCGCCGTCCTCGACGTGATGCTTCCCGACCTGAACGGAATCAGCCTGTGCCGACGCATTCGTGAGGAACTGTCGGTGCCGGTCATCATGCTGTCCGCGCGCGACGACCCGGTCGACATCGTTCTCGGATTGGAAGCCGGTGCCGACGACTACGTCACCAAGCCCTTCGACAGCGGTGTCCTGGTGGCCCGTATCCGCAGTGTGCTCCGGCGGGTCGAATCCCATTCCGGTACGGAGAAAGACATCGTGACTCTCGGCGATCTGGAGATCGATCGCGAGTTGGTGACCGTCACGCGTTCGGGCGCCGAAGTGGCTCTCACACCCACCGAAATGAAGCTGCTCCTGGTCATGGTGAGTGTGCCGCGCAAAGTCTGGTCTCGCTCCGAACTGCTCTCGGACGTCTGGGATTACGACTGGGGCGGCGATACGCGCATCGTCGACGTTCACGTTCAGCGATTGCGCACGAAGATCGGCTCCGAACAGATCCGGACCGTCCGGGGGTTCGGCTACACGATGGACAACCATCGGTGAGATCGCGGGATCTCGCCGCCAAGCTCCCGTCCACCGGGAGGCGGTTGTCGTTTCAGTGGAAGATCGCGGCGGCCATCACGTTCGTGATTGCCGTCGCCTCGATCACGCTCAGTACCGTGATGCATCAAACCTTTTCACACAACCAAGAGGATGCAGCGCGGGCGGCAGCTGATCGCAATCTCCAACTGGTGCTGCAGGACGAAACGGGCAGCATGCGTGCGCTGTTCCGCGCCACCACAGATGGTCTCGACGTTCCGGAAGAGTTGCGTCAGGCCGTGGCGGGCGGCAAACGTGCCACCTACCTTGTCGACAGCGGGGACCAGCCATTTGTCTGGGCTGCTGCCGACGTCAACACTCAGGTGGTGGCGATTCGCGTCCCGTACACCGCGCAGCGGGAATCGATCGCCAGCGTCGATCGGACACTTCGCAACGCCACCGTCGCAGTGATCGCAGCGGGTGCCGTCCTGGGTGTGCTGCTTGGACTCGCGATGTCGTATCGATTGCGCTCGGCCGCCCGTGCGGCTCGCAAAGTGTCTACCGGAGCGGACATCCGCGTCCGCTCGGTCACCTGGTCGCTTTTCGACGACGAGATCACCGAGCTGGCGGATGCGGTCGACGCGATGTCCGATGCTCTACGGGGACAATTGGACGCCGAGAAGCGCGTGACAGCCAACATCGCGCACGATCTCAGGACACCCATCTCCGGACTGGTCGGCGCCGCAGAACTCCTGCCACCCGGTAGGCCAACCGAATTGGTGCGCGACGGCGTCCATAAACTCAGGAGGCTCGCCGAGGACGTCATCGAAGTGGCACGCCTCGACACCACCTCCGAGCAGGCTGACATCCAATCGGTGGAACTGGCACCGGTGGTGCGTCACGCGATTTCCACCACCGGGGTGGAATGCGAAGTGAGAGTTCACGGGACGCCTGTGTCGCACACCGACGCACGTCGGCTCGAGCGGATCATCGCCAACCTGATCTTGAATGCTCGCAATCACGGAAAGTCGCCGATCAATGTCCACGTCGACCACTCCCGCATCACGGTCCGGGATCGGGGCGTCGGGTTCACTGAAGAGTGGCTTCGCCAGGGGCCGAAGAGATTTCAGACCAACTCCGTCGAACGCGGCCCGAACTCGGGCCTGGGCCTCGGCTTGACGATCGTAGTGGGACAAGCGGCGGTCATCGGCGCTCGTATCGACTTCGCGAACCATCCGAACGGGGGCGCGGTGGTGACGATCGACCTCCCCGAATGTTCGGCAGACGAGTTCGATTGACACCGAGGCAGTTCGGTCGATCGGCCGGGACACAGCGTCCCGGCCGATCATTGGTGGTGTCCCGGACTCAAACCTGTCCGACAGTGACTCCGGTGCGAACGTCCGGTGCACCGAGGCGCGCCGCATCAGCTGTGAGGTCATCGGGCTGCTCCTGAGATTCCCGCTCGGCTGCGACGCGCAACCGGTAGTGCTCGATCTCCTCGGCAATGTGCTCGGGAGTCCAACCGAGCACCGGCGCAACCAGTTCCGCCACTTCGGCAGCTGCCGCATCGCCGCGATCGGTAACCTCGATGGAGATGCGGGTACGACGGGTGAGGATGTCGTCGAGATGCTGCGCACCCTCATGGCTCGCAGCGTAGTGGATCTCCGCCTTGAGGTACTCGGGGGCGGAGTCCAACGGCTGCCCCAGTTCCGGTCGCGCCTCGACGAGTTCGAACAACTCGTCAGCCAGAGTGCCGTACCGACCCAGTAGGTGCTCGATGGTCGAAACGTGCAGTCCCGTGCGCTCAGCGGTGAGATGCCGATTGTTGTGCGCGGCAAAGTAGCCGTCGGCACCCACAAGTTGGATACGCTCGGTGCAGGACTTCGGCACCTTCTGTTCCAATCCGTGCACCGCGGAATCGACAGCGTCCTTGGCCATCACGCGGTAAGTGGTGTACTTGCCACCGGCGACCACCGTCAAACCTCGGACCGGACTCGACACCGCATGCTCACGCGAGAGAGTGCTGGTCGAATCCGATTCGCCGAACAGCAACGGACGCAACCCCGCGTACACACCGACGACGTCCTCGTGCGTCAACTCGTCCTGAAGGAGCTTGTTGACATGTCCGAGGATGTAGTCGATATCGCTTCGGCTCGCTGCCGGATGGGCGAGGTCGAGGTTCCAGTCGGTGTCCGTCGTACCGATGATCCAGTGGCTTCCCCACGGGATCACGAACAGCAGACTCTTCTCGGTCCGCGTGATGATTCCGGTAGAGGAGTTGATGCGGTTTCGCGGGACGACCAGGTGCACACCTTTCGAAGCGCGAACCTGGAATTGCCCTCGCCCACCGACCATTTCCTGGATCTCGTCGGTCCAGACCCCGGCGGCGTTGATGACCTGACGAGCACGGATCTCGAACGCGCGACCCGTTTCCAGATCCACGGCCTTCACCCCGACTACGCGGTCCTCCTCACGGAGAAAGCCGATTACGCGGGTGCTGTTCACGCACAGTGCGCCGTATTCGGCTGCTGTGCGCGCCAGCATCATCGTGTGGCGGGCGTCATCTACCTGACCCTCGTAGAACTTGACCGAACCCCGGATAGCAGAGCGCTTTCCGGAAGGGAACGATTCGAGAGTCTTCTTCTTGCCCACATGCTTGTGGTGTGAGGGAACCCCGCGGCCTGCGCCCATCACGTCGTAGACGCCGATGCCCAGACCGACGTACGGCCGGTCGATCAACTTCTCGAGTGGGTAGATGAACGGCACCGGCTTCGCGAGATGCGGGCACAGCGAATTCAGAACCAGCGACCGCTCACGCAGTGCCTCGAACACGAGCGCAAAATTGAACTGCTCGAGGTAACGCAGTCCGCCGTGGAACAGCTTGCTCGACCTGCTCGAGGTTCCGGACGCGAAGTCACGAGCCTCCACCAAGCCCACCTTCAGACCGCGAGTTGCGGCGTCGAGCGCGCTACCCGCTCCGACCACGCCACCGCCGATAACGAGGACGTCGAGTTCGGTTTCTTCCAACTTCTTCAGCGACTCCGCCCGCGAGGACGGACTCAATGCTTGTGCTGTGCTCATGAAAACTGTTCCTTCACTTGAAAATAGGTAGAAATGGGGGCGCCGCGATCAGTCTGCGTCGACCCAGTCGAGTGTCCGAGTGACGGCTTTCTGCCAGCCTGCATACAGGCGCTCACGCTCGGCCGAATCCATCGACGGCGTCCAGCTCTTGTCCTTCGCCCAGTTGCTGCGAATGTCGTCCTCGCTCTCCCAGTACCCGACCGCGAGACCAGCGGCGTACGCAGCGCCCAATGCCGTGGTCTCCGCAACGACAGGGCGGATCACCTCGACGTCGAGCAGATCGGCCTGGAATTGCATGAGGAGTTCGTTCGCGACCATTCCGCCGTCGACCTTGAGAACCTTCAAGTCGACACCCGAGTCGAGGTTCATCGCCTCGATCACCTCACGACTCTGGTACGCAGTCGCTTCGAGCACCGCCCGGGCAAGGTGCCCCTTGTTCACGAACCTTGTCAGACCGACGATCGCACCGCGTGCATCCGCGCGCCAATGCGGTGCAAACAGGCCCGAGAACGCGGGCACGAAGTACGCGCCACCGTTGTCGTCCACAGAGCGCGCGTTCACCTCGATGTCGGCCGCGTTGTCGATCATGCCGAGGTTGTCTCGAAGCCACTGGACCAGCGAACCGGTCACGGCGATCGATCCTTCCAGTGCGTAAACCGTTGGCTGCTCACCGATCTTGTAACAGACCGTCGTCAACAAGCCGTTCTTGCTCATCACCTTTTCGGTGCCGGTGTTGAGGAGCACGAAGTTGCCGGTTCCGTAGGTGTTCTTCGCTTCTCCGGGCGAGAGGCAGGCCTGACCGAAAGTCGCTGCTTGCTGATCGCCGAGGATTCCGGCGATCGGCACGCCGGACAACGTTCCGCGTTCGCGCACGAATCCGAAAGTTTCGGACGAGCTGCGAATCTCGGGGAGCATCGATTCGGGGATGCCCATGTCGGCGCAGATCGCCGAATCCCAAGCGAGAGTGTCGAGATCCATCAACAGAGTGCGCGACGCGTTGGTGGGGTCGGTAGCGTGCACTCCGCCGTCGACGCCGCCGGTCATGTTCCACAGCACCCAGGTGTCCATCGTGCCGAAGCACAACTCGCCTGCTTCGGCCTTCTCACGCGCGCCCTCGACGTTGTCGAGAATCCACTTGACCTTGGGGCCCGAAAAGTACGTGGCCAACGGCAATCCGGTGACTTCGGCGTACTTCCTGGGGCCGTCTTCGCCGGCGAGTGCAGTACAGATTCGATCGGTGCGTGTGTCCTGCCAGACGATGGCGTTGTAAACGGGCTTTCCGGTTGCTCGTTCCCAGACCACTGCCGTCTCACGCTGATTGGTGATGCCGACGGATGCGATGTCGGCCGCGGTCAGATCTGCGTTGGCCAAGGCGCCCGCGGTGACGTTGCGGACGTTGTCCCAAATTTCGATCGGATCGTGTTCGACCCAGCCTGCCTGCGGAAAGATCTGTGTGTGCTCGTGCTGTTCGACAGCGACTACGTGCCCACTGTGATCGAAGATCATGCATCGCGTGGAGGTGGTTCCCTGGTCTATCGCGGCTACGAACTGCGCCATCGTGCTACCCCTTTGGTGTCGAAGAAAGTGCGAAAGATTTACTGTCAGAGATGATGATTCGCCATCAGGCCGGTATCGTGGCCGGCTCCTCGGCTGCCTTCTCCACCGACTCGTCAGGCAGGAATCGACCAATCAGCTTGTCGTAGAGGAACACCCCGATCGGAGCGCCGATCAGCGGCCCCACGATGGGCACCCAGAAATACAGGCTCCCGTACTGATCTCGCCAGGCGCTGCCGTAACCGGTGAGATACGACGCCAGCCGCGGACCGAAGTCGCGGGCCGGATTGATGGCGTAACCCGCGTTGGTCGCCCATGCGAATCCGATTGCCACCACGATCAAACCGACGACGAAGGGCGCAAGATTCGCGAGCGGCGGAGTTCCCCGAGTATCGGTCACCGCAACGATGAGGAACAACAGGATCGCCGTGCCGATGATCTGATCTATCAGCGCTGATCCCAGACTGACCGGGAGCGTTCCGTTTCCGGGCATCGTCGAGAAGATCGTCTGAGTCGCCGTTGTGTGTCCGGGATCGATGGCATTGAGCATGTCGTTGTAATTCCACCGGACGATCAGGGCCGCGACAAAGGCTCCAGCGGTCTGCGCCAGCGTGTAGGGCAGGACCTTGCGCCAGGAGAATCCCCGGAAGATCGCAAAGGCGAAGGTTACTGCGGGGTTCAGATGAGCACCCGTCACCCGGCCTGCGACATAGATGCCGAACATGACGCCGAGTCCCCAGGCCCACGCGATACTGTCGTGTCCGCCGAGACCCCCACCGCTCCCGCCGGACACAACCTGCGCCACAACTCCGACGCCGAACAAGATCAAGATCATCGTTCCGGCGAACTCGGCTGCCAACTCGCCTGGAAGCCCTAATCGCTTGGCTTTCTCCATCCCCACCCTCACTTCGTTGTGATGCATGTCATAGTTTGGATTGCTGCACCCGTAGCGTAAAGCCCTTTGCACATTCACGCATAGCTCGTGCACATATGTGCAAATACCCCATTTGCGCACCGTAACGCGGGTAACAGACACACTTCTGGGACTTTGCGTGATCGAGCGCCTCGGCCTGGGCCTACTCGGATAGGATTCGGTTCAATGCTCTTGCACGTACGTGCAGACAGGACGAACCCATGGAAACTCCCACTTCGGACTCCGCTACCTCCGATCCGGCGGACCCGCGCATCGCCGACGCAGTTCAGGCCGCACGCCTCTACTACTTCCAGGACCAGACCATGGCTGCCATCGGCCGCGACATGGGGGTGTCCCGATCCACCGTCTCCCGATTGATCACCTACGCGCGCACCTCGGGTCTCGTCGAGATCAAGATCAGCACCCCGCACGGCCAGGCTCCTCGCATCGAACGCGAGTTCTCGGAACGGTACGGAGTGCGCGCCCACGTGGTGACCGTGCCGGAACTGGTGGGAGATCTCGAGCGACTCGAAAAGGTCGCAACCTTTGCCGGACGCCTGCTGGCGTCGTTCTTCGACAGCGACATGGTGATGGGGATCGCCTGGGGAACCACTCTCAGTGAAGTCAGCAAGCACCTTGCCCCCAAACGCACGTACAACTCGTACGTCGTGCAACTCAACGGCGCCGCGAATACTCGCACCACCGGGATCTCTTACGCCAGCGACATCATCAGAACCATCGCCGACGCCTACGGTGCTCTGCCACAAGGATTTCCGGTGCCTGCCTTCTTCGACTACCCGGAAACTCGGGAGCAACTGTGGCGCGAACGAAGCATCAAACGCGTCTTGGACATGCAGAAGCGAATGGACCTGGCAGTCTTCAGCATCGGCGTACCGGGCGGCAACGTACCGAGTCACGTCTACACCGCCGGATACCTCGAACCCGATGAAGCAGAAGCACTTCGACGCGACGGAGTGGTCGGCGACATCGCAACCGTCTTCTTCCGGTCGGACGGGAGCTACCGCGGAATCGAACTCAACGAGCGCGCGAGCGGCCCGCGACTGGACCTTTTCGAGAAGGTCGCCAGGCGCGTGTGCATCGTCGCCGGAACAGCAAAACTGCCGGCTCTGGAGGGAGCACTACGGGGCGGGCTGATCACCGATCTGATCATCGACGACGTCAGCGCCACCGCGCTGGTGTCCTGACCGCTGCACCAGCTTCTCGATTCCGTCGAGAAGTAAACCGAGCGAGAAACTGAAATCGAAGGCATCGTCGCCGGCGGCCTCACCCTCCGGGCTGCCGTCCTCGAAGCCGCCTTCCTCGATTGCTGCACTCAGGTAGGGGAATCCCTCCCGATTGATGACACGAGCAATGAGAGCGCCGTATGCGACGTCGTCGTCTGCCGACTGCGCTGAACGAGAAGCCAGGTCAGCCGAGAATCGAGCGCGGCCGATGACGAACAACGACACGTTGGTCACCACCTGGAACTTCGACGCGGCGCTCAGGGCGACCCCGTCGAGGGCGCTCAGACCCGCGTCGAGCCACGCCATGTTGTTGGGCCCGGTCGGTGGAGCCGTGATGGGCAGCTTGAGCCACCACGGTCGACTCAGCATCGTGGCATACTCCTGATTCGCCCACGCCTCGAGCTTGACGCGCCAGGTCACGCCGTCGGGAATCACCGGCGGCGGCCCGATCACCCGATCCGAAATCAGTTCGATCAGTTCGTCTTTGCTTGCCACGTAGCGGTAGAGCGACATGGTCGTGAACCCGAGCGCTTTGGCCACGCGGCCCATCGACAGAGCGGTGACGCCTTCTGCGTCGGCCAATTCGATCGCGGTGTCGAGAATTTGCTCGAGACTGAGCCCCTTCTTCGGACCCCGCGTTCCCGGCTGGTCCAGTCCCCAGGCCAGTTCAACTGCTCTCGGTAGCGCTCCGCGATCCATAAGCTCCCACTCTTCACTCTTGCCATCATCCTAGAACTGTGTACGCTATAAACACGAGTTTATGACATACACAGTTCTTACTTGGAGGTCTCGATGTCAGGAACGATCCCCGCAATCTCGGTCCGCGGACTCCGTAAGCACTACGGCGATCAACAGGTACTGGCTGGACTCGACCTGGCGGTCCCGGCCGGATCGGTGTACGCCCTCCTCGGCGCGAACGGCGCCGGAAAGACCACGGCCGTAAGAATTCTCACCACCCTCATCCCCTTCGACGGAGGCGAGGTCATGGTCGCGGGGCATTCACTGCCCGGAGATCCACAGAACGTTCGGCGGCGCATCAGCGTGACCGGGCAGTACGCAGCCGTCGACACCTTGCTGACCGGATTCGAGAACCTCACCCTACTGGGCGAACTGAATCACCTGGGCCGGAAGAACTCCCGTCGCCGTGCCGAGGAATTGCTCGACCAGTTCGTTTTGACGGACTTCGGCGACAAACGCACCGGCGACTACTCGGGCGGCATGCTCAGACGACTCGACATCGCAATGAGCCTCGTCGCCCGACCGGACGTCGTCTTTCTCGACGAACCCACCACCGGCCTGGACCCGCGAAGCCGCCACGACATGTGGTCGATCGTTCGAGGACTCACAGCGTCAGGCGTCACCATCTTCCTCACCACCCAATACCTCGACGAGGCAGACGAATTGGCCGATACGGTCGGCGTGCTGAGCGGCGGCCGCATCGTCGCCGAGGGAACACCGGACGAACTCAAACGCCTTGTTCCCGGCGGCCACGTCGCACTGCAATTCGAGAACCTGGCCCAACTCGAACTCGCCGCGGCATCACTGCCGCAGGCGCATTCGAATGCCGAGACCTTGACCCTGCACATCCCTTCCGACGGGGCAGTTCCGTCGATCAAAGCGATCCTCGACTCGATCGACGATCCGTCGATCACCGTCGAGAAGTTCTCCGTTCACACTCCGGATCTGGACGACGTGTTCTTCGCGCTCACCGGATCAGGCCAACCCGAGATTGCGAGCGTTCGATGACCTCCACCATTGCAATCGATTCCGCGGTGATGCTCCGCCGGAATCTCAAACACGTTCTGCGCAGTCCGGATTCGATGATCACCGCGATAGCCCTTCCGGTCATGCTCATGCTGCTGTTCGTCTACGTCTTCGGCGGCGCCATCAACACCGGTAGCGAGTACATCGACTACGTCGTGCCAGGAATCATCCTTCTGTGCGCCGGTTTCGGCGCCTCGACCACCGCGGTCAGCGTCTCGAGCGACATGAAGGACGGGATCATCGACCGTTTCCGGACCTTGGCGATCTCTCCGTCGTCGGTCCTGACCGGTCATGTACTGGCCAGCGTCGTCCGCAACGTCCTGACTACGGCGATCGTGGTCGTCGTTGCGCTGATCATGGGATTTCGCCCGACCAGCGATCCGTTGCGCTGGCTCGGCGTCGCCGCTGTGATCGTCGCCTTCGTCTTTGCCATGTCGTACCTCTCGACAGCTTTGGGACTCTTGGCCAAGAACCCGGAGGCTGCAAGCGGATTCACCTTCGCCATCATGTTCCTGCCCTACGTCAGCACTGCTTTCGTACCGGCTGAGACCATGCCGTCCTGGCTGCAGGGGTTTGCCCGGCACCAACCCGTGACTCCGATCATCGAGACTGTGCGCGGACTCCTGATGGGCACGCCGATCGGGAACAGCGCGGCCATCGCCCTCGCGTGGTGCCTGGGCATCGCCGCCGTGGGATTCGTGTGGTCGAACTGGCTCTACCGACGAAAGACCGCGAGCTGACCACACAAGAAAGCCCCACACCTGACGGTGCGGGGCTGCTTGTGCTGTGCGCCTTTATTAACCGCGGGGGGTTAATAAAGGCGCACAGTGGATTACTTGGCGTCCAGCAGATCGATCACGAAGACCAAGGTCTTGCCGGAAAGCTGGTGCCCTGCACCGGCGGGGCCGTATGCCAGCTCCGGCGGAATGGTGAGCTGACGGCGTCCGCCGACCTTCATGCCCGGGATGCCGTCCTGCCAGCCCTTGATCAGGCCACGAAGCGGGAACTGAATGGACTCGCCACGGCTCCAGGAAGAGTCGAACTCTTCGCCGGACTCGAACTCGACACCGACGTAGTGAACGTCGACGGTGCCACCGGGAACGGCTTCGGCGCCTTCTCCGACAACCAGATCCTTGATGACCAGATCGGTCGGCGCGGGGCCTTCCTGGAACTCGATTACGGGCTTGCTACTCATGGGTCCTCCTCGTTGAGGCGAAATGTTGGGTACAGAAGACTAGCGGGTGGTGATATCGCTAGGTCACGCGTCAGCGGGACGTGATGTCTCTGTAGTCACGCTCGGTGTAGCCGGTGTAGATCTGGCGCGGGCGGCCGATCTTCGTAGCCGGATCCTCGTGCATTTCACGCCAGTGCGCAATCCAGCCGGGCAGACGGCCCATGGCGAACAGCACCGTGAACATGCGCGGCGGGAAGCCCATCGCGCGGTAGATGAGGCCGGTGTAGAAGTCGACGTTCGGGTAGAGCTTGCGCTCGATGAAGTAGTCGTCCGTGAGGGCGGCCTCTTCGAGTTGCATTGCGATGTTGAGCAGTTCGTCGTCGCCGCCGAGCTTGGCGAGGATGGTGTGCGCGGTTTCGCGGACCAGCGCAGCGCGCGGATCGTAGTTGCGGTAGACGCGGTGCCCGAAGCCCATGAGCTTCACGCCGTCTTCCTTGTTCTTGACCTTGCGGACGAACTCGGCTGCGGTGCTGCCGCTGGCCTTGATCTCGTCGAGCATCTCGAGCACTGCCTGGTTGGCGCCGCCGTGCAGCGGGCCCCACAGTGCGTTGATGCCGGCCGAGACGGAGGTGAACAGGTTGGCGTCCGACGAGCCGACCATACGCACGGTCGACGTGGAGCAGTTCTGCTCGTGGTCGGCGTGCAGGATCAGCAGCATGTCGAGTGCCTTGGCGACCTCGGGATCACCCTGGTACGGCTCGGCGGGGAAGCCGAACGTCATACGCATGAAGTTCTCGACCAGGTTCAACGAGTTGTCCGGGTACAGGAACGGCTGTCCGACGGACTTCTTGTATGCGTACGCAGCGATGGTCGGCAGCTTCGCGAGAAGACGGATGGTGGACAGTTCCACCTGCTCCGGATCCTCGGGATCGAGCGAATCCTGGTAGTACGCCGACAATGCGTTCACTGCGGACGAGAGAACCGGCATCGGGTGAGCGTTGCGCGGGAATCCGTCGAAGAACCGCTTGAGGTCCTCGTGAAGCAGGGTGTGTCGACGGATGCGGTCCGTGAAGGACTCGAGCTGGGCGTCGGTCGGCAGTTCGCCGTAGATCAGCAGGTAGCTGACCTCGATGAACGTCGACTTACCTGCCAACTGCTCGATGGGATATCCGCGGTAACGCAGGATTCCCTTCTCACCGTCGATGTAGGTGATTGCAGAACTGGTGGATGCAGTGTTCACAAAACCGGGGTCAAGGGTGGTGTACCCCGTTGTGGCCAGCAGCTTTCCCAGCTCGATGCCGTCATTGCCCTCTGTTGCCCTGGCAATGGACATCGTGTACTCACCACCGGGGTAAGTAAGCGTGGGCTTTGTGTCATTGTCAGCGGGCACGAAGGATCCCTCTCAAGCTCGAACCAACGAGTAACTACATGCGATCAACTAGAAACTAGTCGCACGGGAGAGATCGTGCCGAAGGAGGGTCGCTCCACGGCTATTTTTCGGGTACTCACGAACCCGACATACCCACCGAAACTGAAACATGTTCCAGTCTGGGCTTTCCCACTCGCGTGACCGGTACTCCAGTCTACGGAATCGCGCATTTACCCACACTGATCTGCAAATCTCGGCTGCAATTCGCAAATGGGAGCAACGTCGGACCTTCCGGACCACTGACACGGGGTACCGAAAACCGATTGTTATCGGCTGATGCCTACTTGGTGTTACACGATCCCACGGTATGAGAGCCGGATCACAGCGCCTTGATGCCCCAGCTACCCGTCCACGTCTGACCCGGATGAAGCACCAGGAGATCGATGCCCGAGTTGAAGGCGTCAGGCGGGCAGGTCATCGGCTCCAAAGCCAATGCGCGGCCGCGATCGGGATACCCCTTGTCGTTGGCGGGATCTGCGACGAATGCCTGAATCCACGGGAACTCGCGGTTGGTCCACAGGGCAGTGCCCGTTCCATCCGGAGCCAGCAGCTCGTGTTGCGTGCGACCACTGCCGTCGACGACGTCCAATGCGCTGTACGGAGTGTCCAACTGCACCCCGGCAAGCAGTCTCGGTGTCCGGAAGTCGTAGTCCGTACCGGCGACTGCCTGCGAATACGCGTTCGGCAGCATCCTTGCCGGATCGATCGGCAACCGCGTGCCTGCTGCCAGATGCAGAGCACATTCGTCGAGCGGAAAGTCGCCGGCGCGAATGAAGGTGTGCATTCCGAGCCCGAACGGCGACGAGGTCGCACCCTTGTTCGTGGCCGTGTGCGTGACGGTCAGTCCGTCGGCACCGACCTCGTAGGCAACCGTCAGCTGCAACGGATAGGGCCAACCCTTGTGAAGTCCCACGTCGACCGACAGTTCGACGCGCTCGTACGTGTGGTCCACGAGGCTCCAATTGCGACGCCGGACGAACCCGTGGCTCGCGTTCCCCAGCGCAGGTTCGGTGATCTCGAGTTGATGCTCGATCCCGTCGAACATGAAGTGCCCGTCGCGAATTCGGTTGGGCCACGGCGCGAGAACCAATCCGGCCGACAGCGGTGGCTTCGATCCGAGTGCCCAGGTCTCGGTCAGCGCGCGCTGACCGTTCGGTCCTTCGTGATCGAGTAGCCGCAACCCGGCACCGGCCGCGGCGATCTCGGCTCGATAGCCTCCACCACGGATCTCGAACCCTCCCCTACCCGTGCTGTGCGGCGCAGTCATACGTACCAGTTTCCACCACGAGCGACCGGTTAACCAGGACGTCAGACGGCGCGTCCCACCTTGTAGCGAACGAATGCCGGAAATGCGAGGGCAGAAAGGACAACACCGACAATCACCAGGAAGCCGCCGCCCGCTGCCGCGACACCGGTCCCGAACAGGAAGGCTGCACCGCCGTGCAGCACGTCACCGATACGCGGACCACCCGCCACGACCACGATGAACACGCCCTGCAGTCGTCCGCGCATGTCGTCGGTTGCCACTTGCTGGAGCATCGTGCTGCGGAAAGCCGCCGAGACCATGTCGACGGCTCCGCCGAATGCCAGGAATGCGACCGCCACCCAGAGCAGAATCACACTGGAACCGGGACTCGCGAAGTACACGGCAACGCCGAAGCCGACCATGGACAGCCCCCACAGCGCGATGCAGACCAGAACGGCTCGCCCCTGGTACTGAACCCGTGGCAACCAACCCGAGAAGACTCCGCCCAGAACGGCTCCCACCGACATCGCCGCGAACAGCAGTCCCAGCGCAAAACCGCCGCTGGCGGGGTCACCGAAGGATTCGTGAGCGATCTCCGGGAACAGTGCTCGCGACATCCCGAACACCATCGCGATGATGTCCACCACGAACGACGCGAGCAGAACCTTCTGCGTCGCGAGATACGTGAAACCGCCGAGGACCTCGCTCAATCCGGCTCGCCGAGACGTTCCGGTCGGCGGAATCGCCGGGAGCTTCCATACCGCCCACAGAGTGGCGAGAAGAAAGATCGAGTCGAGCAGGTACAGCAGTTGCAGACCGGCCGACGGTATGAGGACACCCGCCAGTAGCGGGCCGGCTATCGCACCGAACTGCACGACAGTCATGTTCAGCGAGTTCGCGGCCGGTAACTGCCTGCCCGGAATCAACCGAGGGATGATCGCCGCTCGCGTCGGCTGGTTCACCGCGAAGAACGCCTGTTGAACCGAGAACAATCCGAGCACCAACCACACGTTGTTCACGTTCAGGGCAGCCTGGATCCAGAACAGCACCGACGTGACGCCGAGTCCGATCGAGGTGATCATCAACAGCCGTCGTCTATCCATGACGTCGGCCAGTGCGCCGCCCCACAGACCGAAAACGACCAGCGGGACCAGACCGAAGATTCCCGTCAGACCGACGTAGGCCGAGCTTCGGGTGATCTCGTACACCTGTTGCGGTACGGCGACCACGCTGAGCTGAGCGCCGATGACGGTGACGATGCCGGCCGTCCACAGCCGTCGATAGTCGCGATTCTCGAGCGGAGTCGTGTCCGCGAGTAGCCGGCTCACGGCTGGAGACGGACGGCGGACCACTGTCCGTCGACGAGGCTCGTGCGAACTCGATTGTGCATGCGGTTCGCGCGTCCTTGCCAGAACTCGACAGACTCGGGCCGAATCAGAATCCCGCCCCAGTTCGGTGGCACCGGAATCTCACCGTCCACGCCGAATCGAGCAGCGACCTCACGCAGTTGCTCGTCGAGATCGGCACGCGAGTCGATCGGACGAGACTGCGACGACGCCCACGCGCCGAGCTGTGAACCTCGAGGCCTGGTTCGCCAATACTCCTGCGTCAGTTGAGCACTCACCCGCTCGGTGGTGCCGCGGACGATCACCTGCCTGGCAAGAGTCAGCCACGTGAAGTTCGCCGACGCGTACGGGTGGGCGTCGAGGTGACGAGCCTTGTCGGATCCGTAGTTGGTGAAGAAGAGGACGCCGTCCTCGCTGAGCCCTTTGCAGAGCACGGTGCGCGACGCCGGACGGCCACCGTCGTCCACCGTCGACAGAGTCATGGCGTTGGGCTCCGGCGCGTCAGCTTCGACGGCGTCCACGAGCCATTGGCGCATGAGGGGCAGCCAACCGGTTTCGACAACCGAAGTATCCAATTCCGCACTCATGCGGTCCTCGACGGACTCCGATTCGCTGCCTGCTTGCGGATAGCCCACACGCATGGCCGCGAGTTCGTTGTCCACCGCCTGCGGGTCCTGACGTTCATTCGACACAGCCGAGAACGCTACTCCCGGGTACTCACTGGCCAACGGCTACGCGGCACGCGCTAAAGTTTGCCGTGGCTAGACCCGACCCGGACCGCGAGCCGCACCAGCGACAGCGCCGAATCGGGACGAGACGATTGCGCAGTACAAAACACGGTGCGTGCTCATCCCTGCGAGCACCGAGGCGCAGTCACTGAAGCTGAGGCAGTGCGACTGTAGACCTGGCGCACTCGAACGAGGAGAGTCCACGAGAATGGCAGCGAGCGCAGCAATACCGGACGATTTTGTGAGCGGACTCGAAGGCGTCGTCGCCTTCACCAGCGATATCGCAGAACCCGACAAGGACGGCGGCGCACTGCGCTACCGCGGAGTCGACATCGAAGACCTGGTCGGCCAGAGGGTCACCTTCGGCAACGTATGGGCCCTTCTCGTCGACGGCCGCTTCGGCCCCGGCCCCCCGCCGGCCGAGCCGTTCCCCCTCCCCATTCACACCGGCGACGTCCGTGTCGACGTTCAGGCCGGACTGGCGATGCTGGCTCCCATCTGGGGCTACCAGCCGCTCCTCGACATCGATGACGAGACCGCCCGCGACCAGCTCGCCCGCGCATCCGTCATGGCGCTGTCGTACGTCGCGCAGTCCGCTCGCGGCATCTACCAGCCGGCAGTCCCGCAGAGCCGCATGACGTCGCGGCTTCGCTTTCCGGCGCCATCGGCGCGATGTCCGGCCCGCTGCACGGCGGCGCACCGGCCCGAGTTCTTCCGATGATCGAAGAGACCGAGAAGACCGGCGACGCCCGCGCACTGGTCAAGGGAATCCTCGACCGCAAGGAAAAGCTCATGGGCTTCGGACACCGCGTCTACCGCGCCGAAGATCCCCGTGCACGCGTGCTCCGCGCCACGGCCAAGCGCCTCAACGCTCCCCGCTACGAGGCTGCCGCAGCTCTCGAGCAGGCTGCACTGGCAGAACTGCGTGAGCGTCGTCCCGATCGCGCGATCGAGACCAACGTCGAGTTCTGGGCCGCCGTCATCCTCGACTTCGCCGAGGTTCCCGCGCACATGATGCCTGCCATGTTCACCTGTGGCCGCACCGCCGGCTGGTGTGCACACATCCTCGAGCAGAAGCGTCTCGGTAAACTGGTACGCCCGGCCGCCATCTACACCGGCCCGGCGCCCCGTACTCCGGAGTCGGTCGAGGGCTGGGACCAGATCAGCCACGCGTAGTACCCCGCTCGAATTCGCCAATCACGGTAGTACAGAACACAAGTGAAGGAACAGAAAGAAGCGATGACCTCCACACCGATCATCCCCGCCGACCTCAAGCCCGCCGACGGACGCTTCGGCTGCGGTCCTTCCAAGGTTCGCCCCGAGCAGCTGCAGTCCCTGGTCGAGGTGGGCGCTTCGGTGTTCGGCACCAGCCATCGCCAGAAGCCGGTCAAGAACGTTGTGGCCAGCATTCGTTCCGGCCTCGCCGATCTGTTCTCACTGCCCGAGGGCTACGAGGTCGTCCTCGGCAACGGCGGAACCACTGCGTTCTGGGATGCGGCCGCATTCGGCCTCATCCGCGAGAAGTCGCTGCACCTGACCAACGGCGAATTCAGCTCCAAGTTCGCTTCGGTCGCCAAGGCCAACCCGTTCATCGGTGACCCGATCGTCGTTTCCGCCGATCCGGGCAGCGCACCGGTGCCGGTCTCCGACCCGTCCGTCGATCTCATCGGCTGGGCGCACAACGAGACCTCCACCGGTGTGTCGATCCCCGTCTCGCGTCCCGCGGGTTCGGAGAACGCACTGATCGCCATCGACGCCACCTCGGGCGCCGGCGGACTTCCGGTCAATGTCGCCGATTCCGACGTCTACTACTTCGCTCCGCAGAAGTGCTTCGCTGCAGACGGCGGACTGTGGATCGCGCTGATGAGCCCGGCCGCCCTCGAACGCGTCGCGGAGATCAAGGATTCGGGACGCTGGACGCCTGACTTCCTCTCGCTGCCCATCGCCGTGGACAACAGCTCCAAGGATCAGACGTACAACACCCCGGCCCTGGCCACCCTCTTGCTCTTCGCCAACCAGATCGAGTGGATGAACAGCAACGGCGGCCTCGACTGGACTACCGCTCGCACCGCGGATTCGTCCTCGCGCCTGTACAACTGGGCCGAGGCCAGTGAGTTCGCAACGCCGTTCGTCGCTGATCCGGCACACCGCTCGCAGGTTGTCGGCACCATCGACTTCAACGACGACGTCGACGCTGCCGAGGTGGCAAAGATCCTGCGCGCCAACGGAATCGTCGATACCGAGCCGTACCGCAAGCTCGGCCGCAACCAGCTGCGCGTCGGCATGTTCCCGGCCATCGACCCCGATGACGTCACCGCTCTCACCAAGAGCATCGACTGGGTCGTTTCTCAGCTCGGCTGATTTTCACATTTGCTTCACCGCTCGGCCCCCGGCATGACGTCGGGGGCCGAGCGTCGTTTGCGCCAGGCCTTGTGAGCTACCACACCGGTGGGCGGATCCGAGGTCATCTCGCCCTGCGTGTCCTGCCGAGTCCATGGTCACGAATGAATTACAGTTGAGCGCGGCGCAAAGTCGCGAGCCGGCGCGATAAGGAGGTCAATGTGCGAGAGCTTCGAGTGATCGGACTTGAACCCGATGGATCGCATGTGGTGTGCGCAGATGCTGAAACCGGCCAGAAATTCCGGCTTCCCGCCGATGACAAACTTCGTGCAGCTTCCCGCGGAGACGTGGCTCGACTCGGCCAGATTGAGATCGAAATGGAAAGCCAACTCCGTCCCCGCGAAATTCAGGCGCGCATTCGTTCCGGTGCTTCCGTAGAGCAGGTCGCCGAAGAAGCGAAGATCCCCATCAGCAAGGTCGAGCGCTTTGCGTACCCCGTTCTGCTCGAGCGCTCCCGCGCCGCGGAAATGGCGCAGGGCGGACACCCGGTGCGCGACAACGGTCCGACAGTTCCCACCCTCTCCGAAATCGTGACCCACGCATTCCGCGCCCGCGGCCACAGTATCGACGAGGCCACCTGGGATGCCTGGCGCGACGAGGACAATCAGTGGGTCGCGCAGTTGCAGTGGCAGGCCGGCCGCACCACCAACGCCGCGCACTGGCGCTACCAGCCCGACGCGCACGGCGGAACGATCGTCGCACTCGACGACGCGGCATTCGACTTGATCGATCCCGACTTCGGTCGCCCGCTCCGCGGCCTGGTACCGGTGGTCTCGAACGAGCCGCAGCAGCTCGAACTGTCCCGATTCGACGTCGAACCGGTGGCGGAGATCGAGCCCGAGCCCGCAGCAGTTTCCGAGCGGACAGCAGTTTCCGAGCGCACAGTAGTCCCCGAGCGGACGGTGGTGGCGGAACGGATCGTGGCGCCCGAACCGATTGCTGTCGAGCCGGAAACCGTCGTCACCGAAGAGGTTCCCGAACCCGCACCGGATGTGACCCCGAAAACCGCTCCGCAGCAGACGCAGACCAAGGACAAGCGCGGACGGCCTGCTCTTCCCTCGTGGGACGACGTACTCCTCGGGGTCCGCAGCAGCGGTCGCTGACCCGAAGGAAAGTATTCTTCTTTCGAGCGAGGCTGAGGAGAGAGGGCTGCCGGTGGCTGCACGGGTATCGACGATCTGGTTTCTGGGCGGCGCAGACGCTCGCACCGAATTGAGCAGGTACCCACAGCCGGATCAGACCGAGGCCCTGAAAATCGCCATGTCGCTGTACCCGGACAAGGAGTTCGAGTCGCTCGGGCCTCAGCCGCTGTCGATGGCCGCGACGGTGAGCCCCGGCTACGTCTTCGTCGGCGCGTACGGTCGAGTGAGTGTCGTCTGCAGCTCCGAACTCAGCACCTTCGTCCCCTCGAAACTGCCTGATTCCTGGAACCTTTCGGCAGAGGGTGGCTCGACGCTGTTGATCAGCTCCGTCCCCGAAACCGCGCAGGGTTCGTTTGCACTGTGGGAGGACGGCGAGCTACGACGCTCGTTCAGTGCCATCCCGATCGACATCGTCGAAAATCTGGGGATCCCACAGACCTGGGAACTGGAATTCTGGGCCGGCAACCATCCCCTGCGTTACCCGCCCGGGATCCTGCCTGATCCGCAGTCACTTCCGTTCCACCCGCAACAGTTCGCGGAGTCCGCCAACCTCGAGTGGCTGGGATTTCGATACACCGGCGCGCCGCGAGAACACGAACTCGACACAACGCAGATTCTCCTGTGGGGCTTCAAGATTCACCGACCCGGCGAGGCACCCAAACCTGCACCCCCAGCCCCCGCGCCGATGCCCGAGCAGGCGCCGACAGAGGTACCCATGCCCGAAAACATGCCGCCGATCCACGACGCACCGGTGGCCAAGCCGCGCGGCCGCCTCGCTCGGTACTTCGGCTTCAAGTAGCGCCGAGCAGCCTCACAGGTTCACGCGGCTATCGCTGCGATCCACCCGAGCGGTACGCCGGCTACCGCGCCGTAGACCACCCATCGCCAGACGGGGACGGCTCGCCAGCGCCAGACGGTCGGCGCAAGTCCGCCTACCGCAATGACATTGACGACAACCGCCAGGAGCACGTTCACGTTGCCCAGCGCGACACAGAACGCCGCGACGGCACTGGTCGAGAGCATGGCTGCGAACACCGACACCGCGATTCCGGTGAACCAGGGCGTGCGGTCCTGAGTCACCGGCCGGTCCTGACACGTTCGTAGAAGGCCATCGCCGCTGCGGTCGCGACGTTGAGCGAGTCGGTGCCGGGCGCCATGGGTATCTTGGCACGAATATCGGTGGCCCGCATCGCATGTTCGGTCAAACCTGGCCCCTCGGCGCCCAGCAGTAGCGCTACCTTCTCCCCGGTCATCGCTTCGGCCAAAGTGACCGCTTCCGGATTCGGAGTCAAGGAAATGAGCTGAAAACCGTTGCCACGCAGCTCATCCAAGTCGTGTGGCCACTTTGCCACATGCGCGAAGGGCACTCGCAGCACGTGCCCCATCGACACACGGACCGACCGCCGGTACAGCGGGTCGGCACAACCCTTCCCGAACAGAACTGCATCGACACCGAGCCCCGCCGCGTTGCGGAACATCGAGCCGAGATTCTCGTGATCGTTGACGCCTTCGAGGACCACGACGGTCTTCGCGTCCTTCAACACGTCCGAGACCGCGAGCGGTGCCGGGCGTGCTGCTGCAGCGAGGACGCCGCGGTTGAGGTGAAATCCGACGACCTCGGCCATCACTTCGGCGCTCGTACGGTAGAACGGCACGTCCACACCGTCGAGATCGTCAGCGAGCTCCAGGAGCCGTCGTTCGACGCCGAGGAGACTGATCGGCTCGAACCGCGAAGTCAGCAGTCGCTGAGTGACGAACACTCCCTCGGCGATGACCAGTCCCTTGCCCTCCGGGAGGTCGGGGCGCCGATCCGAAGAGTTGAGATCGCGAAAGTCATCCAGCCGGGGGTCGGCGGGATCTGAGATGTCGATGACGTGAACCACGGGTCTATCGTGCCGTACGCACCGCGAGCCCCCACCACTACTCCCGACCTAACGCAACAGCGTGACAAAATGCGCGTCGAGCACCTGGCTGATCACCTCTGGATTGGTTCGCTCGGGATTGTCGACGCCGTGCGACGCGAGCCCGTCGGCGAGCGCATGCAATCTCATCGCCTCGATGTCGACCGAGGCACCCGGCCGTAGAAAACCCGCTCGATGCGCCGCTTCCACGAACGAACGAAAGTGCTCGAACAAGGTCCGGTCTGTCTCGTCACGCACCGCCGTCAACGCCGAATCGGTCTGGGCGGCAGCAGCAAAGGCCTCCCAAACCTGCATTTCTTCACGCCGATCTTGGTCGAGGGGAACGAACTGATCGGTGAACTGACGGATCGCGCGGCGGATGTCGGGATCGAAGTCGATGCCGGCAATCCTTTCCTCCACCCGGACGGTCACGAGCGTCATCGCGAACAGCAAGAGTTCGGACTGCGTCGCGAAGAAGTGCCGTAGCGACCCCGTCGACATCTTCGCCTCGTCCGCGACCGCCCGGACGCTGGCGCTCGCCACACCGTCTCGACGGATCACACGCCACACGGCCTCGGCGATCTCTTCACGCCGCTCATCCGGACTGCTACGTTTCACCACTTCACAAAACTAACACAGCTGTGCTAGTTTTCAATCACTAACACAGTCGTACTAGAAATGAGCTGATGTCATGATCGTCCACTTGATCATCGCGTGCGAAATCATGTTCTGGGTGTTCATCGCCGCAGGTCTCGCGGCCCGCTATCTACTGCGCCGCAAAACGCTGGGCGCCGCACTGCTCATCTGCGCGCCCCTGGTGGATGTCGTACTGCTCGTCGCCACAGCCCTCGATCTTCGTGGCGGTGGCGAGGCGAACTTCACCCATGGGCTTGCCGCGGCCTACATCGGATTCTCCGTCGCGTTCGGACACAGCCTCATCTCCTGGGCCGACGCCAGGTTCGCCTACCGATTCGCCGGCGGCCCGGCTCCCGTCGCACCACCCAAGTACGGGAGTGCGCGAGCACTGCGCGAATGGCGCGAGTTCGGCAAAGCCGCGATCGCCTGGGCCGTCGCGTGCGGACTTCTCGGCGCGGCCATCTTCCTCGTCGACGACCCCACCCGCACTGGAGCCCTCGACGGATGGATCAGCAAGCTGACAGTGGTACTCGCAATCTGGGGAGCAATCGCCCTGAGCTACACGGTGTTTCCCAAGCGTGAGAAGGTCACGGCGCGCGGCTAGCCTCGACTGCCTGTTCGGTCGCGTCGCATACGATCACCGGACGCAGGACGAAAACCGGCAGCCTGCCACCGTCTTCGGGTCGCGCAAGACGAAGTTTCAGCCCTTCGCTGCGTAGCAGGTACACCCCGGCCACAGTGCCCGAGACGAGCGAGATCACTCCGCCCACGATCAAGGGCGCACGTGGGTCCACGGAGTCGGCGAGCCAACCCAGCAACGGGCTTCCCAGCGGTGTGCCACCGAGGAAACTGAGCATGTAGATACCCATCACCCGCCCGCGCATCTCGGAAGGCACCGACATCTGCAGGATGTTCATCGCGGACGTCGTGAACGTCAACGTCAGTGCGCCCGTGGGGATCAACATCAGCGCCACCAACGCGTAGGTGGGCATCAATCCCACCGCGACCTCGAACACACCGAAAGCCACGGCGGCACCGAGGAACGTCCGCAACCGCGGCGCTTCCTTCCGTCTTGCGGCGTACGCAGCGCCGGCAAGGGTGCCCACGGCGAGCGTCGTGGACAGCAATCCGTAACCGTCGGCCTCGAGGCCGAACGTGTTGCGCGCCATCACCGCCAGGCTGATCGCGAAGTTCAGGCCGAAGGTCGAGACCATGAAGACCGACACCATTATCACGCGAAGGTCCTTGCGGCCCCATACATATCGGAACCCGTCGCGCACCTGCCCCTTGGTGCGCGGGGCCGGTTCCGACGGGATCAACTCCTTCTTGTTCATCAGGTAGAGCGCGATGAGCACCCCACCGAATGTCGCGACGTTGAGCAGGAACACCCACCCTGTTCCGATCAGGTTGATCAGCACACCCGAGATGGCCGGACCGACGATGCGGGCCGTGTTGAACGTCATGGAGTTGAGCGCGATGGCGTTGGACAGGTGTTCCTTGCCCACCATTTCGATGGTGAACGATTGACGCACGGGTGCGTCGAGCGCCGAGACACAGCCGAGGGCAAAGGCAATCAGGAAGACATGCCACAACGCGACGAGCCCACCGACGTCCAGCAGACCCAACACCAGCGCGCATACCGCACTCGCCCACTGCGTGAAGATCAGGATCCGACGCTTGTCGTACCGATCGGCAAGCACCCCACCCCACACCGACAAGAACAGCGTCGGGCCGAACTGCAAGGCCATGACGATGCCCACCGCCAGCGCATTGCCGTCCGAGAGCGTCAGTACCAGCCAGTCCTGGGCGATGCGTTGCATCCACGTGCCGACCAGAGAAACGATCTGTCCGGAAGCCCAAAGGCGGTAGTTGCGGTTGTGGAGCGCGGCAAACATGCCGGAATCGGGGTCTCGGGGCACCCCACTATCTTGCCCCTCGAGTAATTCGTTTGGGCAACGACCTCTAGGTAGCGGAGCTACGCGACCTCTAACTCACGGAGCTACTCCGTCTTGTTGACCATCTCGGTGATGATCTCGACGGCACCGCGCAGCGTCGCGAGTTCTTCGCCACCCAGCCCGGCCAGCTGCTCGTTCATCCACGCCTCACGCGCATGGGTTTCGTCCGCGAGCAACGCCTGCCCGGCGTCGGACAGATTCACGATGATCTGACGACCGTCCGTGGGATGCGGCGAGCGCTCGACCAGACCGAGCTCGGCGAGAGAAGCAACAACGCGCGTCATCGACGGCGGCTGCACTTTCTCACGTGCTGCGAGTACGCCAGGAGTCATCGGGCCGTACTGATCCAGGCTCGCCAAGGCGGACAGTTGCGTCAGCGATACCTGAGCGTCGACTCTGCGGCCGCGCAGATGCCTGGTGAGACGCACTACAGCCAGGGAAAGATCGCTGGCCAGCGCACGAGTTTCGGTGGTCACGCGTCAGACAATACGTCAAGAGCTGGCCGGTAGCTCACGTAATCGAATACCGGTCAACCCTGATTTCACGTAAGGGCGTCGGTAATGGGTCCGACAGTGAAGTAGGCCACAAAAAGTGCCGCCACGATCCAGAGCAACGGGTGGATCTTCTTGATACCACCGCTGGCAGCGTGCAGGACCACCCATGAAATGAAGCCGACGCCGATGCCGTTGGCGATCGAGTAGGTGAACGGCATGACGATCATGGTCAGGAACGCCGGGAGAGCAACCGAGAACTTGGTGAAATCGATGTCTCGGACCTGCCCGATCATCAGCGCACCGACGACGACGAGGGCAGGCGCAGCTGCCTCGATCGGCACGACGGAGTAGAGCGGCGTCAGGAACATCGCGACGAGGAAGAGCAGTCCGGTCACGACGTTTGCCAGGCCCGTGCGGGCGCCTTCGGCAATACCCGACGCCGATTCCACGAACACGGTGTTCGACGACGCCGAAGCGCCACCGCCCACGATCGCGCCCGCGCCTTCGACGACAAGCGCGCGACCGACGTTGGGGAGGTTTCCGTCCTTGTCGGTCAGGCCGGCTTCCTTACCGAGACCCGTCATCGTGCCCATGGCGTCGAAGAAATTCGCGAGCACGAGGGTGAAGACAAGCAGGCTGGCGGCCAGAACACCGATGCGGGTGAATGCGCCGAAGATGCTGACGTCGCCGACCAGGCTCAGATCAGGCATACCACCGAGCATCTCCGGGATCGCGGGGATGCTGAGGTTCCAGCCCTTGGGGTTGGTTCCGAGCGAGGGTCCGACGTCGGCAACTGCCTCGATGATCGCGGCGAGGATCGTCGTGACGACTATGCCGATCAGCAGTCCACCACGAACCTTGCGCACTACCAGAACACCCATGAGCAGCACACCGAAGATGAACACCACGGTCGGCCACGAAGCGATCGAGCCGTTGATTCCGAGTCCGACGGGAACCGTCGTACCGGCGGCATCGGGGATACGGCGGACGAATCCGGCGTCGACCAGTCCGATGAAGGCGATGAACATGCCGATACCGGCCGCGATCGCGGACTTCAATGCCGAGGGAATCGCATTGAACACCGCAGTTCGGAAACCGGTGAGTGCCAACAGAACGATGATCACACCGTCGATGACCACCAGGCCCATCGCCTCGGGCCAGGTGACCTGAGGTGCGATTGTGACGGCGAGCAGGCTGTTGATGCCGAGACCCGCGGCGATGGCAAACGGATAGTTGGCAACGACACCGAAGACTATGCTCATCAGGCCCGCAACCAGAGCGGTGACCGCAGCCACCTGGTTGACCGGAAGGATGTTGCCGAGAACGTCGGTCTTCGCTGCAGCGTCGTCAGCCGAGAAACTGCCGAGGATCAGGGGGTTGAGGACCACGATGTAGGCCATCGCCACGAAGGTGACGACACCGCCGCGAATCTCGGTCGAGATCGTCGACCCTCGTTCGCTGATCTTGAAATAGGTGTCGAGGATCTTGCCGGGTGCCGCCATGTTTGTTCTTTCCCCATCGCTGTAGGTCGCCGTGTGCCGGCGCACATGAAGCCGGTCGCACTAGGGAGAGTAGGCCACCGGGGTACGGGTAGCGTTAATTTTGTGACGGAGACTCGCAACACAACAGGCCTGATCGGCAAATTGTCCGCACCCGCGCCGGCACTGATCATCGGCACCGCGTTGTGGGTGATCGCCACGATCGTGGTCGCGGTGAGCGGCGACCGTTGGTCGGATGCACTCCCGATCTGTTACGCGGGTATCGGAGTCGGCTTCCTCGGCTTCGCTCTGTTCTCCATTCAACGACGCGCAGCTGTGCGCGGTGACAAGGGCGCACAACAGGGCGCCGGTCTGGTCGACTGAGCAGGTCGATTCACCCTTTCAGTATGGTAAGCCTACCCTGCACTCCAGTGTCGGTCTTAGCTTGTCAATGCTGAAAGGAACCACGTAGCCGTGAAGATCTCCCACCGAAATCGTTGGAAAAGCCGAGGACGTTGGACGAGACTGACATCCGTTGCTGTGGTCGCCCTGGTCGGCACAGCACTCGTCTCCTGCAGTTCGAACGACGACGCAGCAAGTAGTCCGTCGAGTTCCGGTGGTGGCGCCTTCCCCGTCACGATCGATCACGCTTTCGGCAGCACCACGATCGATTCCGAACCACAACGGATCGTCACCGTCGGTTACAACGACGAGCAGGCTCTGTTGGCTCTGGGCATCAAGCCCGTCGGAATGGTCAACCAGTACCCGGGCGAACCGGACGTCAACCGCACGTGGCCATGGGTCACCGGCCCTTGGGGCGGAACCGAACCGACCGTCGTCGGCAGCAATCCCGAAACCACGATCAGCGTCGAAAAGATCGCTGCGCTCGAGCCCGACCTGATCCTCGCGCTCTACTCGAGCATCGACAAAGACCTGTACAGCACACTTTCCGCGATCGCCCCGACCGTCGCGAAGGATCCGGCCTACGGCGACTACGCAACTCCGTGGCAGATCACGACGAAGACCGCAGCGAAGGCAGTGGGTCGCGAAGCCGACGGCGAGAAGTTGGTCGCCGATATCGACAAGCAGTTCGCCGACGCCAGAAGCGCTCACCCGGAATTTGCAGACCAGACCGCGGTGATCATCAGCGTCGACGCGACCCCGGAGTTCTACGCCTTCTCCTCCGAGGACGCCCGCGGACGGGTTCTCGGCAGTCTCGGATTCAAACCTGCTCCCGCGGTCGAGGCCTTGATGAACGGTGAGTTCTACGCGCCGATCTCCACCGAACGACTGGATCTTCTCGACGTGGACCGTCTCGTTGTCATCGGCAATCCCGATGCCGCACAGGCGGTCCGAAACAACCCTGGCTTCCAGCAACTCGACGTGGTCAAGGACAATCGCGTCATCTACGTCAACGACGATCAGGCTCCGCAGGTCGGTGCGGCCTTGACCGCAAGCTCGGCACTGAGCTTGCCGTGGGCCACGAGCCAACTACTCGCCGAGCTCACGAAGTAACCAGCGCCCGGCGCTTTCTGATCTGCGCGGTTCCCCAGATCCACACCCCGGCCCACATCATCCCGAACGCCCAACCTGCCAGTACATCGGTCATCCAATGGGCAGCCAGGTAGACGCGGGAGAATCCGACGGCGATCGTGTACAGGCCGAGGCTCGCGAGCATTGCCATCTTCGCGAGCCTCGGCAAGGCAAGAAGAAGGATCACGGCGGCAACCGAAGTCGCGAGGATCGCGCTCATCATCGCGTGGCCCGACGGGAACGAATACGAATCGATTTCGATCAACCGCTCCGGCACGGGTGGACGGGTTCGCGTGAAGATGCGCTTCAATCCGCTCATCACGAGCAGACCGGTCAACATCGATCCGGCGATCAGCAGAGCTTCGGTGCGTAGTCCCCGAACCAGAAGCACGATCGTGAGCAGCGTCGCGATCAGCCACGACGCGAGGGTTCCGCCGCTGTCGGTGATGACGTCGACGACGTCCACGAGCCACGCCGTCCGCTGACTCACTGCGCTGTCGAGTACCCACTGATCAAAAGACATCTGCCCTCACATTCCTTGCGGCAGAGTCCACGTACGCATCACGTGATGAACGCCGTCCGAGTCCACCCACCACGGCACGATCACCGTCGTCTCGACCGCCCCCGTCAGTTCCACCGACAGTTCGTGATGGATCACTACCTCGCCGCCGGGAACCTCACGGCCGAGGGCTGCGAAGCCGAGAACTGCCTGCGGTTCGTTCGCCCACGTCGTCACGACGCCGGTGCTGCTCACTCGTCCGTGAACGGATGCAGACGCCGTCGCGACGTCGAGCAGATCTGCCAGTGCGTCGGCCGTCTCGAAGCTGCCGAGCACCACTCGTTGTGCAGGCAGTGCCGCTCCCAGCCACGGTCGGTCGAGAACAAGGGCGTCGCCGGGATCGACCAGATCGCCGGAAAGGCCTCGCACGAACGGCGGCAGGTGCAGTTCCTCCAGGTCGAGAACCCGTCGCTGCGCTGCCTCCCCCAGTAGTCGGTGCGTCCGCGCGACGACGGCGGAGGCCGGCATCCGTAGTGGGTCGGCAAGCCGATCGAGCAGCAGCTGAGCCAGTTCCGGATCGTCGACGGTATCCGATGCCAGCAATCCGGAGAAGAATCCGGCGTCGGGGTGTTCGGCAGCATCGAGCAATCCCTCGAAGGTGCGATCGCCCGGAGCGCGCAGCAAGCCCAGCACCTCACCGCCGAGTTCGGCATTCGAACGCAACCACCACGCCGTGTATCCACGACGGTCGGTGAGCAGCGCCCGCGTCGCCGGCGACTCGACCAGCAGCGACAGCGCCTGCGGCCAGCGGTCTTCGTCCACGAGATCGAGATCGCGCACGGCTTCGATGTATTCGGGGTCCTCGTCGAGGGTGTCCCACCATGCGTCTTCGGCGTCGAGATCGTGATCGGGGCCGGACGGCAATTCCTCACGGACCACCGTGAAACCCCACCCGACACCGACTACCCGTAGCGCCTGCTCCCCCACCCGCTGAACAAAATCAGCGTCGACGATGCCGAAGGGAGAATCCTCGAACAGGACGCTTGCAAGGGGAGCTCCCGGAAGCAGAAGTTGGTCGGCGGACCGCAATTCGCCTTCCGAATCAGGAAGCAGCACTTCACCGATCCACGACGGCAGCGCCCCTGGCGCCACGTGGGCCGCCAATCCGAGCACCACTTGCGCCAACTCCGTCGCTACCGAATCATCTTGGTCCGCAGCATCTTCGATCAATGCGCGCAGCGCCGGATCGGACAGCAGGTCGGTGGCACTCGCGGTCTGCGCTCCCAATCGAGACAGCAACGGGTGAACCGCGACGGGATGAACCAACCTCGTCCACTCCACCGACGGCGCGTCTTCGCCCAGTTCGACGCCGACGACGACGGTCCGCGGCCCGGTCACCGTCCGTCCATCGGAGAGCGGAACCGGCAGTGTTCCAAGCTCTTCCACCGCAAGAGTGTCGATCACCAGAGGCTCGAGAGCCGAATAGAGGCGATTCCACCACTTGGGTTCACGTTCCGAACCGCTGAGCAGTTCGGCGATGCGCGCGAGCCCGATGCGGTGTGTCGACACCGCCGCGAGCGCTCGCTCGTGCTTGGGGCCGGAGAGCTCGGGGACAACCAGGCCACCGATGATGTCGGTGAGCAACTCGGCAAGGTCATCACTGAGCCCGGGCACCACGGACGCTCGCTGCGGCGCGCGGTCGGGCTCACCGACCACCGGAAGCCACTCGTTTTCCTGCAGCTCCTTCAGAAGCGCTTCACGCAGAAGCGAATCCGTTTCACTGCGGGCAAAGGCAGGGATCGGAACGAGTGCCGTTCGCTGCCGAGGAGGTAGTGCAGCAAGGAACTTCGCGTACCCCTCGGCAAGCGGAGCGATCGGTGCAGCGGGCATGAGGCGTCGCCGATCGGGTTGCATTGCAATGTCGGCAATGATGATCGCGGGGATCGACAGTTCCTCGTCGGATCGCGTCGGCGCCCGCAGGACGTCGTCTGCGACCGGCTCGACGACCCCGTCGCGGACCGGCACCAACCATCGCGCGTTCGGCGCGGTGTACTGCCACCACGTGCGATCACCGATCGCGATCTCGACGAGGCCGGAATCCAGCACCCGTTCCGATCGCCGAAAAGTCTTCTCACCCAGACGAATTGATCCGAGAGCCGGGAGTTCGAGCAGCAGGTCGACTGCCTCACGTGTCATCTGCGAAAGCAGCGCCGCGGCATCGACGTCCGGCCGAAGCGTCAGCACCACTTCCGAATCAGCACCATCGCTCGGCAATTCGCCAGACGGCCACACCAAACGAAGTACGGGGACACCGGTTTCCGGCACCGGGAGTTCGCGAGACTCGATCTCGCGCAGAGTGTGCGAGGCAGAGAATCGAATCGATCCCGTCGACGAGCGCAGTTCCACCTCGTCACTGACCGAGAGAACTGCCGAGAATCCGACGCCGAACCGTCCCGTCACACCTTCGTCGGCGTCGACCTTGTTCGACGCGCGCAGCGCGGTGAGCGCATGTACACCGGATTCGTCCAGTGGACGGCCCGTGTTCGCCACCGTCATCGTCCGACCGTCCACGTCCACCCACAAAGAGCCCTCGACGCCCTCGCGTGCAGCTGCATCGGCAGCGTTCTGCGCCAGTTCGGTGAGCAGACGGTCGCGGTACCCGGCCTTCGCGAGGTCGGATTCCGCAGCCGCGTCTTCACGCAATCGCGTCGGAGATTCCGACCACGCGCGCAGCGTCGCCTCGCGGAGTGCGTCCGTACCGAACGGATCTTCTACTCGGTGGATACCGAATCCTCAACTGCAACAGCGCTCGACGGGCGAGCGGGCACCGCAATCAGCTCGACGGCCCCGTCGTCGAATGCGTCGAACTGCGGCGAGCCCGCACCGAGCGGCAAGCTGGTGTCCGAGTGCGCGCCACAACCGTAAGACACGCTGACCACACGGCCGTCTGCGGAGAGTTCGTTTCCGCACACACCGAACGCTGCGTGCAGCGAACCGGCGAGTGGAAGGAAGAATCCACACAGTCCACACGTCGACGGCGCGGCCTTCGCCATCTCCGACTCCGGGCCGAAGTCACCGTCGAACCAACGCTGCGCGGCATCGAGTCGGCCCTCGCGGCTCATGACCTGTTTGCGGCCGAGCCCGATTTCGAGAGCTACCTCGTCGACTTCCGGGTCACCGGTGGCGACGTAGCCGGGAACGAGGCGAGGATCCTCGGCCGGCGGGGCGAGTAGGTCACCGACGGACAGATCGCCGGGACGAATCCGCTGATCCCATGGCAGCCATTCCGGCGCAACCAACGCGTCGGGACCCGGCAACAGCGCCAACTCACTGATCGTGGCGTGGGTGTCCTCCGGTCCGGCAGCGACGACAACCGCCCACTGCCAACCGCGGTATCCCGGAATGTCTGCTGCAAATCGATGGGTGGCGGCAAATTCGTCCTCCGACGTCACGCCGAGGTATGCCCCCACACCGCCTTCATGCAGGTCGACGACTGCCTTTCGGGCAAGCTCGACCGCATCGGCCAGTACTGGGCGCGGCACTGCACGCTCTGGAGAAGTAGCAACACTCACTCCTCCAGTTTGCCGCACCACCGCAAGTCCGCAACGCACTGGGCTGCCATGCTGGGCAGATGAGTAGGTCACACGCCAATTCCGTGCGCACTTTTGCAGTGGTCGCCGTGATCGCCTCGGCCTTGGCGGGGTGCTCCGATTCCCCCGGCGCTCCCGACAACCTCACGTCCGAAACCGGCTCCGTCGAGATCGTTCGAGTGTCCGCGCACGATCCCGACGCGTTCACGCAGGGCCTCGAGATCGACGGAAACCGGTTGTACGAAAGCACCGGACGCGTCGGGCAGTCCTGGGTGCGCTCGAGCGAGATCTCCGACGAGCAGTCCCCCGCTTCGGGACCGGAAGTTGCGCGTGCCGATCTCGACCCGCCGTTGTTCGGTGAGGGCATCACGGTCGCCGGAGACACACTGTGGCAACTCACCTGGAAAGACGGCGTTGCCATCGCCCGTGACAAGGACACCTTGACCGAACGGGGGCGGTTCCCACTCGACACCGAGGGATGGGGAATCTGTTCGCTCGGGGATCGGATTGTCTCGAGCGACGGTTCGGCCACGTTGACCTTTCGCGATCCCGAAACCTTTGCGCCGATCTCGACCGTCGACGTCACCAGATCTTCGGAGTCCGTCGGCAAGCTGAACGAATTGGAATGCGCCGAAGACGGCTCCGTCTACGCCAATGTCTGGACCACGGACACCGTCGTCCGAATCGACCCATCGGACGGCAGCGTCACGAACGTGTACGACGCTTCGCCGCTACGCGAAGAACTCGTCGCGGACGGATCGACCAGCACCGTCGACGTTCTCAACGGCATCGCGCAGATTCCCGGTACCGATCGATTCCTGCTCACCGGCAAGTATTGGCCGCAGATGTTCGAAGTCCGTTTTGTTAACTGAGTCCGACATGACACAGGACTCGCAGGGGTGTGCGTGGTAGCCGCGCCGACACTAGGACAGAATTGAGTGGTGACCGGACCGCGCGAACCCTACGACCCCGAAACTCGGCGAATCCACGACGAGCCGGAGGGGCAACAGGTGCACCCCGGTTACGACAATTACCCACCCGCGGCCCGCCCGGACAATTACCCACCTTCGGCCCGTCCCGCTGCCCGTCGCACGCCTTTGCCACCGCTGCATCCGATTCCCGAATCGCGGGGAGACTCCGAATCCGCGGCCGGTTCGAAGACGCCGGGGGCGGACGCTCCCAAGGCTCCACCGATGCCTCGCAAGCTCACCGTCACTCGCGTCGCAGCGATGCGCAGCCGCGAACTGACGAACAAGGGCATCGCGACCTTCCAGCGCGCGGCGAAGGCCGACGGCGCGGACAAGTCCGGTCTGACCGCTCTCACCTACGCGGTGATGACGAACAACGCGACCGACGCGGCGATCTCCGTCGCTCTGGCCAACACGCTGTTCTTCTCGGCGGCGACGGGCGAGGACAAGACCAAGGTCGCGCTCTATCTCCTGATCACGATCGCACCGTTCGCGGTCATCGCACCGCTCATCGGCCCCATGCTCGACCGGTTGCAGCGCGGACGCCGCATCGCACTCGCGTCGTCGTTCGGAATCCGGACGCTCCTCGCGGTGATCCTGGTCTTCAACTTCGACAGTTGGATCCTCTATCCGGCCGCGCTCGGCATGATGGTGCTCAGTAAATCGTTCTCGGTGCTCAAGAGCGCAGTGACACCACGCGTCCTACCACCGGAAATAGACCTGGTGCGCGTGAATTCGCGTCTGACGGTCTTCGGGCTGATCGGTGGAACGATCGGGGCCGGAGCTGTCGCAGGTGCGCTCGCGCTCGCTTTCGGTTCCACCGGCGCCTTGTGGTTCGCGGTCGCCGTCACCGTGTTCGGCGCATATCTGAGCATGCGAATCCCGTCGTGGGTCGAGGTCACCGAGGGTGAGGTTCCCGCGACCATCACCTACCACCCGGACGAAGCGCATCACGCCGGCAGCGCCCCACCGCAGCCGGACGCCAAACCTGCCAAGGTCCGTCAGCCTCTCGGACGCGCCGTGATCATCGGACTCTGGGGCAACGGCACCATTCGCGTGCTCACCGGCTTCCTGACGCTCTACATCGCGTTCGTCGCCAAATCACGCACCGATCACGAGCCGCTCCAGCAGGCCATGATGCTCGGCCTGGTCGGCGCAGCAGCCGGTCTGGGTAACTTCGCCGGAAATGCCACGGGTGCGCGCCTCAAGCTCGGCCGGCCTGCCTTGATCGTGCTCCGGTGTACTGCGTCGGTGTGGATCATCGCGGTGATCGCAGCTCTGACGGACAACCTCATGACGGCCGCGCTTGCCACGCTCATCGCATCGGCCGCCAGCGCGCTCGCCAAGGTCTCACTCGACGCGTCACTCCAGCACGACCTGCCCGAGGAATCGATCGCGTCCGGATTCGGTAGATCCGAGACGGTTCTGCAGCTGAGCTGGGTACTCGGCGGCGCATTGGGGGTTCTGCTTCCGACCGAATACTGGATCGGGTTCACTGTTGTATCGGTGTTCCTGACGATCGGGCTTCTGCAGACCTTCCTGAGCTACCGAGGAAGCAGCCTCCTGCCCGGCCTCGGCGGGAAGCGACCCGATCTGGCCGAACAAGAAGTGACCGAAGTGATTTACACCGGTAAATCCAACCGAGGACAAGGAAGTACTCCGCAGTGATGATGCGCTCGAGAACAAAGAAGATCGTGGCAGCGATCAGTGTCCTGATGGTGGTGGCACTGGTTGCTTACGTCTCCGTTCTTTTCGTGATCATCAAGAACATCAACGACGACCCCGACAAGCTGCCGGTCATCACTGCATACGCACACGGCAAGACGATCGAAACGAACCCTGCCGGTTTCTGCACCATCGACCTGTCCCAGTGCGCCCAGGTGGGCGACATCTACGCACTCGACGTTCCAGCGGGCTACCCGCTGCAGCTGTCGTTGTCGACGGACGTCTCGGATGCGCAGTGGGCACTGCTCGCCGTCTACGAGGATGCCGACGGCAACCAGACCGGTGAGCCCCGAGTCTTCGAGCCCGGCGAGGCCCTGGCAGTGACGGTCGAGTCTTCGAGCGATCCCGTCAAGCAACTGGTCGGCGTCGAAATCCACCTCGCCGTCGGTGAGGGAAGCGAACAGGGACTGCTGATCTGGTCGATCAAGACCGCTTGATCCCCGGAACGTCGAAAATGCCCTGCACACCGATTGGTGTGCAGGGCATTTTGTTTCGAAGCCGTGTACGGCAGCTCGTATCGAGCGATCAGGTGTCGAGCTCGCGAGCGACGGCCCGGACGACCTCGGAGATCCGCTGAGCGGTCTTGCGGTCCGGGTACTTGCCGTTGCGCAGATCCGGCTGGACCTTCGCCTCGAGCAACGTGATCATGTCCTCGACCATGCCGTGCAACTGATCAGGGGTGTGCTTACGCTCGACGGGCTCACGACGCGTCGCCGTCGCGCCGCGCAACGACGGCGCCGGCTCGAGTACCTTCAGGCTCAGTGCCTGCGGACCGCGGCGGCCCGCAGCCATTCCGAACTCGACGCGCTGGCCGGCCTTCAAGCCTTCGACGCCCTCGGGGAGAGCGGAAGCACGGACGTAGACGTCCTCGCCCTCTTCCTGCGACAGAAAGCCGAAACCCTTTTCGACGTCGTACCACTTCACCTTGCCGGTCGGCACCGCGTTCACCTGCTCATCACTCGACTGGGGCGTCTGCCCCAATGTGCTCGGGAGGCTCTCGGAAGAGCCTCATGGCCTTGCTCGCATCGCTTCCGGTGGAAGAATGCAAAAGAACGCGCCCCACACTTGCTTCAGCGGGGCGCGCAGTCTGTTAACAGTCTACCTGTGACGAACCCGGGTCGGCACCCAGGTTTACAGGCACTATCCTCGTAGGTGTGGACCCTCAACCGAACCCGCGCACTTCCGGCACCGGAAACGGTCTGTTCCGTACGGCGATGGCACTGTTCATCGTCGGATTCCTGGCGATCGTGGCCATCTTCGCAGTCCATATCTTCAGCGACACCCCACCCGGCCTGGCGTTGTACCTGGTAGCACTCGCGTGCCCGATCGGCTTCCTCCTGGCCATCGTCTACACGCTCAGATCCGGTCGACGCGTGCGCTGATCACTCCCGCCTCCAACCGAAAGGTCACTGACCATGAGAATCCTCCTGAACGTGATCTGGCTGGTCTTCGGCGGCTTCTGGCTGGCGTTGGGTTACTTCGCCGCAGGCATCATCTGCTGCATCCTCATCATCACGATTCCCTTCGGAATCGCGGCATTCCGCATCGGCATCTACGCACTGTGGCCGTTCGGTAAGACCGTCGTCGACAAGCCGACCGCTGGTGTCGGTTCGATGATCGGCAATGTCATCTGGGTGATCATCGCCGGTATCTGGTTGGCGATCGGACACATCGTCACCGCCGTCGCGATGGCGATCACGATCATCGGAATTCCGCTCGCGGTCGCGAACCTGAAGATGATTCCGATCTCGCTGATGCCGCTCGGCAAGGAGATCGTCGACGTGGACCGGGTGAATTACGCATAGTCGTGGACCGCGTCGATTACGCATAGCGGGCCCGCGGACCGAAGAACCCGACCACAGCAGTTGCTGTGGTCGGGTTCTCTGGTATCAGGTCGTATCAGCGGCCGAGGCTACCGAGTCCGGGGAGGTTACCGAGCGAACCGGTTCCCGTTCCCGGGTTGCCCGGATCGACGGGGCCGACCGGCCCCTCGGAGACCACGATGGTCACGCTCGAAGCACGCGAAAGCACGCTCTTCGCAGTGATCTCGACGGTGACGCTGCCGACAGCGGTGGGGGTACCCGAGATGGTGCCGTCCTGTGCGAGGGACAGTCCGCCGGGCAGAGTGCCACTGGTGAGTGCAAACGTTGCGCGCGCATCGGCGGCAGTGAGCTTCTGCGAATACGCCTTACCTACCTGAGCGGCAGGCAATTCGACGGTGGCGGGTAGCGGGTACGCAGCAACGACTGTCACCTTGCCCCCGTTGGTCGTCGACGCGATGGCGCCGGTCGAGGTGTCGAGCGCGAGGTTTTTGACCTTCTCCAGTGCCGGAACCTTGGTATCGGTCAGAGCGGTGGTGGCGCGGGTCGTCAGATCGACCGACCACAGGTGTCCGTTCATGACGTCCGCGACATATGCAATGCCTGCCGCAGCGTCGACGACCACGCCGTTGGGAATCGCAGTCGGAGACAGCGTGGTCTTCGACAGAACCGCGCCGGCCGGGGTGATTGCCCACAGGTTGGTTGCCCGGGTGTCGGTCATGTAGATGTTGCCGGTGTTCGTGTCGACATCGACGTCGACCGGGTAGAGGTTGTCGGCACGCACGATCGACTTGAGTGCTCCGCCCTTGCGTACGTCCGCCTGCCACAGCGTGCGGCCGTAATTCTCGTCGAAGAAGTTGGTGTCCGCGATGTAGAGGAAGCCGCGGACACTGTCGAAGGCGAGCTTGGTCGGCGTTGCCGACTTGTGGACCAGAATGCTCGACACGGCGTCGGCGGCGTTGGGGTCGACGACTCGGATGTTGCCGGACTTGTAGTCCGAGAAGTACGCGCGGTGTGTTGTGGGATCGACGACGACATCGTTGATCTGCGGACGCGAGCCGTCGGGGTTCTTCTCGCTCAGCGTGACCGTCTTTTCGACCTTCCCGGTCTTCGTGTCGACAATCGAGATCGCGCCGCCGTAGGAGGAGGACACGTATGCGCGTCCGAGGCCTGAGTCGACGGCAAGTGCCGACGGGTAACCGACGACGCCGTCGATGGTGCCGACGGACTTGCCGGTGTTCGTGTCGACGACGGACAACGAGCTGGTCGGTCCGCCGTACTGCGTGATGTATCCGCGGTGGGTTGCCGAGTCGACGACGATGTCGCCGGGCTGGGTAGCGGAATAGCTTCCGACAACACCGTGTGTCGGATCCTCGGGTGAGGCGTGTGCAGCGGGAGCAGTGACGGCCAGGCCGACAGCAGCAGCGGCGACGGCGAGTGATGCGGTGACCGCACGCCGACGGTATTGCAGTTTCATGAGGGGTGCCCTACTTCTTTGGAAGACTCTGCGAAACCTGCCCAATCGAGGCAAGTCAGGCAAACCTAACCTAAGTTTCGATCTCGATGTTGAGACACGGGCCACACCTTGGGCCCGGATCGACACACCTCTCAATCGCCCGAAATTGTATTTCCGCATAACGTGTGACCTTGCTCACATTACGGATGGATAACGGAACGGACACAACCGGACATTCACTGGGGCACCCCCACCTACCTGGGAAGAGTCTCCTGCGCTTTGTGTGACGCGTTGTACGGCTTTCGCCACGCCGCGTTATCAAATGGTGACACGAGCGACTCGAGCCGTTACCGTCGTTTTCGGCCGGGAAACTCGGCCACCTCCGGCCCGCCGCGCCAAGCCTTGTCCCGCGGGTACCGGACTTCCGACAGAGCATTCCAGGGACGAGGACGGGGGACCCAAAGTCCTCTGTGAGAACAGAAAAGTTCTCCAGTGGACACCGGTTCGATCGCAAGACCGAATCTTGGGGTGAAGCCAGACCCTTTCCAGCCAGGAAAGGCGAGGCCGGGCGACCTCTCAGCCCGAACCCGACAGCTGACCTCGCAGGCGCGTGTGGAGAGGATTTCGACCATCATGAGCGGACGCCATCGCAAGCCCACCACCACCGGCCGCACTGTCGCCAAGGTCGCCGTCACCGGCGCCATCATGGGCGTAGCAGGAATTGCAGCCACCGGAACCGCAAACGCTGCCCCCGACTCCGACTGGGATCGTCTCGCCCAGTGTGAGGCCGGCGGAAACTGGGCCATCAACACAGGCAACGGTTACCAGGGCGGACTGCAGTTCTCCCCCAGCACGTGGAACGCACACGGCGGCGGACAGTACGCAGCCACCGCAAACCAGGCCACTCGCGAGCAGCAGATCGTTGTTGCCGAGCGTGTTCTCGCAAACCAGGGTTGGGGCGCATGGCCGTCCTGCTCCTCCAGCCTCGGGCTGAGCAGCGGCGCCACCGAGCGTTCCGCTCCGGCCACGACGGCTCCTCAGGCAGCTCCGGCTCCGGCGCAGCAGGTCGCACAGACCGTTGCACACCCGGTCGCCGACGCCATCGATCAGGCAATCGCATTCGCCGAGGCCAACGGCATCCCGGTCGACCCGCAGATCCTCGCAGTCGCCGACACCGCGAAGTCGTTCCTCAAGTAACACCGGCAAGACTGTCCGCTCGGACGCTCGAACATCAAGAAGGCCCGCACCGATTCGGTGCGGGCCTTCTTCGTGTCGAGTTGTTATCGGTTGATGACGGTGTGCGGGTGTACGTAAGGAAGTGACTCCACCGGAACCGGAAAGGTGGTGTCCTCGCCGAAGGGTGAAAGTCCACCTGCGCGGGTCGATGACAATTCGGTCACTGCGTGATCTCCGTCTGCAGTTTCCGGCCATCCTGGATCTACATAGTGTTGCTTCGAATTGTTGGCCACGAAGTCATTTTGACAGGACGCCGTTACGCCGTACAGACCAGGTCTCTAATCTGATACCTGATGACCGAAACACGTGGCACCCCGGCGGGCAGTTCCGCAGCCGAAAGTCTGACCGATTGGCTCTCGGCGCGCAGTGACGCCGAGTTGACGGAGTTGCTGCGTCTGCGCCCCGATCTGGCCGTACCGCCGCCGAGCACGATGGTGGTTCTCAGCGGTCGGGCACAGCAACGCGCGTCGGTCAGCCGAGCCGCAGACGAACTCGACACCCTCGATTTCGGTCTTCTCGAATTGTTGGCGCTGGGCGGCGCCGAGGAAACTCCGATGACGCGGGCGGAGCTCAACAGTGCGATCGCCGAACGAGCGCTGACCGGCAAGGGCAAGGTCACCAAGAAGGCCGTCGACAAGTCTCTGTCGAAGATGCGCGCGTCCGCCCTCATCTGGGGTGTCGATCCCATCAGCGTCGTCCCGGCAGTCATCGGGATGATTCCGTGGCGTGTGGGGCGCGCCCTCGAACCTGCCGAGGCGATGACCGAGACCGAGATCTCGGCTGCGCTCAACGCTCTGGACACCCGCGAGCGGGATCTCCTCGAGACACTCGCCAACTCCAGCCCGATCGGTCGCACCCGCGACGCTGCCCCCGGAACGCCGCCTGAGCGCCCGGTTCAACGACTGCTGGCGGCCGGCCTGCTGCGGTGGCTCGACGAGCAGACCGTCGAGCTTCCGGCGACGGTTCGTCAGGTCATCCGCGGCGAGCCGGTTTTCGATCCGACGACGCTGACCGCACCTGTCATCGGGGGCGACAAACTCAAGCCGGCGGACGTGAACGCCGCAGCAGCCGGCGAGGCGCTCGAGTTGGTACGCCAATGCGAGAACGTGATCGCTGTTCTGGGCGCAGCGCCGGCCCCCGCACTGCGAGCCGGTGGGCTCGGTGTTCGAGAACTACGACGCGTGGCCAAGACGGCCGATCTCGACGAAGCGCGCGTGAGCCTACTTGTCGAGTTGCTCTCGGCAGCCGGACTCATCGCCAGTGGAACACCAGATCCGGCGCCGGTCTCGGACAACGCGGACGAATACTGGACGCCCACGCTCGCGGTCGACGGCTGGCTGAACGCGTCCACAGCGCGACGGTGGGAGGTCCTGGCGTCCGCCTGGGTCGACGTACCTCGAGTTCCGTGGATGATCGGGCTGCGCGATTCCACCGACAAGCCGATCGCGGCGTTGTCCGAGGAGGGCCGCGCTCCGGCGGCTCCGCGAGATCGTCAGGCCATTCTGGGGCTGCTCTCCGAACTCGACAGCGGCCAGACCGCGTCGGCCGTCGAGGTAAGTCGGCTGCTGGCGTGGCGACGCCCGCGATGGAGCGGGCGCCTGCGGACGTTCGCGATCGAGCGGACTCTGGACGAGGCCGCTGCTCTCGGGCTGGTGGCCCGCGGCGCGTTGTCGTCACCTGGACGAGCCTTGCTGCACGGCGGGGACGCCGAAGCCGAAATGCAGTCCGCGCTACCCGAGCCCATCGACTACATCCTGGTCCAGGCGGATCTGACTCTGGTTGCGCCCGGCCCGCTGGTACCGGACCTGCTCGAGCAGGTGAGCCTGGTCGCAGACATCGAGTCGGCCGGATCGGCGTCCATGTACCGCATCAGCGAGGACAGCGTGCGTCGTGCGCTCGACGCCGGTCTGACGGCCACCGAACTGCATGCGATGTTCGCTTCGAAATCGAAGACTCTTGTCCCCCAATCACTTTCGTATCTGATCGACGATGTCGCCCGTCGACACGGACGACTGCGTGCCGGAGTGGCGGCGTCGTTCATTCGATGTGAGGACGCGTCACTGCTGGCGGAGGTCCTCGCATCCGCAGTGGCCGAGCCGTTGGCACTGCGCGCCTTGGCTCCCACCGTCGCGATTTCGCAGGCCCCTCTCCGCGAAGTCCTGACCGAGCTGCGAGCCGCCGGATTCGCGCCGGCAGGTGAGGACTCCTCGGGCACGTTGGTCGATCTCCGCCCACGCGGGGCACGTGTACCCAACCGTC